>NZ_BAAHBR010000004.1:0-235823 GCF_054776575.1 Spirosoma humi
AAGAATCTATTGGTTCGTTTTGAAACCAAGGCCAGTAACTGGTTGGCCTTCCACTGGCTGGCATTTTGTACGCTGTTATTGCGCCATCTCAAACTTTAGACAACTTCATAGAAAAACAGATTTAAACGTCGTCCTTTGTCGTATTTTTACCAATATTCTTCTGGAATTCAAGCGTCAAAGCAATCTTGGTTAACACGAAGGTTCGCACATGGCTATTCATCTTTCATGCGTGCTCCATGCAACTCACTGATTTCAAAACTGTAGCGGCTAATTATAAAGTAATTTTCTTCGATGCCTTTGGCGTCCTGAAAAACTCGGAAGGCCTCTTACCCGGAATTGAACACACCTTCGACTGGCTAAAAGAAAATGGGAAGGATTTTTACGTACTGACGAATGATGCCTCTCGGAGTCCGCAGGAATTAGCGGAGTCTTATTATAGACAGAACTTTTATGCCATTCCGCCGGAGCGAATTATTTCATCGGGCATGTTGGCGCGGGAGTACCTGGATCTTAAAGTAGCCAGTGGTACAGTAGCTTATTTGGGGACGGAAAAATCGGCCCATTACCTAGAAACCACTGGTCTAAAAACATTACCCATCAGCCAGGTGGACCTAAAAGATGTAGCAGACATCAATGCGCTGGTTCTGCTTGATGATGAGGGATTTGACTGGAATACAGACCTAACCAAAACGGTTAACCTCCTTCGAAAAAGAAATATACCGGTCATCGTTGCCAATACCGATTCGACGTATCCGGTATCGAAAACCCGAATCGCTATTGCCATCGGGGCAGTGGCCAGGATGATTGAATCGATCGTAGGAAAGCAGTTTATTCAATTTGGCAAACCCGATGCACAACTCTTCATGTTTGCCTATGAGCGGTTGGAAAACGCGACTCAGATTAGCAAACGCGATGTGCTGATGGTGGGCGATACCCTCCGAACCGACATTTTGGGAGGTAATAAGTTTGGGCTCGACACCGTCCTTGTACTCACAGGAAACACACAACCGCAGGATGCCGAGGTTCTGATTCGGAGTACAGGCATTATTCCTACCCATGTTTGCAAGTCAGTTGTCATTCGGTAATTCAGCATCAATTTTAAGTATAAATCGTTAACAATAAGAATGTTACCCTATTTACGGGGATATTAACGAGCGATTTTTGGATTAAAAAATTGTTTGATAATACAAAGGTAAATACGTTTCTTTGCGCAGTTTTTTAACTCGAACAGACTACTAAAATGTCGGACATTGCACAGAAAGTAAAGAATATCATTGTTGAAAAATTAGGCGTTGAAGAATCAGAAGTGACGCCTGAAGCAAGCTTCACCAACGATTTAGGGGCCGATTCACTCGACACGGTTGAGCTGATCATGGAATTTGAAAAAGAATTCAACCTGCCTATCCCCGACGACGAGGCTGAAAAAATCTCTACGGTTGGCCTGGCCATCGAATACCTGGAGAAAAACATCGGCAAATAAGTCTCAACGAGATTTAGCAGACGGTATAACGAATTATCTCGGTACCTATCCAATCAATCGGGACGGATACTGAGCAACGAAGCCAACGCCAACAAATACGGTATCGGCGTTGTTTCTCTTTTTTAATTACGCAGTAAACCCGTATGACAATCAAGCGAGTAGTAGTGACCGGCCTCGGTGCGTTGACACCAATCGGCAATGATGTAGCCTCTTACTGGAACAGCTTAGCCGCCGGTGTAAGCGGGGCCGGTCCCATTACGAAGTTTGACGCCAGCAAATTCCGCACGCGCTTTGCCTGCGAACTGAAAGGCGTAGACGTTACGCAGTATATTCCTCGTCAGGAAGCCCGCAAAATGGATGCGTTCACGCATTACGCCCTGATCGCTACCGACGAAGCCGTGAAGGATTCAGGTCTGAATCTGGATACAGTCGATAAAAATAAGGTTGGCGTTATTTGGGGTTCTGGCATCGGTGGGCTCAAATCGTTCGAGGACGAGATGATTGATTACGCCAAAGGCGACGGTACACCTCGTATCAATCCTTTCTTCATCGTCCGTATGATTGCGGATAGTGCATCCGGTCAGATTTCGATGCGCTACGGTTTCCGGGGCACCAATTATGTAACTGTTTCGGCTTGTGCCTCTACCAACAACGCTATCATTGATGCGTTCAACTATATTCGGTTAGGTCGGCTAAATATGTGCGTGGTAGGTGGTTCAGAAGCCGCTGTTACCCGGGCAGGGATTGGCGGATTCAATGCCAACCGGGCTCTCTCCGAGCGTAATGACTCGCCGGAAACAGCGTCGCGTCCTTACGATAAAGACCGCGATGGATTTGTTTTGGGCGAAGGCGCCGGCGCACTTATTCTGGAAGAATACGAACATGCCCAGTCGCGGGGAGCCAAAATTTACGCCGAACTGATTGGTGGCGGTATGTCATCGGATGCCTATCACATCACCGCCCCTCACCCAGAAGGTTTAGGGGCGTTCCTGGCGATGGAAGATGCGCTCCGGGATGCCAATATTGCCCCCGACGAGATCGATTACATCAACACGCATGGCACATCAACGCCCATCGGTGATCCGCAGGAATTGAAAGCCATCTACCAGTTGTTTGGTGAGCATTCGTTCAGGTTGAATATCAGTTCGACGAAATCGATGACAGGTCACTTACTGGGCGCTGCGGGCGCGGTTGAAGCTATTGCCGGTATTAAAGCGATGGAACACCAACTTGTTCCACCAACGATCAATCACGTTACGAACGACGAGGAAATCGACTCCCGCTTTAACCTAACGGTCAACACAGCACAGGCTCGCTCCATCACAACAGTGATGAGTAATGCCTTTGGGTTTGGAGGTCACAACGCTATCGTTATTTTCCGTAAACTTAGCTGAGTCGTGCAAATCGCTCTGCCACGCAGTTTATTTAACCCCCTCGACTGGTTCCGGCCTGATAACGCTGATCCTCGTAAGAATCTGCGCCGGTCAATCGCCCATATCATTGGTGCACGCCCATCTAATTTAGGCCTTTACCAACTCGCCTTACGCCATACATCGGCGTCGAAAGCGACGGCGATCGAGGGATTTCGGGAATCGAACGAACGGCTGGAGTATTTAGGCGATGCCGTTTTGGGTATGGTTATCGCCGAGTTTCTTTTTAAAAAGTATCCCTACAAAGACGAAGGGTTTCTGACGGAAATTCGATCACGGATCGTCAATCGCGAGACGCTGAATGGTATTGCCCGTAAAATTGGTCTCGACCAGCTCATTGAATACGACGGAAGCCGCACCCGCAGCCTGCCGGCCCGCACATCCATGTATGGCGATGCGCTCGAAGCGCTGGTTGGAGCCGTATATCTGGACAAAGGATTCCGCTTCTCCCGCCGGTTTATCCTGAAGGATTTATTGGCGCACTATGATATTGAATCCGTCGTGCAAAACAACGGAAACTATAAAAGCCGCCTGATCGAATGGGCACAACGCGAAGGCAAAGAGATTCGTTTCGAAATCGTATCGGAAAAGGGCAATAGCCATTTTCGTGAGTTTATTTCACAGGTACTCGTCGATGACGAGCCCTTCTCAACAGGTAGCGGCTATAGTAAGAAAAAAGCCGAACAGGCTGCCGCCGAGAAAGCCTTCGAATTGCTGGAACTTAAGTAACCCGTTCATTCGCCTGTAAGTACCTTACTTACACGGTACGATTCTTTGTCAGTTTTGCCGACATTGATGGCAAAAAGTGCCCTCACGTGTCATCCTGGCAGTTTTCTCCTTTTTACTATATCTTTACAACTGTCAAAATTTCTGAAATCCGATTGATGGGTGAACTGGCATAAGGTTTGAAAATAACTATTTGGATTAGTTGACCTATTTTCAAACCTAAAACCATACGAATCATGAATACGTTAATGCGCACCAACGACCATTTTTCATCGTTGATCGAGAATGCCGCTCCGGCGGTTCGATTCGTACGCGACATGAACGACTTTTTTAATGCCCGTGGTTCTGGAGTAACAAACATTCCAGCAGTAAACGTAGTCGAGCATCAGAATGGCTTCCGCATCGAAGTTGCCGCTCCTGGTTTGAAGAAAAAAGATTTCAAACTTAATTTGAACCACAATAACCTGACTATTTCTGCCAGCCAGGAAACGCAGCAAGAAGAAGGGGAAAAAGGTTCTGAAAAATATATCCGTCGGGAGTTCAGCTACTCTTCGTTCCAGCGGACGTTTACGTTGCCCACATCCATAGATGCCGAACGCATACAGGCAAGCTATAGCGATGGGCTTCTAAAAATCGAGGTTCCCAAACGCGAAGAGGCAAGAGTGAAACCACCACGGCAGATTGACATTACTGGCTAATTAAGGCTGTTTTTGTACAACGAAAAAAGCACGATACGTATCGTGCTCACGGGCTTTTCATTAGCTAATTCTCTCGTAACAATGCCCTGTTAAATTTTGTTAAGGACGCATAGCAGCCGGATTTTTCAACCGCTACTTTCCGTTATAGTATCAGACAGGCAATCACTGCCTTTAACACAAAAAGAAAGCAATTAGATTTTCCCAATTTATCATGAAAAGCAACTGGAAATTATTGGCGTTAATGGCACTCCTGTCGAGTGTTGTAACGTTGGCTGCTTACAACCTGTTGGGCTTCAACAACCGGGATGTAATTTTAAACGAATCGTCGCCAATACAGACGATTACTGGGCGACTAGCCTCAATGCCCGGAAGCAACCCAAGCGGTGTTCCCGGCGATTTTTCTACGGCGGCTGAAGCCGTCACACCGATGGTCGTTCACATTCGGACTACCATGACGCGCACAGTGCGTCAGCAACAGGTTCCCGATATTTTCCGGGAGTTTTTTGGGGATGAATTTGGTGGTGGCCAGCGGCAGCCACGTCGCCAGCAAGGACAAGCTTCCGGTTCGGGGGTGATCATCAGCAAGGATGGTTATATCGTCACCAACAACCACGTTGTTCAGGATGCTGATGAGGTAGAAGTTATCATGACCGACAAACGGAGCTTCAAAGCAAAAGTTATCGGTACCGATCCCCTAACCGACTTAGCCGTCATTAAAGTAGATGCCAATAACCTTCCAGCCATTACGCTGGGCGATTCGGACGCGTTGAAATTAGGTGAATGGGTATTAGCCGTTGGTTATCCGCTTGATCTGGAATCGACCGTTACCGCCGGTATCGTTAGCGCAAAAGGCCGTCGGATCGGTATTTTAGATCAGAATATCAGCAAGACGGATGCTAAACCTGATTCACCCGTAGAAGCATTTATTCAAACGGATGCCGCCATCAACCCAGGTAACTCGGGCGGGGCGCTGGTTAACCTGCGTGGCGAATTGGTTGGTATCAACTCAGCTATCGCTTCAGCAACCGGTTATTACAGTGGTTATGGGTTCGCTGTTCCTGTATCGCTGGTCAAGAAGGTATCAGCTGACCTGCTTAAATATGGTAATGTACAACGTGGCTATATCGGCATCCTGCCCATTGAACTGAATAGCACAGTAGCCAAAGAAAAAGGGGCAAAAATTGGCCGTGGTATTTATGTGGAGAGCGTTGTCGAAAAAGGCGCGGCTGAAGCAGCTGGTCTGAAAAAAGGCGACGTTATCGTGAAAATGGAAGGCCAGACGCTTGATTCGGATGCACAGATGCGCGAAATCATTGGTCGTCGTCGCCCAGGTGATATTGTTAACGTAACCGTTAATCGTGATGGTACCGAGCGCGATTTCAAAGTTGAGCTACGTAACCGCAACGGTGGCCGGGATGTGATCAAGAAAGCAGATGTAGCAGCTTCCAACACATCATTGAGCACCCTCGGGGCCAGCTTTGAAGATTTATCGGCACAGGATGCCAAACAACTGGGCATTACTGGGGGCGTTCGGGTGAAGAAAATTACGGATGGCAAACTAGCCGAAACCGATGTAGAGGAAGGATTCATCATTGTAAAAGCGAACGGTAAGAACGTTAAAACAGCGAAAGACCTTCAAGCAATCATGGCTTCGGTGAAAGAGGGCGAAGGACTGATGCTTATCGGTATGTATCCCAACAGCTCACGGATGTATTACTATGCAGTACCTGTGTAAGCAGTGTGTTCTTACGTTAGTACGTGGCGTCGGGTTCCAGAACCCGACGCTTTTTTTGCGCATAAAAAAACGGTCGGGCTTTAAAACCCGACCGTACAAGAAAAGAAGCCAGAATCAGGCTGGCAATTATTCGAAGTAATTCAGAACCTGGTGTCCACTGCTGGCCAGAAGTTGATCACGACGGAACAGATTGATATCGGCCGTCATCATGTCTTTAACGAGTGCAGGAAGATCGTATTTCGGCGTCCAGTTTAGCTTCGACATCGCTTTGGTGGGGTCGCCCAACAACAGGTCTACTTCCGTTGGACGGAAATAACGAGGATCGACACACACAACGGCCTGGCCAACTGCAACTGGGAAATCAGGGTTAGTCGAGCTAATGACTGTTCCAACTTCATTAACCCCTTCGCCGGTGAATGCCAGTTCGACGCCAATTTCCGAGAATGACATCCGGACAAAATCCCGTACACTGGTTGTTACACCCGTTGCAATAACGAAGTCTTCGGGTTTTTCCTGCTGCAGAATCAAGTACATAGCCTCCACATAGTCTTTGGCATGACCCCAGTCGCGCAACGAGTCCAGGTTACCCAGATATACCTTATCCTGTAAACCAAGGCCGATACGGGCTACAGCTCGTGTAATTTTACGTGTCACAAACGTTTCCCCCCGCAATGGCGACTCGTGGTTGAACAGAATCCCGTTACAGGCATACATATTGTAAGCTTCGCGGTAGTTTACCGTGATCCAGTAACCATACAGTTTAGCAACCGCGTAGGGCGATCGGGGATAAAAGGGAGTTGTTTCTGACTGAGCGTGACCCTGAACACCACCATACAGCTCAGACGTTGACGCCTGATAAATACGTGTTTTTTCGGTCAGGCCCAGCAGCCGAACTGCCTCCAGTATACGTAATGTACCGATACCATCTACCTGAGCGGTATATTCCGGCTCATCGAAGCTAACCCGCACGTGCGACATAGCGCCCAAGTTGTAGATCTCGTCGGGCTGAACCTCCTGAATGATACGGATAATATTAGTTGAATCGGAAAGATCGCCGTAGTGAAGTTTCAGATGGACATTTTTCTCGTGCGGGTCTTCGTACAGGTGGTCAATCCGCTGTGTATTAAAAAGGGAGCTACGGCGCTTGATACCATGTACTTCATATCCTTTTTCTAATAGTAATTGGGTCAGATAAGCCCCATCTTGTCCGGTAATTCCGGTAACTAATGCTTTTTTCATATCAGTATAAACTGGTCAAGACCAATGCCTAAAGGTGTATCAAATTGACCAAAGGTAATGTCCGGCAGCCAAATTCTATAACTTATTTTATTAACAGGCTACGACGGATGTCTACTTTGTCGGCCTGAAGCTGCGCCGATTCGAAATGGCGTCGTATGGATGCATAATAGCGTTCAGCGTCCATACGGCGCATAAAGTCGCCTACCTTAAGTTTATACGTCGGTTGCGTATAACTCAGATAAGGACTCAACTCCGGGAATTCTTGAGACAGCAGTAATCTGGCAGCATCAACCTCCTTTCGTTGGGTCCCTACGTAAACCTGAATACGAAAGCCGGGAGCGTATCGTATCGAGCGGTTCTGTGTGGCAATAGTGTCTAACACCATATCGAGCCGCCGGTTAATGTGAAGGGCCTCTATGGGTGCATTGGGTTTACGCGTATCTGTTCGACGAGGAGTAGGCGCAGCAGATGGCGCTGGTGGTGGCGTATTGGTTGGAAGCGGGGCTGCGACTGGGGTATAAACAGGACGTACCGACGACAAATCTTCGTTATAACTATTGTAATCAACAGCCGTTGTAACCGAGCGGCTGGTAGCACAACCCGTCATAATTAATAAACTCAACGTAATACTTTCCGCAAGTCGGCAACGCATAACCATTTTTGAATTAATGGGTAAAAATAGTCATTTGCGGCTGGAATAAATCAAACCGACGATCATCCGTATAAACCCCTTCTATAATTTGGTTAATTTTGGCCGTTTATTACGCTTAGTACATGCTGAACATACAAAGCCACGTATCGCTCAAACCCTATAACACGTTTGGAATTAATGCCAACGCACGCTATTGGGTTGAAGTTAATAGTGAGGAAGACCTTCAGACGGTACTTCAATTAAATGACTTTATCAATCAACCTAAATTGATCCTTGGTGGTGGTAGTAATGTACTACTATGCCATGACTTCGATGGGTTGGTTGTTAAAATAAATATTCAGGGCATCAATGTCATCCGTGAAGATGACGACCATGTATACATAACGGCTGGCGCGGGGGTTAATTGGCACGAGCTGGTTCTGTTTTGCGTTAGTCGCGGCTACGCAGGTATGGAAAACATGTCGCTCATACCCGGCACAGTGGGAGCAGCACCTATGCAGAACATCGGTGCCTATGGCGTTGAACTGGAGCAGGTATTTGAATCGCTCACCGCGATTCACGTTCTTACCAGCGAAAAGAAAACCTTTACGCACGCCGATTGTGCCTTTGGTTATCGGGAAAGTGTCTTTAAGCGGGAATTAAAAGGCCAATACATAATTACCAGCGTTACGTTTCAGCTCGATAAGCGGCCAACGTTCCATACGCGTTACGGCGCTATTCAGGAGACGTTGACCGAAATGGGCATAACGGACGAAACGTTGTCCATCAAGGCGATCAGCGATGCCGTTATCCGAATCCGACGCAGTAAGTTACCTGATCCGGCTCAAATCGGAAATGCAGGAAGCTTTTTCAAGAATCCTGAAATTTCTAAAGATCAGTTCGATAGTCTGAAATTAACGTATCCGACCTTGCCAGGCTATCCAGTAGGCGACGATGTGATTAAGGTTCCAGCAGGCTGGCTAATCGAACAGACTGGCTGGAAAGGCTATCGATCCGGCGATGCCGGAGTCCACACAAAACAAGCCCTGGTACTGGTCAATTACGATAAAGCTACCGGGGATGAAATTATGGCATTGGCCAGGAAAGTTCAGCAATCGGTGCTGGATACCTTCGGCGTAACGATTTCGCCGGAAGTAAACGTCATTTAACGAACGACTCATGCAAAAGGCCTCGATGTAGGAAACTTGTCTTCTACATCGAGGCCTTTTGCATGGTCCAGTTTATTTATTAGTCGAAACAAAGCGAAGCAGCACCGAGCAGCCCCGCGTCATTGCCGAGCGTAGCCCGCTTGATGCTCAAGCCGTTTTTATAGTAAGGATTCAACCAATAATCCAGCGTTTTATTGACCGCGGGCAGAATATAATCGAACGAAGCAGACAGGCCCCCGCCAATCAGCACCTGCTTAATGTCTAACACTTTGATGAGCGAAGCTAATCCCTCGCCCAGCATTTCGCCAACTTCGGTCCAGATCAGGAGTGCCAATTCGTCACCCTCAGCCGCAGCAGCGACCAAGCCCGTTGTCGAAATTGTACCATCATCGGCCAGGTGCGTTTCGCCTTTGTATTCTTTCCGACGCTCGTTCGCTAAATCAAGCAATTCTTTTTTACCGATATTCCGTTCCAGCACCCGACCATTGCGGGATGGAATATGACCCGGCTCCATGGCATTGCCGTCGCCCCCGGTAAATATCTTTTTGTTGATAATGGCTGCACCACCAACTCCTGTGCCGAGCGTAATGAAAATGTAGTTTTCCGTAATCTTCTCTTCGGCAAAATAATATTCGCCCAACGCAGCGGCATTGGCATCATTCGCCAGAAAAAACTGAACCCCCGGAAACCGCTTACTCAGCAAATCGACCATCGGGACACCATCAATTTCCGGAATAGCCGTAATTTCGAGGGGAATTGTGCGCGCGCTATTGATCATGCCCGGCAAACCGATACCAACTTTTTTTACCTCTTTATTAGAAAATAACTGCAGCGCAACGGCATCACCGAAACGATCAACAAAGTGTCCTGATTCCCGCCAACTAATGGTGTCGTGGCTGTAGAAATTAGAAATTTTACCGGTATTGGCATCGACAATACCCATTTTGACGTTCGTACCGCCGACGTCGATACCCAAATACTCAACGGAAGCCATTCTTAATATTGGTCAGTTTATGGTGAACAATTAGCAGGTCAGGAACACATAAATCGGCGCAAGATACAAAAAGTAGGTAGTCCTTGGGCATTCGTTGGTAGTCGATTGCTTAGTTCCTGCCCAATCCGGACCTTTATTCCGCTTAAATATCGCCTAATTGAGGCCGAATAAGCATTTCTTCAATAACGGCGCTTTTGGAAAGCGTGTAGGCCGCCCAGGCACTATCGGCCACATCATCCGGCTTTAAAAAACGCTCTTCGGGCAAATCCGTTCCAGCCCAGCTATCGGTAAGCGTGGCTCCCGGCAAGATGGCCGTCACCTTCACCTCATGTGGTTTCAGCTCTTCGCGCAATACCCGGCTCATGCCCAGTAGCGCAAATTTAGAAAGGCAATAGGAACCACCGTTTGTATACGCCGTAATGCTGGCGGTGGAACACATCATAAAAATATGACCCTTCCGGCGGGCCACCATAGTACCTACCAATCCGCGGGTCAGGTGATACGCACTCGCCACGTTGGTGTTCATCAGTTGCTCGAATGTACCTTCGGCTTCGTCCTGAATCTGACCCGGCAGAAAAACACCCGCGTTATTGACCAGCACATCGACCGGTCGATCGAGCGAATGAATATAGTGGAGTAAACTGTTGACGCCGTCGCGCGTCGACAGGTCGGCGGCAAAAGGCAGGAAACCGGGTTCCTGGATGCCGTCGACAGAACGGGCACAGACGAGAGCGTCGAAGCCTTCGGCGACAAATCGGTTGGCAATCGCACGGCCGATGCCTTTAGAGCCACCGGTTACCACAATCAATGGGTTCATAACTAACGATAATCTGAGTCAACCTACGCAGCTAAACCTGCTTTACCTTAAAACCACTATCCATCGAGATAAGCAGTGCCGCAAGTTACGTTAGAAACCATTCTATCTTTACGAGGGTTCTCCCGAATGGATACCAACCCTGACCGCCATCAACGAGGTTCAACTGTTTTCTACACGCTTATATGTCACGAATAGGTAGTTATTTTATTTTTTTGGGTACCCTCTTCCGTAACCGGGAGAAATTCCGTGTTTACGTGGGTCTCATTCTGAATGAATGTATGTCGATTGGCGTCGGGTCTATTTTTATCGTTGCCCTGGTCAATATATTCATTGGTGCCGTTACCTGCGTTCAGACAGCCTATAACCTGACCAATCCGTTCGTTCCGAAGTATATTATTGCCCTCATTGTACGCGATAGTTCTATTCTGGAACTGGCCCCTACCCTGTCGTGTATTGTACTGGCCGGTAAAGTGGGCTCGAACATTGCCAGTGAATTAGGGACAATGCGCATTACCGAACAGGTCGACGCGCTGGAAGTTATGGGGATCAATTCAAGCTCCTATCTGATACTGCCCAAAGTGGTTGCGTCGGTTCTGATGTTTCCGCTTCTCGTTATTATGGCTGCTTTTCTAGCCATTCTGGGCGGTTATATTGCCGGCACGCTGGCGAGTGTCATATCTTCTGAAGACTATGTCACCGGTTTACGGTTCGATTACAAACCTTTCGGTATTGCGTTTGCGCTTATTAAAACTACCGTATTCGCTTTCCTGATCTCCACCATTTCGGCTTATCAAGGATATAACGTTAGCGGGGGGGCGCTCGAAGTAGGGGCCGCATCGACATCGGCGGTTACGAACAGTTGCATTGCCATTGTAGCCGCCGACTTTGTTCTTACGCAGTTGTTACTTACGTAGTGAAAGAGTGAATGAGCGAAAGAGTGGCTGACGCGCCTATTCTCGCTCTTTCGCTCTTTCGCTCTTTTGCTCTTTAATATGATTGACATCAAAAACATTACGAAATCCTTCGGTGATCGGCAAGTACTGGCGGGTATCGATGGCAGCTTCAAACCCGGCGATACAAGCCTGATCATTGGGGGTAGCGGCACTGGTAAGAGTGTGCTGCTAAAGTGTATGATTGGCCTCGTCAAACCTGACTCTGGCCAGGTTCTGTACGATGGGCGGGACTTTCTGACCAGCGACCTGGACGCACAAAAGGCCATTCGACGCGAAATGGGCGTTCTGTTTCAGGGCTCAGCGCTGTTTGACTCGAAGACGGTTCTGGAAAACGTTCGCTTCCCGCTCGATATGCTTACCAACCAATCGGAAAGTGAAAAGATAGACCGGGCGCAGGAGTGTCTACGGCGCGTCGGGCTCGACAAGGCTGGAGATCGGATGCCATCCGAAATTAGTGGTGGGATGAAAAAACGGGTTGGTATCGCTCGGGCTATCGTTCTGAATCCCAAATATTTATTCTGCGATGAACCAAATTCCGGCCTTGATCCGCTAACATCTATAAAAATTGATCAGCTCATTTCTGAAATCACGGATGAGTATCAAATTACGACCGTCGTGATCACTCACGATATGAACTCTATGATGGAGATTGGCGAGCAGATCATGTTTCTTTACGAAGGCCATAAACTCTGGCAAGGCAATAGCAGCACACTCACCCATTCCAACGTGAAGGAGTTGAATGAGTTTATAAATGCGAATAAGCTGATCCGTGAAATGGAAAAGGATAACTAAGCTTGACGGCTCAGACCCTCAAAATCGCCATCGGGCCTGTACTTTTATTTCGGACTTATGGGATGCGTTGATCTGATCGAGATCGGAGCCTACCGTATCCTGATTGGTGAGGTCTATTCTGGCCCAGCGCACCCAAACGTCCAGGTGGCGGCTCAGGTTATATTGAGCCAGTAAATAATGCCGGACGCCCTGATTAAAGTACGCCGGAAAAGAGAACGAATACAGAACATCGCGCTCATAAACGTACTGCCGACTGTCGTAATCATCCGTCCCAAACAGAGCAACCCGGCCGCTCAGGCTAAATTTACGAACCTCCAGCGTAGCATCCTGCACCACAACAAAACCTCGTGAGGGCGGCTGGCCCGCATAACGAAAACTACCCCACTGCACCCGCGACCGAAGTGATAATCCACGCCGGAGTAGATAATCTGCATTAAGCACATAATTTCGGCGTGTGGTTCCAACTACGCTTTTGGCTTTATCGACGGTCAGGTTTTTCTCTTTATGCTCTTCATGGTAGAGCGCGTAAAAGGTTGTTTGCCGGTTGGGCGAGTAACGGACCTGAAGCAAATAGTCAAACCCTTTGGATGGTTTATCAACCAGGTATTTCAGCCACGGGAATCTGAAATAATCAACGAAGCCCCCCAAAGTTAGCCTGCGGTAAACGGTGTATTTCAATCCCACGTAAGCCCCGGTTTCATTAATTGTCCGACTCCCTTCGCTGAATCCATTGCTGTAGAAACTATGAAAATTGCGGTCATAATGCCGCAGTGCCAGCGATATATCTATCTTTTTCGTCAAACTAACCAGCGCCCCCGCCACAGCCCCGATACCACCAGAATTCGTGGCCGAGCCGCTGCTGCGGGCGAGTTCACCAAACAGGTTCCAATTGTGCCAGACGTATCCGCCGTGAAGGCCAACCACTACATTTTGCTTCCCGGTAAACTCGTACTGGTTGTAAGCCAGATCGCGCCGACGGAAAAACGTATCAAAGCTGGTTCGTAATACCGTTAACCCCAGTTGAACCTGCTGTCGATTGTGATAGAGCAGGTGCAGGCCAATATTTGTTTCCAGTAAACTTCCCTGATCGTCGCGCTCCGCTAACGTACGGTGTAAACCCGATGTTTGTAATGATGTAGCCACAACACCTGCTCCTGAACTATCAGTTGCCAAATTGGCGTCGCGTCGGTTACGGGCGGCCATGAGCGTTAAATCCAGATTGGATTGCAGCGTGTAAGTAGCCGTTGCGCCCCGGAAATAACCATATTCGGTGAGCGATGTAAAAGGCCGGGCACCCAGTGTTGGGCGACGAACGGTTTGCACCGTTTCGGCACTTTTGCCCAATACGAAGCCTGCCGACAGCACTAACCCTTGCCCAATTTGCAACTGGTAATCACCAATCAGCAAATTCCGCCATTTGCCCCGGTTCTGCACTTGAGCGTGAAAGGATACGTAATCAACACCGTACCGACGGGCCGAAGGCTGCCACCCCATTTGCTCACCAGGGTCTTGCTCCACAGTCAGGCCAATGCTAAACGCCCGAGGACGGCTGTACCGATAGCGGGCATACCATTGACCCGGACTACCCAGATACCGCGTTGGGAGGTTTCCTTTTTTATCGGGCGTAGCGTCTGAAAATCCTTTTTGCTGTTCAATAAGTCGTTCGTAACGAACAATCAGGTAATTATCCGTTGGGTCTGCATAAGCACCAAATAACCCCTGGTTACCAGCCACCGTTACAAAAGGCATCAGCCGCCGGATGGTCGGCACGTCGAAGTCTGGGACAGCCTGCAATTCGTAAACGGACAGGAGATCACCGAATTCAAGCCGGTACGTGGCCAGACTGCTTAACTGACGTTGTGTGAGGAGATAGGTGGCCTCCAATTCGTCACGCGTGGCAGCATTCAGATCGAGAGGATTAGCGTAGAGCTGTGCCAGGCCATCGTACACCGATTGGTAATCGACGCCTTCGGTCTGCACCGGAAATAAGTCCTGTAGACGCTGGCTCAGGACATCGGCGGGTCGATCAGCACCTTGATTGGCAGGTTTGTCGGCCTGGCAGAAAGCCGAAGAAACGATCAGCCATCCGGCTACGGTAAGCAGATAAACAGTTCGCAAAGCCCTTTATACCAAGTGGATATGATAGGGCCTATGACGAATGTGCGTCAGAAAAGTTACATGTACTCTGTAAAACCGAAACTTGACATACTGATTACAACAAACCCATCGGGACAGCGAAGCCATGTGTCAGGGTCTAGCTGTCCCGATGGGTTTGTGTGTATTGTCTCAGGCAAACCGGCGTTTCAGGATCTCAACCAGTTCACTTACTTCATCGCTGCTCATGTCCCACAGATACTGCGAAGCATAGCGATAAGAGATCAAATCGAGCGCCTGACCATAATTGTTCAGCGTGTCGATTTCCTCCACGGCCTGATTATAGGCACTTGAATTTCCGTTGAACAATTGGTTGATGAACCGAAATTTCTGATTCAGCGAAATACTGCGGGCAACACTTTCGATAGGAGCACGATGGAACGTTTCGGCTACTGTAGTAGGCTCGGCGGGCGTGCTTTCCCGCAAGGTGTCATTCAACGTTGACTTGGCTTCAACGGGGGAGTCAGGCTCCGACGCTTGAGGTAGGCCAGGTTGAGTGATGTCGGTGGTTGGTAACTGCGACGGTTGGCTGATAGGCGAAACAGGATCTGGTCCACTACTTCGGTCAAGGAACATGGGACCACTCGTCGTAGCTGTCGATTCGTCATCGGCTCTGGCAAATGCTGAACGTGCCGGAAGTTCCTGTGAGGCTGTCTCAGGTGTATTGTTAACCATACCGTTAGACGCAGACACCTCTGCCGGTATAGGGGCCTCCATGGCAACCAGGGGCGCTGGTGGAACGGCAGGTTCGGTAGCGGTATCGAAAAATGAGCGCTGGGGCACACCCGGAATACTATCGGGCACATGGCTACGGAGCAGAGCGGCCACATCCATAGGCAGTTTCTCCGAGAAAAGCGCCACAAACTTGTCGTAATGTTCGAGCTCATGGGCCCGCTGGCTCAGGACTTCGTCTAAAAAACCCAGTGCCTGATTGACATACACGAACGGCTTACCGTTCATGCGCTGCATGATATGCGTCGGGATAAACTGGTTAATCTTTGTATACCGGATCATTTGCCGAAGTACATCGGCCGTTACCGTAAACTCAGGCTGGCTCCGGAGCACATCATCGAAGTAAGCCCGGGGATCAAAAATCATAATGATCGTCCGGCGAGTGGCATCTGCCAGCAGTGGTTCGAGGTGCTCGCGCCGAACTGAAATATGCTGTGACACCACATTCATGAAATTACGCAAAGCCTCCTCTACGTCGGCATTGGTAAAATCGAAGTAAGGGCTACGAAACTTGGACGCGTCGGCCTGCCACTTATCAGATAAGGTACTAATAACGAACAGGTTGATCTGATTAATGGGCGTCAGCGACAGAATTTGCTGGCCACTGATGGTTGCATGATGCTGGTAGAAATCGGACGCAATCCGACGAGCATAAGACTTGCTGTATTCGGTAAGGACGTTGGCGTTAAACTTGTTCGACATTAGGAAAAGCCTTTGTTTTGTAAATATATAACTTTCGGCTACAAACCGGCGGTTGTCCATGAAGAAATCAAATGCAACGGGCTTTATACCATAATCCAGTTCTATAACGGGTAAACCCTGCGGGTAATTAAAACAAATTTCATTCCGATTTGTCATGGACACCCTTGCGCTTTTTTCGTTCTCTGCCCGTTTTATCGTCCTTTATCAATCAATTTCCAATGTTTATTGAACCATCCCGGCGACGCGAACCGCCCCACCTCCGCACTGGCTGGATCGAGGTAATCTGTGGATCGATGTTCTCGGGGAAAACCGAAGAGTTGATTCGACGACTTAATCGTGCTCGTATCGCCAAGCTAAACGTTGAAATTTTTAAACCTGCACTGGATACTCGCTACCACGACGAAAACATTGTTTCGCATTCAGCCCAGGCGATTCATTCGAACCCCGTACAAACGGTGGACCAAATCCCCCCTCTGGCCGGTAATTGCGACGTTGTTGGTATCGATGAAGCCCAGTTTTTTGATAAAGATATTCTGGCTGTCTGTAACTTACTGGCCAACCAGGGCAAGCGTGTTATTGTGGCCGGGCTTGATATGGACTTCGCCGGACAACCGTTTGGCTGCATGCCTCAACTCATGAGCGTTGCCGAATACGTTACGAAAGTTCACGCTATTTGTGTGGTTTGTGGCGACATTGCCCACTATTCCTACCGGCTCGTACCCTCTCAGGATCGCGTACTGCTGGGCGAAACCGACAGCTATGAAGCCCGCTGCCGACGCTGCTTTAACCTGGGTAGCGACGCTGGCCGTAAAGAATGGGCCTACGAGAACGTTGAGAATGATGAATGAGTTGACTTGTCTCTTCTTGAAAAAAAAAGGTTTCCGCGCCTTACTCGATAGATCACGGAGCTCCTTCATCGCTCTCTTTCTGATTCTTCCGTATTTATCATTCTCACAGATCGGCGTCTGGCAAACGCATGTCAGCTACCAGTCTGGCCAATCGGTGGCAGTCGTTGGCACTATCGTTTATGCCGCTACGCAGAACGGGTTATTCTACTTCGATAAAACTACCCAGGAGACCCGAACCCTTGGCAAGCAGGATGGACTGAGTGATGCCGGTATTAGTCGACTATTATACCTGGCTGATCAAAAGCGGCTGTTTATTGCCTACCAGGACGGTAATCTGGATTTTCTGAATTTAACCGATACCGGCGAACCGGGCAACGTCGAAAATGTAAACACAATCATTACCGCATCGTCTCTGCCAGCTACCCGAGGCATCAATCACCTTACTAGAATTGGTAACAACGTTTATCTGAGCACCGATTTCGGTCTTGTCGTGCTGGATCTGCTAAAAAATGAAATTCGGGATACGTATTTTAGCCAACGGCCCGATGGGTCTGCCCTTCCCGTTCTGCAGTCGGCCGCTACAAGCGATAGTTTGTATGTATTAACGGCCCCATTGAGCACAACAGGCACCCAGCGCCAAATTCGGGCGGTTCGCTTTGCCGCGAATGTCAATATTGTTGATCCGGCAAACTGGCGCGTACTCGATACACCCGGCCCGCGAACAGAATCGATAGTGGCCAGTCAGGGGCGTTTATCCGCAACAGTCAATGGGCAGGGCACGTTTGACCGGCAACTCGGCCGCTGGACGCTGACTCAGTCGCTTACGAGTCCCATTGTCAGGCAATTCCCCACCCCAGCAGGGCTTATTGTAGCGGCCAACCAGGTTGTAACCTTACCGGGAGGAGGCTCATTCACGGGTTTTCTGCTGGCCGATCCGCGCGAAGTACAGGCCGATGGAAATACGCTCTGGATCGCCGACGCTCGAAATGGACTTTTAACCACAGCCGCCGGTACACTCCAGCGCATTGCCCCGGAAGGTCCAACGCGCGATCAGTTTGCCCAGTTGTACACCTATCCGCAAACATTGGTAGCCCTCTCCAACGGCCCACAGGAAACCACGTCTCTGGTGCAGAACCAGCCGCCGGTTGAGTTACTATCGGTGCCTGCTGAACGATGGACCGGCAGCCTGGCTACTGGCTCAGCGCGTGGATTCAACTCAGCTGCCTACGTATTAACGGAGCAAAAACTCTACATGGGAAATTTTGGTGGGGGACTCTGGAGCCAGGCAACCGACCAGCCACCAACGCCAGTTGTCCTACCCGCTACCATCAGCCCCTTCATCAACAGCCTGGCCACTGATAACGACGGAAACTTATGGATTGCAACGGGCAGGGCCAATGCCCAGCAGGCTACCTTGCACGTTCGCCGACCCGATGGGCAGTATCAATCCTTTCCAGCCATAAATCAGCTAAACATTGTACAGATTGTGTCCGACGACAACGGGTTTCTGTGGCTACGGCCCGATGTTGGTGGTGGCTTGCTGGTTTTTGACCCTCAAACAAACCGCAGCCGGGCTTTAAGTACAATGACAAACCAGGGGGAACTGCTCACCAACAGCGTTCGGGCTTTGGCAAAAGATCGCAACGGCGTCATCTGGGTTGGTACAGATCTTGGCCCGATGGTATACGATAATCCTTACGGTGCTTTCGATCCAATAATAAAAGCACAGTCTCCCGTTATCAACGGACGGCGGTTGCTGGCCAATGAGCTTATCACGTCAATAGCTGTTGACGGGGGTAACCAGAAATGGCTTGGTACACGTAGTGGCCTGTATCATGTTGCGCCCGATGGATCACAACTGCTCGATACATTTACGGCCGACAATAGCCCTTTACCAAGCAATACGGTGCAGTCGCTGGCCATTGAGCCTACCTCCGGCAAAGTATTCATTGCGACCGGCACAGCGGATCAACCGAGGGGAATAGTCTCGTACCAGGGCGCAGCAACGGAACCAGCCGCAACCCTCAACCAGATAACTATTTTTCCAAATCCCGTTCGGCCAGATTTTACCGGTACAGTCGGTATCAACGGGTTAACGGAGAACGCAACAGTGAAAATTCTCAACGCGGGCGGGCAACTAGTTTATGAAACCCGGTCGCAGGGCGGGACAGCCACCTGGACATTACGGGATTATCAGGGTCGCATGGCCCAGACAGGTATCTACCTGATTGTTGTCGTGAATGTCGATGGGTCCGAAGGGCTGGCAGGCAAACTGGCCGTTGTTCGCTAACCAATGCTTGCTACTAATCAGCCGACAGGTTGTATATTAGACTAGCCAAATTTTCCAACTGCCTGCTTATGCATTTAGACATTTTACAGACTGATGCGCTGCAAGATTATTTGCGCCGACGTGGCTGGCTCGACAATGAGGAAGTTGTTGCGTCAGTTGAGATTCCCGGTGAGGGCACCCTGAACTACACCCTCCGGGTAAAAACCTCCATTCGATCACTCATTGTCAAACAGTCGCGGGCGTATATTGAGAAATACCCAACGCTACCGGCTCCCGTCGATCGGACTGTTGTCGAAGGCAGTTTTTATCAGGAGATACAGCCCATTCCTATGCTGGCCAATGCAATGCCTTTGCTGCTGGGAACTGATCGGGAAAATAATATTCTGGTTCTGGAAGATCTGGGCAACACCCAGACCTATACGTTTTTATACCAACCAGGACAACTCCTGTCAGAAGCCGATACACTAACCCTAACGGACTACCTATCCGAACTTCATTATCATTTTGCTACCGAAAAACCCGGCCCGATCTTCACCAATCAGGCAATGCGGTTGCTCAACCATGAGTCTATTTTTGTGGCTCCTTTTCAGGAGTCCAATGGAATTTCTCTTGATGCTGCGCAGCCGGGTTTGGCGGAGCTGGCAATGGCTTATAAGCAGGATATACCCTTGAAAAAGAGTGTCCGGCAATTGGGCCAGTTGTATTTGTCAGATGATAGCTACCCCCAGGTAAACGCGTCAAAAACACTGCTGCATGGGGACTATTACCCCGGAAGCTGGCTCCAGACGTCCCATAAACACCTCAAAGTAATTGATCCCGAGTTTTGTTTCTACGGTCCTGCCGAGTTCGATCTGGGCGTCCTGATCGCACACCTGATGCTGGCTCAGCAGCCTTCAGCAACGATAGACTCCGTGCTGGCCAAGTATGTAAAACCGGCTCATTTCAATGATAACCTGCGCTATCAATTCACGGGCGTTGAGCTAATGCGCCGTCTGCTTGGAGAACCGCAACTGCCCCTTAATCTATCCCTTGAGCACCGACGCTCGCTATTGGATGAAAGTCGGCAGATGCTTGTGCAGCATTAACAGACTTCGACCGACATTCAATTCGTCAGCGACGTTCGCCTTTTCTACTGCCCGCCCCCTTTGCCGTCGTCGTTACGAATTTTTTTGCTTTGCTTACCGCCAGCGCTCATCTGCCCAAATTTATAGCTAAGGGTCAGGCGTACAGATCGGTTAACGAAGAGCGATGTCGTTTGAGCCGTGTAGGAGGGCGCAAATTGATCACTGGACATCCGGACGTTTCGGTCAAATGGGTTATTGACGTTCAGGGTAAGGCTCATTTTTTTGTCCATCCACTCTTTTTTGGCCGATACGCCGTAGTAATACCAGCCCGAATTACGGCTTTGCAACGATATCCAGCCCGACCCAACGTAGCCATTGGCTTGCAGTGTAATATCTTTCGGCAATTTGTAGGCGGCATTCGGGCTAAGGCTCCACACCCAGCCGCTCGTCCGCTGGTTGAGCGCAACGCTGGTAAGATCTACGTACGTAATATCTGATCCGACGCTAAAGTTGAACTGCTTGTTCGGCTGAAGCGAGAGATTGAGGTTAGCACCGTAGCTGGCATTCCGACCAATATTTTGCGGGGATGATAGCGCTACGCCGTCTGCATCGACCGTCGATAACCACTCGATTGAGTTATTTGTCTGCCGCCAGAACAGGGCAGCATTAAAAGACGCCCCTTCCTTGCCAAATGTACTGTACGATACTTCAGTCGCGTGGGTTAGTTCGGGGTTTAGTAGCGGGTTACCGGTCTGAATATTTTTCGGATCGCTGGAATTCCGGAACGGGTTGAGGTACCAGATCAGGGGACGCGAAATCCGTTGTGTGTAACTTAACTTAATGGTGTGCTTGTCGTGAATGGTTTTAGCTACCGTAAAGCTCGGAATCAGGTTCTGATACTGGCTGCTGAACTTGCTCTGGGTTGACACAAAATCGCCCTGAATAGTCGTATGCTCCAAACGTGCGCCCGCGGTCAGGTTCCATTTTCGCTTCGAGTCCACCTTAAGGGATGTATAACCCGAAACTACCCGCTGGTCATACGTAAACTCATTCGACCGGGATGGATCGAGCGTATAATCAGCGTCGAGCCCGGTCGTAGATTGATCAACTACAAATTCGCTACCTATGCCGCGCAGAATGGTTTTAGCCCCCGCTTCCAGTTTGAAACCGAGCGTGTCATGTTTGGTATGGGCCGTAAATGGGTGCGTGTAATCAGCCTGAAACGTGTATTCATTGTTGCGACTCAAATTAGTACTTCGTTCCAGGTAGGTCGGCACTTCCGACTGCGTACCAGTCTGACGGATCGAGTAGTAATAATTATCAGGCATCCGGGCGTACTGCGTCAGAATCGAGAATTCCCGGCCCGCCGTGGCTTTGCCCGATTTGTTAAATGACTTCGTCCAGCCGAGGTTGAACTCGGTATTTCCGTAGGGGTTCCGAAATTGAATATCACGGTGATATTCCTGTAAGACACCGCCCTGTGGATTGGTCAGGCGACTATCCAGTGTACTATTCGAGGGGAAGTTGCCCCCCCAGGCGTTGGCCGAAAAGTTGATGCGGTTGGTCGAATCCGGATCATAATCGAGGCTCATCTCCCCATAGCCGCCCGTACCAGTGTTGTCGCGATACGTATTCTGACGTAAAACGCTGGCAGGTTGCCCATCCGTAAGGGCTGTACGCGTACCGGTGTTCTCACCAATGTTCCGATATTGATACCCATTCAGCGAAATAGCCAGACCAAGTTTTTTTCCCTTCATGTTCAGGTTACCCCCTACGGAACGGTTCAAATTACCTGCCGTTAGATTTACCGTACCATTGGTTCCCTGTACTGCTTTTTTGGTAATGATGTTAATAACACCGGCCGATCCCTCGGCATCGTATTTAGCGCCGGGGCTGGTAATCACCTCTACTGATTTAATAATGTTGGCCGGCATTTGTTTCAAGGCATCAGCCAGATTGCGAGCCATGATACTCGACGGTTTGCCGTTGACCAGGACTTTAATATTACTGCTCCCGCGCATTTTGAGGTTTCCGTCCAGGTCAACAGTTAGCATGGGCACTTTTCGTAATACGTCGGCGGCTGTGCCACCGGTGTTTGACACATCTTTTTCAGCATTGTACACCAGCCGATCCCCTTTATCTTCCACTAGTGCCTTCTGCCCAACCACATCCACTTGTTTTAAGTCACGGCTATCGGGCGAAAGCACGATTCGTTTCAGATCGACGAGCGGCTTCTCGGCCGTAATTGCCAGTTTGTCAAGTGTTTTGGTTCGATAACCCACGAAGGAAATGACCACTTTATAGGTACCGATCGCAATCTTATTAAGCAGGAAACCGCCTTTCTCGTCGGTGGTTACGCCGGTTATTAGTTTGTTATCCAGCGTTTGAATAGACACGGTGGCAAAAGGAACTGGCTTCGTTGTGAGTGAGTCGCTGAGCGTTCCGCTAACCTGGCCGGGGTTTGTTTGGCCAAAAGCCCGTGATGAAATCAGACAAAAAAGGATCAGGAATAGGTGTTTCATACCAGTGTGTTTACGGAAGGGCAACAGTCATTCGGCTGCTCTAACGGAATTTGTGACAAAGCTATGTGTCTGTAAAACAAGAGCCTGTATCGTTATAGAAATTTAACATTTCAACCCGCTCATCGAAAGCACTCCCCTATTAGAACTGATGAAATCTGAATCAACAATGCATACACCTGTAGACTATATTTACAGCCTTGATCTGAGTCAAAAGCGGCTTAATGCCGGTATCGAGTCACTAGAAAAGCCCTCAATCTAGCCCGATGTTGATAGAATAAGTCAGGGTTTGACGAGCCGACATGCCTCCATATTGGTTGTATTAAAATAAGCCTTCACCCGCTATTTGACGAATCAGGGCATTTTGCCTAATTTTGACAGGTTTTCTGCCATCTCATTTAGGTGTCAACATGAACCGAATGAGTAACCAAACGCAATCAACGCACTCATTATGAGAGAAATACAATTCCGTGAAGCCCTGCGGGAGGCCATGACGGAAGAAATGCGCCGGGATTCGAAAGTTTATCTGATGGGCGAAGAAGTTGCCGAATACAATGGCGCTTATAAAGTTAGTCAGGGAATGCTGGACGAATTCGGCCCGGAGCGTGTCATTGACACCCCCATCGCCGAGCTTGGTTTCGCCGGTATTGGTGTGGGTTCCGCCATCAATGGACTTCGGCCAATTATTGAGTTTATGACCTTCAACTTTTCGCTCGTCGCGATCGACCAGGTCATCAACTCAGCCGCTAAAATCATGTCGATGTCGGGTGGGCAATACTCTTGTCCGATCGTATTCCGCGGACCAACCGGAAATGCCGGGATGCTATCTTCGCAACACTCGCAGAACTTCGAGAACTGGTTTGCTAATACGTCAGGCCTGAAAGTAGTTGTTCCTTCGAATCCTTACGATGCCAAAGGACTGCTTAAGTCGTGTATCCGCGACAATGACCCCGTTATTTTCATGGAGTCGGAGTTGATGTACGGCGATAAAGGTCAGGTTCCTGAAGAAGAATACCTGATT
The DNA here is from genome assembly GCF_054776575.1 of Spirosoma humi. Lineage (NCBI taxonomy): Bacteria > Pseudomonadati > Bacteroidota > Cytophagia > Cytophagales > Cytophagaceae > Spirosoma > Spirosoma humi. The sequence goes on from NZ_BAAHBR010000004.1 coordinate 23,995, forward strand.
CCTATTGGGTTGGCCAATGTGGTCCGGGAAGGTAACGATGTAACGATCGTATCATTCGGCAAGATCATGAAAGTAGCGCTTGCTGCTGCTGATGAGTTAGCCAAAAATGGCGTTTCGGCGGAAGTTATCGACTTGCGGTCTGTACGCCCGATTGATTACGCAACAATTATCAATTCGGTGAAGAAAACCAACCGGTGTGTCATTGTTGAAGAGGCTTGGCCGTTAGCTGCTATTTCGTCGGAGCTGACCTACAATATTCAACGTAACGCATTCGATTATCTGGACGCTCCCGTTGTTCGGGTCAACAGCATGGACCTGCCATTGCCTTACGCGCCAACGCTCATCGAAGCTATTTTGCCTAATGTGAAGCGCACCTTGCAGGCAGTAGAAACTGTGATGTATAAAAAATAGGGTGCCATTACATACCTGCAAGTTAGACTTGCACAACCCAAAAGCGTCGACCCATCAGGTCGACGCTTTTTTTCTAAACAAAAAAGCCCAGCTGTCTTTCGACAGCCGGGCGATGTATTTGATACAAGTATAGGTAAAACCACAAGAGGCTGTGGAAAGTTTAGTCACTGAAAAATAGTTAAATAGTTTTTCGTATTATTAGTACGTATGAATGATTTATCTGATAACACGCCAAAACACGCTGTTCTTAAGTTGAGTGGTCGTATAATTTACGAAGTTACGATTCAGCATGTGGGCTCTTTGTCGGCGTTGCGTCAGCGTGAGCCAACCGTCATATTCTTTTCAAATCTTCGTAAAGCAGTAGACGCCATTACGGCCGAACTCGCCCTGAATAACTGGCCACCCAAGGTAAATTACACGGCGGTGTATCGGGGCGTAAAGCAACGGGATTTTTATAGTTGCGATTTCAATATTGCCGGCGCACGCGTTTTTCGAATCAAAGTTGTGCCGCGTGTGCTGAACCCGGCGCTTCCGAGGTTAGGCATCGACGAGAACCCAGAGAAATGATGTCCATAAAAAAGCCAGACCAGTTTTGAACCTGGTCTGGCACACAATCAGACGCTTACCTAATACGCTTTCAAACTCAAATCCAGACTCTTTACCTGGTGTGTTAAGGCACCGGAAGATATATAATCGACACCCGTTTCAGCATAAGCCCGTAAGTTGGTTTCGTCAATGCCACCCGAAGCTTCGGTCACGAAGCGGCCATTGATGAGTCGCACCATGTCGCGGATACCGTCGGGCGAGAAGTTGTCCAGTAAAACAATGTCTACCTGCCCTATCCGAAGCACTTCTTCCACTTCGGCCCGGTTACGGGTTTCTATTTCGATTCTTAACTGACGCCCTGTTTCTTTCAGATAAGCGACCGCCTTGGTGATGGCCGCTTCAATGCCTCCGGCATAATCGACATGGTTGTCTTTGATCAGAATCTGGTCGTACAGACCGAATCGGTGGTTTACGGCACCCCCAATCTTTGTGGCCATTTTCTCGCAAATACGAAAATTGGGTGTGGTTTTACGAGTATCCAGCAATTTTGCCCGTGTGCCTTCCAGCATGTTAACCAGTTCTCGGGTATGCGTTGCAATCCCGCTCATCCGTTGCATGCAGTTCAGCACCAACCGCTCAGCAGTCAGAATATTACGGGCGTTTCCACTAACGGTCAGCACAATGTCACCGGGTTTGATAGACGCTCCATCGGGCATAAGTACGTCCACAACAAAGGTCGGATCGACTTCCGAAAAAATCGCCTGCGCAACTTCGACGCCCGCCAGAATCCCGGCTTCTTTAACCAATAACCGGGCCCGTTTCTGCGCATCGTCCGGGATGGTGGATAAGGATGTATGATCACCGTCACCGACATCTTCGGCCAGCGCCAGTTGGATAAATTCATGTAAATTCATGTCTGCAAGGTAGCAGATTATTCGTTTCTACAGAACATCAACGGCGGGTCAGTTGGCGGAAAAGCGATTAACGTACTTTCAAAATTCGTCGCACGGTTCGTTCATTACCCTGTTTTATATCCAGAAGATAAACGCCATATGGGAGGGTTGTTAAATCGATGCTGCCCGCAAACGAACGGGCACTCTTTTGCAGAGTAGTTTGCTGCCGGGTAATACCCAGGTTAACATCGATCACACTAACCTCGATATCACCCAGATACGCATTGTTAAGTTGAATCGCGACTTTCTCTACTGACGGATTTGGGTAAACCCGCAGTGATTCGTCGTTGTTTTCCGGTAAATCGGCCGACAGCCGGTTGGCACCCGAAGCTGCGATAACAAATTGGGGCGTCTCCGTCAAGGTCAGGGTAACCTGGCCGTTTATTGTTGGGCGTATCTGCAGAGCCATCGTATCACGCCCCGCCTGAGGTGTGTATATCCGGGCGATTGAACCCGCTCCCAAGTTCAGGGAATATTGGGCTGTCCGGCCAACTTCGTCGGGAATCCAGAGAGCATAAGCTGACTGGCCATTTCGTTCGTACCGGTCCACATTCGGGTTTGTACGGATGGTTTCCTTGAACACATAATCGCCAATGAGCTTTTTGGCCTGATAAAAATAATCGGCGGTCGGTTTACGGGTGAAATCGGCGTTCATAAAGCCCATGGAGCAAAACTGAGTTGGGCAATCCAGATTCAGATCGTAGGTTTGATAGAAGTCAATTCGGTCTACACCTTCCCGACCATACAACAGGGCCGTTCGCAAATTCCAGTCGGCCTGCGTACTCAAAACCGATTTGGAACCGATGGGAATAGCGCGGAGCGGGCTGCCCTGGTTCAGATCGTAACCCGTCTCGGATACGTAAACTGGCATGTCATAACAGGCTTCGTGTGCCAGTTTCAATACATTGCGGACCACCTGAGCGGCAACCGATAATTCGGGGGCGGCTCCCCGTGCCGAGGCACCGCTACCATTTTGCATGGAGCTGGAGTTATCAGGGTAAAGGTGATAATTGATAACGTCCCAGCACAGATCGACGCGCCCATCCGATTTGTAGCCCCGAAATTCTTTGCACCAGTCGATCATACCCCGAATGTAATCGGTACCGTTGGCAATTGAGCATAGACCGCCCATGACCACCGTCATGCTTGGGTCGGCATTTTTCACACCAACGCCCGCCCCCATGGTATTTTTATGTCCATCGTAAAACGCCGACATATTGGCCGCATACTCCCGACCCGTCTGGTAAGCTTTCCGACCGCGCCACCACTTGTCGCGCTCGTTATCGCACTCAATGTAATTAATTAACCCAAGGCCAATTTTCACAACGTTTGGCGGGTCAGATGTCCAGCGAATAGCGGTGTTTACGTTAACCAGGGCCGGATTTACGGCGGTGTTTTTCCCGTAGCGGGCAGCGTACTGGAACGCTACTTTCGCCTGCTCAATGTAGGATGCTGGGTTAGAAAAATCTTTCCCGTAACGCACCGGCACATTATCATTCTCCTGCTGGTCGGCGGGGTAGGTTGCCTTCATCCAGGGTGCCATGTCTTTCAGGCAGGCCATTACTTCGATGCCATCTGCTTTGCAGCGTTCGTACATGAGATCGTAATTCCAGCCACCGGCATGGGTTGGGTTGAAGGTATAATTGCCCTCGGTCAGTTCCAGCTTCTCCCAGTCCATATAGTGCCGGATAACGCCGAACGACTGAATAGCTTTCATTTTGGGGGCTGAAATACCCGGCACGCCCGACTGATAAAAATCCCATTCGAACCCATTTATGCCGAGCAAATTCTTGAACACCGGACTCTTCCTGGGCGCGGCTCCCGCCGTTGTGCTACCCGCCTGATACGTTCCATAAAGCTCGATCTCACGGGGCCAGAAATCGGTGGTGTTAATAACCAGATACCGTGCGCCCGTCACGATACTATCCAGCAGAAACTTCGTATCGCCCGTGGTCGAGCGGGTTGGATAAGGCCCTACCCAGGCATTGTACTCCAGTCCCTGAAACTGAGCCAGTTCAATGCGTCGCCAGTCACGGGTAATAATGGACAACCGCATAGGAGCGGTGGCATTGCTTCCATTGCCATCGTAAAACTTTATGGCTTTGATAGCCATCGACTCGCCGGTTTGCAATGGATAATAGGCATCGTAATTACTCAGCACTTTACCCCATCCAGTTTGTATATCATCCGTAACTTTCCCATCGAACAGAGGTCCCAGCCCACTGCTGACGTTATTAAGCTGATACCATCGGCTGGCATCAATCGGAATTTTACTTCCTAATGAAACGGCTGCAGTTGTTGATGTCGCGGGCGACGTGGTCGTAACGGGCGGGGTCGTGGTGGTACTGACCGGCGTTGTCGTTACCGAACCGTCCAGCGGGTGGCCATACACCCGAACTTTGAGCGGTAGGGCATTGCAATATTTATGAATCAGGATGGCATCGGCCACCACCGACGGAAATGACAGTTCCTGCCAGACGGCGAACGAAGGTCCTGTAAACGTACCGAGTAACGTTTTCTGCATTCCGTTAAGGGCGTAAATCACGGCTGGTGTGCCCGAAAATTCGTTCTCGCCGTCGTACAGTTCCAGTTTGGTCAGTGTACTTTTCGCTTCCAGTTTGAGGGTAAGATCCATCCATACACAGTCGGCACTGTTCCAGCTGGTTTGCACCAGACTGCTCATATCATCATTCAGATAGGGAGTGTAACTCTGTGTGGTGGGCAAACTCGATACGACACTCGTTATTTTCACTCGTTCCTGGGCATATAAGATTGCGTCGAGCGGATCGGCGGGCAGTACTTTTCCATAGGCCCTTATTTTGACCGGTATGTTGTTGCAGTATTTATGGATAACAATACCATCGGCAACCAGCGGCTCGGTCAACGTGTACGGCTTGAACACCATATAACTGTCACCCGTGAACGTACCGATCAGTGTTTTTTCTTTTCCATTTACCGCGTAGATCTGAGCCGGAGCCGATTCAAACGTGCCTTCAAAATCGTACAGATCCAGCTTTGTCAGCAGGCTTTTCTTACTGAACTTGATCGTAACATCAGTCCATTGAAAATTAGCGGGCTCCCAATAGGTAGGAACAAGACTGGCTATGTTGTCATTCAGATATGCCGAATAATCCTCGCCGGTTACCGGATTGTCTTTCGCGGAGGCAAGGGTCAACAGATCGAGCGGGCGTGGTATCGCCGTTGCGGCCGTTATGGGCTGGCCAAAGGCTTTGATTTTCTGCGGTATATTATTGCCATACTTATAAATCATGATGGCATCGGCAACGATCGGCTGAAAGGGCGTCAGCGTTACCCAACTGTTATAGGCTGATCCGTCAAAAGACCCGATCAGAACACGCTGGCTGCCGTTCATGGCGTAAAGCAAAGCCGGTTTGTCCGTAAAAGACCCATCGGCGTCGTATAGGGACAGATTAGCTAACAAACATTTTTTCTCCAGCTTGAGGGTTACCTGTACCCATTTAGCATTTGTTCCCCAGACACTTTGCACCGGCTTACCAAGGTCATCGCTTAACCAGGGAGAATAGTCCTGACCGGTGTTTTCACTGGCGGTGACCGATACAACCGTAAGTCGGGTGGGAGCCGATCCGGTTTGTCCCTTGCTCAACAGGGTGCACAAAACGCAGAAGAAAGTGAGTAGTCCTTTTACCATATAAGTTATTTTTAGGCGCGATACATATATAAACTATTTACACAAAATATGTTTTGTACATATCCGCGTAAATTAAAATAACCTGATACTCTGACTGTTGAAACTATATAAGCAATAGGCAGGCCAAGTTTTACGATGTTCCCAGCTAGCTATTATGCAATAACGAAAGTTTCTGAACAAAGGCGCTGAAAACCTGTTACAGGCTCTTGCATTCTTCCGGAATTGGAACGAAATTTGTCATCCGCTAAGGAAATATATGAAGCAACACCGTGTCATACACCGCCTTTCCAGTCTTGTACTGGCCACCCTGCTGCTGTTTACAGCTGCCTGGGGACATGGCAATGTAACACAGGCGAAAGCAGCCCTAGCGCACAAAGCCGTTGCAGAACAGGCCAAGTCGGGTAAAGCAACCGATGCGCCTGCCTCTGCGAAGCTAACTACCGCTCAGTTTGAAGCCGTTGTTACTCCCGCTATTCAACTGGGCGAATCGGGGCAGAGCGCTTTCCTGCTTCCAGCACCAACGCTACTGATTTTGTTATTGTTGAGCGTTCCTCTACTACGCTTCTTCACCTTACCGCATTACTATTTTTCTTATTTCAGGCACGTATTTGGGCACCACATTGCCACCAATGCGCCCTAGTATATACGTACAGGCCAACTCAGCGTTCCCTACTGGCCTCAACCGTTTCTTTTTCTGAGTCAATGCCCACCAAAAGCTGACTCCCTACTTAATCACCTTAGTATTTTATAGCCAACTCACGGGCAGCTGCCTGTGTATCCCAATGCAAAACAGAACCGGAATTCTCATTCTGACAGGTGTTCTTGCAGCCATCTGCATTTATTTCCTGTCATTTACCTTCGTCTCGCGGAGCATCAAATCCGACGCCGAGGCTTATGCAACCAACAAACAGGGCGTTGTTGACCGCGCTAAAAAACAACATTATCTGGATTCGCTCTGGAAAGAGCCCGTGTATCTGGGCAGTACACTTCAGGAAGTTACCGAGCGTGAACTCGGTCTTGGCCTTGACCTGCAGGGCGGTATGCACGTGGTACTCGAAATTTCACCCGCCGATATTCTGCGCAGCCTGTCAGGAAACAACCGCGATCCAAAATTCAATCAGGCACTGAAACAGGCCATTGATGATCAGAAATCGAGCAATACCAGCTTTGTCGATCTGTTCGCCAACGCATTCAGCAAGATTTCGCCGGACACCAAACTGGCAACCGTATTTGCAACCAGCGCAAACCGGGGAAAAATCAACTATCAGTCGACCGATACGGAAGTTCGGAAGTTGCTGAACGACGAAGTAAACGGTGCAACGACGCGGGCGTTCCAGATCATTCAGGCGCGTGTCGATAAATTTGGGGTTGCAAACCCAAACATCCAACGGTTACCCGGTTCGGGCCGTATCCAGATCGAACTGCCGGGTGTTGATAACCCCGAACGTATCCGTCGCCTGTTGACCGGTGCAGCCAAGCTCGAATTTACCGAAGTATATCGCTTGAGCGAACTAGCCCCCGCCCTGGAAGGTATGGGTGCGTACCTGCTCAGCCAGGAAGCCGCCCGTAAGGCAGCCCTGAAAACAACCGCGCCAGCAGCCGGAACGGCCGCTAAAGGAACATCCAGCCTGGAGTCGCAACTGGCCCAGGGTTCCAAGAAAGATTCGACGGCTAAAAATGACACAAGCGCAGCAGCTGCGCAGGGTACGGCATTAACGCAATTATTCCTGCCCGTTGGTCAGGACCAATTGGGTGTTTATCTGAAAGATACTGCCCGGGCAAACGCCGTTTTGAATGCTCCTGAAGTAAAAAGTTTGTTTCCTGCCGATGCTTTTTTCGCCTGGGATCGTAAGACATTCAAAGCAACCGATGGCCGGGAAATTCTGTCGATCTATTTCCTGAAGAAGCCAGGTGGCCGCGCTCCGCTCGAAGGTGACGTAATTACCGAAGCGTCCAATGACTATGACGATCGGGGTCGCCCTGAAGTGACGATGAATATGAACCCCGAAGGTGCCCGTAAATGGAAGAACCTGACGGCAGCCAACGTGGGTCGGCCGGTAGCTATTCTGCTGGATAACCTGGTTTATACGGCACCAAACGTACAGAATGAAATCCCTAACGGCCGGTCGAGCATCTCGGGTAACTTCACCGTTGAAGAGACCAAAGACATGGCCAACGTCTTGAAAGCGGGTAAATTACCAGCGCCAACGAACATCGTTGAAGAAAACATCGTGGGCGCTACCCTGGGTTCGGAAGCGGTTAGCGCCGGTGTCCTGTCGTCGATTATCGGTATTCTGCTTGTGCTGGCCTTTGTGGTATTCTACTACAACCGGGCGGGTCTTATTGCCGACATTGCCCTGATTGTCAACCTGTTCTTCCTGATGGGCGTTATGGCCTCGCTGGGGGCGGTGCTTACCATGCCGGGTATTGCCGGTATCGTTTTATCCATCGGTATGGCCGTGGATGCGAACGTCTTGATTTTTGAGCGGATTAAAGAAGAGATGGCCCTGGGCAAAACCTTCAAGCAATCCGTTGCGGATGGTTTCAAAAATGCGCTTTCGTCGATTATCGACTCAAACGTGACAACCTTCCTGACGGGTGTCGTTTTGTTTATCTTCGGAACAGGTCTGATTCTGGGCTTTGCAACGACCCTGATCATTGGTATTCTGACATCGTTGTTTGCGGCTATCTTTATCACCCGCCTGATGCTGGAATACTACATCCGGAACGGTAAAACGCTGTCGTTTACCTCCTCATGGGCAAAAAACCTTTTCAAGGATTCTGATTTTGATTTCGTATCACGCCGGAAACTGTACTACACCGTCTCGTCGGTAATTATCGGTTTAGGTATTATCTCGGCTATTTTCAGAGGCTTTGGCCTGGGTGTTGATTTCAAAGGGGGGCGTTCGTATGTCATCCGCTTTGAAAAAGCCGTCAGTACAGACGATGTTCGTGATGCACTGGAGCCCGTCTTAGGCGGATCGCCGGAGGTGAAAACCTATGGCGGTACTGGTATTGGGTCGAACCAGGTGAAAGTAACGACGCCTTATCTGGTCGATGACAATTCGCAGGGAGCCGACAAAAAGGCCGAAGCAACGGTTTATCAAGGCCTAAGCACCATTAAAGGAAATCCGGCAAAGATCGAAAGTTCGCAAAAAGTAGGGCCAACGATCGCTTATGACTTGCTGACATCGGCGTTATGGTCTATTCTGCTGGCGGTAGGTGTCGTATTTGTTTACATCCTCATCCGCTTCAAAAAGCTGGCCTTTGGCTATGGCGCAGTCGTGGCTATGTTCCACGATGTCCTGATCATCCTGGCTATCTTCTCAATATTCAACGGAATTCTGCCCTTCTCGCTGGACGTAGACCAGGCTTTTGTGGGCGCCTTGCTAACGATCATGGGTTACTCCATGAACGATACGGTGGTTGTATTCGACCGGGTTCGTGAATACCTGGCCGAAAACAAAGGCAAGAAAGAATCCATCGCGACGATCATTAACAACGCTCTGAACAGTACACTCAGCCGCACGGCCGTAACGGGTTTCTCGACGATTCTGGTGCTCCTGGTCCTGTTCATTTTCGGCGGTGAAACGATTCGTGGTTTCTCATTCGCTATGCTGATCGGGGTTATTGTGGGTACGTATTCGTCACTGTTCGTAGCGACGCCGATTGTGGTCGACGCCTTGAGCCGCGATCAGGATAAGGAAACCATTACGCCAACCGTTATCGCAGCCGACAAGAAAACCGGCTTCGATGCGATTCCGGCTGACTTTACCAGCGCAGCACCCGCTACGCCCGAAGAGTTCACGGCAAAGAAGGAAAAGAAAGACAAAAAACCGCTGATCCGGCCTTCGCAGTCGTAAGTGGAAGTGCGAAAGAATGAAAGAGTGAAAGTGCGAAAACCAGTAAACCGTTTTCTTCGCTCTTCCACTCTTTCATTCTTTCGCTCATTATATTTCGTATATTTCGCCTAAATCCTCGTAATTATTTTCCTAATCGGCACTTTCACCAAACTCTAACTCTTCCTGCATGGAGACCAAATTAAAAACTGTTGATACAAGTATCTGGCGTAAGAAGCCCCTGGCGGCTTATGAAGCCGACATGAAAAAGAGTGAACTTAAACGGGTGCTAACTCGCTGGGGATTAACATCGCTCGGCATTGGCGCCGTTATCGGTGGCGGTATTTTTGTATTGACGGGTATTGCTGCGCACGACTGGGCTGGCCCGGCGCTGGCCTTATCATTTGTACTGGCTGGGGTTGCTTGTACATTTGCGGCACTTTGCTACGCTGAGTTTGCTTCCATTCTTCCTGTTGAAGGATCGGCATACGCCTACTCTTACGGAACCGTTGGTGAGATTTTTGCCTGGCTCATTGGCTGGAACCTCATTCTCGAATACATGATGGGCGCCACAACGGTGGCGGTGAGCTGGTCGGGTTACTTTGAAAAACTGCTTCACTTGTTTCATATCGAACCACCAATCTGGTTGATGAACGACCCCGTTACGGCTCAGGAAAAAGCAGAAGCCCTGCGAGCGACAGGTGTGGCTGTTCCAGACTTTTCGTTTGCCTTCAACCTGCCCGCGTTCCTGATTGTCCTTGTTGTAACCTACATTTTGGTCCGCGGGATTAAGGAGGCCGCCAGCACCAACAACATCATCGTGATCGTTAAGGTAGCCGTGGTTATTTTCGTGATTATCGCCGGTGCCTTTTATGTGGACACGGCTAACTGGCATCCCTTCCTGCCCGAACCTGTTATTGATAAAACAGGCCAGCAGCATTATGGCTTCAATGGTATTGTCACAGCCGCCAGCATAGTCTTCTTTGCTTACATCGGCTTTGATGCGGTTTCGACCCAGGCGGGTGAAGCCATCAACCCGAAGAAGGACGTACCCTTCGCCATTATTGCCTCGCTTATCATTTGTACCGTACTCTACATTCTGGTTTCGCTGGTTCTGACGGGCATGGTGCCGTTTAAAGACCTCGATCTGAAAGCCCCTGTTGCGCAGGCATTCGCCGATAAGGGCTTAACATGGGCTGTTTATATCATCACTATTGCTGCTTTGGGTGGATTAACATCCGTTATGCTCGTGATGATGCTTGGCCAGACACGGGTCTTCCTGGGTATGGCGAAAGATGGCCTGATTCCACCGGGCTTGTTTGCGTCTATTCACCCCAAGTTTAAAACACCCTGGAAGAGCACAATTTTAGTTGGTATTATCGTGTCGATTGTAGCCGCTTTAACGCCCATCGACAAAGTATCCGAATTGACCAGTTCCGGAACGTTGCTGGCCTTTGCCATGATCTGCGGTGCCGTTTGGTTGTTACGGGTCCGTGAACCCCATCTGGAGCGCCCCTATCGAACACCCTTGCTACCCGTTATTGCTACGCTTGGTATTCTGGCCAATCTATACTTAATGTATAACCTACGGACCGATACCAAGATTTCGTTCGTGATCTGGTGCGTAATTGGACTTATCGTCTATTTTACCTACAGCCGCAAACACAGCCATTTGAATAATCCTGGTGAATAGACGGTTACCGCTCTATCCATTTTTATAAAAATGGCCCCTGGCAACTTGTTAGGGGCCATTTTATGTTTACAAAGCAATCTAACCAGTAAGCTATGCCTGCTGTTTCTCTTACCGTTCGTTCCGTTTACCCATTTGAACCGGACCTACTGGCAGAACTTGATCTGGTGGCGCAATTCCGAACAGTCGATGCGGGAACGGTGCTTATAGAACCGGGTCAGCCCATGCAGTACGTACCGATTGTTCTGGATGGAAGTGTTAAGATCATTCGTCCCGATGAGAACTCGGGCGAGCTGCTGTTATACTACCTGAATCCAGCCGATTCGTGCGCGTTATCAATGAGCAGTTTGCTATCGGGTGACGGTAGCCCTATTCTGGCCGTTGTAGAAGAGAAGGCGAAAATCCTGATGATTCCTGTTGCGCAAGCCGAAAGCTGGCTGGGGCGTTATGCAAGCTGGCGAAAATTTGTCTTTCAGACATACCAGAAGCGGTTTGATAACCTGCTTCAAACGCTCGATTGGGTTGCCTTTCGGCAACTGGATGAGCGCCTTCTGGCTTACCTGAATCAGAAAGCAACCCTTGCTGGCGGTCGACATCTATACGTTACGCACGAAACCATTGCCCGCGATCTGCATACGTCTCGGGAAGTTATTTCCCGCCTGCTGAAACAACTGGAACGGCGGGGATGGGTAACGGTAGCCCGTAACAAAATCAGTCTGCCTAGCCAGCAGCCACACTAGCGAGTGATCTATGTGACTGTTATCACAGACCGATTCATCTGGCAGCATTACCTTCGTTGAGTTAATCAATAAACAAAGCAACGACATGCCTACAGATCACAAGAGTATACCGATGGCTATTTTACCCAGGCCAGCCGGGGGATGGCGTCGTTAGAATAAACATCGGCATACATCAGGCCTCGTCCGATTTCTATAAAGCAGTAGGGCGGTTCGACAGCGCGATTGACCGGCGAAAGGGTTACGTTATTACATGACATCAGCAGAACTATTTGGGTACGCATCAGCGGTTATTGTGGGTTTGGTTATTGGCCTGGCCGGGGGCGGAGGTTCTATTCTGACAGTTCCCATTTTCGTCTACGTCTTTCATATACCGGCCGTTCTGGCAACCACGTATTCGCTGTTTATTGTTGGGGCCACCTCAATCGTCGGCTCGGTAAATCATATTTGGAACAAACGGGTCGATTTGCGGGTAACGGCCGCGTTTGCTCTGCCGTCGTTTGTTTCCGTCTATCTGAGTCGCCGGTTTCTGGTTCCGGCACTGCCTGACCCGCTGTTTCAGTTTGAGCAATTTATTTTGTCAAAGAGTCAGGCCATTCTTTACTTTTTTGCCATCGTTATGATCATCGCGGCTCGGGCCATGATTCGCAGTGACCGCCCCGAGCAGGGTGAAGCAGCCGATGGACGGCCACGGTACAGTAGTCTGGGACTCGACGGACTGGCCGTAGGCTTGCTTACGGGTACGATCGGCGCAGGGGGCGGTTTTCTAATTGTTCCCATGCTGGTCCTGCTGGCAGGCTTATCCGTTCAGCGGGCCGTGGCGACGTCCGTGCTGATTATTGCCGTCAATTCAATCGTTGGCTTTTTGGGCGATATTCACCACACCGACCTGAACTGGAATTTTCTGTTGCCTTTTACGGGTTTATCCATCATTGGTATTTTTATCGGCATGTATCTGGCTCAGTTCATTGCACCCGATAAACTCAAAAAAGGATTTGGCTGGTTTGTGCTGGCCGTAGCCATGTATATGATTTTGAGAGAATTGATTTAACGCGGGCATCCTGTTCGCATTACGTATGACCATCGAGCAACTTTACACGGGCTGTCTGGCTCAGGGAGCCTATTATATCGAAAGCAACGGCGAAGCCGCCATCATTGATCCGCTACGCGAAACATCACCCTACATCCGGAAAACCGAAAAAGCAGGGGCAAAAATCAAGTATGTTTTCGAGACACACTTTCACGCCGATTTTGTGTCAGGTCATCTCGACTTAGCGAAAAAAACGGGCGCAACCATCGTTTACGGCCCTACTGCCAAGACCCGTTACGAAGCCTACCATGCAGCCGATGGCGAAACCTTTGCGCTGGGCAACGTGACCATAAAGGTGCTACACACGCCCGGCCACACACCCGAATCAACGACCTATCTGCTCATCGACGAGACGGGAAAGGAACGGGCAATTTTCACGGGTGATACCCTCTTTATCGGCGATGTCGGTCGGCCCGATCTGGCGATCAAAGGTGATCTGACCGAGCATGACCTGGCCGGTATGCTCTACGACAGTCTCCAGGCCAAAATAATGCCTCTTCCCGACGACGTGATCGTGTACCCAGCCCACGGCGCTGGCTCAGCCTGCGGAAAGAATATGAGCAAGGAAACGACGGATACGCTTGGCAACCAAAAACGCTTTAATTACGCCCTCCGGGCCAAATCGAAGGCCGATTTTATCGAGAAAGTACTTGACGGCCTGACAGCGGCACCGGCTTATTTCGCCGAGAATGCCCGGCTCAATAAAGAGGGATACGAACCCATCGACCGCGTGATGCAGCGGGGTAGCCAGGCGCTCTCACCCATCGCCTTCGAAGCCGCCGTTAACGAGGTCAGTGCGTTGATTCTGGATGTACGAGAAGCCGCTGATTTTGCCAAAGGATTCATTCCCAATTCGATCAATATTGGCCTGAACGGCCAGTTTGCCCCCTGGGTAGGTGCCTTAATTCCGGAACTGACCCAACCGATTGCGCTCGTCGCACCCGACGGGCAGGAGAGCGAAACGGTTCTGCGGCTGGCCCGCGTTGGTTACGACCATTGCATTGGTTTTCTGGAGGGTGGTTTTTCAGCCTGGCAACAGGCGAATAAAGAAGTCGATACCATTGAATCCATTTCGGCAGAGGAGTTCGCAAAACGCTGGCAGCAGAACCCGGCTATCCCGGTTATTGATGTGCGTAAACCCGCTGAATTTGCCGGAGAGCACGTTGAAGGGGCCGAAAACCTACCTCTTGACAACCTCAACGACCACATGGCCGAGATCAGCCGCACCGAACCCGTTTACGTTCACTGCGCGGGTGGTTACCGCTCGATGGTGGCCAATTCTATCCTGAAAGCGCGGGGATTCGATAACGTCGTGAATGTGGCTGGCGGCCTGGCAGCCATTCGTAAAGTTGATATACCAGTCGTTAGTGAACGACTTACTAATCACTGATTATATTGATATGCTCGACTTCATCGCACAACCCTGGCCCTGGTACGTAGCCGGTACACTGATCGGCCTGACAGTACCGACACTGCTTATTCTGGGGAATAAAGCCTTCGGGATTTCCTCATCCCTACGGCACATTTGCGCGGCCTGCCTACCAGCCAACATTAGTTTTTTTAACTACGACTGGCGTAAAGAAGCCTGGAACCTGTGGTTTGTCGGGGGTATTCTGATTGGTGGATTTATCGGCGGTACGTTGTTGAAAAACCCAGTCGCCATGACCATCGCTCCGGACACACTACAGGATTTACAGAAGCTGGGCATTCACGACTTTACAAGCGGATTAATGCCGACGGATATCTTCACCTGGCAAAATCTGTTTACCGCCAAAGGGCTTCTATTCTTTGTCATCGGTGGTTTTCTAGTCGGCTTTGGCACACGCTACGCGGGTGGCTGCACGTCAGGACATGCCATTATGGGCCTGTCGAATCTACAATGGCCATCGCTGGTAGCTACCCTAAGCTTTATGGTTGGCGGCTTCACGATGACGCACCTTTTTTTGCCTCATCTGATGCACTGGGTCGGCTTTTGAATCTATGCCTACGCTATAATCATTCATACAAACCCATAAGTCGATGATTTCCACAGAACAGAAAGCGGGTACAGAAACCGCAAAAACTCCCCCCGGAACAGCTAACTGGCGATTTGGCCTGGTGGGCATCTTCTTCGGGATTGTGTTTATGAAAGCAGAAGTCATTTCCTGGTTTCGCATTCAGGAAATGTTTCGGCTGGACTCCTTCCACATGTATGGGGTCATTGGCACCGCTGTAGCCGTAGGCATGTTGTCCGTTCAACTTATTAAACGACTATCGATCAAAACGTTACAGGGTGATCCGATTTCTATCCAGCCAAAACAGTTTAACAAGGGTCAGGTAGTTGGCGGCCTCTTATTTGGCTTTGGCTGGGCCATTACCGGTGCGTGTCCAGGGCCACTTTTTGCCCAGATTGGGGCGGGTTATTCCGTTGTGCTTGTCACCTTGCTTAGTGCTATTGGCGGCACGTGGGTATATGGAGCCATCCGAGATCGGTTGCCACATTAAAAAAGTTGCCAGTTGTCAAAGGTGTTTACCTCCTCTGACAACTGGCAACTTTCTATCCCTTCTTCTCCGGCATAAGCATCAACCGGATGATGTTTGGTCTACTCTATACCTCGGGCCTGTAAATCAGCAATAATTTCCTTAATCTGAAAAGCCAGTTCAGGAATTTCGTTCTGCAATGTCTCCCAAACGATGTCATAGTTAATACCGAAGTACTGATGAATAAGAATGTCCCGCATACCGGCAAAGGCCCGCCAGCTAACTTCGGGATAGGCATGGCGAGTTTCATCATCTACCTTTTTCGCAGCTTCACCTATTATTTCAAGACTTCGGACAATGGCTCGCTTCCGTATCTCATCCGACAACAACTTGTCCAGCGATAGGTCCGTAGATACATTGATTAAAAAATTAGTTTCTTCGGCAATATGCTCCAGATACTCAATCAGTGAGCGTGACATATTCCACTTCCTTAGCTATGTACTGTTGTAATCGGGTACTCAACGACGAAGGGGTGACAAGTTCAATTTTCCGGTGAAATGAATCTTCAAAAAAGAAAGCTAGGTTCATTAAATTTTTAAACGATGCCTGCCCTGCTTCATAATCAACCAATAGATCAATATCACTATCCACCCGTTGCTCGTTCCGCACAAATGAGCCAAACAGGCCTATTCGAGCTACACCGAACGACTTGATGTGCTGGCGGTTACGCTGTATAAATTGTAGGATAGCTTGTTTGTTCAGTTCCATAAGCTATTGACTGGTAGCCAACAAAGATCGTTAAATTTCTTACTGCTTCTTCTCCGGCATCAGTACCAACTTGATCAGATTCGGACCAAAGTATTGATTGGCTGCGGCTTTTGTGCTTTCTACGGTCACCTTATTCAACTGCTCACTTTCGTGCAAAACCTCGTCCGGCGCATCGCCGTTGTAGTACTGATTTTGGAGATAGCCCAGCCAGAACTGATTGTCCTTCAGTTGCACTTCGGTTTCACGACGGGTTTCGGCCTTGAACTTAGCAATATCGGCGGGTAAAGCTCCTTTCTGTTTGAGATCATCGATCAATTCCTGCGTTTTGGCAACGAGTTTGTCAACATTTTCGGGCGCACAGCCAAAGTTGATGCGGAAAGTATAGCGCGGCACCGGATACTTGGCATAAGCGGCAGTAGCCCCAACGCCATATACGCCACTTTCTTCCTCCCGAAGTTTCTCGATCAGCTTGATTTCCAGCACTTCGGCCAAGGCATCCAGTTGGGTAGCGGTTTCCGGCGACCACGTAATATCGCCCGTGTAAATCAGCTGCACGGCGGCTTTGGGATCAACGCCTTTATAAACCGTTTTGCTAATCTGCCCTTTGGGTGCCCGGATGCCGAGATCCGTAAATTTCTCCGATTTACCCGTAGCAGGCAGACCACCGAGGTATTTTTCGACCAGCGGCTTTAACTGAGCTTCGTTGACATTACCAACGAAATAGAACGTAAAATCACCGGCATTCGCGAATCGCTCCTGGTAGATTGCCAACGCTCGGTCAAGATCGATTTTGTCCAGGTCTTCGGGTTTGAGCGGTTGCCGCCGGGGGTTGTTGTTGCCCAGCGTAACGGATAACGTATCCTGAAATACGCCCTGTGGTGTTGGTGTATTGATCCGGTTTTGCAAAGCACTCCGCTGATTTGACAGGAAACCTTTCACCACGTCGGAATCTTTGCGCGGCTGCGTAAAGTAGCTGTAGAGCAATTGAAGCGCGGTTTCCAGATCTTTCGGAGCCGCGCTGCCGTTGACGCCTTCGCTCAGTTCGCCCACATACGGAAACACGCTCACCTGTTTGCCCGACAGAAACTTGCCCAGTTGAATCTGATTGTAGGCACCCGTTCCGCCCATTGCCGCCAGCGTAGACGAGAACCGCGCCGACTGAAAGTCTTTCAGGTCATACAGGGAGGTTCCGCCAAGGCTACTCGCCGAAAACAGAATCTGATCGTTCTTGAAATTAGTGGGTTTCACGACCACATGAACACCATTTTTCAACGTCCACTCGGTCACGCCGATGTCCTTGATCTGCTTTTCGCTTACCACCGGCGAAGCAGTTGGCTGGGTAGCCAACAAAGGCGTACTAAGCGTTTTGTCTTCATAAGCCGTCAGCCCTTTCCCTGCATCATCAACGTAGCCAATGATCTGCTCCACCGTTGGCAGATTGGCTTTTTCTTTCTCGGGGGCCATAACGATAACGGCCCGGTTGTCGTTGTGAATAAACTGATCGACGAGCGCATTGACTTCGGCGAGCTTGATACCATCCTGCTCTTTCTTCAGGAAGTTGTAATAAAACTCAATGCTGGTGTATGGTTCTTTATCCGTGAAGTTCTGTACGTACTCATTCACGTAATTGGCCGAACGGGTTTTGTCCCGTTCGCTGTAGGCCTGTTCCACACTGGTCATAAACTCCTGCTTGGCACGAGCCAGCTCCGTTGGTGTAAAGCCAAACTGTTTCACACGGGCATTTTCATCGAGCACCGCCCGGATAGCCCGTTCAACGTTTCCTTCTTTTGCCACGGCAATGGAGGTAAACGCATCGAGGTTGCCCAGGAAATCGCTGTAATTGCTGTAACCACCCAAAAATGGCGGATCGGCACGTTGCGTCAATTCCTGAATCCGGTTGCCAAGCATGGTGTTGAATAAGCCCCGTTTGATGCTCTCCCGTAGATCGTTCAGTGTTTTTTCCTTGATTTCGGGCCGCTTGTAAATGACCTGCACTACCGTATTGGGCTGTTCGGGGTCCGTAACAATAACTACTTTCGTGTCTTTGTGCGCCGGAATGTCATATTCGGTACGCGGCCTAGGGCTTTTAACCGCGGGAATCCGGCCGAATTTTTCGCGGATGATTCCTTCCACCTGCTTCATATCGAAATCCCCAACGGCAATAACGGCCATCAAATCGGGGCGATACCAATCTTTGTAAAATTGCCGCAGCACTTCGGGCTTGAACGTGGTCAACACCTGCTCGGTTCCGATGGGCAGTCGCTTGGCATACTGCGAGTTGTTCAGAAGAACCGGAAAATACTTATCCCGTATCCGCTGACCGGCCCCGCGCCCTAGCCGCCGTTCTTCCAGAATGACACCGCGTTCTTTATCGACTTCGATTGGGTCTATGGTCGCGTTGTGTGCCCAGTCTTCGAGGATTTGAAAGGCCTGACGGAAGACATGGGCAGAATCCGTCGGAACGGGCAGTTGATAGACCGTTTCGTCGAAGCCCGTGTAGGCATTCAGATCGGCCCCGAAACGCACCCCTGCCGATTGCAGGAAGTTGACCAGTTCATTTTTAGGGAAATTCTTCGTGCCATTAAACTCCATATGCTCCATGAAGTGGGCCAGCCCCTGCTGGTTGTCATTTTCCAGCACCGAGCCCGCGCGAATGACCAGCCGCAGTTCAGCCCGTTTTTTTGGCTCTGCATTTTTACGGATGTAATAGGTCAGCCCATTGGGCAGTTTCCCAACTTTAACGTCGGGGTCGAGTGGGATCGGGCTGTTGAGGTTGGAAAATGTGGTCTGCGAGGACCGGAGGGTGGGCTTTGTCGCAGCTGACTTAGCTTTGGGTGCAGATTGAGCCAGCACCAGGGTTGCGCTGAGCAACAGGCTCAGGCATAAAGGAAAACGTACCATTCGGTCGCTTGAATTGGGTTTTGGTTGTTGACTAGGAACTATGGAATAATAACGCTGCGAAAGAGGGAATCGTTTAGTGTTTCCACACCAGAAGCATGGCAACCAGAACCGACGCGATCAGGGATAGCCAGCAAAGTAAAATGACCCATTTAATGGGAATTTCCCACATCGGCGCATGAAGCGTCACCGATTCATCGTCGAGGCCGACTTCACCATAGAAATTTCGGGAGCAGAACTCGTTCCAATCCGAATAGTCGGCATAGCAGGCCAGAGTATCCAGAAACGATGCCGAGGAAACGGCCGACGATACCCAGAATGCCTGCAACTCGTGGGCGTCTACCTGACGGTTTGTGTGAAGGAAAATCAGTTGGCTCAACGACTCAAAATCGCGCAGACGCCAGTGTGACGACTGCTCCCAGCGTAGAATGTGTTCGATTTGCTGTTTGAGTTCGTTGGTATGACTGCTCATACCCTAATAATACTGATTTTTGTTTTTACATGTCGTGTCTGCTTCAGGAAACGAACGCAGTCTCGATTTCACGCATATCTGATTTCGGCGCGTCGCAGGTTGAACACGTATAATCAATTGGCAAATCACGGAAGGCGATGCCGGCGAAGATGCCGCGTCGAGCGTCTCCGTAGTGAGCGTCGTAGACCGTAAAGCAGTGGCGACACTGGTGGACAACTGTAGTATCTGCGGGTAGAGCTGATTCTGTTCTTTCTTTTTCTACCCGAACCGTTTCTACCCGCTCCTGCGACCGGCGCGCGTTAAACTTCCGACACAAACGATTTAACTGGTTGGGCACGTGCATTTTCAACAATCCTTTTTCAGCCAGGTGATAAGTCCGGCTGTTGGGATTAAAATTCTCTGTGTAATACAAATCATACACGCTGAACAGGGCCAATTGCCCTAGCCGAATTAAAGGACGTTTTCGAATTAAAACAGACCCGAACACTTCTGATTTAGCGCGCGTCTGGACACCAAAACAAAGGCCGAATGTCCGGGTGTCATTTTTCTCGAAATACCGGATCACGTAATTCTTCAATTCCGTACCGGCATCGGTATGGTCTTCGGTTTGCCAAGCTAACTCATTGGCCGCATGGCGCACGTTGATGTTGTGTTTACCCAATACATACGACCAGGCAGCACGGTCTTTCTCTTCAATGCCTTTGACAATGAGCGATTTCCAGGGAGTAACACACAATTCTCCGATGCGGGTTTTGAGGCATAAGGCACAGACATCCAGTAGAAAAGCAATCGAAAACTGCTCATCCCGACGGTAAAGCCCCAACCACGAACGCTCCCCGTACCGGTTAAATCCTTCGTAGTAGGGCAGCGAAAAATCAGGCAGTTCAACCTCTTCATGGGCAGGTTGGGTAATAAAATTCTGTCCGCCCGTAACGAGCTTATACAAAGCTTCTTCGCGCACATACTCCTGTTTTAGCATAGCCTCTTCAACCGCCTTGGCCAGTCGACCAATGTCGTTGGTGTATACCAGCTCCGGCCATCGAAACAGGCCATTGTGCTGTTTCGGGCGGACGTACAGATACCAGAAATGAGGTTCGGATGAAGCGATAAAATTGAGATTTCCGGTGAAGAACGGTGTAAAACTCTGGTTCGAATCAGACAGGTTTACCTTGAGTTGTGGTTGATAATCAAATTGGTCCAGCACCGTATGGTATTCGCTTTCCCGCAGCCAGGCCCCCGTTCGGAACACATTTTCTCCGCAGTAGGAGCTAATGATATTGGGGTACTGCTCCGTATTCAACTCGTACGCAATCTGATGCTGTTTCAGGTCTTTTTCCAGAAACCGCATGTCTTCGTAATGCACCGTCATTAGTAATTGCTGACGGGCACCAAAGCGTACCCGCCGAACCTTCGCTTCATAAGCCAGCGACAATATCGTTTGCAGCGTGCCGGGCGAAACAATCCCGGCGGGCATGTTGATTTTTACGTTGTAGTAGTCGCGCATTGTTTTTGTTTTGTAGAGACGCATACTTGCGTCTCAGCATGCGGCAGCAACACTAGAAAGCTAAGACGCAAATGTGCGTCTCTACACTAATTCGCTCATGGATAAAAGAATACTTCGCACTTCCGGGCGACATGAGCCACAGCCGGTTCCAGCCCCGGTCTTCTGGCATAACTGCTGAAAATCCGTGCAACCTGCCTGGATAGCCCGCTCCAGGTTGCCCTGGCCAACCGTATTGCAGGAACAGACCAGCTTGCCTTCCAGCGGATCAACTTGTTTGCTGGCCCGCAGGAGTTGAAGTCGTTTTTCGGATAGTTCGGTGCCATTGGCAATCAATTCCCGAAACTCGGCAAACTCATTCTTGTCGCCCACTAAAATAGCTCCGACTAGCTTATCTCCCTGAACGATGCACTTTTTATAGTACCGTTTCGACTTGTCGATAAAGACGATCTCTTCGTAGTCGCGCCCAGCATTGACGGGCACTTCGGTCAGTCCCATACTGCACAGGTGCAAGCCTTCCATTTTTAGAATACTGATGGCGAGGCTGCCCTTATAAGGCTGTGAAATATCACCGGCGATGAAGCGAGCCGCCGTTTCGGCCTGTTGCTCGGCGGCAAGGGTAATGCCCCACATCTCGCCATTCCACTGCGCCACTTCGCCAGCGGCAAAAATGTCGGGGTCGGAAGTTTGCAGGTAATCGTTCACCACCACGCCCCGGTTGCAGCTGAGACCGGCTTCGCGGGCGAGTTCGATGTTGGGAACCGTACCAATAGCCATCACCACTACCTGACAATGAAGCTTTTTGCCCGACTTCAGTTGAATTCCATCAACGGTATCGGTTCCCATAAAAGTCTGCACCTCTTCGTTAAAATAAATTTCGATACCCCGGTCAATGAGTTCCAGGTACAGCAGTTCGCTGGCTAGCGAGTCAAGCTGACGTTCCATAAACCGGCCGGCCCGCTGAATAACCGTTACCCGTACCTGTATCTGCCGCAACGAAGCGGCTAGTTCAAGCCCCAGCAGTCCACCACCCACAATGACGGCATGTGGGTCGTTCTGATTCAGGAATGGCAGGAGCGAATCCGCATCGAGCCGCGAGCGCATGTTGAAGATTCCCGGCAAACGGGGAATTCCTTTAGGCATAAATGCCCGGCTACCCGTACCGAGTATAATTTTGTCGTAGGTATGTTCCACACCGTTGGTGTCGATCACCACCTTCGCGTTCCGGTCGATATGGGCAATGCCTACCCCTTTATGCACAACGATGCGGGCTTCGGCAAACTGGTCTTCCCGCAACTTGACCAGTTGGTCCCACGATTGCGCTCCGCTGATGTAATCGGGCAACAAAACACGGTTATAGAACGGGTAGATTTCTTTGGAGAAAACATGAAGCTCGTCATCGACCGGCGTTACAGGACTCTCAACACGGCCTGACTTCAAGGCTCGATACGCATTGATAAAGCCTAGTCCGGCCGATCCGGCCCCGATAATGATAATTTTTTCGACGGGCTTGCTATACGGAACAACCTCGACTGCCGAAAACTTAAAATCTGGTTCTTTAGAGCGGGGATCGACAAGCGCATTCGTCAGGTTGTTGGCCCGATTCAGGTGGCGACCCTCCGACGATCCGGCCATTACCTTTCCCCAGTGCATGGGTAAGAAACACAAACCAGGACGAACATCCTCCGTGAGTTGCGCCTTTACCCGAACTTCTCCCCGGCGACCCCGAACCTCAACCAATTGCCCCTCTTCAATGCCCCGTGCTTTCGCATCGGCCGGGTGGATTTGCAGGAAGGGCTGTGGACTGTGCTGATTCAACTTGGCCACACGCCCGGTCTTGGTCATGGTGTGCCACTGGTCGCGGATACGACCAGTGGTTAAGATGAGCGGAAAGTCTTCGTCGGTAGGTTCGGAAGTATTCTCGTCGGGCACAGCATAGATTTGCGCCCGACCGTTAGGCGTGTAGAATGTATGGTTGGTAAAGAGCCGTTTTGTTCCGGTCTGGTTTTCGCGATTTCCCGCCGGGATAGGCGGTTTCCGGTTTAGCTCCTTACTTTCTTCTTTTGGATAAGGCCATTGAATGGTGCGCTTTTGCCTGAGCAACTCATAGTTTACGCCGGTTATATCGACGTTGGTCCCTTCAGTAAGCCGGGCGTACTCGTCATAAACAGCCGACGTATTCGCATAGGAGAAGGCATCATCATAACCCATTTTCTGCGCAAATCGCCAGATAATTTCCGAATCGGGTAAGGCTTCGCCGGGTGCGTCGAGCACTTTAGGCAAGTGCGCAATCCGGCGTTCGGCATTGGTCATCGTTCCCTCTTTTTCGAGCCAGGCCGCAGCAGGCAGCACTACATCGGCAAACGGCACCGTATCCGCCCGGTTCGATACGTCCTGCACGACAACAAACCGCGCGTTTTTCAGAGCGGCCTCGGCAGCATTGACATCCGGCATACTAACCAACGGATTGGTGTTGATAATCCAGATGGCCTTCAATTTATCATCAGCCAGCGCATCGAACATTTCGGTGGCCGTCAGACCCGGCTTTGCCGCAATGTTAACCGGGCTATTCCAGAAGGCTTCGACCTCGGCCCGGTGAGCGGCATTCGTTACCTCGCGGTGGGCAGGCAGCACGTTGGCCAAACCACCCGTTTCGCGACCACCCATCGCATTAGGCTGACCCGTGAGCGAGAATGGGCCGTTGCCGGGCTTGCCAATGCGCCCCGTAATCAGGTGTAGGTTGATAAGCGACAGGTTTTTGTTTACCCCGATGACCGACTGGTTCAGCCCCATCGTCCAGAGCGACAGAAAGCCTTTCGACCGGCCGATCCACTCAGCTGCCTGCCGAATGGCATTGGCCGAAACACCACAAATGTCGGCGGCTTCAGTAAGGCTGCGCTGCATCACCTGCTCGCTGTAGGCGGTAAATCCATCGGCATGGTTAGCAATAAACTCAGCGTCAATATCACCATTCTCGATCAGCAATCGACCGATGGCGTTGTTCAACACAATGTCGGTACCGGGCCGAAGGGGCAAATGAAGATCCGACGAACGGGCCGTATCGGTTCGGCGCGGATCGACACAAATGATTTTGACGGTTGGATTGGCCGCTTTATGGGCTTCAATCCGTCGCCATAAAATAGGGTGGCACCAGGCCGGATTGGCCCCCTCGACCAGAAAAACGTCGGCTTCTTCGATATCATCGTAGCAAACCGGCACCGAATCTTCGCCCAGCGACAGTTTGTAGCCCACCACCGCCGAACTCATGCACAGGCGGGAGTTGGTGTCGATGTTGTTTGAGCCGATAAAGCCTTTGATGAGTTTATTGACCAGGTAATATTCTTCCGTCAGGCATTGCCCCGACACATAAAACGCAACTGAGTCCGGACCGTATTTCTGAATAAACGTTTTGAATACCGCAGCTGTCCGCTCCAGCGCGGCATCCCAACTCACCCGTTGCATAGGCATATTGCGGTTGAGACGCATCTGCGGATACAGCAGCCGATCCGACTGATCCATGACGGTGTAATGCAGATTCATGCCTTTCGAGCACAGCATACCCCGATTGGATGGGTGCTGTTTGTCGCCCTCAACGGTCAATCGTCCGTTCGGTTCCTGTTTGACTACAATTCCACAGCCAACACCACAATAGCAACAGGTCGTTTGATGAGTCATTGTTCTTTATATTAAGAGCGAATCGTGTAGCGTTCGGAATGAGATTGGCTTTCAACGTAGTTATTCTGAACGCTACACGATTCACGACTTATTCCTCACTAGTCAAGCTGGCTGCAATTCGGTTTCGGCCGGTTCGACAACGACCGCTTTGCTGAAATTCACCAGAAATAAAAGCAGTCCTATGGCCGCTACAGCACACCCAATGTACAGGAACGCTTGCCCGTAACTGATTGATTGCGACTTGAACAGGAACGCCATCAGCATACCGCCCAGATTGCCTCCGGCACCAACCACACCCGATATAGCACCGACAGCTTTCGGATTCACGAAAGGCACAATAGCGTAGGTGCTGCCATTCGACATTTTCAGGAACAGCGCAAACGTGATCATAGACAGAATCGCCATGGGTAAGCTACCCGCCTGGGCAAACAGCATAATGCCCACACCTTCCAGCACCAGCATACCTGCCAGCAAAACACCCTTGCCACGCATACCGTATTTGCTACCCACTTTATCGGCGACGATACCGCCGAGGGCGCGGGCAAAGATGTTCATCCCCCCAAACAACATTGCCCAGAAACCGGCTTCAGTTTCAGCCAACTTGAAGTTGTCGAAGAAATAAAGGGCGGCTACGCCATCAAACGTAATTTCCATACCGAAGCAGCAGGCATAGGCCAGCGCCAGCGCCCACACCCGAATATCGGCACAGGCGGCCCAGAAGCTTACTTTCTCACTGGTTGCCACCGAGCGCTCAATTTCGTCCGGTCCGGCGCTCCGGTAGTTACCAGCAGGCGTATCTTTCGTGAAGCGGTAGTAAATGAACGCCATAACAAGCATCAGAACGCCCGGTACGATCATTGCCAGACGCCACGCTTCGTGCTTGGTGTAGCCAAACCCAACAATGGTGGCCATAATCAGCGGCATGGCCAGTTGCGTGATGCCACCGCCCAGGTTACCCCAGCCACCAGCCACGGCATTGGCTGTTCCCTTAATATTAGGCGCAAACATAATCGACGTGTGGAACTGCGTAATCACGAAGGAGGCCCCAATGACGCCAATGGCCAGACGAAACAACAGGAAAGTGGTGTAATCATACGCCAGCCCAACGAACATGACCGGCAAAGAACCCAATACGAGCAAAGCGGTGTAGGTTTTCCGCGGTCCCCAGGTATCGCACAGCCGACCAATCACCAGTCGGGCCAGGATCGTAGCGGATACCGCAGCAATAATGGTGTTGCCCACCTGCGGTTTCGTCAGCCCTAAGTCAGCCCGGATAGCGGGCATCAGCGGGGCCAGCCCGAACCAGCCGAAGAAACAGACGAAGAAGGTGAGCCAGGTGATGTGGAAAGTACGCATCTGCACACCGCTAAAACGGAAGACATTCAACGATTCGAGAGGTTTATTCGTTTGCATGGTTTGATCAACTAAAAGAGTTTACGATTAATAGGCAATAGCCTGTTTATCAATTTACTAGCACATCCGTCACGGCTTAATTGCCGTCGGCTTCGTATAGAAGAAATCCGGGCGGATATTGATCATCAGGTACGACCAGGTACCGATGTGGTTCTTCTCACCCATCGTCCCCTGTTTGGTGTATTCCAGGCTGTTCGTTCCATTCATAACCGAGTAGCCGAATTCCAGACTGGTAAATTTGTTGAGCACATAGTTGGCCACAAAGTCATATTCTATACCCAGTTTGTTCGAGAGCAGTGCTCCGACGGGTGCATCCGGCATTTTGTTGTACGTCGGTGCAGCCAGCGCGAAATAGTGAACATCGAAGGTGGTTGTCAGTCGGGTACTGGTGTATTTGAATTTCAGGAACGCATCCTGCAAGCCGCCCGCGGGCGATCCCGTTCCTACATAGAAGTAGTCCATATAACCCCAGTGGCGGTGCGGTGTGCCATATAGCGGGTCGAAGCGGCTGGTTTCACCCGATTGGATCGTTGTGGCATTGTTACCCGAAAGCACCTCATAACCAGGGCCAAAGCTCAATAGTCCTTTCTGAAACATGACATTACCGCCGTAATGGTAGGCTTTTCTGATACTGAGGCCGTCGCGGTCTTTGCCATTTTGCCCGTAAGCAAACACCTGCCACTGTACTTTACCCAATTTAGCTGCGTCGCTCCCTAGCTGACCGACCAGCATGGCCCCGTACGTTACCCGCGAATTAGTACCCGCTACATCGTAACGTCTCCCATATACGTAACCTGCCGTAGCACTTCCCAGCGAATCGGGCCGGTACTTCTGAAAATCATCTTTAAAGAGTAGCGCCGAGAATTTCGTCTGCCCGGATGCCGGACCGCCAAACTTGCGTGTCAGGTAAACCATCTGGAACGACTTAAATTGCTGGTTCTGGCCGTTTGTGCTCAGGGGAGTTGCCAAGACCGGAGCTCCCCCTTTACCGGCCGTCGGGATGAAGCCTGCCGGAATGTTTAGTGATACGTTCTGGGTCGATAGGGCCGATACGGGGACGTTTCCCGGCGTGTAGTTATCTCCCACCGTACCAAAGGCATCGGTGTTCTGATTGAATCCAACCCCGAGGTCGAGCGCCCAGCCCATGTGCTGCGCTTTCAGCAGAGCCGCATCGAAGCGACGCCCCTGCTGGAGCCAGTCGAGATTACCCAATAGCCGAACATCATCGTATACCAGCTCCTGACGGCCAATTTTAAGGGAAAGATGCTGGATAGGTCGAAATTTAATGGTTGTGTCCGCTCTGTTGATGAGGCTCACTTCGGCCCAGGCTTCGTGAACCATCAGACGATTGCCATCGGCGTTATTGATCGTGGATGCGTCCTGCCCCCACACCCGAACGTCCTGAATGACGGTCTGAAACTGGACACGATCCCATTTATAGCCGAACGTCAGCCGAGTACGCTGCGACGTAAAGAAAGCAGCCGGAGCATCTCTCGGCGGCAGGTTACCAACGCCATTTCGCCGTTCGGTTCGGGTACGAAGCTGCCCGACAAGTGAGATTTGTGCGACCCCTGTTGACCAGGTTACCAGCAGCAGAATACCGGCAATGGCCAATCGGTTGAATGTATACTTCATGAGAATAGGCAATCCGATTAAGAAGAAAATGAACAGCGAAGACAATAGCGAGTGTACCTGCCCAGAAATGGGTAAGAACGTGTGTACCAGACCGGACGGGTGGTTCTGAAAGGACTACGGCGAAGACTGGCGGGCTACAGTGCGGCCAGTGGCGGTGAGAGGTCGATTTGCTTTAGCTGCTTTTTTTCATTTTCTTTGACATGTTTGTGTTTTTCGCATAGACAACCCTGTTTTGGCCGATCCAAAGGTGCCCCCACACCGGATCGGCTTTTTTGTTTGTGGTTTGCCATTTCTGGTTCGCTGCCGCCAACGACAGAACCCTTATCAGCAAACTGATTAATAGGCCATAGAAAAGTTGCGCATCGACTCCGCCAGGTAAGACGGATGTAACGAAACAACCTCACCGATGACCAGCACAGCGGGCGCCCCCACGCCTTGCTCTGCCGCCAATTGTGGCATATTCCAGACCTGACCAATGACGCACTGTTCATCGGCACGCGTCCCGTTCTGCACAATCGCCATGGGCAAATGGCCGCGTCCGGCCGTGCAGAAAATGGTGCATATCTCCTTTACTTTGCGCATGCCCATCAACACAACAATGGTTGCTTTCGACTGAGCGGCCAGGTACAGATCATCCGAAAGTTCGCCATTCCGTGTAGTACCGGTAATGACCCAAAAGCTTTCGCTAACACCCCGGCTCGTTACGGGAATACCCTGCGACGCCGGTGCGGCTATACTACTCGATACGCCCGGCACAACTTCGCAGTCAATGGCGTATTGCCGTACGTATTCACACTCTTCGAAGCCACGCCCAAATACGTACGGATCGCCCCCTTTAAGCCGAACCACATGGCCATGCTCCTGCGCACACCGAACAATCAGCTCGTTGATTTCTTCTTGTGTAAACGACGCCTGACCCGCCCGTTTACCTACGTAGATTTTCAGCGCCTGTTCAGGTGCGAAATCCAGTAATGTGTGGTTGGCCAGATCGTCATATAAAACGACATCTGCCTGCCGAAGCGCCCTGACTCCTTTCAGAGTGATCAGTTCGCCATCGCCCGGACCCGCCCCCACGAGTGTTAGCTTTGGCATCATTTGACTTTACCGTTTATACTGGAATAGTACTATTTAACTATCTATAGGCGAATTATACTATGCCTTATTTTCAGTTCAAAAGTAGATATGAAATTCTTAAAAACAAGCTTTTTTCAAAAAAATGTGTTTCATAATCAACCTATAACCGAATAATAGGCTAGGATTTACAAAAAACACCTCTTACTTTTGACTTGCCTATTTTGGGAGGAAAAAGGCATATTTATCAGTAAAGTGCAATAATAAACCGGGGTTTTCATAATGATATAGTTACAATTAACTATGAACACAAACAAAAACACGCGTGTCGTCGTCATTGGCAATGGCATGGTAGGCTACAAATTCTGCGAAAAATTGGTAGCTAAAGAAAAAAATGGTCAACAATTCACCGTTACGGTTTTTGGGGAAGAACCGCGCGTAGCGTACGACCGGGTTCATTTAAGTGCTTATTTCGATGGCAAAACGGCCGACGATCTGACACTGGCGCCCCAGCGCTGGTATGCCGAAAATGATATTACGCTTTACCTCACCGATCCGGTCGTAGACATCGACCGGGAACGGAAAGAGGTTCGCTCACACCACGGCATCGTAGTACCTTATGACTATCTGGTACTGGCTACGGGTTCGGGGGCATTTGTGCCGCCCGTAGCTGGTGTGGAAAAAGACGGCGTGTTTGTGTACCGTACGATCGAAGACCTCGACCTTATTCAAGACTATGCGCGCAAAGTCCGACCTGGATTAACCAGGCGCGGGGCCGTACTGGGTGGCGGTTTATTAGGTTTGGAAGCGGCTAAAGCTCTACTCGATCTGGGCCTGGACGAAGCCCACGTCGTTGAGTTTGCCCCCCGGCTGATGCCCCGGCAAATTGATGACGCCGGATCGGGCATTCTGCAGCATCAACTGGAATCGCTGGGGCTAACGATTCACTTATCGAAGAGTACGCAGGAAATCACGGGCAACGATGCCATTACCGGAATGCAGTTTGCGGATGGGTCACACATTGACGTCGATATGCTGGTTATATCGGCCGGTATTCGTCCCCGCGATGAACTTGCTAAAGCATCGGGCCTTGAGACCCATCCGCGCGGGGGCATCCTGGTCGACAATTACCTGCAAACATCGGACCCGTCTATTTTTGCCATTGGCGAGTGTGCCGTCGCTCACCACATGATTTATGGGCTGGTGGCCCCCGGCTACGAGATGGCCGAGGTGGTAGCCGCCCGCCTGACGGGGTTTGAAAAAGAGTTCAAGCCGTACGACATGTCCACGAAGCTGAAGCTGATCGGCACTGACGTGGGTTCCTTCGGCGATCCATTTGCGTCGGACTGTAAAACGATTGTCTACGAAAATAAAGCAAAAGGTATCTATAAGCGGGTCAATATCTCGGCGGATGGGAAAGAGTTATTGGGCGGTATTCTGGTTGGTGATGCCGAACAGTACAATATGCTGCTGCAAACCTGCAAAAACAAAACCATTCTCCCGCCCGATCCCGAAGATCTGATTCTGGGGTCAAGGGGTGGCGAGGAAGCAGGAGCAGGTGTCATGGGCCTTCCGGACGATGCGCTGATTTGTTCCTGCGAAGCGATAACCAAAGCCATGCTTTGCCACGAGATTGGGGAGAATGGCCACAATACCGTTGATGCACTCAAGAAAGCGACCAAAGCCTGCACGGGTTGCGGAGGCTGCACGCCCATGGTGAAAGACATCATTCAGGGCGTGCTGAAGCAGAAAGGCGTATATATTCGGAATATCCTGTGCGAACACTTCGACTACACACGACAGGAGCTATTGGATCTGGTCAAAATCAACAGACTGAAGACGTTCGATACGGTTCTGGACCACATCGGCAAAGGCGATGGGTGCGAAGTGTGTAAGCCCGCCGTGGCGTCGATTCTGGCAAGCCTATGGAACGAGAACATTCTGGAAAAAGGACGGGCGACAATTCAGGATTCAAACGACCGGTTTCTGGCCAATATCCAGAAAGGCGGCACCTATTCGGTTGTGCCCCGCATTCCGGGTGGCGAGATCACGCCCGACAAGCTGATCGTGATTGGTCAGGTTGCCAAGAAATACGGCCTTTACACCAAGATTACCGGGGGCCAGCGCATTGATCTCTTCGGGGCTCACGTTGGTGATCTGCCCGTCATTTGGGAGGAACTCATAGCGGCTGGCTTCGAGAGCGGTCACGCATACGGCAAGTCGCTGCGCACCGTGAAAAGCTGCGTAGGCAGCACCTGGTGCCGGTACGGCGTGCAGGACTCGGTTTCGTTTGCCATCGAGGTCGAGGAACGATACAAGGGCATTCGGTCCCCGCACAAACTCAAATCGGGGGTTTCGGGCTGCGTCCGGGAGTGTGCCGAAGCGCAGAGCAAAGATTTTGGCATCATTGCCACCGAAAAAGGGTGGAATCTGTACATAGGTGGCAACGGAGGCTCGAAGCCCCAGCACGCCCAGCTGCTTGCATCCGATGTAAACAAAGAGACCTGTACCCGTTACATCGACCGATTCCTGATGTTCTACATCAAAACGGCCGATCCACTCACGCGTACGGCAACCTGGATGAACAAGCTGGAAGGCGGCATGACGTATCTGCGCGCCGTTGTCGTCGATGACGTACTTGGAATCGCCAGTGATCTTGAGCGCGAGATGCAATTGCTGGTCGATACGTTCAAATGCGAATGGAAAGAAGCTGTCGAAAACCCGGCGCTACGCGCGCGGTTTGCGCACTTCGTCAATGCGCCCGAACAGAAAGATCCAAGCGTTGCCTTCGAGTCGTTACGCGATCAGAAACGAGCAAAAGAGTGGGTTTAGTTTTATCATTTTTAATAACGGCTTCGGCCAGGCAGATCAAAGCCGTTACTAAATCAAAATCCTAGTACAATCATGGAAACGCTCACAATCAATACCAATAAAATCACCTGGCACGCGGCCTGTGCAACCGACCACATTCCTGAAGATGGCGGTGCCTGCGTTTTGCTCAATGGCCGGCAGATCGCCGTTTTCAACTTCACCCGCCGGGGCGAGTGGTATGCCACGGATAACGAATGTCCGCACCGCCAGCAAATGGCTCTGTCCCGCGGTATGATCGGTAGTCAGGGCGCAGAACCTAAGGTCGCCTGCCCATTCCACAAAAAAACATTCTCGCTTGAAACGGGCGCTTGCCTCAACGACGACGGGTACGCAATAAATACGTTTCCCGTAAAGGCCGTGGATGGGATTGTGTATATTGGACTATGAGATTCGGGGTACGGTTTGTTTAGTGGGGGCAGGTTCTCAAACCTGCCCCCACAGGAATGAGCAACCATCTGCCCCCACGGAAACCCTTACAGAAAAACAGATTCCTGTTCGCCTGCCAAATACCGTACACCGCAAACCGACTTTTCATGACTCAACTCGATCAACAGGTAGCCAGCCGATTAACCCGGTTTTATATGATGGCCCTCGCCGTCATTGCCGTGCTTTCGCTAAGTGGTTTACTGTTTATCAAGCACACAATCAGCACGCATTACAACGACAGCCGGGTTATGAACGTGGCTGGGCGCCAACGGATGCTGAGCCAGCGGTTGACCAAACTGGCCATGCTCCAAATCCAGGGCCTCGCTACTGCCGATACCGTTTCGGCCGACTCACTGCTTCATTCCTGGGCCCAAAGCCACATACAGTTACGAACGGGTATACTGCCTATGGAAAAGCTGTATACCGTTCGGAAAAGCCGACAGCTCGATAGCATGTTTACGCGCATTGAGCCACTTTTCCAGTCGATCTACCAGAGTTTTGTTCGGATCAACAACCCGAAAACGACGCTTAACGACAAAAAAGCCGCTCTTGGGGTTATTCTGCAGAATGAGTTTCCTTTTCTGCAACAGATGAACGATATTGTTTTTCAGTTCGATACGGAAAGCTTTGATCGGGTCAAGCAACTTGAACGAATAGAATGGCTGCTGACGATGGCCACCCTGCTGACGTTATTGATCGAGGGCCTGTTTATTTTCAGACCAGTGGTCAATCATACCAGGCATGTCATTCGTCAGTTGGCACGGTCAGAAAAAGCGCTTCAGCTCGCCAATAACCGTATGGAAATTGCTAACCGCGAGCTGGAGGCAACCAATCAGAACCTGGCAGCCTCGAATCAAAAACTGGTGGATACCCAGCAGGAACTGGTTCGCACGACTCAGGAAAAGTATCAGCTGCAATTGGCTGAAGATACGGTTCGGTCGGCGGCCTTGCTGGAAGGCCAGGAAGAGGAACGCCGACGCTTTGCCCGCGAGCTGCACGATGGCATAGGCCAGATGCTGACCGGCTTGAAGCTACAGGCAGAGAAGTTGAAGTCGACTTCGTTTGTCGACGAAAAACAGCGACTTCGTTTTTCCGACCTATGCGACCTCATTGCCGACACGATTCAAACGACACGGCAGATTTCGTATAATTTGATGCCATCGACATTAAGCGATTTCGGTTTGGGCTCGACGTTGCAGCTACTGGCCGAACAAACAACGCGCTCAACGGGCCTTAACATTGTCTTTAACGGCCCTACGGATGCCCGGCGACTGAATTCGGCCATGGAGATTGGTTTATATCGTATTGCGCAGGAAGCGTTGCACAATGCCGTGAAATATGCCGATGCGCAGCTAATTAAAATTACCTTACAGCAACAAACCAGTAAACTGGTTCTGACTATTGACGACGATGGCAAAGGGTTCGTTATGAAAACGGTGCCAACCGATGAAAAAAACCTACGCGCGATCAATGGCCTCAATAACATGCGTACGCGAAGCCGTTTATTGAATGGTGTACTGACCATTACGTCGAAACCGAAGAAGGGGACGAAAGTCCGGGTGAGCGTTGATTTATCCAATAACCTTAACTAGTCATGTCGATACGAATTCTGATTGCCGATGACCATTCCGTGGTTCGAAAAGGGATTCGGATGCTCCTGGAAGATGAGGCCGATGTACAGATCGTGGGCGAAGCATCCGATGGCGACGAAGCCATCGACCTACTTGCCAGCATCGATACGGATGTTTTGTTACTGGACATCACCATGCCCCGTATGTCGGGCCTCGACGCTCTGAAAGTAATTTCGCTCCAATACCCTTCCGTGCGAACCCTGATGTTCAGCATGCACAACAATCCGGATTATATTCTGAAAGCTGTTCAGCACGGAGCCGCCGGTTACTTACTAAAGGATACAGGACTCGAAGAGATGCTCCGGGCGGTCCGAACCGTTGTTAATGGCGACTTATATTATCCGCCCAATGCCTCATCGGTCATCATCCGAACGTTGATTTTACCGGGCACAACTCCTCGCAATGAATCTACCCCGTCCGGTTCCAAAACGACTCTGTCAATCTGGAACCGAATAACCTCACGGGAAGCTCAGGTTTTAACGTGTCTGATCGACGGCATGAGCAGCCCGGCTATTGCCGACCACTTTGGCATAAGTCCGAATACGGTAGCCAATCAACGAGCCAGCATCATCCGGAAAGCGGGGGTTAAGAATACCGTCGACCTTATTCGATTGGCTCTGGAAGAGAAGAACAGGAGTTAAATAACGCATGCTTAGCAATATAAACTGAGTCTTACGGTTAACTAAATACCTTCGCCAGTTTCTTTTCAAGGTTCTTTTCCAATGCCAGCAATCCCTCCGTGTTGGAAAGATAAGTCAGGGCCCGGTGGTGGCGCAAATCGAATGGGATGTCGCCCACAGACTGTGTAATGGGAATGACCAGTTTACCCAGCGTATGCGCAACGCCCGTTTCGTAAAACACATTGGGGTTTCGGTCCGTGAAATCGGTGATTACGGCTCTGGACGTAAAAATCAGTTCGAATACATCCTGAATCAGGATACTGTTATCCCAGATATCGTCGGCCCGTCTGCAGTCGATGCCAAGCCGGGCACATACATTCCGAATGGCCGTGTATGTTCCCGAAAATTTACTCTCAAACGGCATCATTACCGACAGCATATTGGCCTCAACAGGCTTGGCCGGCATTCGGAATACATCGGGAGCAAACGTAATTACCCGTTCCGGTACAACGTTCTGAACGGTCGAAATGAAATCCGGCACCTCCCGAACAGGGCGACTCATCGTTGCTTTTTTGGCTTCGACAAAGTGCTCTATTTCGTATAAGTTGCTGCTGCTCTCGCTGATTAACTTCGACAGCACCTGCAAGCTATTCCCCTCATAATCCTCATCTTTAAAGTCCAGGCTCCGGAGTAATCTGGGATGGTCTTCTATTAACTCAAGGCTGTCGGTCAGATACGCCACCTTTATCCAGTCCGACTTGGTGAAGTGGTCCTGAATAAATTCGTGTAGCGCAAAAAGCCGGAGCGTTCTTTGTTTATTTTGTCTTATCATACCGTTGACAACAGCTAAATTATAATACAACTATTATATATTCATGCAATTATATCTAAAATCTATATTACAATAAACAAGTATTTAACATTTTACTGATTATCCCTTAGTGACTGAACCAATTGATAATTTTTAGAAAAGGACTGCAGACGAAAATGCAATAGATTTTGTCATTCCGACGAAGCGGGGCGGCCCGCTTCGTCGGAATGACAATAAAAAAAGCCCTGTATGACACAGACGTGTATACAGGGCTTTTTTGATGACTAGAATCTATTCTAAAACCGCCAGCGCACAAACGCTTCCATGGCTTCGTATTCGGCCAGTCCAAGCTTGTTGTACATACCGGCTGTGGTACGGTTGCGTTCTTCGGCCCGTTGCCAGAATTCGCGCGAATCGGTGCCTTGGTACACCACACCATCTTTTTGAGACTGGTGTTTAAAAATGCCCAATCGCTTTTTCATCACCTGATCCGGCGACATAGGAACGGCCATTTCAATTTCGTGAATATCCCACTCGGCCCAGGCACCGCGGTAAAGCCATACCCAGCAATCTTTCATGAAGTTCTTATGCTTCAGGCGACGAACCGACTCAAGGATAGCATCCAGACACACTTTGTGCGTTCCGTGTGGATCGGCCAGGTCGCCAGCCGCATAAATTTGATGAGGCTTGACCTCTTCGATCAGCGCCATCGTAATTTTAATATCCTCTTCGCTCAGCGGCTTTTTAGCGACGGTTCCGGTTTCGTAGAACGGCATATTCATAAAGTGCGCGTTCTCGACAGGAATACCCACAAATCGACAGGTCGATTTTGCTTCGCCCATCCGAATCAGGCCCTTTACATAGCGTACTTCGGGGGTGTCCATTTCGGAATCTTTTTTCTCCCGCAATGAAGCAGCCGCATCCTGAAATATCCGGGTAGCCTCCGGGCTTTTGATGCCAAATTTGGTGTTGAAATCGACAACGTAATCCGCAAAGCGCAGGGCTTCATCGTCGGCAACTGCAATGTTACCCGACGTCTGGTACCCAACGTGGACTTCATGACCCTGGTCCCGTAGTCGTTGGAAGGTTCCGCCCATCGAGATGATATCATCGTCGGGGTGTGGGCTGAAAATCAGGCAACGCTTGTGAGCAGGCAAAGCCCGTTCCGGCCGATTGGTATCGTCGGCATTAGGTTTACCACCCGGCCAGCCCGTAATGGTATGCTGAAGTTGATTGAAAACGTCGATGTTAATATCATACGCCTGCCCGTACTGAGCCAGCAAATCGCTCATCCCGTTATCGTTGTAATCACGGTCGGTCAGCTTAAGGATGGGCTTACCAAGCGATGAAGATAAATACGTGACGGCTTTTTTCTTCATCTTGTTATCCCACTCCACAGAATCCACCAGCCAGGGTGTTTTCATGCGGGTCAGCTCCGAGGCAGCCGCTTCGTCAATGACGAATAAGGCATTCGGATGCGTTTGCAGGTACGATGCCGGATTCAGTTCCGTCACCAACCCTTCAACCGCTCCCCGAATAACGGGTGCTTTCCGCTCACCCCAGGCCAGCAATACCACACGACGAGCCCCCAAAATGCTGGATACACCCATCGTGATTGCCTTGCGGGGCGTTTTGGGCAAGCCACCAAAATCAACCGATGCTGCGGCCCGTGTCGAGTTGTCGAGCATCATCAGCCGGGTGTGCGAATTGATCAGCGAACCCGGTTCGTTGAAGCCAATGTGGCCATTACCACCGATCCCGAGCAGTTGAAAATCCAGACCACCGGCGGCTTCGATGGCCGCTTCGTATTGCTTGGTAAACTCACCTACTTTATCCGTTCGCAGCGTGCCATCGGGTACGTGGTAGTTCCCGGCCGGGATATCGACATGGTCGAATAGCTGCTCACGCATAAAGCGCCAGTAACTTTGGAGAGAGTCAGGCTCCATTGGGTAATATTCGTCCAGGTTGAACGAAATAACGTTGCGGAAGCTCAAGCCTTCTTGTCGGTGCATCCGAACTAATTCGGCATAAACCGTTTTGGGCGATGAGCCAGTTGCCAGGCCCAATACACAGGGCTTGCCCTCGCTTTGTTTCTGACGGATCAGATCAGCAATTTCCTGTGCCACAGCCCGTGATGCATCTTTGGCATCCGCGTATATGTGGGTAGGAATTTTTTCGTACGTAATGGCCGACTGAATGGGGCCACCGGTGAGTGATGCACCCGGAATTTGACCGTCCGAGTTATCGAGTGTTGGAGACTCCGTAATCATGATGCGCTATGCGGAGAAAAGATGAGACAGCACAAAGGTCGAAAAAATTCAGGTAGTTTTTAGTTAAAGTTCGACAGGAAACCAATATTACTAATTTTTTTTATTAACTGTCGTCTCTCAATTCTCGTCTTGTTGCCGGGCCATTCTGTCCGCTAGGGTAGCGGTTTCCAGTGAGCTTAAGCCATTCTGCTCCGTAATGAGCCGGTGCGTACCCGGATAATGAATGCCATTAATCTGATCACGGAACATCAGCCGGAGTAATTCACCGTACAGATGTTGTTTTTCCTCACCAAACCCGAAGCGCAGTTCGATTTGCTGGTATGCATCAAACTCTTTATGCCGACCGCGTAAGGGCAAGTCTTTACCACCAATATTAGCCGTTACATTGAGTTGCGCGCCCGGAAACAAATCCATAAGCGCCCGCGTCGTTTCTTCATCGGCAACGCAACGCAGGATCATGCGGGTGGGTACCCACTCAAAGAGCGTAACATCGCCCCGCTCAAACACCAGCCGCATTTCCTGCCGATCCATCCGCCCGGTTTGCGTAAATCCGTGGTAGAAATTGACCAGTTTCCGACCGGTTACATCATCGCCGTATTCGACAGTTGCCTGAACTTGGTCTTCGATATCCTGGCTATTCGGCCGCTTGACAATCTGTGCCGCTTTCACCGTTCCTTCGCCCAGCCAGCCCGCAAACATGTCGAAAAAGTGAACACCGTGCTCAATAAAAATGCCGCCACTCTTGGTCCGATCCCAGAACCAGTGCTCGGGCGAAAGACCCTCATCCCCGGCGTAGTTCTCAAAATATCCGTGCAGAAAATCGCCGAGAAGATTCTTGTCGATCAGGTGTTTAATCCGGGCAAACATGGGATTGTAGCGCTGCATCAGGTTCGTTACCATGAGCAGCCCTTTTTCTTTAGCCAGCGCCAGCATTTCACGGCCCTGCTCGGGATTCATGGCCAGGGGCTTTTCGCAAATGACGTGTTTACCGGCATTGAGTGCCAGCATTGCCTGTTCGTAGTGTAAAAAGGGCGGGGTGGCAATATAAATGACATCTATATCGGGATGATTGACCAGTTCTTCGAGACTCCCCAACTGCTCGGCACCAAATCGTTTGGCGGTTCGGATGGCTTCTTCCCGCTTCGATCCGGCAATGGCCACCAGCTTAGCCTGAGGAAGGTTCGGCGATCCGACCTGTAAAAACTGCTGCACGGCAAACAGGCCAAAGCCGCCCATACCGATAACTCCAATTCCGATTTCGCGTTCGGTTTTCGCGTTTGTTTCCATACCCTTGCGTGTTGTATACGCTAAAGACAACCGCAGGAGATGGCTTTATGTTAGGAAAGAATGCCTCCGGAACCTGATTAGGCACTACCTCAATCGAGCACTTTTGTCCAGTAAATCATTGATTTAGCGGTTTCGACCACCTCGTTCCGATCGGGCCAGACGAAGGCGCTTTGCAGCGTATCATCACGCCGATACCCTCGCTTTACCCAAAATCCATCGAGCGGCTTGTAATCAAGGGGACGAAGCGGATGATCGACGGGACGCTGCACAGCGCAGAAACAGGTCATTTTATAGTGCCCAAACTGACGGGCGTGGGCTTCCCGCTCATCGAAAAATTGATTGCCTAGTCCAAGACCACGGTAGGCGGGTAACAGGATACTTTCACCAAAATAAAAAATCGTGTCCAGCTCATAGCCCGCCGTCAGGAAAGGAGCCTGTACCTCGGCGGTTTCGTCGCGTAGCGGTAGAGCCGTTGTTGCGCCCACCAATTGCTCTCCATCGTACACGGCCAACAGAAACGAGCGCTCAGCGCGGGCATAGGTTTCCAGATAGCTTTTTTCGTAGTCGACAGACCCCTCATACAAGTACGGAAAGTCGTAGAAGACGGCGATGCGCAGAGCCGCCAGATCGTCGAAAACCGTTCGAAACGCCGATCCTGTCAGCCGGCGAAAGGTGAGAGACAAATTGTTAGCCAATGTACTATTGATTACCTAAAACCAGCGACTCCCAAAGCGGCAAGTTATAGTACGTGGTCACGCGGGTGATCAACCCATCGACAACCTCAAGAAACGAACCAGCCGGCAATACATACGTCTGTCCGGTAGCCGCGGGCAAATCACCATCCGTTTTTTTGTACACGCCGTTTACGACGAATTCGCAGGCTACCCGGCTACCTGTTGGCTCGGTCATGATAATTATATCGGTCAGCGTTTCGTCGTAACACTCATCCATATGTTGGAGAAACTGTCGAAACACCTCTTTGCCAGTGCGTGTAGCTCCCTGGTTACTATCGTGGCGCACATCGGGATGGAGCAGACGGAGCATCGTTTCCCAATCTTTGCGGTTAAACGCGTTGTAATAAGTTGAAACAGTGTCGAGAGCAGTCATAAAGGGGCTTTTCTAACCAGAAATTGATGGTCAAAGATAACCGGTTAGCCAGAATTAGTAAGCACAGAGGCTGGAAAGACTCGCAGGCTATACGAATTCCGAGCTTACCCGATAAGCGGGCTTAGACAAAAATCAGGTTTCCGTTAATGAGTGCTTTCTGGTAGTTATCCTGATCGAACTGATAAAGATAAGGCGACTTGTGTGCGCCCCCCGTTCGCCGTTCGTTCAAGCGGATCAGAATACTCAGCCCCGTAATTTTCTTGTGAAAATTACGGGCATCCAGAGGCCGCCCAAGCACGGTTTCATACAGCCGTTGTAACTCCGGGATCGTAAACTTTTCGGGCATCAGATTCAGGCCAATGGGTTGCCAGTTCAACTGGAGCCGAAGGGTTTGCAGGGCTACATCAATAATCTGGCGGTGGTCATATAGCAAAGACGGCAGACTCGACACATCGCACCAGACGCATTCATCGGACAGGAAATCGGCGGTGGGCGTCACTTTCGTGTAGTCGACCAGGGCGTAGTAGCCCATTGTAATGGTGCGATCGGGGCAAATACCAAACATCAGGTCGGGCATTTTCTGTCGCCGTAACGTATCATCCTGATCGTACCGAATAGCGTCGCCAAAAAGATGAAATTGTTGCAGAAACAACTGGTTCAATCCTGTTCGCTCGTGTAGCACTCGCTCGGCTGCGGCATCTACAGACTCCGCTTTATAAATAAAACCACCTGGTAAACACCATTCTTCTGTGTCTTTCCAGCGTAGTAGAAGTACTTTAAGCCTTGTATCATGAAATCCGAAAATAACACAGTCAAGTGATAATCCTGAGATGCAGTCGTTCGCTACTCGTTGGTAATAAGCAATTAAATGTTCGGTATGTGTCATGCCCGGCCTTGATTTTATTTCTGTTATTATAACATAATAAAGGAAATCGTGTATAATTACAGGTATTTTTTTGATTTAATCAATCGCTGGCGAATCTGCCTGTCATCTTTTGCCTGGGCTATACCATCGATCATTGGTTATGACCACTTTTCGATGCCGCTTTATAGCATCGTTAGCGCTTACTAAAATAAT
The DNA here is from genome assembly GCF_054776575.1 of Spirosoma humi. NCBI lineage: Bacteria > Pseudomonadati > Bacteroidota > Cytophagia > Cytophagales > Cytophagaceae > Spirosoma > Spirosoma humi. The sequence goes on from NZ_BAAHBR010000004.1 coordinate 64,925, forward strand.
CGTTTAACGCCTTGCTTCTCCAGACCGATGCGCTGTCTACCAGACAAAAATTGCTCTTATAGATATTATCTATGATTAGATAAAAACAATTAATAAAAATTATACTACAGGTTAATGTAAGTTTGACAGGTCAAACAATAAAACTCCACCAAAGATGGAAAACATCGAAAGACAGGATACACAGGACCCATCAGTATGGGACGTCAATGATGACAGCCACGTCAACACCGTTGGTAAGTGCCCTTTTCTAAACGGGGAACTTAACAAAAGCGCTGGCGGTGGTACGAGAAACCGCGATTGGTGGCCAAATCAGCTACGGTTGGATATTCTGCGGCAACATTCTTCGCTGTCCGATCCGATGGGCGAGAAATTTAACTACGCCGAAGAGTTCAAGACGCTCGATCTAGCAGCTGTGAAGAAAGACATTGTTGACCTGATGACCACCTCTCAGGACTGGTGGCCAGCCGATTACGGTCACTATGGACCCTTCTTTATTCGGATGGCCTGGCACAGCGCGGGTACGTACCGCATTGGCGATGGTCGTGGTGGCGCGAGCTCCGGCGCGCAGCGTTTCGCCCCTCTCAACAGCTGGCCCGACAATACTAACCTTGACAAGGCCCGTCTGCTGCTATGGCCCGTCAAACAGAAATACGGCCGGAAACTTTCGTGGGCTGACCTCCTGGTTCTAACCGGCAACTGCGCTCTGGAGTCGATGGGCTTTAAGACGTTTGGCTTCGGTGGCGGTCGTGAAGACGTCTGGGAACCGGAAGAAGACATATACTGGGGCTCCGAGACCAAGTGGCTGGGAGATGATGTGCGGTATGCCAATCCGCATGAGCGTACACTGGAGCAACCCCTTGGTGCGGCTAACATGGGGCTGATCTATGTAAACCCGGAGGGTCCGGCAGGAAATCCGGATCCGGTTGCCTCCGCGCATGACATTCGTGAAACCTTCGGCCGTATGGCCATGAACGACGAGGAAACCGTCGCCCTCATTGCCGGTGGGCATACGTTCGGCAAAACCCACGGTGCTGCCGATCCAAGCCAGTACGTTAGTTCTGAGCCCGCCGGGGCAACCATCGAGGAGCAAAGCCTTGGCTGGAAAAACTCGTTTGGTAGTGGACATGGTGCGGACACTATAACCAGTGGTCTGGAGGTTACCTGGACCACGACCCCAACCCAGTGGAGCAACGACTATTTTGAGCACTTGTTCAACTATAACTGGGAGCTAACGAAGAGTCCGGGTGGAGCGCACCAGTGGCGCCCGAAGGATGGAGCCGGAGCCGGAACTGTGCCCGACGCGCACGATCCGCTGAAGCGTCATGCTCCCATGATGCTGACGACTGACCTGGCGTTGCGAGCCGATCCCGCTTACGAAAAAATTTCAAGACGTTTCTACGAGAATCCGGATGAGTTTGCCGACGCCTTCGCCCGCGCGTGGTTCAAGCTGACGCACCGCGATATGGGACCGATCGAGCGCTACCTCGGGCCGGAAGTACCAACCGAAGAGTTGATCTGGCAGGATCCTACCCCCGCGGTTACCCATACGCTGGTTAATGATCAGGATATCGCGGCCCTGAAGGCTAACATTCTGGCTTCCGGCCTGTCCGTGTCTCAACTGGTATCCACCGCCTGGGCCTCGGCCTCCACATACCGTAACTCCGACAAACGCGGTGGTACCAATGGTGGCCGTGTTCGTCTGGCACCTCAGAAAGACTGGGAGGTTAACGATCCAGCCCAGTTGGCTACCGTGTTGAGTACGCTTACGAGTATTCAGGAAGAGTTTAACGGTATTCAGGCTGGCGATACCCGAATTTCGATCGCCGACCTGATCGTGCTGGGTGGCTGCGTAGGTGTTGAGCAGGCGGCTAAGAACGCGGGTTATGAAGTAACGGTGCCTTTCACCCCGGGACGTACCGATGCATCGCAGGAGCAAACGGATGTGCAATCATTCGATGCTCTGGAGCCAGGGGCCGACGGATTCCGCAACTACCTGAACGCCAGACACAAATCGGCAGCTGAGGATATGCTGATCGACAAAGCGCAACTTTTGACGCTGACCATCCCGCAGTTGACGGTACTGATCGGTGGTATGCGCGTGCTAAACACAAACTTCGATCACTCGAAGCATGGTGTCTTTACGGATCGTCCGGAAACGCTCACGACGGATTACTTTGTGAATCTGCTCGACATGAGCACTACCTGGCGAGCAACGTCCGACGCACAAAACATATTTGCGGGTAGCGATCGTAAAACGGGCGAAATCAAATGGACCGGCACACGCGTCGATCTGATCTTCGGCTCGAATTCGGAGCTCCGGGCTATTGCTGAAGTATACGGCTGTGGCGACTCGCAGGAGAAATTTGTGCGGGACTTTATTGCTGCCTGGACTAAAGTGATGAATCTTGGCCGCTTCGATCTGGCAGCCTAGTCGAAATACGGTTTATTACAACTGAAAGGTGACCTGGAAACGGGTCACCTTTTTTGTGATTTTCGCCGTCAATCTGTGCAGGGTAGCCAGGCTCGTGATTAACCAGCCGAAGGCTTCTGATTTATCGGCCAAAAAGCTTAATTTTAGTGAAACTTTCAGTTTGCTTGTACACCTGCTCATTCCTTATCCATTTCAGGCTATGGCTTTAGTAAAATTGACCATCAATAACCAATTACATACGGTTGATGTAGACCCGGATATGCCCTTGCTATGGGCCATTCGCGATATGGTCGGCCTGACTGGCACCAAGTTCGGGTGTGGCATTGCCCAATGCGGTGCCTGCACGGTTCACCTCGATGGGGCACCTATCCGTTCATGCAGCTACCCGGCCTCAGCGGCTGCGGGTCATAAGATTACTACCATTGAGGGACTATCGAAAAACGCTGACCATCCGGTGCAAAAAGCCTGGATCGAGCACCAGGTACCACAATGCGGCTATTGCCAATCCGGACAAATTATGTCGGCAGCGGCCTTACTGAAACAAATCCCAAAGCCTACAGACGCGGATATAGACACGGCCATGCAGGGCAATATCTGCCGCTGTGGTACCTATGAGCGTATTCGTAAAGCCATTCATTCGGCCTCGGCCGATATGGCATCAAGTCCAAAAATGCCTAAGTCAACGCCTAAAATTGGCAAGCGATGAGCCATACACCTACGTCTACCGGAACGGAAAACGGCACAAGCCGCCGGAATTTTCTGAAAGCTGCGGGCCTGACCGGAGCCGCCTTTGCGTTGGGATTACCGGCTACCCATGTCCTCGCCAGTCCGGTTTTAAATCTTAGTTCACTACCCGATTCTGTTGAGTTGACGCCTTATGTCCTTATCGAGAAATCGGGGCGCATCACGATCATGAACCCCCGCCCCGAAATTGGGCAGGGAACGTACCAGTCTGTTCCGGCGCTCATTGCCGAAGAGCTGGAAGTTTCGCTGGACAACGTTACGATTCAGCAAACCGGGGGCGAAAGTAAATACGGCGGCATGTGGTCGCAGGCAGTGGGTGGCAGTGGCTCTATTCGGGGTGGCTACACCCAGATGCGCAAAGTGGGCGCATCGGCCCGGGAGATGCTTCGTCAGGCCGCCAGCCAGCAGTGGAACGTCTCGGTAGATGAGTGCGTCGCCGAAAATGCAACCATCGTCCATAAACCTACCGGCAAAAAACTAACCTACGGCCAGCTAGCCGACGCAGCGGCTAAACTTCCGGTTCCGAAGGAGCCGACCCTGAAAGACCCGAAACAGTTTACGATGCTGGGCAAATCAATGCCCCGGCCCGACGTTCCTCTTAAAGTAGCCGGGAAAGCGATGTTCGGGATGGATGCCAAGGTGCCGGGTATGGTGTACGCGTCGGTCGAACGGTGCCCGGTTCTAGGCAGTAAGCTGGTCCGTTTCGATGCAACCCAGTCGCTGAAAGTAAAAGGCGTCCAGAAAGCGGTAAAAGTAGAGCGGGTCGTCGGTAAGAATCAGTACGAAGGCGTAGCCATTATTGCGGACAACTACTGGGCTGCCCTACAGGGTCGCAAAGCCCTCAAGGTAACCTGGGATCATGGTAAGCATGAGGCATTTAATACCACCGACTTCGAGAAACAGCTTCGGGAATTGGCGAAAACGGATGGTGTACAGGGCCATAACGTGGGCAATTTCGATACTTCATTTGCCGATGCCCCGAATAAGCTGGAAGCACTCTACGAAACCCCTATCGTGAGCCACTCAACCATGGAACCCATGAATGCGCTGGCCCATTATCAGGCAGGTGATAAAGTGGAGCTCTGGGTTTCTTCGCAGGGGGGCGATTTGGTTAAGGACGAAGTGGCCAAAGTCTTTAAACTGCCGGCCGATAACATAACCGTTCATGTGTTGTTCAACGGGGGCGGTTTTGGCCGACGGTTGACGCAGGATTTTGCAACCGAAGCCGTAGCGCTATCCAAAACGGTTGGCAAGCCCGTCAAGGTTATCTGGACGCGGGAAGATGATACCCTGCTTGGCCCTTTCCGACCCATGACCTTCTCGGCCATGCGCGGAGCGTTGTCTGCGGATGGGAAAGCCGTTGCGCTTCAGCATAAAGTTATCTCGCCGTCGATTGACGCGACGATGAACCCAACCTACGATAAGACAAAGCCCGACGGGACCATGCTCGAAGCCACCAACGAGCAGAAATACGAAATTCCGAACCTCAACACGCGCTACGTTCACGCCGACATTCACATTCCGCTCACCTACTGGCGGTCGGTAACCAGTTCGACGCTGGCGTTCTCGCACGAGTGCTTCATCGATGAACTGGCCCATAAAGCCGGTCAGGATCCGCTTGCTTTCCGGCTGGCGATGTTGACTAAAGAAAGTGATACCAAACGGGTACTGCTCAAACTGAAAGAGGTTTCGGGTTGGGATAAACCGCTGCCAGCGGGGAAAGGCCGGGGCATTGCCCAATGGGAATTCTTCGCCGGCTTGGCGGGTCAGGTGGTTGAAGTTTCCAAGAACAAGACGGGCGGTATTACGGTTGATAAGGTGTATTGCGTCATCGACCTCGGTACGGTGGTTAATCCCGATACCGTAAAGGCCCAGGTTGAGGGCGCCATTGCGATGGCGCTGACAGCCGCAACCAAAGATGGCATCACCTTCGAGAAAGGCCAGGCCGTTCAGGCAAATTTCGATGCCAACCGAATGCTTCGTATCCATGAAATGCCATCGGTTGATGTCCACATTCTGGCAGAAGGCGGGCCAACCATTAAAGGTGTTGGCGAGCCGGGCCTGCCACCATTGGCTCCTGCTTTAGCAAACGCCGTTTTTGCGGCCACCGGAAAACGCATCCGGCGCCTACCATTTGATTTAGAAAAGGTGTAACGGTACTCGGATAATCATGAAAGAAATCACCCGTATTGTCGAAGTTTTTGAGCAGATCGACTTCTCACAACGCAAAGCAGCTCTGGCAACGGTTGTTTGGGTCGAAGGGTCGTCGTATCGGCGGCCCGGCGCTCGAATGCTTATCACAGACGATGGACGCTGGGAAGGGGCCATCAGCGGGGGATGTCTGGAAGGCGATGCTCTCCGGAAAGCTCGGCAGGTCATGCTTGACGGCCAGCCAATTGTAGTTACCTACGACACGATGGACGATGGCGCGAACAGCTTTGGCGTCGGGCTGGGTTGTAACGGGATTATCGACGTATTAATTGAACCCATTGCGCCCGATAGCCCCCAAAACCCGGTTGCATTATTAAAGGAATTTACAAGCAAACGAGATGTACGTGCGTTGGCAACCGTATTGAAGAGCGACGAATCGAGTGAGCTGCTACCCGGCAACCGGTTTTTGCTTACCGAACAACCCGGCGCGTCAGTTCCCGAATGGTTGCACAAGGATATGCATGACGTATTCAGTACGGGCAAACCGCTGACGCGTACCTATGCCGTGTCGTCGGGAAGTGCGGAGGTATTCATCGAGCGGATCGACCCCGGTATTGAGCTGGTTATTTTCGGGGCGGGTTATGACGTTATTCCCGTCGCGAAGATGGCGCGTGAACTCGGCTGGCAGGTAACTGTTACCGACGATTGCATTGCCCATTTATCCCCCAAACGGTTCCCAGTCGCCACTTGTGTGCTGTACGCCGACCGGGAAGCGGTTATCGACAAACTAACCATTACCAACCGAACGGCGGCCGTGCTGATGTCGCATAATTTCAACTACGACCGGGCCGTACTGGAGAAGTTACTTACAACGGACATACCGTATATTGGCATGCTGGGGCCCCGCAAACGATTCGATAAGATGCAGGATGAATTTCGAAAAGACGGTCTGCAGTTCAGCGCGGCCTCACTCGGCCGGGTTCATGCACCTATTGGCCTGGATGTGGGTGCTGAAACGCCGGACGAAATTGCGCTGTCGATCATGGCCGAAATTAAAGCCTTCTTCACCAAGGGAGCTGGTGGTTTCCTGAAAGATAAACCAGGTCCGATTCACGAGCGACTTTCCGGCAATTCGGTAGGTCACCGTCGGCAGGCTGACCCCATCGGCCTGGGCTCCAGCGGCTACGATGCCATTAGCGCAGACATCGTTTAAGCATGACGATTGCAACAATCATCCTCGCAGCTGGCGGATCAACCCGGCTGGGGGGCGAACCCAAGCAATTGCTTATTCAACATGGGAAAACGCTTGTCAGGCAGATTACCGAGGCTGCCTTATCGCTAGAAGCAGGTCCTGTGGTCGTTGTTCTGGGGGGAAATGAAGAACGAATTCGAGATGAACTTAGGGATTTATCGGTCAATACACCCGTCAACACCAACTGGCAACAAGGCCTGGCATCATCTATACAGATGGGGCTGAATCAGTTGAGCGATGAACCCGTCGAAGCCTTTTTGGTGGTTCTGACCGATCAGCCCTATGTTACGGCGGCCCTTCTGCGCCAACTGATTACCACACAGCACCATACGGGTAGAGGCATTGTTGCCTGCCGTTATGGTGTGCTGGGCCATCTGGGCGTTCCGGCGTTGTTCGACATCCGTTACCGATCCGAGTTTATGCAGTTGGCCGGCGATACGGGCGCCCGTAAACTTATTCAGCAGTATGCAAACGATTGTAGCGAAGTCCTGTTTCCACAGGCAGCCATCGACCTTGACACCTGGCAGGACATAGACGCCTGGCGAAAAAGGGAAGATAAGCCAGAATGAACCTGTGCCCATTCCCGAAGAGCTTATTTCGCTCCTGTCGACGCACGTCTTGCCCCTTGCCCCCTCCCTTCGTACCTTTGCCCTGAAATGGCACGACTCCTGGCAATTGACTATGGTATGAAACGCACCGGCATTGCCGTAACGGACCCCTTGCAACTCATTGCGTCGGCGCTGGAAACGGTACCGTCTCACGAAGTGCTGAAATTTTTGAAAGCCTACACAGCACGAGAGCCAGTCGACGCTTTTGTGGTGGGACTGCCGAAGGGTCTGGATGGTACCGATACGGATAATACGCCCAGAGTCAGGAAGTTCGTAACCCATTTGCAGAACGCATTACCTGATATTCCCGTTTACTGGCATGATGAACGATTCACGTCGGTTATGGCCCTTCAGGCAATGATTGCCAACGGCAGCACGAAAAAAGATCGTCGGGTAAAGGGCAACATCGACAAAATCAGCGCGGCTATTATTCTTCAGTCATACATGGAAAGCAAACGATCGTGACGAATGCAGGATGAAGAGGGTTATTAGCCGCTCTTACTTTTCGTTCGTCACGCTTCATTAAAAATATGATTCTCCCAATTATTGCTTACGGTGACCCGGTTTTACGAAAACGGGCTAAAGATATTGAACCCGGCAGCCTCGACGTTAAAACGCTGAGCGACAACATGTTCGAGACGATGTATGCGGCATCAGGCGTTGGCCTGGCAGCGCCACAGATCGGGCAGAGCATTCGCATGTTTGTGGTAGACGGCGAGCCGCTGAACGAAGACGAACCCGAAGAAGACGTCGATCAAAGTCTGGTTGGCTTTAAAAAAGTATTCGTTAATCCTGAAATCATCGAAGAAGCGGGCGACGACTGGGGATTCGAAGAAGGATGCCTAAGCATTCCGGGCATTCGGGGCGAAGTGTTTCGACCTGAAATTATTGTGATCCGTTATTTCGATACGGACTGGAATGAGCACGAAGAGGAATACGAAGGAATGGCCGCCCGGATTATACAACACGAATACGACCACCTCGACGGGAAGCTCTTCACCGATTATCTGCCTTCCCTCCGCCGGACGCTCATCAAGAAAAAACTGGCCGATATTTCGAAAGGGAAGACGGATGCCGAATATAAAATGAAGTTCCCAAAATAACGATGAACGTAACCTTTCTCCAGACTACCCTCTACTGGCACGACCCGGTGGCCAATATGGCGATGCTGGAGGAGCGAATCTTCACGCTGGCCGAACCCACGGACCTGATTGTCTTGCCCGAAATGTTCACAACGGGCTTCACCATGGATGCCCAGGCCGTTGCAGAACCCATGAACCTAACCACGTTTCGCTGGATGAAACAGATGGCGGCTCAAACGGGGGCTGTGGTTACGGGTAGCTATGTGGTGAAGGAAAATGGCCGCTTCTTCAATCGGCTCGTGTGGATGCAGCCGGATGGACAATTCGACACCTACGATAAACGCCATTTGTTTCGCATGGCGGGAGAAGACACGATTTACACCGCCGGCACCCGCCGGATCGTTAAAGAATGGAAAGGCTGGCGTATATGTCCGCTGGTTTGTTACGATCTCCGGTTTCCGGTCTGGAGCCGCCATGCAGCCGCGGACGATTCGAAAAATTTCGATTACGATCTTTTACTATACGTTGCGAACTGGCCATCTGCCCGGCGTAATGCCTGGAATGCCTTACTACAGGCCCGCGCTATCGAGAACCTGAGTTATGTTGTGGGAGTCAACCGCGTTGGAGAAGATGGCAATCATCACCTCTACTCCGGTGATTCGGCCGTTATCGACTTCAAGGGCGATGTGCTGTTCCGACAGTCCGATGTTGAGCTAGCCCACCAGCATACGTTATCCCTGGATGAACTGCGGGCGTTTCGGGCAAAATTTCCCGCCAACCTGGACGCCGATTCGTTTACATTATCTCTGTGATATTTCCGTCGTCCGTGTTCTCACGGGCCACATTCGCGTCAGCAAAACCATCCGGTCAAGTGGTCCGTGAGGACACGGACCATGGAATACTAGTCAATTATACCTGCTCCTCAGCGGCTTCGAGTAATTCCAGCAGCTCCCGGATGCTGCTTAGCGTCGTGAATAGCTTTCCACTCAATTGCTCTTCAGTAACCATTTCATGGGCCCAGGTCGTTTCAAAAGGGATGTGTATCGCCCGACCGCCAATATGCACTACCGGCAATACATCCGACTTCAGCGAATTACCAATCATCAGAAAATCAGCCGGTAAGATCTGGTATTTCTGTAAAATACGCTGATACGCCGGTTCATTCTTTTCGCTGACAATTTCAACATGGGTAAAGTAGTGGCCCAACCCTGACCGGGCAATTTTGCTTTCCTGATCAAACAGGTCACCTTTGGTTATCACCATCAGTTCGAACCGTTTCGAGAGCGTTTCCAGCACCTCGACTACCCCGTCGAGTGTATTAATTGGGAAGTCCAGCAATTTCCGCCCGACATCGATAATCTGCTGAATTTCTGCTCCGGTAATGGCCCCGTTGGTTAATTCAATTGCCGTTTCGATCATAGAAAGCATAAAACTCTTCGCTCCGTAGCCAAAAACAGCAAGGTTCCGAATCTGGCAGTCATAAAACTGCTGCGACAGAATTTCTTCTGAAACGTAGTGGGATAACAGTTGGCAAAGCTTCAGCTTCACATCAATGTAGTTTGGTTCGTTGGCCCAAAGGGTATCGTCGGCGTCAAACGCAATCAATTTCATGAGCCTGGTGGCAAGATGGTTGGTATAGCAAAGATAAGCAGGCAAGCAGAATCTTATTTTGTTGCCGCTCTTTTGTCCTGATTTGATTTGCGTACCATTCCCGAAATCCGCAATTTGCCCCCCGTTCCTAATGTCATTATTTTCGTTAACCCTATGCAATTCACAGAGCAAGATCAGGACCAGATTCTGTTACAGGGCGTTTCACTCGACCAGATTGATCAGCAGATAAAACACTTTGTCGACGGCTTTCCTTACCTGAATGTCATTAAAGCCGCTACGATTGGCGATGGCATCATTCGTATCGCCGAAGATCAGCTGGCAGCGCATATTCATCGGTTCGACGAGGCTGCTCACGAACGTGACCTGGTAAAGTTCGTTCCGGCTTCGGGAGCCGCTACCCGCATGTTCAAATCGTTATTTTCGGCATTGGATGGCAAATTTGATAAATCAGTTGACGAAGTGTTTGCCCGTCTGACCGACTTCGCTTTTTACGACGACCTGAAAGCCGCGATGGCTGATGATGGCCACGATTTGGACAAAGCCGTTGCCGAAAATGACCGGGTAACGGTTCTGAACTATTTATTGACCGAAGCAGGCCTGGATTATGGCAGCCTGCCGAAAGGCTTGCTGAAGTTTCACCAGTATCCCGATGGTCCCCGCACACCGGTAGAGGAGCATTTGGTAGAAGGGGCTGCTTATGCCAATTCTGACGGGTTAGTTAAAGTTCACTTTACGGTCTCGCCCGAGCACCGCAGCCGTTTTGAACAATTAATCGACGAGCAAAAAGCGGACTATGAAGCCTGGCTCGGTGTGACGTTCGACGTAACGTTCTCCGAACAAAAGAAATCCACCGATACGATCTCGGTAAACATGGATAATTCGCCCTTCCGCAACGGCGAATCGGGATCGTTGCTGTTCCGTCCGGCAGGTCATGGTGCCCTGATCGAAAACCTCAACGATATTCATGCCGATATTGTCTTCATTAAGAATATTGACAATGTCGTTCCTGACCAGATCAAAGAACCAACCATAACGTACAAGAAAGTGCTGGCATCCGTATTGCTCGATGCCCAGCAGCAGATTGCCCGCCTGCAAGCCCTGCTGGAAGAGCAATCGGGCGAAATTAGCGATGGCTATCTGGCCGAAGCGGACGACCTGCTGCGACGGACACTCTATACGTTACCGCCTGATGGTTTCGATGAGCTATCCCAAGCGGAGAAGCTGGACTACCTCCGTCGGAAATTGGACCGGCCCGTGCGCGTTTGCGGGATGGTAAAAAACGTTGGCGAACCAGGTGGCGGACCGTTCTGGGCCAGAAATCAGGACGGATCCGTGTCTTTACAGGTTGTCGAATCCGCACAGATTGATTTGACTGACCCAGCCCAAAAAGCCATTTTTGACGAAGCGACGCATTTCAATCCCGTCGATCTGGTGTGCGGTCTTAAGGATCATAATGGCCGTAAATATGACTTGCCCGCTTACCGGGACCCACTTACCGGATTCATTACGGCAAAATCGAAAGATGGAAGAGACCTGAAGGCGCAGGAGTTACCCGGTCTTTGGAACGGGGCGATGGCCGATTGGAATACAATTTTCGTTGAAGTGCCGCTTATTACGTTCAATCCGGTCAAAACGGTGAACGATCTCTTGCGGAAAGAACACCAACCCGCGTAGCCTCAACTACTTAAAAGCCCTAAGTGGCTGACACAAAAGCAATATACGCTACGTGTCAGCCACTTAGGGCTTTTAAGCAATACGTTTATTAAGCTGACATCCGATTTGACGGGGTGTCGATCAGGTCGGCTGCGTTCGTTCCGATAGCCACCTCTTTTGTTTCGAGTGAGCCCAGATTCTGGAACGTGAGCAGCGTTGTATTTTCATAAACGCCTAAGTTTGCATCCCGAACGCGCTCCATGATTGGCCGCAACATACAGGTTACTTCGTCGTTGCAGTCGTCGCATTTGACGTAGAAATTAAACGACACGCAGGGAGTTGGTGCAATAGGTCCATCGATTACCCGTAGTACCTGTGCCAGATTAACCCGGCCCGGATCAACCCGCAACAAATAGCCGCCACCTTTTCCTTTCTGGCTTTGCAGAATTCCATGATTACGCAGTTCCAGGAGAATGGCCTCTAAGAATTTTTTCGGGATGTTTTCTTTCGCCGAAATATAGGAAATCAATACGGGGCCCTTGCCGTATTCTTCAGTCAAAACCTTTAGGGCTTTGATGGCGTATTTAGCTTTCTTAGAGATCATTTGTTACGGTGACTAAAAGTGATATGGTGAAATAATGAGCTTGTTCCTGAGAAGTCGTAGGCACCTATTATGTGGCAAATTAATAAGTCCCTAATTATCAGCCAAAAAGTCGTCTCTTTTCTATAAAGAAATTTAGACAATATACACTTGGCGGTCGGTTCTGTTAATCAACACAAATTTATTGCCAAACATACACAGTTAACCTAAAAGTTCATGGACTTACTTGGGTATTAGACGCTAAGTTAAAATATAAGTAACAATCACATCTACTAATTTCGCTTAATCAGGTCCATAGTTCTGTAAATGGTGTTATTTCAGGAATCATACCGGTGCCAGTTACATGTACGAAAAGTAAGTAGAGTAGCTACTGAATTGCATTCACGGCTTCTTGTTTGGTAAACGTAACTTTTCTGGCAATAAAAAGAGCCGGAGCAAAGCCCCGGCCCTTTTCTGCGACACCAATATAAAATTTACTATTTTTTTTATTTGTCGTAATTAGCGTTCTGCGGATCGAAGTTTGTCCAGCCAGCGAGCCAGTTTTCTGTATTGAAAGCACCCCGATAAGGAGCCGCGGTGAAGAACGAATCGGCCAGTTTTCCGCCCGTTACCGCGTTGCCGGCAACCAGCAGTGGAGAACCCGCCTGTGGCAGGAAGTTGGGCGACGTCAGATTAAAGTTCTGCGCATTAAGCATCAACGAGGTGATGTCCGTTCCGACAATCTGATTCTTGCGGGAGGCCAGATTAAAGTAAGCCTGAGCCGTTTCTGTCGTTATGTCGCCAATACCACGAACAACCGTAGTTGAGTTGGGAACTTCAGAGTTGCCAAGTACAATTCCCTGTAATTCCAGGCTACCATCGTTTATATTAGCCAATGTACCGGCAGTTGTTCCTTCCAGACGCAAACCTTCCGGAAATCCAGTTAATACCGAGTTGTAGATACTGATTCTTGTGTTCCGGCGAAGGTGCATGGCCGCCCGGTAGGCACCTGAACCACCCGATGTGTTGGCATTGCTGGGAACCCCTGGGTTGAAGGCAAACGCACTCATGTTCGCGAAGATGGGAGACGTTATGGGCAAACCAGCCGTAACCGGTACACCCGGATCGAAATTGTCTGACTCGAAAGCTTCGGAACCCGACTGGTCGGCCACGTTAGGGTCGCGCAGGGCTACACCAAACTGAACCTTGCCACTATAGCCATAATCAGTATCGAAGTCATCATCGAACGTGCGGAGAGCAACCAGGTATTTAGCGTTAGCCGTACCACCGAACCACTCAAACGCATCGTCACCACTGTAGGAAACCTGGATGTGATCGAGGGTTGTACCCGAACCGACCTGATACAGCGTTAACCCGTTGATTTCACTATTTGGTGTCGATGACAACGCAACACCCGGAAACTCAATCCGCACATACTGCATCGTACCTGAATTATCATTCGATACGTTCAGCGTTGCGTCGAATGTGCCGCGAATACCGCCTTCGAATGCGCGCGACGTACCCTGGTTAGACGGTGCCCGACCAATCAGCACAACGCCACCCCAGTCGCCATATTTCCGTGAACCGGCGGGCTGAGACGATGTAAATATAATGGGCTGGGTAGCCGTTCCTTTGGCCTCTATCCGTGAACCCCGGTCAATGATCAGCGTTCCTGAGTGGTTCTGTGCTTCCGGGTCCTGGCTGGCTCCATAACCGCGGATGATGGTACCCGCTTCGATTGTCAGCACCGCGTTGTTCGTCACATACACATAGCCCTTCAGCGCATAAATGGTATTGGCCGAGAGCGTTCTGCTGGCTGTAATCGAGTTAGGCAGCGTTTCGATAGGCCGGTTGGCCAGTGTAAAGCTTACCGTCGATGGGCTTTGAACCGTTGCGCCACCCGATGTAATCGAAATCGGTCCGTTTTGCGCCGTTGCGGGTACAATTACCGTCAACGATGTAGTGGTAGCTGCGGTAACCTGCGCGGTTGCATTCCCACTGAATACAACCGTGTTGCTGGCCGGTGAAGCATTGAAACTGGTTCCGGTAATAACGATTGACGAGCCCACCGGAGCCTGCGTTGGGTTAATGCTCGTAATGGAAAGCGGGTCGATAGTTGGCTCATCGTCGTTCTTACAGGCCGAAATAGTGACGGTCAGGCCAATCGCCAGAAGCAGCAGTGACTGATAACGCTTGATAAATTGCATAAAACGGATTTGGTTAAATTATATGGTAGTAGTTGAGTATCAATCGGGTTATTAGGGCACAACAATTCGACGACCCAGCGTGTACACACCGGTTAGTGTCACATACTGACCACGGCGGTACTTTAAGTAATCCTGGTCGGCATTGGCGCTGCGTGACGTAACATCCTTACCAATTTTGCGATCTCCGTTGAAATCCTGAGAGAAACGGAAAGGTGCATTGAAGATGTCCTGAATACCCAGGCGCAGTTCAAGCTGCTTGTTGAACGATTTGCTGATGTTGATATCCACCACGTGGCGCGGCATTTCGTAGGTGGTCGGGTCTTCGATATTACCCACCAGGAAGATGCGCGGACCTGCTACGTTGTACAATACATTGTACTGCCAGCCAGAGGTGGGGTTAGCGTAGTACAGTCCCAAGTTGACCAGGTAAGGGGACTGATTAGCCAGCGACCGGTTCCGGTCGGTACTGTTACCAAATCGCTCGATGATGCCGCTGGGTCCCGGCGCTTCAATGACATCGCCTGTCGTTACCCGGCTATTTATGTAAGAAGCGTTACCCACCACCTGGAGGTTTTGTAAAAAGGTGCTGCTGGAGTTACTAAATCCTTTCCGGAACTCCAGCTCCAGGCCGTAATTACGAGCCGAGATTGCATTGGTGAACGTAAACGTGAAGGCTCCCGGAATAGGAATCAGGAACGATTCGATGGGGTTGGTAAAGCCTTTGTAAAACCCGGTTATCGAAATCAATTCATTAGGCGTCGGGTAGAACTCATACTTTACATCGAAGTTCTGAATAGTGGCCGTTTTGAGGCCAGTGTTTCCCTGCACTTCAATCTGCCGGGCGAAATCGTAATACCGGAATGGCGCTAATTCACGTAGCTCAGGCCGGTTGACCGTTGATGAGTACGCCAGCCGAAGGTTCTGCTGGTCAGTGAGTTTATAGGTAAAGTTGACCGAAGGCAATGGACTGAAGATGTTATTGTCTACCAGTGGTTTGCCGGTAGGGGCGTTGGCCAGTCGGAGGGTCTGGTTGTAAAACTCGCCCCGGAAACCAAGCGTGAGGTTGGCCCGCGACCCGAAATTGATGTCGCCCGATACATAACCCGCGGCATAGCTTGTCTTGCCATTGTAGGAGTCGTTGTCGACGGTACCATCCTGAAGGCTGAAGCTTCCTTCCCGACCCGTTACGTTTTCGGGCGCAAACGCCTGACCAACGCCCAAGCCGCTGATGTTGTTGATCAACCCTACGCGCTCGTAGCCATAGAAACGGGCGGCAAAGTCACGGTTACGGCGCTCGCCATATACCCCAGCCCGGATACGATTTGGCTCCCGGTCGGTTGGATTGCCGAACGTATGTTCGTAATTACCAATCAGGGATACGACCTGCTCATTCAATTTGGAGTAGAAACGACCAACGTTGAGTGGGTTAGGCTGCACCGGCACATTGAGCCGGAACGGTTCAGGCTGCCCGTCAGCACCCAGAGCACCCTGCGGGCGTGTATACTGAGCGCGTTTCCAGTCGGGCTCCCAACGCCCGGAATACCCATAACTGGCAATCCAGTTCACTTTTGTTAGCTGGCTTAGCGAATGCTCCCCCGATACCTGCGAGTTTAGAATACTCCGGTTTTCAAAACGCTCCGAGTAGCTTTGTACATCAACCCCATCAATCACGAAACTTCCGTTACGAACAACCGTTTCAGTCGATCCTAACTGGTTAAAGAGCGTTTTCCATTCCAGCGTAAAGTTGGGCGAAAAGCGAAACGTCCAGTTGTGTAAAACGCCTAGCCGGGTAGAACGCGCGTACGTAGCATCGTTGTACTCCTGCTGAACGTCATTGGCTGTCGTGTTTTCATACAGCTTGAGGTTAACGTCCGTAAATTGATTGGTCAGGGCATAGTTGATGCTGGTCAGGTTGCTCACCCGTACATTTCCCAGGTCAAACCGGCGACCGGTATTGAACGCAATCCGCACGTCGGGTGCCACATTCACGTTGGTTAGCCCCCAATTGTTGGGCAACAGCCGGGCGTAGGTAGCCCGCCGAATAGAGCTTAGGCTATTGAACTCACCCGCCTTTTGAGGAAAGCTCGTTGGAATCTGCTGTTTTGAATCCCACAGTCCCAATAAATTCAGGCCACCCCGCTTATGGGACTGCACGTTTTGAAAGGTGGTGTTGGCCCGGTACCCTACGGTGACTCCCACGTCGGTAAAGTTTTGCTCCGGACGGCGCTTCGTATAAACTTTAATAACCCCACCGGCAAAATCGCCAGGTAACTCCGCTGAACCAGATTTGTAGACGATCATCCGGTCCAGAATGTTGCTGGGCACGATATCGAAGGAAAAGGAGCGGGATTCTACCTCGGTCGAAGGCGCGATGACATCGTTGATCAGTACGTTATTATATCGGGTGCCCAGACCCCGAATCAGCACAAACCGGTTATCGACAAGACTTACGCCCGGCACCCGGCGAATGGCTGCTGCCGCATCGCGGTCCTGCGATTTCTGAATCTGCATCGCCGAAATACCAACGGCAATGGGCTTGAGTTGCTTGATTTCAGTAATAACAGCGATTTCCGTATTGGTCGCCTTGTTGGCCCGAACCACTACTTCCTGAAGGGCCGTTCCTTCTTCGTCCAGTTCGGTATCTATAGCTGTTGTGTTGCCTGATTCGACCCGAACGTTTGGAATCTCCCTCGTTTTATACGAGACGTACGAGACAACGATTTTGTGTGTACCGGCTGGTACGTTGGCAAGGTTAAAGTTCCCTTCGATGTCGGTCGTACTACCTAGTTGTGTACCATCAACACGCACGGTACAGCCAATGAGAGATTCTTTTGTTTTTCCGTCTTTAACGGTTCCCCGGACGGTGCCGGTCTGTGCCCATAAGGCCGTAGACAGTAACGAAAAAAGGACAAGTAAAACGTGACGGTTCATTTTTTTAGTTTTGGTATCGCTTAAAGCGCTGCAAAACTATCCGCCCAATGTTACGCCAATATTACACGAATGTTAACTTTTAATCCGGTTTTAATAATACAAAGCCCTGACAATCAAAATTGTATTATCAGATTAGCTCTTTCACATTAAAGTCATCCTGCCCGTTTTTAATGGTGATTTTTTTACAAAAAGAAGACCAATACGAAATAAAATTTGGTAGAAAGCAGCACTCGGCGGATAGTACCTCTGCACTAACAGTCCATAAAATACTTACTCTACAGTAAACCTAATGTAGTTCATAAAGAGGCCTTTTCAGCGTAAAAACAGGATTTTCAAGGCAAAAAAAGGCTTTAATTACATTTTAACCTCGGTGCTGTATATCGTAACATTGGCGTAACAGCCTTCATCTGGATTAGCGTGAATTTTGCACTGAAAATCACCAATCTACTTACAGATGAAATTTTTTCGTTCTACATCACTACTTGTACTATTTCTAGTTATCGCTTTTTCAGCAACCTGGGCGCAGGTAACCACCAGCGGTCTTAGCGGTCGGATCATTGATACCAAGAAAGAAGCGTTAGTGGGCGCAACCGTACAGGCTACCTACACACCAACCGGCACGAAGTACGCAGCCGTGACGGACGTTGAAGGGCGCTTTCGGATCAATAACATGAATGCCGGTGGCCCTTACGAAATCGTTGTGACGTACGTAAGTTACAAAACCGAGACACAATCTGGCGTTACTTTACAACTGGGCGAAACCACCAACCTGAACATCACGCTTCAGGATGCCAGCACGCAATTATCCGAAGTGGTGGTGAAAGGCAATCGTGAAGGCGATAAGCAGGGGGCAGGTATTAGCGTAAACAGCGAAACCATCCGCCGGCTGCCCACCATTTCCCGCAGCCTGACCGACATGACGCGTCTGTCGCCACAGGTAAATAACCAGAACTCCTTTGCGGGGACCAACTTCCGGTACAATAACGTGACCATCGATGGCGCCATCAATAACGACGCTATTGGATTTAGTCCTTCGCTGGGGGGCTCTACCGGCACATCGGGGCAACCCGGTTCGAGTACCCGCACAAACCCCGTCAGTCTCGACGCCATACAGGACATTCAGGTAGCTGTGGCTCCGTTCGATGTCCGGCTGGGTAACTTTCTGGGTGGGTCGGTCAATGCCGTAACCCGCAGTGGTACGAATGAAGTAACGGGCTCTATATACGGATTCGGTCGGAATGCCGCCCTGACCGGTGCCTGGAACGGCGCGTCGAACGCCAAAGAGAAACTCCCCAGCACCTTTCATGAATACCAGACAGGCGTTCGGGTGGGTCTTCCGTTGATCAAGAACAAACTGTTCTTCTTTACGAATGAAGAAATTACGCGTCGGCAGGATCCGGTCCAGTTTCAGGCGGGTTCGCCCAGTTCGCTCATTAAAGATGTAGCCCTAGCCCAGCAGCTCAGCGATTTCGTAAAAACCAACTACGGTCTCGATGCGGGTTCAGCCGGTGATTACGCCATCTACTCCAACAGTACCAAGTTCTTCAACCGCATCGACTGGAACATCAACGATAAAAACCAGCTGACGATTCGGAATAACACCGTGTTCTCGGAAGCGACGAATCTGGAACGCGATGCGCAAAACTTCCGGTTTGGCAGCATCGACTACAAGCAAACCAACAACCAGAGCAGCACGGTAGCCGAATTGAAAAGCCAGTTCAGCGGCCGGGCATCCAACAGCCTGATCGTTGGGTATTCGAGTGTGCACGATTACCGCAATACGCTGTCTAATGTTCGCAGCTTTCCACAGGTAGAGATTGGGTACAACGGCGGAACGATTTTCCTGGGTAACGACCGGGAAGCATCGGTCTTCAACATGCGTCAGAAGACATTTGAGCTGACCGACAATTTTACCTTCTATCTGGGTAAAAACACGTTCACACTGGGCACGCACAACGAATTTTATACCATTGATTACGGGTTCGTCAACTCGCCGAACGGCCGGATATCGTACCGCAGCCCGGCTGAGTTCCTGGCGAAACTGCCCAACCGGGTACGTGGCTCCTATCCGTTTTCTGACGCCACCAATAACCTGGATAACCAGTTCAACAACCCGTATGCCCATTTCAATGTCAACCTGATGAGCGCTTACTTGCAGGATGACATTCAACTGAGTGACAAGTTGAAAATTTCCCCAGGGGTTCGCTTCGATTATTCAGGACTGCCGAAGAAACCAACGCTCAGCCCGCAGGTAACGGGCTCAGCCGGTGACCCGACCAACATGGGCAACACCTACAGCTTTACCCCCCTGAACCAGATCACGAACAACTTCCTGAACAACGTTCAGATTTCGCCCCGTTTAGGCTTTACGTTCGATGCCAATGGCGACAAAAGTCTGGTTATCCGGGGAGGAACGGGCTTGTTTACGGGCCGGATTCCATTTGCCTGGCTGGGCTATGCCTTCTACAACAACGGCGTAGGATACGGCGCGTATGACTTCAACAACAACGCCACGGCTACAACCAAACTAGTGGGCGACCCATTAGTACCCAACGGTGGTTTGCTGATCAACAACAACTCGGCCAACGGCGGTGTGACCCGTACACAGGTCGACCTGATCGACAACAATTTCAAGATGCCGCAGATGTTCCGGAATAACCTGGCCGTCGATTATGTGGTAGGTGGTTATAAATTCACCGTCGAGGGATTGTATACGAAAGTTATTCAGGACTTGAAGTTCCAGCAGGTCAACACGAAAGATGTCGTTCGGTATTACAGCTACGATACCCAGCACCAACAGCCTATTTACGTGGCCGCCAATGGATCGGCCGGAGCGCAGCGAATCGACAACAATTTCGCGAACGCCTACATGCTGTCGAATACGAACAAAGGGTATCGGTACAGCCTGACCGGGCAAATCCAACGCAACTTCCCGTTTGGCTTCGGGTTCTCAACGGCTTATACGTACGGCAAATCATTCGACATCACAAACGGTATTCGGAACTCGATGGAATCAAACTGGCAGTTGAACCAGTCGCTAACGCCCAACAATCCGCAACTGGGCTACTCGAACTTCGATATTCGCCATCGGATCGTGGGTACGGTGAATTACCGCCAGGTCTGGAATCCACGCAACGCAACTACCGTTACACTGTTTTACTCGCTGCAATCGGGAACGCCGTTCTCCTGGGGCTATGTTAACTCAACCATCGACGGAACAGGCCAGGCCAATAGTTTAGCCTATATTCCCCGTGACCTGACCGAAGCCCAAAAGCTGTTGCCAACCGGTACCCAGGCCGCTGACTTCATGGCGTTCGTTGAGTCAGATTCATACCTGAAAACGCGGAAAGGCACATTTACCGAGCGGAATGCCGGCCGTACACCCTGGAACAACACCATGGATCTGCGTTTCCTGCACGAGTTCAAATTGAAAGGTCGTCAGTCGATTCAGATTAGCTACGACATTATCAACTTCCTGAATTTGCTGGATAAAAAGCTGGGTTATTCGTACTTCGCTGCGAACACCTTCAACTCGACGGGATCTATTGGTCTGACACGGGCGACGAACCCAACCTCGGGTGATCCCACGTTTACCTGGAGTGCCCCATCTGCCCCCTACTCGATTGATCCGCTGGGTTCGCGCTGGCAGATGCAGGTAGGTGCCCGGTATACGTTCTAATTCCTACTCTTACTTTTCTGCGCAGAATGCCCGGCTAACCTAGCCGGGCATTTTGCGTTGGGGAGGAAAACGATAAAGGCCAGACTGCTCAATTCGCTTACTACCGCCCCTCAAAACCCCTAAATCCCCTAAAGGGGGCTTTATCTACTCGTGAGTAAAGTCCCCTTTAGGGGATTTAGGGGTAAAAAGCCCGCCAAATACTGACTTTCTATCATTCACATTCATCTCAAAAGAAAAAAGCCAGCGCAATACGCTGGCCTTTCGAACGACACCAATATGATTATAACGGATAGTTTGTTGCAGAAACAAACGGTACAACAAAGTTACCGATCAGCTATTACGCAAACGTTACGGCAGTATTATGGGCAGATTACGTTTAGAACGACTAGTTAATCCAGTATCCCATTGCGCAAACGTCCCGTGTTGTCTTTCCAAAATCCATTGACAAACGTGTATTTTATTTCCTTTCCTTTCATCAACAGAAAAGTCGGGATTTGCTCCAGTTGAAGCGGCCGAGCAGGCAACTCGCCGTCAAGCAGTAAATGCGCAGCCTGATTGGTAAAGTTCGCTTTACTCGCTTTCCGTACCTTAAAGACAACAACCCCGTCCCGGTGGAGAGCGGGCAAATCGAGTTTATCCAGATCGGCGGGTGATTCTAATATATCGGTATGGACACGAGCGGGCACCAGCGTCAGACCTGTCGCGTCGATTTCGTCGATTCCGTAAAACGTTGATAAATCACCAATGTCCTCAATGCTGCTCTTGTACTGAAATTGTCGGCTGGATTTGTCGTTAAGCTCATTGTAGTTGATACCCACATCGACCCTTACCGGTTTTCCTTTGCGTACAACCGTTGCGTTGCGAATCAGGACATCGAACAAGGCCCGGCCATTTTCCGGAATAGCCAGATAATCGGCATTCGATTCCTGCTTATAGGAGCCATCGGCAATCGCGTTCAGCGCCGACAGGATCGCTACGAAATTCAGCCGTCGAATCGCCATTTTTTCAGGGTCATCTTTGTAACCTCCCGACTCGATCAGTACCAACGTTGTCCCCCACTTCTGAATGTTGTCGCCAAAGGCACGTGGCTCGAATTCGTCGTCATAGCGAGCAATCTGGCCGG
Source organism: Spirosoma humi (assembly GCF_054776575.1). NCBI lineage: Bacteria > Pseudomonadati > Bacteroidota > Cytophagia > Cytophagales > Cytophagaceae > Spirosoma > Spirosoma humi. Next base: position 86,977 of record NZ_BAAHBR010000004.1, read on the forward strand.
GGATGAGCGGCTGCAATACGCGGTTTATCCCCGCAATGAGTTGCATAGACCGCTGCCGAACGTCATTGATGTTTCGCTTCTCGTCATAAGCCGTCGCCAGAAACGACATGACCGCCTGTTTCCCCGTTTTCCCGACGCTGTAGCGCGGATTCTGGTCATGCAGATTAAAGCCCACCAGCGGTTGCAACGTTTGTTGCATATGCTTGAGCAAGGCTCCCTCCGGCGTTTGCAGACGAAGGGCGTCCCGGTTCATGTCGATGTCCGTAGCCGTCCGGCGCTGAAACCGTTCGGCCCCATCCGGATTGAGCATCGGCAAAAAATAAAGTGTCGTCTTTGACAAGATCGTCTGCCGGAATGCATCGAAACCATCGCCCTGAGCGCTCAGAAAGTTAAAGATATCGAACAACGCCATCGTGGCGGTGGCCTCATCGCCGTGCATCTGGCTCCAGAGCAGCACATTGGTTGTACCCGTTCCCGCTTTCACCTGGTAGATAGCCCGTTTCTCCAGCGACTCACCGACCTGACTCACCGACAGGGGTTGGGATACGGCCTGTAGCAAAGGCACAATGTCGGCATGTTTGAAACGCCGGTGGGTAAGGCTTTTTTCTTTGTACGTATCGTGCGCGTCGTATAGCTGACGAGCTATTTCCTGCGCCTGCGAATGGGTCGAAATCATCAGAAATAAAGATAGAGACAGGAAAAGCTTCCTCATAATTTTTGTCCTAGCCAAAGGCCTCCGGCAGAAGCGGCCAGGCATAAGACCACGTTCAGACCAATATTGAGTAAGGCAGCCCCGAAACGGCCATTCTGTATAAGTGTAACGGTATCATTGCTGAAGCTTGAGAAGGTGCTGAGTCCACCACAAAAGCCCACCCCAACCAGCAAACGAGCTTCTTCACCCGCCGATCGGCCGATTACCCAGCTAACGATAGTTCCCAGAATGAAACTGGCCACTACGTTCACCAACAGAATAGCTGCCGGAAACGGTGAACTCGTCAACGTGGCGGGTATCAGTCGGCCAAGGGCATAGCGCAGTACGCTCCCAAGACCACCACCGAAAAAAACCAGCACATTGGGATTCATCAACAAGGCTCTCATGCTGGCAAACTTACGAAAAACCGGGACGTTGATCAGCAGAACCATCCTTAGAATCACAGATGGGCCATTTTTTTCGCTATCATTGTAAAATAGCCCGTTCTATACCCTCCTTTCTCTTGCCTGCTATGGCTCAAAACCAACTTAAGAAACTACTAGGCGTCGGCTTTGGCGTGGCCGTTACGATTGGTGGCACCGTGGGTACCGGTATTCTGCGAAAGCCCGGCCCCATTGCGCAGGACATTGGTAACCCAACGCTGATCATTGGCGTCTGGCTGGCAGTTGGTCTCTATGCGCTGGCGGGGTCGCTTTCCGTTATGGAGCTGGGCACCATGCTTCCTAAAGCGGGGGGCTGGTACGTATATGCCCGACGGGCTTTCGGCAACTATGCCGGCTTCATTATCGGGATCAGCAGTTGGCTAGGCAGCGTCTCGGCCATGGCGTTTGGCGCGGCTGTTATGAGTGAATATCTTGGGTTGCTGTCGCCTTCACTGGTGGCTTATCAGCAAATCATGGCCATTGGCATTTTGGTTGCTTTCGTTGCGTTTCACTCGCTGGGCGTGCAGTTGGCCAGCCGGGCGCAGGAAGTGATGAGCGTGTTGAAAGCGGTTGGTTTACTGGCTTTTGTGATCATCTGCTTCGTCGTTACGCCTGATCAGCCCGTACCTGTCAGCACCGTCCGGCCGCTGGCAGAAGGGGGCCTGTGGGTAGGTATTCTGGCCGCGCTGCAAGCGGTCTTTTATACGTACGATGGCTGGCATACAGCGGCTTACTTCACAGAAGAAGACGTTGACCCCAGCCGAAACTTACCCCGCTCCATGATCCGGGGTGTATTGCTGATTATTGGTATTTATATACTGGTCAATCTGGCATTGCTGTACGTACTGCCTATGTCGGCCCTCGCTGGATCGAAGTTACCGGCCGCCGACGCCGTTCAACTTTTGTTCGGGCCGGGAAGCGCCAAGGTCGTTACCTTCCTACTGATGATTTCGATTATGGGGATCATCAACGCTCAGATTATGTTTAATCCGCGCGTGATCTTCGCGATGGGTCGGGACGGTTTGTTTTTCCGATTTGTTACGCACGTCAACGCGGGTGGTACGCCCACCTACGCGACGATTCTGACGGCCTCAGCGTCTATTCTGATGATCCTGACCAATACCTATGGTAAGCTGTCCGACATTGCTACGTTTTTCTTCGTGCTTTGTTACGCATCGTGTTTTGCCGCGCTGATCCGGCTCCGGCAAACGGAACCGAACCTGGAGCGCCCGGTTCGGGCCTGGGGGTATCCTTTTTCAACCTGGACCTTGCTTGTCGCATCACTGGCCTTTCTACTGGGCGTGGTCATCGGCGACTTTTCGAGCAGTTTGTATGCGCTGGGTTTCGTAGCCGTCAGCTATCCGGTTTATTTGTTGATAAAGACCAGATAAAACGCTCTTTAACAATTACATCCGTTCGTGAATTTCCGTCAGCAGCTCCGCTGTCCGTCGGCGCATTTCACTGACGGGCTGGGTGAAGTTGTTGTGCATAATGCTGAAATAAAGAAGCTTGTTTCGCTTCGTCAACAGGTATCCGCTTAAGTTATACACGCCCGTCATGGAGCCGGATTTAGCGAATATATAGGGTGTGCCGTTTACTGCCAGACTTCGCAATGTTCCCGATTGGCCAGCGGCTGGCAATAACGTAAATAGCCGTTTCTGCGGCACTTTAGCGTAAATACGGCCAAGCAAGTCAATTAGCGCATTGGGGGTGAACAGGTTGTAGCGGGACAAGCCAGAGCCATCGACCCAATTAATCGGGCTTCGCCCCGTAGCAGAACCCCGCAGACTGTCGGCAACTCGGCGCAATTCGACCATAGGCTTAAGCTGCGCCGACTGCTGTTCCGCCGAAACCATAAACAAAACCTGTTCGGCAAACTGATTGTCGCTTACCTGTAGCATCCGTTTATACAGCGAATCCGTGGATGAACCGTATATAAGCTGGGCATTCGGGGCAACCGGTAGGTTTACAACACCAACGGGCCGGTGAAGGGTATCGGTCAGTAGTTGAGCAGCCAATGCTGCCGACCATTTAAATGGCACATCCTGCCGGCTGGGTTTTCCGTCTACCGGGCGCAAAAAGTGGTTGGTAAATTCAGCCCGGTGTACACCTCTCGTAACGGTCGATGCGATCTGCGTACTATCGGCAAACCGACGTGGTCGGGCTATTCCGTTCATGAACCGGACAACGTTGCCGTAAATGGGCAGGGGAGCTAACTCTGGCGAGTAATCATCATTATAATCGTCCCAGGCCCAGCCCGCTCCGAAACGCGGCCCCATATAATTGCCGGGTGAATAAAACAGCCGCTCGGGGCGATTTCGCAGAAAAGCCAGCGCGGTGGTGTCGGGCAGGTCAGGATGCAGGAGCAACGGATTTCCCGTACCCCAGAATATCAGGGAATCGTTTCGAACGGCGTAGCGCAGTACAGGCAGCGAATCAGTCAGCGACAATAGCCCGGCATAAAAACTAAACAGCTTTGTATTCGACGCAGGCGTAAACGGCTTATCGGCATTGTGCTGAATCAGGGTCCGCCGTTGCGCAGGATCATACAGCGCAACGCCCGTAAAGTGATCGGTATAAGCTGTTTCTGTGCGCAGCTCACGAGCAATACGACGCGCGGGCGAACACCCGGCCACAATGAGTACGAGTAGAAAAGGCAACGCTGCTTTCATAATTTTCTGGGCCAGGGTAGTATGGCAACCGGTTCCAGCGTGACCATACGACTTATTTCGTTACGAGTTGTTGTACGCGTTTGACCGCGCGGTCAGAATCATTGCCCGATATTGACCGATTTTTTGTTCCTGTTTCGCAGGCGGGCCAGGGCTGGCTGCATGGTATCACGCTCAACAAAACTCATGATGACCAGATACAGCCCAAACAAAGCCATATGCACGGGCACCGCTACCCACAGGTTGGCAATGGGAAACTGCCAGGAGACATAAATCAGCAGTCCCGCACTGAGCAGGTAGCCGACTGCCGAACGGATATGGTAAGGAACGGGGTAGTATTTTTCGCCCAGCACGTAACACAAAACCATCATGACCAGGCTGGATACCGAAAAGGCAACCGCACAACCCATATAGCCAATTCGTGGAATCAGCAGCAGGTTAAGGCCGATGGTTACGCTGGTTCCGATAACGGTGATCAGTGTGCCGTAGCGGGTTTTGTCCGTTAATTTAAACCAGAACGAAATGTTGTAATATACGCCTAGCAATAGATTCCCAAGCAACAGCAGCGGGACAACATTCAGCCCGACCCGGTAGGCTTTCGACCGTAAAAATACCTGACCCAACAGATCGAGGTTCAGGCTGACAGCCAGCCAGATCAGGACACAAACGATGATAAACCACTTTGTGACATTGGCCAGCAGCGTTGGGGCATTCTTATCTTCTGCCTGAGAGAAAAAGAACGGGTCGGCGGCAAATTTAAACGACTGAATGGCCAGGGCCATAAAAACCGATAGTTTCAAACAGTTTCCATAAATGCCCAGCACCGCTTCAGCCGATAAGCCCGGATAAAAGTTGGGTGGCAGCAAATGCCGTAGAAACAGCCGGTCGGTTAACAGATTTAGAACACTGGCCAGATTGGTCAGCATAATGGGAAACGCATAGGCAATCAGAACCCGGCTTTGTTCCCCGTTGAGCTGAAAGCGAAAGCCAGAGAATGCTTTTCGGATGATGATAAAATAAAGGGCGTTGCCCAGCAGATTCGATAGAAACGTGTAGCCCGGTCCAATTTTGGGGTCATAAATAAAATCGGCTACGGGCTGCAGAGCCGTTAAGTATTTGCCCTCATAAACATCTTTCGCAATAATCAGGAAGAATATATTGAGGGCCACCACAATAACGATGTTTATAATCCGGGCGCTCACAAACTCCCGAACCCGATTTTCGACCCGCAGCCGGGCAAACGGAATGGCGACGATGGCATCGATGGCTACCAACAGGGCCGACCACTGCACGAATCGCTCCTGGCCAGGGTAATGAAGCCAATTCGTTATGGGAGTAGCCAGACTATACAGGACAATAGAGGACGTTACGCTGATCAGGACAACGATGCTCAGCGACTGATTGAAGATGCGGTTCTTTTCGGCAGCAGGCTGGTCTTTAGACCGCGCCATAAATCGAAAAAAGGCCGTTTCCAGCCCGAGTGTATAGACAACGAGCAGCACGCCGATATAGCCGTACAGCTCTACGTTCGAGGCCATGGCCGATGGCTTTTGAAAAGCATACGTCTGAATGGGAACCAGCGCGTAATTGAGCAAGCGTGCCAGAATCGTACTGATTCCGTAAAGGGCCGTGTCGCTCGCTAATTTTTTAAACGTACTCATGTAGAGAAGAAATACTTACCCGCCGATTTGGCTTTTGTGCTCCGGGCTGACAAAGTTAAGACCTTTGGCTATCTTTGCACTTCCAGTTGACGCAGTTACGTTACTGTTTCGCCTAACTGGGCAACCCAATAGTCAACAGCCGCAACGCTGTTCCAATCGACCTCATGTCTCTCAAAATCTCCTCCGCGCTGATTTCCGTTTTTTACAAAGACGGTCTCGAACCTTTAGTCCGGCTGTTGAATGAACAGAACGTCAAATTATATTCGACGGGCGGCACCCAGACGTTTATCGAGCAACTCGGCATTCCCGTAACCGCCGTCGAAGACCTTACCGGCTACCCATCTATCTTTGGCGGACGGGTGAAAACCCTGCACCCAGCCGTTATGGGCGGTATTTTGTACCGGCGGGATGTACCCGAAGACCTCGCTCAGGCCGAGCGGCACCAAATTCCGCCCATCGATCTGGTAGTGGTCGATTTGTACCCGTTTGAAGAAACGGTGGCGTCGGGTGCGTCGGACGATGATATTATCGAAAAGATCGATATTGGCGGCATTTCGCTGATTCGGGCGGCTGCCAAAAATTACAACGATGTGCTGATCGTTTCTTCACGCAGCCAGTACACCGACGTGGTGGCGTTGCTGAGTCAGCAAAATGGATCGACCGAACTGAACGACCGTCGGCAGTATGCCGGAAAAGCGTTTGCCGTCACGTCGCAGTACGACACGGCTATCCAGGCTTACTTTGGGGGAAATACCCCATCGTCGGAAGCGACCGGCCCTCTTTATGACTTCAAGGCCCTACCGGCCAACCACCTTCGGTACGGCGAGAACCCGCACCAGCAAGCGACGTTCTACGGCGACCTGGAAGCCATGTTCGAAAAACTGCACGGCAAAGAGCTTTCTTACAATAACCTGGTCGACGTTGACGCCTGTGTAAGCCTGATCGACGAGTTTGCGGATACAGACGCCAGCGCTTTTGCCATTATCAAACACACGAATGCCTGCGGTATTGCCACCGCGCCAACCCCCAAAGAAGCGTATTTGAACGCACTCGCCTGCGATCCGGTGTCGGCTTTTGGTGGCGTGGTGATCACCAACGGCCCCGTTGATCTGGAAACGGCGGAGGAGCTGAACAAGCTCTTTATGGAAATTCTGATTGCGCCCGACTTTGCGCCCGAAGCGTTGACGCTGTTGAAGTCGAAGAAAAACCGGATTCTGCTAAAGCGCAATGCGATAAACCTGCCGACCGTTATGTTCAAAACCATTCTGAACGGGGTGTTGGAGCAGGATAAAGATAACCAAACCGAAGCAACCGATCAGTTTAAAGTCGTTACGGAAAAAGCGCCGACCGACAGCGAAAACCGGGCGCTCGAATTTGCCCTGAAGGTGTGCAAACACACCAAGTCGAACACGATTGTTCTGGCAAGAGAAGCTGGCCCTTCATACAGCCAGCTTTTGGCCAGTGGCGTCGGGCAAACGTCGCGCGTTGATGCCCTGCGTCAGGCCATCGAAAAGGCGCGCTCCTTCGGTTTCGACCTGGCCGGTTCGGTTATGGCTTCGGATGCGTTTTTCCCCTTCCCCGACTGCGTCGAAATAGCAGGGGACGCAGGCATTACCGCCGTTGTTCAACCGGGCGGCTCCATTCGTGATCAGGACTCCATTGATTATTGTAATCAACACGGTCTGGCTATGGTTACGACAGGCGTGCGGCACTTTAAACATTAATTTTTCATCCTGTCGGGCGAGCCAGTCCGACAGGATGAAACCGGCCCTATGCGACTACTGTACACAATCTGGTGCGCGACTTACTTTGTGGTGTTGTATCTGTTTCTGTTCCCGATCCAGTTTGTGTTTTTGCAACGTGACGCCTGGAAACCACTGGCCCATAAGATCAACTACATCTGGGGAACCCTCTTTTTTATTGGGGCGGGCATACCTGTTCGGGTCGAGTATCGATTTAAGCCGGAGCCGAAAGGGGTATATGTTTTTTGCGCCAATCACTTTTCGTACCTGGACATCGCGGCCATGGGTGTCATCGTAAAAAACTATTATGCCTTCGTTGGTAAAAGTGACGTAAAAACTATTCCATTGCTGGGGTATATGTTTGCCAAACTGCACGTACAGGTCGATCGGGACCAACCGAACAGCCGGGCGTATTCACTGGCGAAATCCATCAGGACGCTGGCCTCCGGACGGAGCATCATGATTTTTCCGGAAGGCGGCATTCGCGCTCCCGAACCGCCCCAGATGGTACCCTTTAAAGACGGCGCCTTTACCATGGCCATTCAGCAGCAAGTGCCTCTTGTGCCCGTTACGCTCCTGAATAACTACCAGATTTTGCCGGATAAAAGCCCCATTCGGTTTCACTGGCATCCTTTGCGGGCAGTCATTCATCCGCCCATCGACACAAAAGGCATGACGCAGGACGACGTCGCGCGACTAAGAGAGGAGACATTCAGCATTATAAACACGGAATTGATGCGTGGGAAGAACGTAATGGCCTCCTAATTCATTATCAGACCATTCGCTCATTCACTCACTCGTTCATTCACTCATTGAGTATGAAAGTAGATCAGGAAACATTGCATAAAATTGCCCATCTGTCCCGACTGGAGGTTAAGCCAGAAGAAGAAGCGGCCCTGCTGAACAGCCTGAACGGCGTACTGACCTGGATGGAGCAATTAAACGAGGTCGACACAACGGGCGTCGAGCCCCTGACGCACATGTCGGCTGAAACGAATGTGCTACGCGAGGACGCCGTGACTAATCACCTCGCCCGTGAGCAGGCCCTCTCGAATGCGCCACAGCACGACGACCAGTTTTTTGAGGTACCGAAAGTGCTGGAGTAGGCTACAACAAGGTTTAAGAAACTGACACCACGGACTATCCAATAAACTTACTCCGTCGGTCCAACAAACTTAAGTCCGATAATGCCGATGGTAATCAGGAAAATGAACAGCAATTCACTCCACGACCAGCTAAGCTTAAGCCAAAAGACATCGGTAGCTTTGAGAAATACCAGCGATAGTGCCATCCAGACCGCAAAAGCGGTTGTGGTTGGTATGGTACGCATGGCAATAGCCAGCAGAATGGTATTTACAATACCGAAAAAGACATAGGCAATCCAGGGCAACAGGACGGGCCACCCCACGTCTGGGCGGTAAAAAGTATCCCAGCGAAGGGATTTCAGGGCATCCCACCGCAGGTACTTGAGCGAATACATCCAGGCCGTTTCACAAGCGGCTGCTCCTATCAGATAGATCCAGGAAAGCGCAGTTTGAGTTATCATGGCATCAATCAGCGATCAACGATACACGCAAAGGAACAGGCCGCAGCTACGATAGACAAGTTGCCCAGCCAGGAATACGATTAAGAAATTGTTGCTATTTGCTAGGCTACCACGGGGGTAATAATCTTTCCGGAAACATCGGTCAGTCGGAAAGGACGCCCCTGAAACTGGTAGGTCAGCTTGGTGTGGTCAAAGCCGAGCAGATGAAGAATAGTGGCCTGGAGGTCGTGAATATGCACCTTATCTTTCACCCCATAATACCCGATATCGTCGGTTTCGCCGAACGAAAACCCTTTCTTAACGCCACCGCCCGCCATCCAAACCGTAAACGCTTCGAGGTGATGGTCGCGCCCCATGAAGGGAAGTACCTGCCCGTCGCGGTTTTCCTGCATCGGCGTCCGGCCAAACTCCCCACCCCACACAACGAGCGTGTCATCCAATAATCCGCGTTGTTTCAAATCCTTCAGCAAGGCCGCCACGGCCTGATCTGACTCATTACATTTATTTTTCAGCCCGATCTCAATGGCTCCATCGGCACTGGTCCCGTGTGTATCCCATCCCCAATCGAATAGCTGCACAAACCGGACACCCCGCTCAACCAGCCGACGGGCCAGCAGGCAGTTTCTGGAAAAAGAACCCTTATTCGGATCGACGCCGTAGCTATCGAGAATGTATTGCGGTTCGCTCTTGATGTCCATAGCGTCGGGTACGGACATCTGCATCCGGAACGCCAGTTCGTACTGCGCAATACGGGTCAGGATCTCGGGGTCTTTTACATCGTCGTACTGCTGCTGATTGATCTGGCTGATGGCGTCGATGGTTTGCTTACGCACATCCCGGCTCATGCCTGCCGGGTCCGAAGCATACAGCACCGGGTCGCCATCTGTGCGGCACTGAACCCCCTGATACACCGTGGGTAGAAACCCACTCCCCCAAACGGATTTGCCCGCGTCGGGCTGTTTCCCCCCCGATGCCAGCACGATATAGCCGGGCAGATTGTCATTTTCCGTTCCAAGGCCATAGGTCACCCACGAGCCCATACTCGGCCGACCTAGCCGGGCGCTACCCGTATGCATGAGCAACTGCGCGGGCGCATGGTTGAACTGATCGGTATGCATTGCTTTCAGGAACGAGATATCATCCACGACGCCCTGTAAATGAGGCAAATAGTCAGACACCCATGCCCCGGACTGTCCATGCTGGGCGAACTTTCCCTGTGGTCCCAGCATTTTCGGAACTCCCCGGATAAAGGCAAATTTTTTTCCCTCCAATAACGCCTGTGGGCAGTCTTTACCGTTATATTTTACCAATTCCGGTTTGTAGTCGAATAACTCCAGCTGGCTTGGCGACCCGGCCATATGAATATAAATAATTCGTTTGGCTTTGGGTATATATTGCGACGGGTGGGGCGCCGTGGCTGACCCATCCATCGATTGAGAAGAGCCGACAACATTAGCCTGGGGCTCACGTTTACCCAGAAATCCACAGCTTTCCAGAACCGAGCTCAACGCCATAGCGCCCAGGCCCGTTGAGCAAGTGTGCAGGAAATGACGCCGGGTTTCGCGCTCGGCGGCCGCCTGCTGGAGTTCGTTAAGAAGTTTTTTCATCGTGTTGCCTTCGTAAATACCCCACCCCCGGCCCCTCCCCTTGAAATAAGGGGAGGGGTGAAGAATCGATCTTTAAGTCGTAAAATATACCTTGATTTTACTAATTACAGATTCCATATCTGTTTCAACTTCTTCATTACTAATACGTAAGGTTTTTATTTGCAATTGAGCTAGTGTCGTGTCACGGATTTCATCGTGGACAACAGCTTCACTTGTCTGATGAGAAGTCCCATCAATCTCAATACATAACCGTTCGGCTGGGCAATAGAAGTCAAGTACGTACACGCCTACACTGTGTTGTCTCCGGAATTTTCGCCCCTCTAACTGCCCACTTCGTAACCGCTCCCAAAGCATTGATTCAGTACTTGTTTGTGTCTTTCGCAGTTCTCGACGCAATACTTCCATTATCTTACGATTATGTATCAACTGTCCCATCTTCCTGCCATTTGAATCTTTACAACCAAAGAAAAGTTAGCTGTCACTTTTATAGCCCCTCCCCTTAGTTCAAGGGGAGGGGTTGGGGTGGGGTAAATATAAATACCCGCTCACTCTTTCGTGATCACCTCGTCCAGATTCAGCATCGTGTTGGCCGTTACGGTCAGAGCGGCCCGTTGGGGCGTAACAGCCATACAGTCCAATAGCTTCTCGGCCTCGTCTGGTTTCTGGCGATAATACCGCTCCGTATTTCGATAAAGCCGGGTCAAAATAGCTAACTTTTTCGGCGGCAGGTCGTGCAACATAATTTGCCGAAAGCCCGCCTGTATCTGCCTTTCGGGCGACTTTCCCTGCTTCAGCATGTAGTTGGCCAGATGCTGGGCGGCTTCTACGTAGACGGGATCATTTAATGTGACCAACGCCTGTAACGGGGTATTGGTCCGCAGCCGACGTAATTGACAAAACTCGCGGCTCGGGCTATCAAACGTGACCATCGACGGATAAGGGGCCGTCCGTTTCCAGTAGGTGTACAGAGCACGCCGGTGCAGGTCTTCACCCGTACTTTGTTGCCATGATTCGCCATCGTAGGGCGACTGCCAGATGCCTTCAGGCTGAACAGGCATAACACTCGGCCCATACAGTTTATGGCTTAGCAGGCCACTTACGGCCAGCGCCTGGTCATGAACTGCTTCGGCCGATAATCGGACACGTGGCCCTCTGGCCAGTAATTTATTGAATGGGTCTTTGGCGAGAAGCTCCGGCGTGGCATTCGATCGTTGCCGATAAGTGGCCGACATTACCATCCGTTTCAGCAGCTTCTTAACGCGCCAGTGGTCGGTTTCCATAAATTCGACCGCCAAATAATCCAGCAGTTCGCGGTGCGTTGGCGGACTACCTTGAGTACCCATATCCTCTACCGTTTCGACGATACCGGTACCGAACAACTGCTCCCAGAAGCGATTTACGGCCACGCGAGCCGTCAGCGGATTTTCCCGGCTAACCATCCATTGAGCCAGCCCCAGCCGATTCTTTGGTAGTTCAGGATCCATCGCCGGAAACGATTTAGGAACATCAGGACTCACCTTTTTCCTTTTTACCATCCAGTTGCCCCGTTCAAAAACATACGTCTCCCGGGCTAAATCACCCGACCCGTCGAGCATGATCGGCGTTTGGTCAACGTCGGCGTTGAGCAGAGCGAGTAGTCGTTTGTCCTGCTCGCCGGGATAATCGAGCGGTTGGCCCGGCAGCGCTGGCGTAAAAGCAACCCACTTTATCTGTACCCATTCTTTCGGTTTCTCCGGGCTGTTTAAGGATAGATAAAGGCTATGCCGTCCCTGAACGGGCGGCAACGGAATCATCTGAATGGTATCTTTTCTGGGCCTGGGCGTAGGAATCTGCGCCAGGATAGTACCATCTGGTCTGTCCTGACGCAGCGTGACCGTGGCATGAGTGGCTTTCGTGCCCCACCTGATTAATAAACGCGATCGGCCCGTCAGGGTTATATCTTTGATCCGGCACGAGCCTTTATCCTGAAACCCAAAATATTTGGCATCCAGCAAAGACGCATTGATGTACTGATCGAAGTCGTGTGAGTTCAGTTTAGGTTCAATCGTACGAAGCAGGTGTGTAACCTGGCGAATGCTGTTTTGAGCCTGTTTCGGATTAGTTGCCGCACTGGCAATGTACTGTTGTAGAGCAAGGACCTTAAGCGAGTCGTCATGCTTGTAGAACCGAAGGGTTGGGGTATCGCTCGTTACATCTTCATCGCGCGTGTTGTTGAAGAAAGCGAGGTATTTGTAATATTCTTCGTGCGTAAAGGGATCGTAGGGATGACTGTGGCACTGAATACAGGCAAAGGTTGTGCCCTGAAACACATCCCAGGTAGTATTGACCCGGTCAAGCACAGCCGCCACTCTGAATTCTTCGTCCTGCGTCCCGCCCTCATCGTTCGTCATCGTGTTCCGGTGAAAACCCGTTGCGATGAGTTGCTCGTCAGAGGGCAATCCACCGGCAGGACCCGGCAACAAATCGCCCGCCAGTTGCTCCACCGTAAATTGATCAAATGGCTTATCGGTATTGAAGGCCTTAATTAGCCAGTCACGGTAGCGCCAGATTTTCCGGCCGGGATCACGTTCATACCCTTTGGTATCGGCATAGCGGGCCAGGTCGAGCCACATTCCCGTCCATCGTTCGCCGTATGCGGGCGATTTGAGCAGTCGGTCAACCACGTTTTCATAAGCATTCGATGATTGGTCGGCCATAAAAGTCGCCACCTCCTTTTCGGTTGGGGGTAAACCCGTCAAATCGAGCGATACCCGCCGAATCAACGTAGCCCGGTCGGCTTCGGGTGAGGGTCGTAAAGAGCCTGCCCCTTGCGTTTCATGTAATTTATCCAGAACGAAATGGTCGATGTCATTTCTGGCCCAACTGATTTCGTCATTACCGACCAGGCCTAAGCGGCTCCAGAACGTACCGATCTTCGGTACATCGGGCCGTTGAACGGTCTGGTACGCCCAATGGTCACCCCATTTAGCTCCCTGATCAATCCAGTTACGGAGAAGGTCTATTTCGTCGGGCTTCAAGGCCGGATGGTCGAGCGGCATTCGCTCGTCGGGGTCCGTCAGCGTTAACCGCCGAATCAGTTCGCTTCCATCCGCATCGCCGGGAATAATTGCCAGCTTGCCTGATTTGGCGGGCGCCAGCGCTTCGTGTTTGAAGAGCAGGGAAAATCCTGCGGCTTTCTTTACGCCACCGTGGCAGGCAATGCAGTTTTTGTTCAGCAGGGGTTTTACCTGAGTGTTATAATCCACCCGCTTCTCGAAGAAGCCGAGAAAGGATGAAAGCAGGAAGGCTATTCCAAAGCCAACTGCACCCAAAAGTACCCACCTGGTTTTCATAAAAATACAGATCCGCAGCTACTCGCTACGTCTAAAAGCAGCAAGGCGGGTTTTTGTACTATTAAAAAAACGGCTTGTGGGAATTTTGAGGAAAATCAGGCATAAGCGCTTCGTAATGAAGCGCTAACTACTTAACCCGGACATCTACCAGGGCAGTATCATCTTCGCCATTTGTAACGCCGTTTCCAGGCGCAGAGTCGGGGTCGGGCACACCGGCTGCCACCACCTGAGCCGTGAAAACGCCCCGACCACTAGCGGTGGCCGTAGTCCGAAAACGTAGCGAAATACTACTTCCGGCGGCTAAACTGTTAACACCAGCAACCAGTGCTCCGCCCGATAAACTAAAATCATCACCACCCACAAACGTCTGACCAGTGGGCATATATGCCGCTACACTCAAGCTCGTTGCCGATAAGCCACCCATATTGGTCAGCGTAACCGTATACGTAAGCACATCACCCACACTGGGCGTACGATTGCTTACTGCCATTCTTAGGCTGACATCGGCCTTTGCCGGATCGGGAGTGGGCTGATTGCTACTAACGGTTGGCAAGGGTACCTGATTCGGATTTGGCGATGTAAACACAGCCGTACCATTCTGACGCGTTCGCAGATCCAGTTGAACGGCATCGTCCTGCCCGTCACCAGTTCCGGAATTTGGCTGACTGTCGGGATCAATGGTGATTGCCTGCGCCACTTCAGCTGCGTTCTGATAAATACCCAACTGGGTCGGTATGGCTATAAAACTAAGCTTTTGCGTAGCCCCTGAGGCAATATCGAGAGCAGCACTGGTTAGCACCGTTCCCGATACCGACAGATCGGAGGAGGAAACAAAGGCCAGATTGGCGGGTAAACGATTGCGAACAACTATCCCTTTGGCGGGCCCCGGTCCGGCATTCTGGACGTACAGACTGATGGTGACCGGTGTATTGACGTCAGGGGTTCGCTGATTAATATCCATCGCCAGACTCACATCGGCCTGGCTGGTGATTTGAAACAGGTTGGACGGTACGGCAGGCACGGCAGGCGATGTAGACACTACCCGAATTTGAAAACGGCCCCGTTGAAGATCACTGGGGAGCGTTACCTGAATGGGACTAGCCGACCCACTACCCAAAACGCTTTTATACTGGCCCAGCGAATCCAAAAGTTGCACCTGCCATTGGTTACCCGCGTTGAATGTGCCCACCGTACTAAAGGTTATGGCCAGGGTCGAACCCGGCAAGACATACGCAGCCAGGTTACCCGTTACGGCAAACTGCGTCGGTGTGATGGGCTGGGCATTCTGAAAAAAAGCATTGTTCAGGCTATTATTCCAGTTACGGGCATACCGCGATAGGCCCATATCCACCGGAATGGGCTGGTTATTGAGGTAATATTGAGGGTGGGGCGATGGGCGCGATACATTGCGAAAGTGAACGTCGACATTTCCGGCGTTCCGGTTCTGAATGGTGTCATTATACGGCCCCTGAAACACATTGAACCCTGACGTAGCAATGACATTTTCCTGTTGGGCAACTACCGCTGGTGTTGTCTTTGTTCCATTAAATGACGCCCGAGCGACCATCCAGGGCACATTTTGCCCACCAAAGTCCTGACGGGTCTTTTGTATTACATCTCGGAGCCGGTCGGCGTATGTCGGAATATCGCCACTGGCCACATCCGCTTCTGCTTCGCCCTGCTGCCAGAGGATGGCTCGTACACCGGATACCGAACCGTAATACCGCAGTACGTTTTTCAGGTTGGTGTAGGGTTGCAGATTTTCCCAGTTTCCTGCCGTACAGTAATAGGCGTTACAGGTCGGGATGCCATTGGCCGTTTTCTGCCAGTTATCGATGGTTGACCCGTCCCAACCGGCTACAAAAAAAGCCACCGGTACGTTGTACCGGTTCACAATGTAGTCACCCAGTTCGCCCCATGCCCACGAACTTTCGGCCATCGGGAATACGCGTCGGGTAGCGGTCAATGCCTTAAATCGGGCAACCGGTGAAGGATCGCCGGAAGAAAGCAACGCTGGTGCTGCCGGAGGTTGTGGGTAGTAATGATTGATGGAATCAATGGCGTTGACGCGGTCGGTGTTGGTTCCCAGATCGTTATCACCAATTCCCAACCCGCGCGAGTTCGATTGACCAGCCGTAACGAACACTTCGCCAATGCCAACCGGCTGAACGCTCACCTGCTCCTGCACGACATTGCCGACAATGGTGCGCACGTTGAGAACATACCAGCCACCAGCACCCGTAATGTAGCCCAGAAAAAGATTATTGACCGGGTTTGACTGTACCGTTTGCCAGCCAGTAGCAACACCCTGACCAGCCACTGCGGGGGTTAGTTGAGCCTCCACCCGATCGACAGAGCCCGTGAAACGCCCTGACAAATAAAGTCGTCCATTTCCATCGACCCCGCGCTGCACCACAAGACGCGCCATTGGATGAGAGATCTGAAGCTGTGCAAACGCAAAAACCGGCCAGAAAAGAAAAAGAAAGGCACACGTAACAACTCTTACCATGAACGGTGGCGATAATAACACCGCGAAAATACAGGAAAGTTAGTTACCCTTGTTTGACCAGTGGCCTGACAGCCTTTTTTATATATTAAACGTTATTCTTTTTAACAAAATAGCTACGTTTTGTGCTGTCTGATTTGTTTTTTGTGCTTTTCGTAATGGCTGGTTTGAAAACCAGCCGGGAGATGTTCCTCCAAACATTGCCGGTAACTGCACGTCATCCCATAGGCACTACACATGTAAAAAGGCGGATGTTACCACCCGCCTTTGCGATACATATTAACTAATTTGTCAGACTTTACCGACTAAATACTGGGCCGTAAAGTTGCCATCCGTCAGTTTTATCATCTCCTCGGGTGTACCGGTAAACGTAATATAGCCTCCCGTTTCGCCCCCTTCAGGACCAAGATCGATAATGTGGTCGGCGTTTTTAATGACCTCCATGTTGTGTTCGATGATAATAACCGAATCTCCCTGATCGACGAGGGCGTTGATGGCGGAGAGCAACTTACGAATGTCATGAAAATGCAGGCCAGTGGTCGGTTCGTCGAAAATAAATAAGGTACTGCCTTTGTTTGGGTTGCCCTTACCCAGAAACGATGCCAGCTTTACGCGCTGTGCTTCGCCCCCCGACAGGGTATTCGCCGATTGACCCAGTCCGATATACCCTAAGCCCACATCCTGTAAGGGCTGTAGTTTATCAGCCATTTTATTATCTACTTTCCGAAAGAAGGCAATCGCTTCATCGACTGTCATATCCAGAATATCGGATATGTTTTTGTCCTGCAACGTTACTTCCAGAACTTCCTGTTTGAATCGTTTGCCGCCACACCCCTCGCATTTGAGGTAGATGTCGGCCATAAACTGCATCTCGATTTTCACCTCGCCCTCACCCTGGCATACTTCGCAGCGGCCGCCATCCACATTGAACGAAAAATGGCTTGGTTTATATCCCCGCGATTTGGATACTGGCTGGTCGGCCATTACCTGCCGCAGGTAATCATACGCTTTGATGTACGTAACGGGGTTGGAGCGGCTCGATTTACCAATTGGATTCTGATCGATCATCTCCACGGCCGAAATGCGGTCGAGCGAACCACTCAACCCATCGAATTTACCCGCTTCTTCGGTGCCCTCGCCCCGTTGCCGCATGAGCGCCGGGTACAGTACTTTTCGGATCAGTGTACTCTTGCCCGAACCCGATACACCGGTTACAACCGTCAGCGTATTGAGCGGAAACCGCGCATCCACACCTTTTAGATTGTTTTCACGAGCCCCTTTTAGTTCGATGAAGTTGGTCGCTTTGCGCCGAAACGAAGGTACCGGAACGGTTTCGCGTCCCGTCAGAAAGTCGATCGTATGGGAGGAGCGAGGAGCAACTTTCTGGTCCTCACTCCCCGTGCCCAACTCCTCAATTTCACTCCAAGTCCCCTGAAACACCAGATGGCCGCCCAGCGAACCAGCATCGGGGCCGATGTCGATGAGCTGATCGGCGGCCCGCATCACCTCTTCTTCGTGTTCGACCACAATGACGGTGTTGCCCATATCGCGTAGCGATTCGAGTACACTCACCAGGCGCTGTGTGTCGCGCGGGTGCAGACCAATACTTGGCTCGTCCAGAATATACATGGAGCCGACCAGCGCCGAGCCCAGTGAGGTAGCCAGCTTAATGCGCTGATACTCGCCCCCCGACAAGGTATTGGTCAGGCGATTGAGCGTCAGATAGCCCAGTCCTACCCGCTCCATATAATCCAGTCGGTTACGAATCTCGATCAGAATTCGGTTGGCAACCTTCTGCTGATGTTCAGGTAATTCCAGCTCACGAAAGAAGGCCGTCACCTGCGTGAGTGGCATCAGCACCAGGTCGGTGATGGATTTACCCGCAACCTTTACGTAGCCGGCATCTTTACGCAGACGCGAGCCCCGGCATTCAGGGCAGGTCGTTTTGCCCCGATACCGGGACAACATGACGCGGTACTGGACCTTGAAGGTCTGGCTCTCCACAAAGTCGAAGAAGGCATTGATCCCTTCGAAATATTTGTTACCCGTCCAAAGCAGCTCCTGCTCGGCAGGGCTCAGATCTTTATAAGGCCGATGAATCGGGAAGTCGAATCGAATGCCATTTTTGAGCAGCGGTTTCAGAAACTCTTCGCTCATTTTTTCACTACGCCAGGGCGCAATGGCTCCTTCAAATACAGACAGATTTTTGTCGGGAATGACTAGGTCGGGGTCGATACCCAGTACTTTCCCGAATCCATCACACCGGCGACAGGCACCATATGGGTTATTAAACGTAAACAGGTTTACGCTCGGCTCCTCGAACACAATGCCATCCAGCTCGAATTTGTCGGAGAAAATCCGTGATTCTTTGCCAACGACATCGACCCGACAGGTACCGTCACCCTCACTGAAGGCCGTTTGCACTGAGTCGGAGAAACGATACTGATTATCTTCGTCGGGGTTACCGTTGTCATCGTAGAGCACCGTGCCCCGGTCTACTAAAATTTCGAGTGCAGTATAGGGTTCCGGCAGGCTCGCTTCGTCGCCGGTCAATACGTCTTCAATCTGTAGTATCTGCCGACCCGTCGGACCGCCATCGGCCACAATACGCGTATAGCCCTTTTGAAGCAGGATGTTTAGCTCGTAGGCCAGCGTTTTATCGTCCCGGACACGAAGGGGAGCCATCACCATTACGCGCTGTGGAGTGCCATCCGGCCCGGCTTCGAATTGGTACATAAAATTCACGACATCCGTCACCGTGTCTTTCCGTACCTCGTAGCCCGAGATTGGGGAATACGTTATACCCGCCCGGCCGAAAAGCAGTTTCAGGTAATCGTAGATTTCGGTCGATGTACCAACCGTTGAGCGGGGGTTGCGGGTCGATACTTTCTGCTCAATAGCAATAGCGGGCGACACACCCTTAATGTACTCGACCTCAGGCTTTTCCATGCGCCCTAAAAACTGGCGGGCATAGCTGCTCAGGCTTTCTACATACATGCGCTGGCCCTCAGCAAACAAGGTATCAAAAGCCAGCGACGATTTGCCAGAACCCGACAGGCCGGTCAGGACAACTAACTTGTTACGGGGTATGGCAACGTCAATTCCTTTCAGATTGTGTACTTTCGCCCCTTTGATAATAATGAACTGTTTGGGGTCGAGGTAATCAACGGAACGCTGTGATCCGGCGGTCCGGCGTTCGGTCTCCGTGGTTTGAGTCATTCTTAGTTAATGAGGGTAAACTCTATCTAGATTTTAACGGTTTATTTCGGGATATGGTTTCTCTTAAACCTTATTGGTTTTTGAAACTAACGGGGTTTTGCAACGGGATCAGCTAAATACCCGTATTAGCTAACATACGAGATGAATTTTGCGCAGGAAGACCTTATCCGGTTAGGCGTTTCGCTGGTTATTGGCGGACTGATCGGGGCCGAACGCGAATATCATGGCAAATCGGCCGGGTTACGAACCATGATCATGATTTGCGTTGGGTCGGCTCTGTTTACCATGATATCGGGCCGTGTCGGCGGCACCGGCGACCGGATTGCGGCCAATATTGTAAATGGCATCGGTTTCCTGGGGGCCGGCATTATCTTTCGCGAAAATAACCGGGTAAAGGGCTTAACGACAGCCGCTACCGTATGGGCCGTCTCGGCGTTGGGCATGTGTGTTGGAGCAGGCCATTACGATATTGCCCTGGTTGGTTTCGTCTTTATTCTCGGATCATTACTTTTGCTGGTCAACCTGGCGAACGGAATTCATAAATTGAACCAAACCCGTGATTACAAGATTGTAACAGCATTTCATAACAAGACGTTGAAACAGTACGAAGAGCTTTTCGAGGAATTTGGCTTAAAATCGACCCGGAATCAGCAACAGCGTATCGGCACGGAGATCATAGGCAATTGGCGGGTTAGTGGGTCCGAGCAAAACCATGAAAAGTGCATTAAACGGTTGCTGACAGACCCCGAGGTAAAAGAATTCACCTTCTGATTTCGTTACTGTATAAGCGTTATTTCCTGAATAAAATACCATGAATTATCTCCAGAAATTACTGTTTATCACACTTTTATTAAGTAGTAGCCTTGCTTTCGGTCAACTTACCGAAGACCCGGATGACCGAAAGGATCAGGGCAAGGACCCCCTGCGTACGCAAACGCCGGAAGGGCGACCGTTGCCTTTTGGCCAGCGGCTTCGGTTTGGTGGTGGCATCAATGGTTTCCGGTTCGGCAATCCGTTCAGTTTAGGTGTTTCGCCAGTTATTGCCTACCAGGCCACTGAGCGAATGATTATCGGGATTGGCGGCACTTACACCTATACGCGTTACAAAGGCTATACGAATACGGGCACTACCGTACCTGTTCAGACGTATAATCAATATGGTGGGCGCGGCTTTGTGATGTACGAATTCATTCCATCCATTTTGCCAAATCTATATTTACATGGTGAGCTGGAAAATAGTACAATTGCCGTTAAATATGACCAGACCGGTCAAACAGCGAGCGCCAGCCTGACGTCTCCTCTGGTTGGCGTAACCTATTCACAACCCATTTCCCGGCGGTTCGGGGTCAACCTGACGGCTTTGTATAACCTGAATTATAACGACAATTCGGGGCTGGCTCGCACTATCTACGGTAGTCCGTTCGTGCTTCGGCTTTCTTTCTTTTAAGGTTGATGTGACTCGTCAAACAAAAAGGCGTTTCCGATCTGGAAACGCCTTTTTGTTTGACGAGTAGTGGCTTATTTTACTTTATCCCAGATCAGATCGGCGATTCGCTGCATACCGGCATCATTTGGGTGGGTGGCTACACCTGGATTGCTGTACTGGCCGGCAAAATACTGACTCTGGCCAACCAGGCAGGATAGGTCAACCAACGCATGGCCCTTTTCAGTCGTTACCTTTCGGATAATCGCATCGGCTTGTGGTTTCTCCCAAACGCTGGTCGTGCAGACAACTCTTACCGGCCGACCGTAGTTGCTCAAACCGTCCAGCAGTTGGCGTAACTGCGTCTCAAACCCTCGTTTCAGCACTTGCGAATCATCAATATTCTCACCGAGCCGTATAACAATCAAATCGGGCTGAACCTGTTGCAAGGATTCGTTAAACTCATCGAAACGGTACGACGCCGTTCCAAACTCGCGTTCGAAGTTCCCCCCTGATTGCAGGGTAACGGTCATAGCGGGATAGAATGTCCGCAAACGGCTTGTCAGCAAATGGACAAAATCCTTTTCGGGTGCCGAAGCGGCCATCCCATTGTTATTAAACCAGCCCAGATCGGGTGCTGGTGCGTGGCTCATGATGCTGTTCCCAATCACCAGCATCCGTTCAAAATAAAGGTTATACACGGCCGACGACCGGATAAGCGACACCTTACTTCCGGAGCGAATTCGGCTCAACACCGTCCCGCCCGTATTCAATGTAAATTGTTTACCCGTTTCCCAGCTTGTGCCCTTGTCTAACGAGTATTCAATAACGGCCCCTGGGGGCAATGTATCCGCCGTTAGTCGAACCGGGGTATTGATATGGAACGTTCCGCCATCTGGCACGAAAAGTGGAGCGGGTACCTTCAGAGTATCGATCTGAGGAGTGGACGCTGGCAGGCTGGTAGTAGACGAAACAGGTGTTGTCGTCGTAGTGCTACTGCCTGGCGATGTAGTACAGGAACAGGCCGTTGTCGATGACCCGCTAGAAGTTGTAGGAGGAACCTCCTTATTCCCTACTACTGCCGGATAATCCTTCGTACATCCGATTACAAGGAGCAAAATGGCAAACGTGTAGCCAAGTTCCTTTACCCTGTCTACACCCTGTTTAACCAAAAACCAGCGCGAACTACCCATCTATCTAATTGCCTGTATTTAGCGTAGCCGGTAAAGTATGAAAAAAACTCACTTCCGCCACCACAATTAATTTTTCACCACTAATTCAATAGAGCAATGTGGCCCAAAACTCCCTAAAGCAGTCATAAGTATAGTAAGCACATTAGTCAGGTTGTTACCCAGCCAGGTTAATACATATAGCCTATTAGTATGTTAACACCTACTTTGTGTAAAGTAAAATACATATTTTTGTACCCACGCCTATAAAATGAACCATTATGCTGTTTAGCTCAGCAATCTTTCTCTTTCTATTTTTACCTTTTTTTCTATTCAGTTACTACTTATTGCCGAAACGCTGGCACAATGCCTTTCTGTTTGCTGCCAGCCTGTGGTTTTATGCCTGGGGTGAAGGCCCCGTAGTACTGGTCCTACTTTTATCAGCCCTGATCAATTACATGGCGGGACGGCTGATCGAACAAGGACGTCGTCGGGCAGGCCTGTGGCTTTCGTTAGCGGGTAGTTTATCGCTTCTTTTCTATTACAAATACGCCAACTTTTTTGTCGATTCAGTCCGCAGTCTTGCCGGTGCCTTTTCCTTTCCGGTGCCGGATAGTCTGGCACTGACCCATATAGCCTTGCCTATCGGCATTAGTTTTTACACCTTTCAGGGTATTTCCTACACCCTGGATATTTACTGGGGCCGTATTCGGGCCAATCGCAGCTTTCTGGATTATGGCACTTATGTGGCCATGTTCCCGCACCAGATAGCAGGCCCTATTGTCCGCTACGCCGATATCGCTCCCGAGCTGGCCGAACGAACAACGACCATCGAAAAATTTGGCAGCGGTGCCGAGCGGTTCATTCTGGGTCTAGCCAAGAAAGTTCTTCTGGCTAATACCTTTGCCAGTTTGGCCGATACAATCTTCAACGCTCCAATTGATTCTTACCCCACCGCAACGGCCTGGCTGGGTATTGTAGCCTACTCGCTGCAGATTTACTTCGACTTTTCGGGCTATTCGGACATGGCCATCGGGTTAGGTAAAATGGTTGGATTCGATTTTAAAGAAAATTTCAATTATCCCTACATCGCCCGCTCCATTCAGGACTTCTGGCGCCGGTGGCATATTTCGCTGTCCAGTTGGTTCCGCGATTATGTTTATATACCGTTGGGCGGAAATCGGGGCAGCAAATTACGGACGTATCGAAACCTGCTGATTGTCTTTTTTGTCACAGGATTATGGCACGGAGCGAGCTGGAACTTCATTATCTGGGGGCTTTATCATGGGTTGTTCCTGCTCCTGGAAAGAGCCGGACTGAGCAAACGCCTGGAGCGCATCTGGGCCCCCATTGCACACGCTTATACGCTGATCGTTGTCCTGATTGGCTGGGTCTTCTTCCGCATCGAAACCCTCCCCGAAGCGATTCATTTTCTCCAGAAAATGGTTGGGCTGGGTGCTCAGCCGGTATCGGCAGTGGCCTACCCACCCGCCTATTTCCTGACCGCTGAACTCGTTGTGTCTCTCCTGCTGGGGTTTATGCTGGCCACCCCAATCTACCCTTCTTTTCAACGGATTTGGGACCGTACGCTGGCTCGTCTGGTTCCCGTCCGTCTTCTTCTCAACTCGGTATACGTTGTTGGTCTGTTCAGCCTGTTTGTGTTAGCAGTTATGTATTTAGCGGCCGACACCTACAATCCGTTTATCTATTTTCGATTTTAGGCACAAAACTTTTCGCTATAAGAGACTTTTATCCAGAACGTAATGGTAACGCAACCGCCCGTACGGGATACTATTCGATCGCTTCCTTCCTGGACGCGCCCTACGAAACGACCGCCCTTTAAAGATACTCTGCTGGGCTTTGGCTTCGTATTGTTGTTAATTTTGCCAACGCTGGATCAGTGGCTAGGCTTATCTGTAAATTTTAAGAGTCCGGAGAAGCGGATCCTGTCTACCTTTCCAGAAGCCAGATTTCCCCATGTTCTCACCTTTGTCAAACAATTTAATACCTATTATAAAGAAAACTTTGGCTGGCGGAACGCCTTGTTTTATCAATATAGCCAGTGGAAATACAAGGTTCTGAAATCGTCTCCCCTACCCGACAAGGTAGTGACCGGCAATAACCATTGGTTTTATCCGGGCAATAGTATGGGCCATGTTGCTGACCAGCACCGGGGTCTGTACGAGTTACACCCAGATACGTTAGCTTCCATAGCGCGCCATTTGAGTAACTTCCAGCGTCAGTTTAGCGCACAGGGAGCCATGTTATACTTATTGATTGCCCCGGACTCGTATTCGATTTATCCCGAGAACTTATCCAATTACTTGCCGATCAACACACATGTATCTAATTTTGACCGGTTCAAAGACTACATGCGTCAACACACGACCATTCCGGTAGTCGACGTGCGTCAGGCATTAATCGCGGCCAAAGCTGACCGGGTTACTTACTGTCAGACGGATACACACTGGAATGAATACGGTTCGCTGATTGCCACGTTAACTATGGTAAACCAATTGCGGAAAGATTTTCCAAAATTACCCGTAGCTCGGTTAGCAGACTATACCATCTCTACGGTACCGGGAGTTGGGGGCGATCTGGTGACGATGCTGGCTCTGAACCGTGAACTTGTTGACTCAATAGCATATAAAATTAAACCAGCCAAGTTTCTGCTTGCTCAAAATACTGAAGTAATTGACAACCTTGAAAAAGGATTGCCGTCTCAACGATTTGTTACTACCTCAAGCCAGTTGCCCAAGTTGTTGCTCATTGGCGACTCCTTTAGCTTTTCAATGAATCAGTCGCTACCGGGCTATTTTCGGGAGTCGTATCTGGTCCGCGATCATACGTGCGACATGAAACTGGTAAAAAAAGAGCATCCTGACATTGTCATCTTCGAGATTGTAGAGCGAAACATTGGTTTTCTAGGCCATTTGTAGGCCTTAAAAACAACATGAATACTAGCCGCGCTCGCATAGTCGCTATTCTTTTTGCCCTTGTCCTTTTCCTGCCAACCCTTGATCAGGTATTGGGGCTGTCATCGCGATTCAGCAGCACCGAAAATCGGCAACTGAAGGGTATGCCTCCGTTAAATTTTCCGCATGTCCGCAGCTTCGTCAAACAATTCGACCGCTATTATAAAGAAAACTTTGGCTGGCGAAATGCCTTATTTTATGTCTATAGCCGCTGGAAATTCAACATTCTGAAAGAATCACCCCTGCCCGAAAAGGTAGTGGTTGGCAAAGAAGGCTGGTTGTATCTGGGAAATAGCTATAATAAAGTTATCGACCAGCATAGGGGGCTGCAACCGCTCTCGGCTGATTCAGCACGACGAATTGCGAGTCACCTGATCCAGCGACAACAGGAATTAGCTCAGCAAGGCATCAGGCTGTATATTTTTGTGGCCCCGGATTCGCACACGATCTACCCCGAATTCCTGCCCGACCATCTGCAACCAAGCGACAAACCTTCCCGTCTGGATGTACTCAAACAGGCGATTGCTCAAACGAACCTTCACTTCGTCGACATCAGAGACACGCTCCGGGCCGCCAAACGTGACCACGTTGTTTATTATCAGACCGATACACACTGGAATGAATATGGTACGCTCATTGGCTGTGCCAGCCTGCTGAATCATATCCGGCACGATCAGCCAGCCATTCCCCCCATCCGTCTGGCCGATTATCACATTGAGCGTCAGAAGGGGGGCGCGGGCGACCTAACAACGATGCTGACACTACAGAACGAGCAGAAAGATCCGATCTATTACTACATCAAACCAGCGCCCGAGCGCCTTGGTCATCAAACGGCGCTTATTCCTAACGAGGCTATTGGGTACCCGTCTACGCGATTTACCGGGTCTGGCTCGGGCCGGCTGTTCTTCGTTGGTGATTCATTCAGCCATGGCATGATGAACTACTTACCCGGCTATTTTCGGGAGTCGTATTTTATGCGAGGCAGCAAGTTAGACCCCGCTCTGGTAAAGGCCGAGCGACCGACTATCGTTGTTATTGAAGTAGTTGAACGGAATATTTACCAATTAGCTACTTTTTGATTACTCAAGCCAACGTTTCCCTTTCCGCATCCTCTTCAGAATTGATTTTCAGTAAATCGTTTCTGAAACCATACAGGACAAACGTCAACGAGTCGTCTAGTAACTGACAACAGGTATTTTCCTATCAGTTACTAGACGACTCGTTGACGTTTGCAGTTTTTGGCGCTCGCTTAACTTGGTAGCTCGGCGATAACGGTAACGCCCCCTTTCGTGACATCACCAATATTCACCTTGATCTCAGCGTCCAGCGGCAGGAACACATCTACCCGTGAGCCAAATTTTATAAATCCGAATTCTTCTCCCTGCTTTACCGGCTGTCCCTCTTTTACATACCAGATGATGCGACGAGCCACCGCCCCGGCAATTTGCCGAAACAATATACTAGTCCCATTGGCAGCCTCAACAACAACCGTTGTTCGCTCGTTTTCGGTACTCGATTTAGGATGCCAGGCTACCAGGTACTTGCCCGGAAAATACTTGAAATACCGGACCGTACCTGTGATCGGGTTGCGATTGACGTGTACGTTAAGCGGTGACATGAAAATAGACACCTGCCGCCGGCGATCCTTAAAGTACTCACCTTCAGTAGTTTCCTCGATAACGACAACTTTGCCATCGGCCGGAGCTACCACCTGCGTGTCGCCGGTAGTCAGTAATCGGTTGGGAATACGAAAGAACTGTACGATCAGAACAAACAGAATCAGACTTATTATCGCTAATAAGAGAATCGCTGTTGAGTTATCGGAAAACAAATAAAAATACGCGAACAGATTAAGAGCCAGCAAGACTAGCCCCGTTGTCAGCATAATGGTGAAACCTTCGCGGTGTAAGCGCATAATTAAGTTATGTGGTATATACTCGGGATCGCCCGTGCGATATGATGTATTAGCAATGCATCACGTACGGGCAAAATTAGCCATCATACCGTACACATCATACATTTTATGTAAATCAGTAACCGCCCCGGTATTTGTACGTGCTGGCGACTTTGTCAATGGCAACAATATAAGCCGCCAAGCGCATGGGCACTTTATACCGTTGCGACGTATCGAATACACGATCGAAAGCATCTTTCATGACTCGGTCGGCCCGCCGATTTACCCGATCGAGCGTCCATTTATAACCGATACGGTTTTGTACCCACTCAAAGTACGATACCGTAACGCCACCGGCGTTGGCCAGAATATCGGGCACGACCAGAATACCTTTGCTGTTGATGATCTCATCAGCGCTGGCAGAGGTTGGGCCATTAGCGCCTTCCACAATCATTTTAGCCTGGATTGAGGCCGCATTATCTTCCGTAATGACATCTTCTTTTGCGGCCGGCACGAGCACATCGACAGCCAGAGAAAGCAGTTCTTCATTCGAAATCTTTTCCGCTCCTGCAAATCCTTCCAGTGTGCCTTTGTTTGCGTTCCGATAAGTGACCGCAGCGGTGATGTCAATACCATTCTGGTTGTAATAGCCGCCCGAAATATCACTCACCGCCACTACAGTGACACCCCGTTCGTGAAGTAGTTCCGCAGCAAATGAACCGACGTTACCAAATCCCTGCACAGCCGCCGTTGTCCGGTACGGATTCATCCGCAGTTTGTCCATCGCAGCCAGAGCCGCTACGGTAACGCCCCGACCAGTGGCTTCCGTTCGCCCGAGCGATCCGCCCAACACCAACGGCTTACCCGTTACAACGTTGTTGACCGTCATACCCTTGGCTTTCGAGTACTCATCAACGATCCAGGCCATTTCGCGCGGCCCTGTTCCCATATCGGGTGCCGGAATGTCGCGGTCGGGCCCGATCACATCGAGCATTGCTACTGTATATTGGCGAATAAGTCGTTCGATCTCACCGGCCGACATCTCCCGTGGGTTACAGGCGATTCCTCCTTTCGCACCACCATACGGAATATCGACCACTGCACACTTCCAGGTCATCCAGGCGGCTAACGCGCGAACTTCGTCGAGGTGCACGGCAGGGTCAAGCCGAATACCACCCTTAGCGGGGCCCAGGATGTTAGAGTGAATTACGCGGTAGCCTTCAAAAACTTTAATGGCTCCACTGTCCATTGTAACAGGTAGCCCGACGATGACCTGCCGAGCCGGCACTTTTAGGATGTCATACATTTCATCCGAAATACCCAGCAGTTTGGCTGCGGCATCGAAACGTGACATCATTGACTCAAGTGGATTCTCTTTGTCTTTTATTGGAGCTGGTTCAATATATCCCATGTCTTTACTTTTACTTCTTTCTTGAAAACAAATTTGGTCGTGAAGTGTCTTGCAAACTTAACAAATGAAAAGCCATATTGTGAAAGGCCTATTTTTTCTAAGATTAATGTAATGTTAACAAACCATATAATCATTCATAAATTATTTTTCTTACCATACAGTTTCGCATTCGATGCACTATAAACCGTAGATTAATTCGCTAAACTGAAAAATGTCAATTTAGTGAAATTTCAAAAAAAACAGTCTCAAAAGAAATTGTTCATTGAAATAATGAGGACAAAGCATTAATTTTGTGCCCAGATAAGGTACACACCATTTAATGTAGTACTTGATATGCTTCAGGAAGAGAAAAAACGTTATTCAGAAGAGGATCTGAAGGAGTTCGAAAAGCTGATTGGTCAGAAACTCGATGATACGCGTAGTGAGCTGAACTACATAAAAGAATCGCTTAGCAAACGCAACGATAGCGGCACCGATAATACATCAGGTAATTCGAAATTGCTGGAAGATGGTGCTGATACCAGTGAGCGCGAAAACTTGAGTCAGCTAGCTGCCCGGCTTCAAAAATTCATTCAGCAGTTGGATGCAGCCATGGTACGTATCAAAAATGGAACGTACGGCGTCTGCAAGGACACGGGCAAACTGATCCCCAAAGAGCGACTTCGGGCTGTTCCGCATACGCAACAGACAATTGAAGCCAAATTGCGGCAGTCCAAATAACGTTTACTGCGTTTGATGGCTAGTCGTAATTGATTTCGTGTTCTCTTTATGCTCTTTTAAAAACGGCTCCGGCACATAGTATGTGCCGGAGCCGTTTTATTTTCCTCAATTTTTAAAACAAAATGAGCGTATTTTGGTAAATACGGCATAAAGAAATTTAATTATCCGAAATCATGTTCGAACGCCTGGAAGAAATTCGGGAAAATATATTCCGTTATTTGGAAGCCCGCATCGAGCTATTTACACTGGAGAGCCGGGGCAAACTTGAAGAAGGTGTGGTCGTAGCCGTTCATAGTATCGTGCTGGCCCTTCTGGGAACCATGACCCTTATCTTCTTATTCAGCCTGTTAGCGGCTTACCTGAACGAAGTAACAAATAGCAAGTACCTTGGCTTTTTGATTGTCGCAGGTTTTTTCCTGCTATTGACGGTTATTTGGCTGGCGGCAAAAGATTTCTTTAAGTCAAAAATTAGGGTAGCCGCTTATAGTGCCCTGAAAAAAAGTCAGGAGAAAAAACTGGAAGAAAAATCAGAAGCTGTTGAAGAGCTGATGGCCCAAACGCGCTCGTCGATGAGTGACAGTGGAACAGCTCGTTAATGCAAAGTAAACTCTCTGATAAACAGTAGTAAACCCCAAACAAATCGGTTCATTTCTACGAATCAAGGACAAACGACAATGGAAGACCCAAAAGTACCCTTTGCCGATACAACGGCTCGGCGGGCTCAGCTAATGGCCGCTACGGAGCGCTTTAAAAGCTCTATTTCTGACAATGTTGATGCCATAAAAGGCGATGCAACTGAGGTTGGTAAAACGGCCGCGTTTGTAGCGGGTGCTGCTTTAGCCGTATATTTGGTTGTCAATGCCATTTTGCCCAAATCTGACGAGTACCGGTATGCCGAAAAATATGGCGAACCAGACGACGAGGATTATGATTATGATGAAAGCGATGAGGACGACGTTTATCATCCTCAACCGTCAACTCAAAAGGCGATCAGGCAGAAGGCAGAAAAAGTGCAGAAATCAGCAGCCGCAAGCGGACTGATTGGTGGTCTGATTACATCGGTACTTACCAATATCGCTCGCGAGCAGCTAACCGGATTTTTAGCCCGCATACGTACTAATAATGCCATCAATCCAACCGCAGAGCCAACCCAATACCACGAACAGGCACCCACAGAGCCTGTTAACTACACTACGGGAGTATAGGCTATCTGGCCAAAAAGCATTCGCTGTTCTGCTCGATCCGGATAAGATCGAGCAGAACTCGCTTTCTGAATTACTTGCCCGCACGGCAACCTATCCCATCGATTTCTTTCTGGTTGGCGGTAGTCTGGTGACGGATTATTCGCACAAAGAAGTCATCACGGCCATTCGTCGACAATCGACGACGCCCATCATCCTGTTCCCCGGCAATCCGTTACACATTGAATCGTCCGCGGATGCTATTTTTTTTCTATCCCTTATTTCGGGACGCAATCCGGATTTCTTGATTGGTCAGCATGTCATTGCTGCCCCCCTTCTCAAAAGAAGTGGGCTGGAAATCCTGCCAACTGGCTATATGGTCGTCGATAGTGGCACCCAAACGACTGTTTCTTACATCAGTGGCACCATGCCACTTCCGCACGATAAGCCTGGTGTAGCAGCCTGTACGGCCATGGCTGGTGAAATGCTAGGCTTGCAACTGATGTATCTGGATGCAGGCAGCGGAGCTCGCAAGCCCGTTTCGGCCGATATGATTGCGGCCGTTCGTAGCGTTGTTGATGTACCAATCATTGTTGGTGGCGGAATCAATTCCGGGGAGAAAGCTTACCAGGCTATGAAAGCCGGTGCCGATTTGATCGTTGTGGGCAACGGAATTGAGCAGGATCCGGATTTATTACCTCAACTATCAACGGTAGTCCGGGAGTTTAACCAGTCAGTTGTACAAGCTTAATTATGAAACAGTCTGTCTTAACGCTACTGCTACTGGTTACCATAGCGCTCACTCCTATTTTCGTGAGCACTTGTGCTTTTGCTCAAACCAGAAACGAAAAAGTTTATACCGTTCCTGAGCGTCAGCCCGAATTTCCGGGTGGTAAAGCTGCCTTGAGCACTTATCTGGCCGAAACGATTCGCGTACCAAACTCGGTGGCAAAGAAGAGTTATGATACAGGGCCGATATCAGCAAAATTCATTATCGACGAACTCGGCTACGTGCATGACATTCGAATCACGATGAAGCCACAGGACAAGAAAACCCTGAAAAGCCTGGAAGGTTTCATGACCAATATTATTTCAGCCATTGAAAAAATGCCCCGCTGGGAACCCGGCGAAGTGGGAGGCAAACACGTAGCGGTGTTCTATACACTTCCTATTGAAATAAGTCTGCAATAACAAGTAAACACGAAGTGGCTGACGAATAAGCAAGTTAATTTGCCTACGTCAGCCACTTCGTGTTTACTGCCTGATTAGACGTTCATAAGTGACTCCCGACGGCGCATTTTCCCGGCCGGAATACCGAACATCATTTTGAATCGGCGGCAGAAGTAAGCCGTATCCTTGTAGCCAACCTCGGCCCCAATGGCCCGAATGCTCTTTTTGCTTGTCCGTAGTAACCCAACGGCCGCTTCCATCCGTTGGTATTCAATGTAATCCTGTGGGTTGATGCCGGTCAGCATTTTGAAATACTGCCCGACATAATCCTCCGATACGTTGGCTACGTTAGCCAGCACTTTATTTGACAGGTCGCCACCGAGGTTTTCTTTGATGTAGGCAAAGATGTCGATCAGACGTGGGTCTTTAAAGTAGGTGCTGTTGGTAACGAGTTGCTCAACGAACAGGTGGTTTTTCAGAATATACCGAACTACCTCAATAACGATCTCTTCCGTTTTAATCTTGATAATCCGGCCTTTACCGGCCAGATCCGTCATTTCTTCGGCTAGAATCTGGTCGATGGTCGTCGCCAGATGTTCTTCTCGCTTAATGATAAACGGCGGTACATCGAGTGAGTTGAAGAAGTTGACCGAGTCGAACACTTTTGCTTCGAAGGACACATACCCGAAGGAGTTTGGCAGATGGCCAATCAACTTAGGATCATGGTTGCCTTCCCAGTAAGACTCCCGATGCGTCATGAATTCTTCATTCGAGACAATTTTAGGGTTCGTCGGGTCGCCATAGGTAACCGTAACGTGCTTGCCACCCGGAATGAACAGCATATCACCCACCTCTACCTTTATTTTTTCATCGCCAATGGAGACATCACCGTTGAATAAAATAAGCAGCGTGTTTTCAACATCATAGAAATTTTTGATGGTGATTGGTTGCAAAATCCGAATGTTGCGGGCCTTAATAAACTTCACGCCCAGCGATTCGATAATTTTATTATAGTCTTCCATAGCCGAAAGGTGCGTATCCTTAGATTGTGTTCGTGCGTAAAGTTGCACAAAACTAATAATTTGTACAAAACTAATACAAGTATAAAAGTTTCCAAATAATAAAAAAATAGTGCGTATTCGCATCGAACACGCACTACACCTTTAGAAAAATTCTATTTTACCAAGAAAAGACTCAGCGGATGAGCTCGCGGGCTATAACTAATTTTTGTATTTCAGATGTACCTTCATAAATCTGAGTAATTTTTGCATCCCGCATCAACCGTTCTACGTGAAATTCTTTCACGTACCCGTAGCCCCCGTGAATCTGTACAGCTTCGGTTGTTGCCCACATGGCTACATCCGAGGCAAACAGCTTAGCCATAGCAGCCGCCTGAACATAGTCTTTGCGCTCATCTTTCAGGCGGGCCGCTTTGTAAACCAGCAGGCGAGCGGCTTCAATTTTAGTAGCCATTTCGGCTAGTTTGAACTGAATAGCCTGATGATCAAAGATTTGCTTACCAAATGCTTTTCGTTCCTGACTGTATTTCAGTGCCAGTTCGTACGCCCCGGCGGCAATACCCAACGCCTGAGCAGCAATGCCAATACGCCCGCCATTGAGAGTCGACATAGCAAACTTGAAGCCGAAACCATCGTCACCAATGCGGTTTTCTTTGGGCACCTGTACATCTGTAAACAGAAGTGAATGCGTATCTGATGCCCGTATACCCATTTTATCCTCTTTCTTACCGACAACGAAACCAGGCGTTCCTTTTTCAATGATCAGGCAGTTGATTCCGCGGTGTTTTTTTTCGCGGTCTGTCTGGGCAATGACCAGACAAATGCCTGACGAGCCACCATTCGTAATCCAGTTTTTGGTGCCGTTGACCAAGTAGTAGTCCCCTTTATCTTCGGCAGTTGTCGCTTGGGAGGTGGCATCAGAACCCGCTTCGGGCTCCGACAGGCAAAAGGCCCCCAGCGTTTCGCCCGTGGCCAGCCGCGTCAGGTATTTCTGCTTTTGCTCTTCGGTCCCGTACGCTTCCAGACCGAAGCAGACCAGCGAGTTGTTAACCGACATGATAACGGAAGCCGATGCATCAATTTTAGAAATCTCTTCCATCGCCAAGACATACGAAACGGCGTCCATACCGCCCCCACCATACTCGGGTGAGACCATCATGCCTAAGAAGCCGAGTTCGCCCATTCGTTTGACTTGTTGAGCCGGAAACCGAGCTTCGTTGTCGCGCTCGATAATACCAGGCAGTAACTCATTCTGGGCAAAGTCGCGGGCAGCTTCCTGAACAGCTAGGTGCTCCTCCGACAAATTAAAATTCAACCCCTGTAAGTCCAGCGTTGCTGTCGCCATCTGAATTGTGTTTGATTATCGTTTGTTGAGAAGTAAGTAGAACACAATCGTTGATATTTTCCAGGCTACAGTAAAGACCCGATAGGTATTACCCACCGTTGTACTATCTATGCCCTGTGCTCTATCAACTTACGTAAATGTAAAAAAAGATACTGGTATGCAGGCATACCACCGGCTTACTCAACTAAAAGAATGACTAGTTCGGCAATGCAGGCTGGTTTATCGACACCTTCCAAACTAAATATACACCCAATGGTAACCCTGACACCGTTAAGTTGAGATTCGACCTCCTGTAAATGAGCTTTCATTCGTAAACGACTGCCCACCGGAACGGCATTTGTGAACCGAATTTTGTTAGCTCCGTAATTAATGCCCATCTTCACTGACTCAATTCGGTAGAGTTCAGCCAGTAATTTAGGGGCCAGCGAAAGTGTTAGGAACCCATGTGCGATGGTCGATTTATACGGCGATTCACGCGTAGCCCGATCCGCATCGGTATGAATCCACTGATGATCGCCGGTGGCTTCAGCAAAAAGACCGACCATTTCCTGCGTTATGGTCAGGTAATCTGTCTCACCAAGCGACTGCCCGACATGGGCTGAAAAATGCGCTAGATCAGTGAAGGTATTTATCATAAGGGTATTTTATACTAAATAAGAACAATCGGCTGAAATGGCGCAGTAGCCCTTATTCTTAATAAGTTATGTATGCAAAAAGCCGACAGCATCAACGAATTTTCGTTTGAAGATAGCCAAATTACGTACCGAAAGTCTGGTGACGGACCAGCCGTATTGCTGGCGTTTCACGGCTTTGGGCAGGACCATACGGCCTTTAGTTCTCTCGAAACAGCCATAGGCAACCGATTCACGTTGTATTCGATCGATCTATTTTTTCATGGCAACAGCCGATACACCGGAACAAGCCCATTAACCAAACCCGACTGGTACCAATTAATCGATCACTTTTTACGGGCGCAGGACATTGACCGGTTTTCACTAGTGGGGTTTAGTCTGGGCGGGCGATTTGCGCTGGCAACCGCGGAGGCCTTCCCGGATCGACTGGACCAACTCCTGTTGATCGCTCCTGATGGCATCACGTTCAACCGCTGGTATTGGCTGGCAACCGCATCCCGGCTCGGGCGCTGGCTCTTTCGGTATACATTGCGTCATTTATCGCTACTCACCAGCCTGGGCCATACACTTACTACGTTAGGTTTACTCAACCGGACGGTCATGCGGTTTGCTGAGATTGCCCTGGCCACGCCCGAACAACGTACGCTGGTTTATAAAAGCTGGACTCAATTCCGCCAAATTCGTTCAGACAAACGAACGCTGGCTAATCTTTTGAATAACAGACGCATGCGAATTCGTTTCTTTACCGGAGCCTTCGACCGAATTGTACCCGGATCGTCTATCTTACCGCTTACAAAACAACTGCGACACTATGAGTTAACGGTGTTAAAAACGGGGCACAATCGGTTGATCGAGTTGATGGCAGAACAGCTCTGATCGGCAACCGACCCAATCCAGAACCGGCCTGCATTATTTGAGAGATCGTTGAATAACTTGCCAGAGTCCGGCAATGGAGACGACGATTAAGCCAATAATAACGATTTGCGTCCAGCTACTTTGATTCGGATTTTCCAGCAGCGCTTTAATTTCACGGGCCTCATGGCCAGACCAGATTGCGATCAGAGTGCGGGGCGTCATTCCCAGAAAACCACCCAGTATAATATTTTTCAGCTTTGCTCCTGACAACGCGAAGAGCAAATTGGTTAGGCCAAAGGGGAGAATGGGCGATAATTTGGCGAAGAAGATAACCTCCAGCTCATTGTTTAAAATACGGTCCAGCACGGATTGTGCCTTGGGGTTTCGGCTTAGAAAAGCCAGAAACCGGTCGTGGTCGAGCCAGCGAACAAGTAGATTGATAAAAAGAATACCGCCAAAGTTGATCACAAAAAGGGGTAGAACCGCATTCCAGCCCAGAAAGTAGCCAAAAATCAGAGCCAGCATTGTGGGCGGAGTAAGGCCAGCGGAGGTGATGGAACAAACGATCGTAATAATCGCCCACTGCCAGGCCGTAAAGCTGGCAATAGTAGCCTCATGAACTACCGCGTAGTAGGTCAGCAGGGAGGTAAAAACGATGGGTGTTACCGACAGCGCAAGGCCTGCAAGGGCCGGTCCGGTAAGCGATTTAGGAATGGCGAACTTCACACTCTATCAAACAGGTAAAAGGCGCTTGTGGTTTGACTAGTCTTACAGCGTACTACGCAACGTTATAATCTTCGTTACATTTGAGTATGAAATTCGGAACCAAAGCCATCCATGCCGGTGTTGAGCCGGACCCCACAACGGGCGCCATTATGACGCCTATTTATCAAACATCGACCTACGTTCAGGAGTCGCCCGGTAAGCATAAAGGGTACGAGTATGCCCGAACCCAGAATCCCACCCGAACAGTGCTGCAAAATAACCTTGCTGCCCTCGAAAACGGCAAGCACGGTATTTGTTACTCGTCGGGACTGGGCGCAACAGATGCGATCCTGAAACTGTTTAAACCCGGCGACGAGATTATTGCCAGTAATGACCTGTATGGTGGCACTTACCGGATCATGGTGCGGGTTTATCAGAATTTCGGGCTGAAGTTCAACTTTGTCGATTTATCTGATGCGACGAAACTGAAAGCAGCCATTACGCCTGCCACAAAGATGGTCTGGATTGAGACGCCCACGAATCCCTTGTTGCGTCTGGTTGATATTGCCGCCATTTCGGCCATTACCAAACAGCATAATCTTCAACTCGTTGTTGATAACACCTTTGCCTCGCCCTATTTGCAAAATCCGCTCGATTTAGGGGCCGACATGGTCATGCACTCCGTTACCAAATACCTCGGCGGTCACTCCGATACCGTCATGGGCGCTATTGTCCTGAATGACGATGAAACAGCCCAGCGTTTGGCCTTCATTCAAAACGCCTGCGGAGCCGTACCTGGTCCACAGGATTGCTTTCTGGTGTTACGTGGCATTAAAACCCTGCACATCCGGATGCAGCGGCACTGCGAAAACGCCCAGAAAGTAGCGGAGTACCTGCAACAACACCCTAAAGTAAGTCAGGTTCATTATCCAGGTTTGGAGTCGCACGCTGGTCATGCGTTAGCCAAACAGCAAATGCGCGGCTTTGGTGGCATGCTCTCATTCGAGCTGAAAGGTGATTCGATGCCCGAAGCCGTTCGGGTTATGGAGAGTTTCGAGGTGTTTTCGCTGGGCGAATCGCTGGGGGGCGTCGAATCGCTCTGTACGCACCCGGCCAGCATGACACATGCCAGTATTCCCAAAGAAGAGCGGATCAAGAATGGCCTCAAGGACACGCTCATTCGGCTCAGTGTCGGCATTGAGGATGTAGAGGATTTGATTCAGGATCTAGAGCAGGCAATTGGTTAGAAAGATGGCGCAAGGTTCTGACCTTGCGCCATCAAAACATCAAAAACGAATCCGCACACCCGCCAGAAAATTCCGACCCGCTTGCGGATAATAGCCGTTATCGGCCGCCACTTTGCCTTCCGTAATGTAAGCATACGTATAGCCGTTGGACTCATACAATTCATTGAGCACGTTGTTGAACAGTAACGTAAACGCAATTTCCTGTGCGAACTTGGGCTTTACGGTGTAAATAACCCGAATGTCGTTTGTGAAATACGAATTCAATCTACGGTTTTCGTGCGATGTGTTATCCAGGTATTGCTTACCCACATACTTCGACAAAAGCCCCAGTTCCAGCCCTTTAGCGGGCGTAAACAATAGCTGAGACCCGGCAATCACATTCGGCGAAAACGAAATGTCGGTCTGGCCGTATTGCCTACTTTCCTGCTGGCCATTGTCGAAATTGTCTAAATACTCCGTGAAGTTTTTGACCCGGTTCCGGCTGAGCGTCGCGTTGACATTCCAGCGAAGTTGTTTAGCCAACCGTGCTCCGGCTTCGAGTTCGATACCAGCCCGGTAACTCGACGGAATATTTACCCGATTGTAGGCGCCCACATCATTCAACTGCCCCGATAAGACCAGCTGATTTGTGTAGTTCATGAAGTAGGCATTGGCGGTAAATGCCAGGTTCTCAGCCTGTACTTTATAACCCGCTTCGTAGTCGATTAACTTCTCCGACTTCGGCCTACTCTCGGGCGTCGATTGCGTATAATCATTTCGGTTGGGTTCGCGCTGGCCTACCCCCACGGATGCATAAACGGTGCTGTGGTCGTTGATGGTGTAGGTAAACCCAGCCTTCGGATTGAAGAACGTTAATTTAGCGTCCTGCTGGACGTTCTGTAGCTGACTATTGAATCCCAGAAACGAATAGTCGATGGTGCGAATCTGCGCATCGACAAACGCATTGAGTTGTGGCGTAAACTGGTAGAACGCTTTGGCGTACAAGTTCAAATCACGTTTGGTCGCATCGTCCTGATAATATCGGTCACGAATATTTGTATTCCCTGCTACCCGCGACCAGATAATTTCGCCGTAATGGATGCCCTTATACTGATTCCAGCCACCACCAATGTTAGCCGTCAGTTTCCCAAAGCTGTTGTAATCGAACGAAAAAACGCCACCATAAAAATCGTTGTCCAGCCAAAGTCGCCGAATCAAATCCGTCTGGCGAATTGTCGAATCACCGATGACAACGTCAGGCAGGCCGTAGTTACTGAATTTATCAGCCGTTCTAAATTCTTCGTAATAGCCTTTCCCTTTTGTGTAAAAGAAGGACAAGTTGGCCCGCCAGTTTTTGCTCAGTTCATGGGAGCTAATCAATTGATAATTATCCTGCTGGTAATTATCGGTCTGGTTATCGTAGGTAAATGAGTTGTACGTTCGATTCGTTTTCAGCAAGTTCTCCGGCACCCCGTTCCAGGCCTGATACGTTTTTTCCTGGCCCGAAAACACATTAAATCGAAAGAAACTCTTTTTGGTGTAATAGCCTCCGGAGAGGTAAAATGACTTCAGATCGGAGAACGCCCGATCAATGTAGCCATCGGAATAAATTTTCGACAGGCGGGCGTCCAGCACAAAGTGGTTATTCAGCAGACCCGTTCCGGCCAATACATTTACTTTACGCGTTCCGAATGAGCCACCCGACAGGTTTACTTCAGCGTAGGGTTTTTCTTCCAGTTTGTTAGTTTGAATATTAACCGATGCGCCAAATGCCCCGGCCCCGTTAGTCGATGTACCCACTCCCCGCTGAATCTGAATGGAACTAACGGAAGAAGCAAAATCCGGCATGTTGACGAAAAACGTTCCCTGTGACTCGGCATCATTGTATGGAATACCGTTGAGCGTCACATTGACCCGTGTGGCATCAGACCCGCGAATACGAATTCCGGTGTAGCCAACCCCCGCTCCGGCATCGGAGGTGGTAACGATCGAGGGCGTGAAATTTAGCAGTTGCGGAATGTCCTGACCCAGGTTGAGTTTGTTCAACTCCCGGCGCGTGACATCCGTATACGCAATGGCCGA
The DNA here is from genome assembly GCF_054776575.1 of Spirosoma humi. Lineage (NCBI taxonomy): Bacteria > Pseudomonadati > Bacteroidota > Cytophagia > Cytophagales > Cytophagaceae > Spirosoma > Spirosoma humi. The sequence continues at coordinate 126,200 of NZ_BAAHBR010000004.1, forward strand.
TTTCTGGTTGGCTCGGGTTGCACTTACAACTACTTCATCGACGGCTACGGCTGTTTTTGATAATTTTATCGTAAGTACATCGTTTTGAGAGGGATCAACCACCTGTCGTTGAGTCTCGTAGCCCAGCATAGAAATCTGTAAAGATGTAGACGCAGGCTTGAGGCTAGTGAGCTGAAAAGCACCCCTGGCATCGGTGAAAGTGCCTTTGTACGTACCTTCTACCACTATGGCAGCACCGGGTAATGGACCGCCGTCAGCATCGCTGACTGTACCCGAAATAGTATGTTGCGCCCAGGCGGGCCGTGCTGATAGCCACAGTAAGGCTACGAAAAAAGAGTAGTAGACCGTCGTTTTTTTCATAACGAAAAAAGCTTGACGATAGGCAAGGGGCCAAACCTACCTTTTGTTAGGTATGATTTTTGTAAACATTCACAGAAACGATCTGTGAATTCATTTCCCTTCGCGGCATTATCCGCGCAGGTTCAATGGGTATAATCTCAGCCCGTTAGGTTGGGGCACCCCTTAGAAGATTAGCGGGGCGAAGTTAACTCAATTTTAACAAAACAAGATTTCGCCATCAGTCGTTTTTGTTTTTGAACCAGTGTATTGTTGTATGAATGAGTTTGATTTAGTTGTATTACAGGAAGATATAGCCGGGGGCCGCTTAAAAATTGGTGATGTTGGCACAATTTTAACCGTATATAACGATGGACAAGCCTTCGAAGTAGAATTCGTAACATTGACCGGCGAAGCTATCGCCATCGAGACACTTTTAGCGCATCAAATCAGGCCTGTTCGGTCGTCGGAAGTGCTGGCAGTACGGGATATGACACTTCAGGAATAAAATGAATCGTAAACTTTTGAGGCATACCCTTTTCCGTGATTGTAAATATTCCTAATTTTGCACTCCAAATTGCAAAAGCATGAGCAAGAAGAATCCAGGCCTGGACTTTTTAGAAGACCCGGACGCATTAGAAGGAAGGTTAGAAGACGTTGGTGATTATTTCCAACAGAACAAAAATATTGTTCTGGGCATTCTTGGTGGTATCGTCCTGCTGGTTGTCGGTTTTTTCGGCTATCGGTATTATGTAAGCACACAGGATGAAACGGCACAGGTAGAAATGTTCCCGTCTGTTTACCAACTGGAAGCTGATTCGCTGAAGAAAGCGCTGAATGGTGACGGTAAAAGCCCTGGTCTGTTGTCAATTGCCGACAATTATGGTGCTACGCCAAGCGGTAATCTGGCTGAGTTTTATGCTGGCGTTGGTTTGCTGAAAGAGGGCAAATATGACGAAGCGATCGATCACCTGAAAAGCTTCAGTTCATCGGACCTATTGGTTCAGGGCCGCGCCTATGTACTTATTGGCGATGCTTACATGGAAAAGAAAAGCTTCGACGAAGCAGCTGATTACTACCGTAAAGCGGCTGATTATAAGTCGAATAAGTTCTTTACGCCCGGTTATCTGATGAAGTTAGCCGTTGCTTACGAGCAAGCGAAACAGAATGATAAAGCCATCGAGGCTTATAACGAAATTATTGAAAAGTACAGTCAATCCGCCGAAGTAGGCAATGCGAAGAAGTACAAATCCGTACTTGAAGCAATGGTCGGTGAGTCGTAAGCGTACTTGAACAAATCAATACAGCAAAGGACAGAGCCGACCCGGTTTTGTCCTTTTTTTGTTAACCCGAAGCGCTCTGCGTTGGGTATCACAATCAAGAGAATTAGTCAAATTAACCAAACTCTGCCGGGTTGCCGGTGTAACGCTAATGGCATCAGACTTAAAAAACCTCAGCGTCTTTTCGACAGACGAATTACCTGACATAAGCGATCGACGGTTTGGCATATTGGTTTCGGAATGGAACACCGAAGTGACCGAAGCCCTCTTTGAAGGAGCCTACAAAACGCTGCTTCACTACGGCGCGAAGGCCGAGAACATTATTCGGGGCAATGTGCCGGGTAGTTACGAATTGAGTCTGGCTTCTCAATGGTTTGCCCAACGAGATGACATCGATGCTATCATTGCGCTTGGCTGCGTCATTCAAGGGGAAACCAAACACAATGATTACATCAATCATGCCGTTGCCCAGGGGCTAACCAATGTCAGCTTGAAGACCAGTAAACCTGTCATTTTCGGCGTTCTGACGCCCAATGATCAGCAGCAGGCTCTTGATCGGGCGGGCGGCAAACATGGCAACAAAGGTGACGAAGCGGCTATTACAGCCATCAAAATGCTCGGCTTACAGCAACAGGTATATAGTAAATTCTAATTTTGAATGAGTGAGTGAATGATTGATTGAATAATTCCTCGTGCCCTTCAATCAATCATTCACTCACTCATTCAACCATTCAAAATTCACCATGCACGTCTGGAAATTTGGTGGCACATCGGTCGGGAAGCCCGAGCGTATGCACTCCATCCGTACCCTGATTACTAGTGACGATACCCGCAAAATCGTCGTTCTATCGGCCTTGTCTGGCACCACCAACGCTTTGTTAGCCATTGGCGAATCGCTAAAGGCAAATGATGACGCTGATGCCAACGCAAAAATTGATACGCTGAAGGCCCATTACGACGAATTTCTCGACGAACTTTATAAAACAGCCGACGGAAAATCAGCAGGCCAGCAAATTGTGGATAGTGAGTTTTCGTTTATCCGGTCGCTGACGGGCATTAAGCCATTTACGCTCAAACAGGAAAAAGAACTGGTCGCCGAAGGCGAACTGCTGAGTACCCAGATTTTTCAGGCGTATCTGACCGAAGAAGGGGTTCGTTCGGCGCTGTTGCCTGCTCTGGAGTTCATGCGGATCGACGCGGACAATGAACCAGAAATCCAGTATACCGAGCAGAAACTGGCTGACATACTGCCCCTTCACACTGATAAGCAGATTATTGTTACGCAGGGTTTCATTTGCCGAAACCCACGGGGCGAGGTCGATAACCTCAAACGGGGCGGTTCAGACTATACAGCTTCCCTGATTGGCGGGGCCATTCGGGCGGAAGAAATTCAGATTTGGACGGACATCGACGGAATGCACAACAACGACCCTCGTATTGTTAAAAATACGTTTCCCGTTCGTGAGCTGACATTCGATGAGGCCGCTGAACTGGCTTATTTTGGCGCAAAAATTCTGCATCCGTCGACGATTACGCCTGCCCGCATGTTTGGTGTTCCTGTGCGGTTGAAAAACACAATGGACCCGGTCGCCCCCGGCACGCTCATTGCCGACCGTACCTCAAGCGAAGTATTCAAGGCGATAGCGGCCAAAGACGGTATCACAGCGCTCTACATCCACTCGACCCGTATGCTGAATGCTTATGGATTTTTACGCCGTATATTTGAAATCTTCGAGAAATATAAAACGCCGGTCGATATGCTGGCGACTTCCGAGGTATCGGTATCGGTGACGATTGATAACACAGAGCACCTTCAGGAGATTACAGATGAGTTAAATACGTTCTGCACGCTCGAAGAACCGGATCACGATCAAACAATTATCTGTATTGTCGGCAACTTTAGTGCTGACAATGAAGGAGTAGCCGTTCGGGTATTCAACGCAATGAAAAACATCCCCATTCGGATGATCTCCTACGGTGGAACCGAAAGCAATCTATCCTTACTCGTTCATGGCCGTTACAAAGCCGAAGCGCTGAACGCCCTGAACGACGGTCTGTTTTCGGCGTAGCTTCGTAAAATTTATATGCGTTACAGGTCTATATCTGCGTTCAACTATGACCGACGAACAATTTCTACAAGAAGTGAAGCGGCACGTATATGAAATTGATCCTCAAGCAGAAGTGTGGCTGTTCGGATCAAGGGCACGGGGCGATGCTCGTGACGACTCTGACTGGGATTTTCTGGTCCTGACAACTAACGACCTGTCGGGTGGGAGGAGGTGGCAGTTTTCTGACCATTTATTTGATATTGAACTCCAGACAGGTCGCATGATTAGCACCATTGTCTGGCCGAAACGGGAACGAAGTCGTTTTGAGGTTACCGATCTGTACGCAAACGTAATGGATGAGGGCATTCGACTATGAGTGGTACAAAAGCTGACTTGGTTGCATATCGCCTTGAACGTGCCGATATGACGCTTGAAACAGCCCGAAGGCTAATTGAAGATAAAGATTGGTTCGGGGCAGCTAACCGGCTTTACTATGCCGTCTATCAGGCCGTATCAGCCTTAATGACTCAGACAGACATTCGAATCAAGTCTCATTCGGGCGCTAAAGCGATGTTCGAATTACATTTTATCAAGGCTGGTAAAGTCGAACCAACCTGGGGAAAATTATATACACGTTTGTCTGATGCTCGACATGAAAGTGACTATGCGGCATTCTCCACGTTCGAAGAAGATGATATTCTCCCTTTACTACCTCAAACCGAAGAATTTATTGACGTCATTAAACGTCTGATTAACCACTAGTATGCTGCAACTCAATTTTATCCGTGAGAATAAAGACACCGTGCTAGCGGGCCTTGGAAAACGAAACGTGGCCAATGCTGAAACGCTAGTCAATGACGTGCTGGCGCTCGACCAGAAACGGCGCGATACCCAACGTGAACTTGACGACGTGCTGGCGCAATCCAACACGAAAGCAAGTCAGATCGGGGCCCTGATGAAAGCCGGGGATAAGACAGCAGCTGAGACGGCTAAGGCCGAAACGGCTGAGTTAAAAGCCCGTTCGAAAGATCTCGCCGATGCTCTCCGTCAGGTAGAAGCTGATTTGCAGGCGATTCTTGTTACAATTCCCAATATTCCCCACAGCAGCGTTCCAGCCGGACGCAGTGCCGAGGATAATGAAGTTGTGCTGGAACACGGCGAGAAGCCTACCCTCCACAAGGCCGCTCAACCCCATTGGGAGTTGATTAAGAAGTACGAGATTATCGACTTCGAATTGGGCGTTAAAATTGCGGGGGCTGGCTTTCCGGTGTACCGGGGAAAAGGAGCTCGTATTCAGCGGGCGTTGATCAACTTTTTCCTTGACGAAGCGCTCAACGCGGGTTATTTTGAAATACAGCCACCTGTTCTGGTCAACGAGGATTCGGGCTTTGGGACGGGGCAACTTCCGGATAAGGAAGGCCAAATGTACTTTGCTACCGAAGACAAACTGTATCTGATCCCAACGGCCGAAGTACCCATTACGAACATCTACCGCGATGTGATTCTGCCCGAAAATCAGTTACCCGTTAAGAATGTAGGCTACACGCCCTGTTTTCGGCGGGAAGCCGGTTCGTGGGGTGCGCACGTTCGGGGACTAAATCGATTGCACCAGTTCGATAAGGTTGAAATCGTTCGAATCGAAAAACCAGAAAACTCCTATGCAGCTTTGGAGGAAATGAGCCTGCATGTGCAATCGCTGTTGCAAAAGCTGGAACTCCCTTACCGGGTTCTGCGGCTTTGCGGGGGCGACATGGGCTTTACCTCAGCCCTAACATATGACATGGAAGTGTGGTCAGCGGCTCAGGAGCGCTGGCTCGAAGTTAGCTCCGTTTCTAATTTTGAGACCTACCAGGCAAATCGGCTTAAGCTGCGGAGTAAGCTAGAGGGTAAAATGAGCCTCTTACATACGCTAAACGGTTCAGCACTCGCGCTGCCGCGTATTTTGGCCTCTATTCTGGAAAATAATCAGACGCCGGAAGGCATCCGGATCCCCAAAGTGCTGATTCCTTACTGTGGATTCGATACGATTAATTAAGTATTGATCTTGTGATCCTGTCTCAGAAAGGATCTTAGGCCAGCCGTCTGGAGCGCTATGGGATGCAACATCCTTCTTCCGCCAGGATGACCAAACACAAAGGGGCTGAATTCTCCAGAGAATTCAGCCCCTTTGTTGTAAACAACAATGATTATCAATTCAAGTCTCTTGTCGTTTCGAACAGGAACCAAGTGCGTCGTTCGGTTTCGTCAATATACACTTCGAGCAAACTGGCGGTCGCTACGTCTTCGGCATCATCGGCTATCTTGTGAGCATCGCGCATGCTTTTCGCCATCTTCTTATTCTCGTTCATCAAATCCACCAGCATGTCTTTTGGTGCAACGAAATCTTCGTCATTGTCCTTCACCCGCTGCAGTTGCGCAATGTGTGCTACAGATCGGATCGTGTTTTCGCCCAGTTTACGGACACGTTCGGCGAGTGGATCAATGGTTGCAAAAATCTGGTCGGCCTGCTCATCCAGAAGCAAATGATAGTCGCGGAAATGGCGACCGGACATATGCCAGTGGTAATTTTTCGTTTTGATGTACAGCGCAAAGGCATCAGCTACGAGGCCATTAACAGCCTCAGCCACCTTCTGTATACCTTTATCTTTAAGATCAGAGGGAGTATCTAATACGTCAATTTGATTGTCGGCTTTCATAGGGTTGATCAGTTAGAACGTGTAAAAGCTCATTCCCTTAAAAAACCCTATGTCTCTGATTTTGTTTGTTAAATATGGCTTAAAATCGGGCGAGTACTTTCTCCGAAACGGTTTTACCAATCGACAATGAAGACGTGGCGGCCGGCGACGGGGCATTGACAACGTTGATCGCTTTATCGGTCTCCAGAATAGCGAAGTCATCCAGCAAGCCACCCGTTCGATCGCAGGCCTGCGCCCGTACGCCCGCGCCCCCCGGCTCCAGATCAGACTCCTGTACTTCGGGAATCAGCGCCTGTAACGCTTTGGTAAAAGCCGCCTTTGAGAACGAACGGTACATTTCACCTAACCCCGTTTGCCAGTACTTAGCAGCTACCTTCTGAAACCCAGGCCACGAGAGCGTTTCATACATTTCTTTCAAATTAATATCCGACTTCGTGTACCCTTCGCGTTGAAAGGCCAGCACGGCATTAGGGCCAGCCTCTACGCCCCCATGAATCATGCGGGTGAAGTGAACCCCCAGAAATGGAAAGTTCGGGTCTGGAACCGGATAAATGAGGTTTTTAACGAGGTACTCCTTCTCCGCTTTAATTTTAAAATATTCACCCCGGAACGGTACAATCCGAACATCGACGGCTTCACGCTGGGTTAGCTGAGCAATTTTATCGGAATACAAACCTGCACAGTTAACGACCAGTTTAGCTTCGTAGCGGTCTTTGTTGGTGACCACAATACTCAGACTCGTTCCCGGCGTTACCTGCTCAACCCGTTCACTAAGCCGTATTTCGCCCCCAATGGATAGAAACTTCTGGGCGTATTTATCGGATACTTCTTTATAATCTACAATTCCTGTCTGTGGCACGAACATACCCGCAACGCCTGTCACATGCGGCTCGATTTCGCGCAGTTGAGCCAGCGTAAGTTTCTTCAATCCGCCAAGCCCGTTAAGCTGGCCCCGTTCATACAGGATGTCCAATTGAGGAAGTTCTTCGGGTTTGGTTGCTACGACAATTTTCCCGCAAAGATCGTACGGGATACCTTCCGCCTTGCAGAAGTCGATGAGCATGTGGTAGCCCCGTATACAGTTTGTGGCTTTGAGACTACCGGGTTTATAATACAGGCCCGAGTGAATGACCCCGCTGTTGTGTCCCGTTTGGTGACGGGCGACGGAAGCCTCTTTTTCAATCAGAATAACCTTCAGAGCGGGTCGTTGCTGCTTTAACTGAAGCGCGGTGGCTAACCCTACGATTCCTCCGCCAATGATTACTACGTCTGTCATACATGTATTCGACAGCATCTTACTGTCGATGGTACCTACGTTCGGCAGCCCCGATAGCAAGATGCTGTCGAATACATTTGCTGCCAACTAGTTGAAGAGCAAAGGTACAGTTTTCGCGCTAATCAGTCATTACCGCAACTGGCCTTCAATCCAATCCAGCCCCCTACCATAAAGTGCATGGGCAAAATGAACCCGGTTATCGAAGTCGCTATTCGCCGTTTGGCCCTCGGTCATGAATTGCCGAACAAGACGGGCATTGTCGAGCGCCTGAGGTTGCTCATACTCAGGCTCTGTTTCTGTCCGATAAGTCGCGAAGGCAGGCGCATCACCCTCAAAATGCTGAAAAAACAAATGCCCTTGCGCCGTCCGGACGGCGCACAAGATACCCGTTGCCCGGCTTGTGGATGGAGCCAGCGTTCCTTCCAAACCACGTTTCAGCACAATAACGGCGTCGTACCCGGCCAGCATCGCCAGCTCGGCCATTTTCATCTGATAGGTAATGTGAAACACCGACGTTACCAGAATCTGGGCGTGGCAGGGATTCAAAACTTTCTCGAGCGTAGCCAGGAACGGTCGTTTTATGATCACATGGCGCCGTTCTACCCAGCGATTGAGCGCCGGAGAGAGTGCTTTCTGGTCGAGTACCCAACCATACGAGGCCAGGGGCGTATCGAACTCGTGGTTACTTTGTAGAAAGCGACAACCAAGATTCATGTATAAATCGAGGGCGTTGAGTGTGAATTTAGGGCCGCCGGACCGACCAACCATGGAAATAGCGCCATAACCTCGTTTCTGGAAAAACTGCGCCAGCAGGGGCGTGATCAGGTAACTGTGTTCAACACCATCGAAGGGTTCGGCAATTTGCACCAACGGCCGGTCAGCACAACTCATAGGACCGAAACCAGGCGAGAATGTCCGTTCGGCAGCCCGCATGAGTCCCTGGTATTCTTCATTTGTTTCGTGCCGCACCCGCATGATGCTGGCCGCTAGTCCCCGAAACGTCTCGCAGATACCATCGCCAAAAAGATAATCGCCCAACTGCTCTGCTTCGGCCACCTGTAAATTAGCGCCACGCACTAATTTCGTCGCGATATGAAGCATTCCTTCGGGCAAATCAGGGCAGATTTTATTGATCAGAAAAGTGGGGTGTGAGAAAGCTCCTTTTCCGATTATCTCTTCCAGCGTTCGTTCTTCCGGCGTGGGTCCTTTAGCCAGCAGTGCGCCCAGAAAAGCCCCCCGCTGCAGCGGATGGGCATTTGGATCAGCCAGCGCAACACGGCACTCAGCCAGCAGTTCGGGCGTAAGCGGCTTGCTGCCATACTTACCGATACCAATGTGTTTGATACCACGGCCGAGCGCGGTACTAGCGGCAGGTACGTCCAGAACCATAAGACTAACTGGTTTAACTGATGAATAGGAAGATAGGTAAAGTAAGTAAAAAAGCCCCACTTCCTAAGGGCTAATTCCGCTTAAATCATGGCATTAGACTTTTATTCAACTCATTTATAGGTTTAATCTCTTCTCGTACTGGTGTTGTCCAATTCTATTTCAGAGGTCGTAACGCTCTTCTCTACCCCCCAGCGGTGAGCTTGCGAACCACAAAGAATAAAGGGTGTCTTCTGCTTCTGGATCCTGTTTAGTGACAGAACTATACTGAGCCTTTCTTGTTGCTTCTCTGTGAGGTAAGGTGGTGGCAACCCGAACGACGTCCAACGTTTTACTCAATAGGTCCTCCTAGACAGCAAAAAAGGGTAATGCTTTTCTTTTTTTGTGGCGAATCGCCTGGCGTTCGTTCAATTACTAATGGAAGACAGTTAATGTCGGGATAGTCGGCAGGTTTCCTAACGGAACCCGTATCCCCGGCTAACGGGTTAATCAACTATTTTACGGCGAAATTATCAATTGGGTATCATGGCGGAACGAATCACCTATGGCAAAACATGGTGGGGACAACAGTGGCTCAATGCGTTAACGAGCATTGACATGGCCAACCGATTGCCGCGTGGGAAGACTTACGCGAATAAAGGAGCCGTACAAGGGTTGTCTATTTCTCAAAATCAGATTAGTGCATCGATCAAAGGAACCGCTCCGCGTCCTTATAAGTCTAAGTTATCGGTGCCTTTATTTACAGAGAAGGAAAAGACGGCGCTGCTCACCGAAATAAATGAGAATCCGGCTACGCTGGCCCAACTTCTTAACCGTCAGTTGCCGCCAGAATTGACTGAGTTTGCCGAAAAACGCAGCATTCAGTTATTCCCCCATTCCTTCCGGGATTTGACGATGGGTTGCTCCTGTCCCGACGAAGCCATTCCGTGTAAGCACCTGGCGGCTGTTATTTATACGATCGCGAATGAAATCGATCGAAATCCATTTTTAGTCTTCCAACTGAAAGGACTGGATATACTAGCTGAAATCCAAAAAAATCAGGTTGATGGGATAGCCAGCGCACTGGATACCGTCTTGTCATTCAGAGACATTGGTACGGACGAACTACCCGACGAAGATGAAGACTGGCGTCCAGATGAAACCGTTCGGGCCAATCTGGACTTTGCCACGATACCTCCTCTGGCCGACCAGCTTTTAGGGCTGCTTTCTCCCGACGTTACCTTTACCAAGGGCGATTTCCACAAATCGTTGAGCAGAGCGTACAAATTATTCAGCAAGCCAATTGAGAAGGAGTTGGCTGCCGACGAAACCCTTCGCACCAACGGTCCTGCCTTCAGCGATAGCATTGAGTTGCAACTCGATGAGCTGATGGCGGTCAAGAAAATAAGTATGTTCAGCGAGCATGGCGAACCCCGGTCCATCACTGGGTTCGACATGAGCGATCTAATCAACTGGCTCGATACCCTCACGGAAGCCGACTGGGCCGAAATGAGTGATTCGGTACGGGCGCTCTACCTGACGCAGCAATTCTCGGCGGCCTTGCTGCGCCGGGGCGCGGTAGTGCCCCAACTGCTGCGGGTTGGCCCTACCGAAGAACAATATCGGGTACGGTGGCTCCCGGCAACATTGAATGAGACCGTCAAACGCCTGACCGATCAACTCGCCACCCAGCTTCCACCCACGCTGCTCACGGTCCGCTGGCAAAAAGAATGGTTGGCCCTGCCGGATGAGCAACAGGTTTTAACGTTATGCTCGCTGTTTCTGCGTCGTGTTATCAAACCCACCACCGTTGAACTGTGGGAACGCTGGCCCCTTGAAGATGCCGACCGGCTATTTTTTGGCGTGGAGACAATCCGGTTCGAGGGCTTTGGTCGGAAGGAAATGCCACTGGCCATGCAGCTTTGGGTCAACGATTTCTTTTTGACTCACAAACGGTTTGTTCCCATTTTGGCCGTCGAAGATAGTGAGTTGGGCGATGAGTTTCGGTTGAGTTTGCTCATCCGCGACCGGGAAGGGCCTTTGGTCAACGGTACGCCAACAGCACCCATTCCGTTGCCTGACCTTTTGGACAAGAAAACGCGGGGGCTCGATCCATACGAGCGCATCCGACTGGATGTTTTACAGGACCTGTTGATTCTGGCGCGGCACTTCCCCGATCTGGCCAAGCTGACCAAGACGGGTGGACCACCTTACCTGACCTATTCGCCGGAACAGTTTGTGAAGATTCTGCTCGATACGCTGCCCCGGATGCAACTGCTTGGCATTGCCCTGTGGTTACCGAAGTCGCTCCGGCATTGGGTGCGGCCGCAGGCGGGTGGACGACTCAAGGCCAAAGTGACGGCCAGTAATGCCTTTATGCGGCTGGACGAGATGCTAACCTTCGACTGGCAAGTGGCCCTTGGCAGCGAAATGGTGAGTGTACGGGAATTTCAGAAACTGGTAGGGCGTACAACGGGTCTGGTCAAAATTAAAGACCAGTACGTGCTGGTCGACCCAAACGATCTGACCAAGCTTTACAAACAACTCGAAAGTCCACCCGAGCTGACCGGAACCGAGCTATTACGAGCTGCGCTGGCCGAAGAGTTTAGAGGCAACCGGTTGGGCTTATCGGCCGAAGTGCGGGAGTTGGTCAGGCAGTTCACCGAAAGTGCGTCTCAACCCCTACCCGAATCGCTGCATGCGACCCTCCGTCCGTACCAGCAACGGGGATACGACTGGCTTATCAAAAACACGGCCCTGGGTATGGGCAGTCTGCTGGCCGACGATATGGGGTTGGGTAAAACCTTACAGGTCATTGCACTATTGCTCAAATTCCGGCAGGAAGGCCGGTTCAAAAAACAGAAAGGACTGGTTGTTCTGCCCACAACGTTATTAACAAACTGGCAGAAAGAAATAGCCCGTTTTGCACCCGAACTGCAAGCCCGAATTTACCACGGTTCGAATCGGAAGCTGCCTGCCGAACGATCCGACGATTATGACCTGTTGCTGACTACCTACGGTATTATCCGGAGTGATCTCGAAACGTTCAAGAAAATGACCTGGGCCGTTGTCGTAATTGACGAAGCGCAGAACATCAAGAATGCCGATACCGAACAGACAAAGGCGGTTAAATCCCTCAAATCACCCATCCGAATTGCCTTAAGCGGTACACCCGTCGAGAACAGGTTATCGGAGTTCTGGAGTATCATGGATTTCGTGAACAAGGGCTACCTGGGCGGTTTAACCAAGTTCAACGAAGAGTTTGGCAAACCGATTCAGCAGGAGCGCGACCGCCAGAAACTGGATCAATTCCGGCGCATAACGAGTCCGTTCCTGCTGCGTCGTATCAAAACGGATCGCAGCATTATTACGGATCTGCCCGATAAAATTGAGAATAATCAGTTTTGTACACTCACGCCCGAACAGGCAGCGCTGTACCAGAGCGTGGTGCAGGAGAGCTTGCGGGCTATTGAAGAGAAAGATGGTATTGCCCGCCGGGGTCTGGTGCTAAAGCTCATGACGGCCCTCAAGCAGATTGGTAATCACCCACGGCAGTACCTCAAACGCGGCTCAGATCTTCCGGCTTTGTCGGGGAAGGCGGTACTATTGCTCAATCTGCTCGAAACGATTTACGCCAACCACGAGAAAGTCCTGATTTTCACCCAGTACAAAGAAATGGGTGAACTGCTGACTCAATTTATCGAGCAGGCGTTTGGCAAGCAACCGTTGTTTTTACACGGCGGTACCTCCCGATCCGAACGCGACGAAATGGTCGAGCAATTTCAACGGAACCGCAGCGATCACACGTTTATTCTATCGCTCAAAGCGGGCGGAACGGGACTGAACCTGACCCAGGCGAACCACGTCATTCACTACGATTTATGGTGGAATCCGGCGGTCGAATCACAAGCTACCGACCGGGCATTCCGCATCGGTCAAACCAAAAACGTACTAGTGTATCGGCTTATGAATCAGGGAACGCTGGAAGAAAAGATCGACGCAATGATCCGCTCTAAACGCGAACTGGCCGATCTCAGCGTGAAAACCGGCGAAACCTGGCTCGGCGACCTGAATGATGATGAACTGAAAGAGTTGGTAAGTTTGGGGTAGGCTGTGATGGTCGATTCTCAAATCGGCCAAGCGAGGTTTCTCAAAACCTGGTGTACTTCTCTTCACTAGGTTTTGAGAAACCTCGCAGTGTCGGTTATGAATAGCCGACTCCACGGAACCGATACCACTACACTTTCTTCGGATCGGGATGTGTGTACGGCGAGCGGTAGTCTCTGGCCAGCATTTTGGTGGCTTCTTTGTCGCCGACTACTTCCCGCTTTACAGGGTCGTAGACCATGGGGCGGCCGGTTTTCATGGCCATATTGGCCAGAATACAACTCGCCGTCGAGATATGCCCTTGTTCAATGTCGGCGACGGGGCGGCTGTTTTTGTCAATAGCATCCAGGAAATTGAGCATGTGCAGGCGCGTTGCCGGAGCCGCATTCAGCTCAATTTTCGGATTCGTATCTTCCGTAACATCTTCGGGATATTTTTCTTTTTCGTAGACAACGTCCAGGTGAATTTTTTCGCCTTTGCCATCCGGAATAAAGTCGCACTGCATTGTGCTGCCCCACAGCGTTCCTTTTTCGCCATAAAGCGTGAATGACCAGGGGTAATCCGGATTGTTGGCCGTTCCCCACGTTTTGTGGTGCCATACACAATTCAGGTCATCATACTCAAATAGAGCCGATTGGGTGTCCGAAATATTCGATTTCCCTTCTTTCTGAACATAAATACCACCATGCGAACTGATCCGCTTGGGCCAGCCAAGATTCATCATCCAGCGAACGGTGTCGAACATATGCACGCACATATCGCCCGTAATACCGTTACCATACTCCATGAATGTTCGCCACCAGCGCACGTGCGGCAACCCGTCGTAGGGACGGAGCGGAGCTGGCCCCGTCCACATCTCGTAATCCAGAAAATCGGGAACAGCCTGTAATGGTGGATTACCATTGTTACGCATGTGCAGATCGCAGGACATTTCCACGTGCGATATTTTGCCGAGTAATCCGGCATCGACAATCCGTTTCTTGGCTTCAATCAGGTGGGGTGTACTCTTACGCTGCGTGCCAACCTGTACCACCTTGTTGTATTTCCGGGCTGCGGCTATCATGGCTTCTCCTTCCATGACATCAACGCTAATGGGCTTTTGCACGTAGACATGGGCCCCCGCTTTCACGCAATCGATCATTTGCAGGGCGTGCCAATGATCAGGCGTGCCGATAAGCACGATATCCATCTGATTCTCGGCCAGCATTTTTTTGTAATCACCATAGAGCTTGGGTGTTTTCCCGGATTTCTGTCGCTGACTCACCAGTTTCGCAGCACCAGCCAGCATGTTTTTGTCGACATCACAAAGCGCAACGACTTCTACGGGAGCCACCTGAATGAGACGGAACAAATCGCTTTTACCGTACCAGCCCGTACCGATCAGGCCAACCCGGTAGGCTTTGGGCGGGTTCATTAGGTCCATCCCCCTCGCCCCAAAGGCCGAAAGAGCAAGTGAGGCAGTAGTGCCCTGAATAAAACGGCGACGATTGATATTGAAAATATCCATGCGAGTTAAAAATTTCGGCCAAAAAAGCCGGGTTTAGGGTACGATTTTTTTACGTTTTACAGACTTTAGCACCGCCTGACACAAACAGAATCAGGCTGAAAGATCACTTTCCGGCATCTTTCTTTAACAAACCAATTACCGCATTATCACCCACAACGGCACGGGCTGGGCGCGGATGATCCGCATCGAAAACCATCAAAGCGGCCGGCTCCAGCACCGTGTTAGGGCCTTCGTCGATGGCTTCATTTTTGAGTATCCGACTCAAATCCAGCCTCAGCTCCTTAGCCAGAAACCGATAGGCTGCAGCCCGTTTGTTGGGGCCGTAGTCATGGCCTTCACTGGGCAAATGCACATTTTCGACCTGCTCTTTTGCACCATAATACCCGTAAATGGTTTGGATGTACGGGAATTCAACGTCTGGCGTATTCTTTGTCCAGTCTTTACCATCGGAAACAAGCAACATCGGTCGTGGAGCGGCCAAAGCGGCTAATTCGACATTGCTGGTCTGGTGCGAAGGCCGCTTGTGAATAGGCATCCCGCTCTCGCAGGTGCAGCCGCCAAAAAAGTGCGCCGACACCATGACTACGGGTACCGACACCTTAATTCGCTGGTCGAGCGCCGTGAGCAGAAACGTCTGGGTTCCCCCACCCGACTCTCCCGACATGGCAATCCGGTTTTTATCGACCTCGGGCAAGCTCAGCAGGAAATCGAGCGAACGCATGCCGTTCAGGGTTTGCAATGTCAGCGCTTCGGGTAATTTATGCGATGTCTGCTTTGAATCGCCATACCCAATCATGTCGTAGACGAACACAACGGCTCCCAGGCGGGCCATTGTGGCGCATCGCTGCTGGGTCTGCTCCACAAAGCGGGCATCCTCTTTAGGGGTGTGCCCATGTGGACAAAGAATGGCCGGTATTTTTCCGCTGGTGTTGAGTGGCTTGTACAGATTACCTGTCACGAAAAAGCCCGGTATACTCTCAAAGGCTACGTTCTCTACCGTGTAGCCGTTCAACTTTTTCAGGCTGTGCCGAATGGGCTGAAGTGGGGCGAATTTCGGTTTTTCAGGCAACTGCATTCCATCCCGAAGCCCCTGCCGAATCAGTTTCGCCCGCGCTTCCCAACTGGTGCGGTCATGATACGTCTGGGCAAATTTCTGCAAGGCAGCCGCCCCTTCTGCTTCCGTGAAGTAGGCTCCCTGGCACAAGTCAGGCCGCGCCGGGTTCGGTTGGGCTACAACGCTAACTATGCTAACGAGGGAACAGAGAATGAAAGATTGGAAGGCCATATTTTCTTTTAAAACCTTTATTATCAGCAACTACACTATTCTATGAGCTTTTTGTCATCCCGACGAAGGAGGGATCTTCGGTAGGAGAATACTTTAAGATCCCTCCTTCGTCGGGATGACAAAAAATTGTAACTCCAATTACTCACCTACTTTTTCCAGATCGGCCAATGTCCAGGCTTTGTTACGTCCCATTGTTTGTTCGCGTATGCGCTTCACATCCTCTGCCTTCACGAAGGGTTTATAGCCACGGCGCTTCAGAATTTCCGGCGGTGGTCCACCGCCGGAGGGCCGAGGGCCAGGCGGTGGCGTGTATGGCGGGAAATTACCCGTATAGCCAAATTCATAACGGATATAGCTTAGGACAGACGCAATCCATTCATCGTCGTTAGCCGCCATAGACGGCATCACATCGGGATAGGTTTTCTCATCGACGGGGCCGGACAAGCCATTGAGCAGGATTTTGATCAATACATCCTTATCACCCACCACTCGTTTTGAAGCAAACAACGGCGGAGCGACCATGCTGCTTCCACCAACGGCCAGGCCCTTTCCATCGGGGCCGTGACAACTGGCGCAAAGCGTTTTGAAGGTGTTGGCCCCGGCCATAACCATTTTTCGATCTTCGGGCTCAAGCCGACCCAGGCGCAGGCCGTAGGTTTTAACCGCGTCATTTTTCAACAAACTTTTCTGAGCGCTGACCAGCATCTCGTTGTTGGCGCTCTGTTCAATAATTTCGCTCGCGAGTGTATTGGCTTTAGGGGATTTACTGGCGTGCAGCGACAGGACCAACTGCGTCCTGACGTCGTAGCTTGGATCGTTTTTGAGGGTTTGCAAGCTGGCGATAGCCTCAGCGTCATCCTGCTTTATATACCGTTCACTAATCAGGACAGCCGCCCGCCGAACCTGCGGATCAGTGTCTTTCATCGCCGTAGAAACGATGTCTTTATCGATGGCGTCTAGCCCTTCCAGTGTCCATAAGGCATGCAGCCGGCCCAGAGCCGATGGCTGCTTCACGGGCGAACCGGGCTGGCTCATAGCCATCTGCTTCAAGGCAGGAACTACCGATTTATCGCCCAAAACAACGAGTTGCTTCTGCGCATTATCGCGCCACCAGCCATTGGGGTGATCGAGGTAGGTAACGAGTTTGGCGCTGGCTTCATCGAGCATGTGCGGCTTTGGGCCCGGTTTCATACCGTCGTGCACCAGTCGGAAAATGCGGCCATGCTGGATGTTTTTATCCAGCCCTAACCGTTCTATCTGGGGCCGCAGGTAACTTCCTTTCGGTGTCCACTGCGACTCCTGGATGATACCCCGGTTCATATCCACAATGTACAGGCAGCCATCCGGGCCGGTATACGTATTGACAGGCCGGAAATTCATGTCGGTGGACGCAATGAACTCCTGCTGCTTGTACGCATTTTCCAGCCTCAGTTTCCCATTTGTATTGATCACTTTGGCCCGACGGATAATTCGGGCAACGGGCTCGCCAATCAGGTAGTCGCCTACCAGATCAGCCGGGAGTTTATTACCCCGGAAAATAGATTGTCCGTTGCTGGCCGTGAAGTGGTTCAGCGTACTATCGGGTAACCGGAGCCGGTTCAACCCTCCCTGCACATCGGGCGTGGACATGATGGGCCAAACCGCATTGAATTCCTCACTGTATTGATCCGGAAACTCCAGACCGCCGTAAACGGGATTGATCTGAAAGCCTGATGCCGGAATTTCGCCACCCGCACGCGAGAAAAATAACCGGCCGTAGTTATCGTGGGTAAGGCCCCATTGTCCATTCGAGCCGCTGGGCAGCGAGTCTGCTTTCAAACCGTTTTTGGTGTAACGAAACCGCACCGGGTCAACCGTTACATAGATCCAGTTATCCAGATTCCAGTCCAGGCCACTACGCTGGTGCTCCAGGTTGCCGGGTGATTTTTTACCAACTTGGTAGACTGTTCTTTTCTGGTCGGCCACCCCATCGCCATTGGTGTCTTTGTAGCTATGAATGTCGTAGGTATCGGTTTCGTTGACCAGCAGTTCATGATCTACGCACAAAATCATGCGGGGCAACAAAAGCTTGTCGATAAACACAGAGCTTTTGTCCATCTTACCGTCATTATTCGTGTCTTCGAGCAGCATAACCCGACTAACGGGGTCATGTTCACCGGAGCCATCCGCATCCTGCATATAGGTATCCATTTCGGCTACGTACATCTTGGCGTTCCCATCCCAGGCAATCGCCACGGGTTCGCGGATCATCGGATCGCTGGCGACCAGTTCCATATGGTAGCCTTTGGGCACCCGAAAAGCCTTCAGGCTCTGCTCGGGCGTCAGTTGCACAGGCGAAGGATTGGCGACAAAGGCCGGAACAGTATCCACTGCCGCCATGTTGTTGGCGCTATCCTGCGGGGCTTGCTGCGCAACCTTACAGGTAACCACCAGCATCGAGAACGAAAGCAAGCCTGGTAACCAGAGCTTATTTTTCATGAGCGTACGTTTAGAACAAAACCAAAAGATAGTTGTACTAAACTCTTACTGCATTCTGTGTAGGCTTATAACGTATTTTTTACGCTTTGAAAGAAAATGACTTCTGTTAGCCTGGTAAAGAACAGCAAGTAAAAACGGTCATTTCTAACCGCTGAACTGCCGAAAGGTGCTCTCATCCCGCCTTCACCGTTGAGCCCCGAACAATCAGGCTCGTCGGTAATATAATTCGCTCCGGTTCGGATTCATCATCTTTTGCCTGCAACTGCCGAAGTAATAGATTCGCTGTCTGCTGCCCAATTTCGTCGACGGGCTGGGCTACCGTCGTTAAGCCTGGTTCAATCAGGGCCGACATTGGATCGTCGCTGAAGCCCACAATGGCCAGCTCGTCGGGAACCGATATGCCCCGACGTTTAGCCACATTCAGGGCTTCGAGCGCTGTGGGGTCGTTCATGGCGAACAGGGCATCGGGCGGATTCGGCAAGTTCAGCAGGTGGTTTACGTAAATATTTGCCTTGTCAAGATTCAGATCGTAGGCGATCACCAGTTCCGGGTCGATGGGTAGTCCATAGTGCCGCAGGGCATCCCGATACCCATTGAGCCGATTGCGGCTGTTGGCAAGCGTATCAGGTCCGGCCAGATGAGCAATCCGGCGTCGGCCCGTTTGAATTAGGTGTTCGACTGCCCGAAACGCACCGTTATAATCGTCTACTGTTACGTTTGATACGCTCATATCCTCACAAACCCGGTTGAAAAATACGACCGGAATTCCTTTTCGCTGGAATACCTTGAAGTGCTCGAAATTGCGGGTTTCTTTCGTATGCGATACAATTAAGCCATCCACCCGGCTTGCCAGCAAAGCTTTCGCGTTGGACACTTCTGTTTCATACGATTCATTCGAGTGGCAGATGACGACATTATAACCCGATTTGGCCATCTCTTCCTGGGCGCCGATAATGACTTTCGGGAAAAAGAAACTGATGAACTCCGGCACCATGATACCGACCGTTCCGGTTCGGTTCGTCAATAAGGAAATGGCGAGTTGATTCCGCTGGTAATCGACCTGAGCAGCCATGTCGAGGATGCGCTGCCGGGTATTTTCATTGACGTTTGCATGGCCCGTCAAAGCCCGTGATACCGTCGACTTGGATATGCCCAGCGCGCGGGCAATGTCGACAATGGTTGTCTGATGAGTCGCCAAAATATAACTAATCTAATTTTTCCCTATTAATACCATCAAGCCTGGTTGGTAGCTACAGTCCACAATAGCCATTTTATTGGGAATGTTCCCAAAATTTTGGGAACATTCCCAATAAAATAAGTCAAAAAATTCTTTGCAGAATTACTATATGGCTGTAATATCAGGTAATAATAAGGTAAATGACCGATTTAGGCTATTGCGAAGAGCCATACGATACCAATTCGTTTTTAATCGTCCATTCACCTACGTTATTTAGAAAGTCTACAGATTTTGTACTTTTTTAATTTTTCGACATTCCTAAACACTAAAAAGGCAGCTACCGCTGCTTGACCTATGCAATCTATTTTATCATTACGAACTGGGGTCGGCTTGTTAATCCTACTGCTGGCCACACTGACAGGGCAGGCACAGGCACCCCGAACAACAACCATTACGGGGCGGGTTACCGACTCGGGCACCCAGGAAGGCCTACCAGGTGCAAACGTGGTCGTGAAAGGCGCCCAGCAGGGAACTACAACAAACGCCAACGGCCAGTATACAGTAACGATCCCGGATGGCAATGTAATTCTAACGTTCTCGTCGATTGGGTATGTGTCGCAGGAAGTGCCCGCTTCCAACAAAAGCACCATCGACGTAGCACTGAAACCCGACGACCGGTCACTGAACGAAGTCGTTGTCGTTGGTTATGGTACGCAACGAAAGATTGAGACAACCGGCTCCATTGCATCGATTAAAGCGTCTGATCTGGTACAAACGCCCGTCGTCAACGTAGCCCAGGGCATTCAGGCGCGGGTGGCGGGGGTACAGATCGTCCAAAACTCGGGGGCGCCGGGCGGCAACGTCAGTGTCCGGATTCGGGGTACCAACTCCATTAATGGCACATCGGAACCGCTTTATATTGTGGATGGCATTCAGATTTCAAACGGGGGGGGCCTCACAGACATCAGTCCACTTTCGACCATCAACCCCAACGATATTGAATCGGTAGAAGTCTTGAAAGATGCCTCGGCGACCGCCATTTACGGTTCACGGGCGGCCAATGGCGTGGTGCTGATCACCACCAAGCGAGGAAAAGCCGGGAAGACCAGTGTAAGCTACGAAAGCTACTACGGCGTTCAGAAAGTATCGAAAACATTGCCGGTACTGACTGCGGCACAGTTCGCCCAATTGGAAAATGAAGCATTCAAGAACAATTACTACCCCGATCCGGCCAGTCTGGGGGAAGGCATCAATTGGCAAAAGCTGATTTTTCGGACGGCTCCGATCCAGAATCATCAGCTGACCATTAACGGCGGATCCGAGAAAACACAGCTGGCCCTATCGCTCAACTATTTCAACCAGCAGGGAGTCATCATCAATTCGGGCTTTCAGCGGTACTCGCTACGGCTCAACGTAGATCACCGCATTAGTGACCGAATTAAAGTTGGAACGAGCATTCTGGGTAGCTATTCCATCAATAAAGGGGTTCCTTACGGGACCACCAGCCTCGGCGATGGCGACTTCGTTACCAGCAGCATTCTGGGATCAGCCATAGGGGCTCCCCCTACGCTCCAGCCTTACCGGGCCGATGGCACCTTGTCTCCTTTTGGCGAGCAGGCATCCGGACAATACCGTGAAGTGACGAATCCGCTGGGACTGGCGGCTATCCAAAATCAAATCGGTATTCAGCGTACGCTGGCCAATATATACGGAGAAGTCAACCTGTTCACCGGACTGACTTACCGGGCGTCATTCAACGTCGATTTACAGAACAGCCTGCGGAATACCTATTCGCCCCGTTCCATTGTGAATCCAGCCGACCTGAACGACAACTCGGGCTCGGGCTCGAAAGCGAACGCGAACAACCTTGTGCTGCTTCACGAAAGCATTCTGACGTATACACGTACCATTGCACAACACCATACGCTCAAGCTTACAGGGGTATTTGCCAGCCAGAGTAATCTGGCCAACAGCAACAGCATCAATGCCACCGGCTTTCCGAATGATGCCACGGGCAATGAAGCTTTGCAGTTAGCGCTAACCCGAACGGCAACCAGCAACCGGACCAAAGAACGCCTAGATTCGTATCTGGGTCGGATCAATTACGGCTATAAAGACAAGTACTTCCTGGATCTGACCGCTCGTGCCGATGGGTCGAGTAAGTTTGGAGCCAACCACAAATACGGCTTTTTCCCGGCGGTGTCGGCGGCCTGGCGTCTGATCGAAGAACCATTTCTGAAAAACGTCGGCTGGCTATCGGACCTCAAGCTCCGTGGCAGCTACGGCCTGACGGGTAATGCGGGCGGCATTTCCCCTTACCAATCGCTGGCTATAGTCGGATCGCCAAACCCAAACCCCTCTGATTATCAGTTTAATCACACGTACCTGACAGGAATCAATCCGCTGGGCATTGCCAACCCCGATCTGCGCTGGGAAAAATCGACCCAGGCAAACATTGGTCTGGATATTAGTCTGCTCAACAATCGGCTGAGTTTCGTCGTCGACGTTTACAACAAAAAAACCCGCGATCTGCTCTATATCAAAACCTTACCGCTTTCGTCGGGCTACGGCAGCATTACGGGCAACTTTGCCTCGCTGGAAAACAAAGGCGTTGAACTGGCCGCTAACGCCCGGATTTTACAGGGCGCACTGCGCTGGGATGTATCGGCCAATGCGACGATGAACCGCAACAAGGTACTTGATCTGGACGGCGGCACCACGCAGGAGCGGTTTGTTACGACCTACAGTATTCTGAGCGTTGGGCAACCCCTGGCCCTTTTCAAAACCTACGTATTCGACGGCATTAACCAGACGGGCGAAACCATTCTGCCGGGTTATGACGGCCGTCTGGGTGGCCATAAGCTGAAAGACCTCAACGGCGATGGGAAGATCGATGCCAGCGACCAGACAATTACCGGCAACCCAAACCCCAAACTCATTTTCGGATTCTCGACTAACCTTGCCTACAAAAACATTGACTTGAGCGCGTTTTTCTCGGGTAGCCAGGGCAATGATATTTATAACCAGGCGCGATTTGCCTTCGAAACGCCACTGGGCCAGCGCAATTTGCTGGCAGGCGTCGCCAACCGATGGTCGCCAACCAACCCCAGCCAGGAGTATGCCAGTGCGGCCCTCAGCAGCCGTTTACCCGTGAGTAGCCGCTACGTAGAAGATGGCTCGTATCTGCGCTGCAAGAACGTAACGCTCGGGTACACGCTGCCCAAAATCAACGGCATTCAGCGCATCCGGATCTATGCCAGCGGCAATAACCTGTTTACCCTGACCAAGTACACCGGTTTCGATCCGGAAGTGAATACGTATGCGGGCAGCAACACGGTCATTGGTGTCGACAACTTGGTGTATCCACCCGCCCGGTCATTTCTGGGTGGTTTACAGGTCACGTTTTAATTATGAATGCGGGAATGATAGAATGCCTGAATAGTGTATCGATTTGAAATTATTCATCCTGCTGACTAGTCATTCAGGCATTCTATCATTCACACAATCACTCATTGAACCATGAAAAAGATACTTATTCCTATACTCACTACCTTCTGCCTGGCTTCGTGCCAGTTGGAAGAGACCATTTACTCGTCCATTTATACCGAGGCCTTTTATAAAACGGCGGCTGATGCCGAAAAGGGGCTTATTGCGGTGTATGACCCCATTGCCGATATGGCCTCTGGCCCGGTGCTGACCATTGTTTCTGATTTGAGCGCCGATCAGTCGTACCCTCGGGCGGTTGTGGGTCGTAATACCCTTACCCTGTTTACGTATGACCCGAACTACACAACCCAGAAAAGTGCCGGGCGGATTAATGAGTCGCCCCAGCAAATCTGGACCTCCTGTTACGATGGCATCGAAAAAGCGAACTGGATTATTGAAAAGGTACCTTCGGCCAGTATGGATGCGACCCGCCAGAAGCAAATTGTCGGTGAGGCCTATTTTCTGAGAGCCTTTTACCACTGGCTGCTCACGAAAAACTTCGGTGACGTGCCTATAAAGATAAAAGCCAGCGTGACGCAAGCCGAAGCCACGATTGGTAAGAGTCCTAAAGCAGACGTATACAAGCAAATTTACAGCGACCTGGATCAGGCCAGTAACGCCGGACTGGTGTCTGGCCCCGGCATTGAGAAAGGGCGTCCATCCAAAGAAGTCGTTACAGCCCTCTACGCCAAAGTAGCGCTATACAACGAAGATTGGGCAACCGCATCGAAGAAAGCGCAGGAAGTCATCACCTCCGGTAAGTATTCACTAATGGCCGATGTGCGGGATGTGTACCGGTACGACAAAGAAGACCTTGCCCGAGTGGAAAACATGTGGGCGTATGAGTCGGAGGGCGGGTTTAGTCCCAGTCGCGGGCACCAGTTAACGGGTCTTTTAGGACCACCCGCCAGTAGCGGCCCAGACTATGGCAAGACTACGTTCGGATCGATGTTCGCTTACCAGTCGTTTTACAACTCGTTCAACCCGGCCGATAAACGCCGGTTATTGCTCGATACTACGTATGTTGACAAGAGCAATAAAACGGTTGCCCAGCGAAACATTACCCCTATTACAACGCAGGGTGTACTGATCAAAAAGTACCAGGACCCCGTTTCGACGATTGGGAACACCCCCAATATTCCCATATTGCGCTTACCAGATATGTACCTGATTGCGGCCGAAGCCGAAGCACGGGTAAATGGAGCGACCTCTACAGCTTATGGGTTCATCAACGTTGTTCGGAAACGGGCGGGCCTTGCCGACCTAACGCCCGGCCTGGGCAAAGACGCCTTCATCGACGCGGTGCTTCAGGAACGGTCGTGGGAATTTTTCGGCGAAGGTGACCGGTGGTATGACCTCACCCGAACCAATACGTTTTTAACGGTTATTCCAAAAGCGGTGAATAATGTCTATCCATCCCGGCCCGTTCAGGCTAAAAACAAATATTTCCCCATTCCGCTGGACGAAATCAACGCCAACCTGAAGTTGGAGCAGAACGCAGATTGGAAGTAAGCCCGTTTGTGTTTCCACGGTCCGTGAGGACACAGCCCGTGGAAGCACAAACTTGACCCAAACTCCGGCACTCTTATAAAGCTTAATTCCAACGTCAATCCTCCGCTTTCCATGCGATCTATCTGGAAAATTGCCTTTTTCTCTATTTGCTGCTTTACCACGCAGGCCCAGTCGAACCAGAGGGTCTCGCTGGCGAATGAGCGCGTCAAGGTCATCTGGAAAAACACGCCGAACGGCTGGGCCATTGGGCAGGTAGCCGTCCATAAGGGCAGTCAATGGGTAAACCTGGCAACCCCTTCGGGCGAAAATACCCTGCTCTATGCGGCCGAAAAGCCTTCCGGGAAACCCGAGACAACGTTCAAGTCCATCACGGGCGACGAGTTTCCCGGTCCAAAATACCACTACCAGCAAGTACAGTGGGCCGAAAGCACAAACCCCATTTCGCTCAATACGGCCGGACAGGTGATTCATTTCTTCCCCAAAGAAGCGAAGCAAACCGGCAGCAACTCGCTCACGTTCCGGCAGGAGACCGACGTAGCTACCATTAGCAGCGAATGGACTTTCGATCCGAAGTTCCCGTCGGATATCATTGTTAAGCAAACGCTTACGCCCAAAAAGGACGGGTATTTTTCGCTGGCCAGCCCGACAGTGGCCAGCACGGCAGAAAAGAATCTGGCCTGGGCCACCGTGCCGGGCTACTTCCAGGGAACTAAACTTCAGCCAAACTTTGCCTTGGCGTATGCCTATGGTCATGGGATTCCGTCCTTACCCGTTGTGTACCGCGAACGGTGCGCCAGTACGCTTTGCCCGATGATAAGCACCAAACATGGCATTACCCTTTCCGTCGTTCCCGAACCCGGCCTTAGTCGCGATCCGTGGGCAAACGATAAAATCACGCAGACGGACTGGAACATTGGCCTGTCGCACATGAACCGGAAAGCACAGCTTTCGCCTACGCTCTACTACCCGGTGCTGGGCGAACCCAAATCCAGCCTCAAAATCGGTGAGCCAATGAGCTACACCTTTCGGTACAGCCTGACTGACGGCGACTGGTTCAGCGCCCTGAATCACGCCGTCTATGATATTTACCAGTTTAAGGAAACACTGGCCCTGCGGCAATCCAGACAGTCGTTGACGGACCGCATCGAGAAGATGCACCACTACCTGACAGACCCCAAAACGTCTTTATGGAACATCGAAGAATTCGAGGGTAAAAAAATCGGAGCGCAGTCCTACCTGGGGGGCGTGGTGGGATCGAATAAAGACGCCATGAAAAACTCGGACTATGGGGCCATGTGGATGCTGGCCAATGCCACCCACGACCCGCTCCTGACCGACAACGTGCTGCCCTACGCCGAAAACTTCAAACTCGCTCAGCAGGAAACCGGTAACAGTTTTTTTAAAGGAGCGCCCGAAGGCCAGTACTACCTGGCCAAATCGAAGAAGTTTGTGGAGGAATGGGGCGAAGTTGTCGAACCCATCGGCCTGACCTATTATACCATGCTCGACATTGGCAACATGCTCTTGTTTGAGCCGGCCAATACCGAACTGAAGGAACGACTGCGCCTGGGTGCCGACCGCTTGCTGACCTGGCAAAAACCCGATGGCCATTGGGCCGTGGCTTACGACCGCCATACGGAACAGGAGATTTTCAACGACATTCAGGACCTGCGCCCCACGTTTTACGGACTGATTGTGGCCTATCGGATTCTGAAAGACCCTAAATACCTGACGGCCGCCCGCAAAGGCGCTGACTGGTTCCTCAAAAACGCCATCGAAACGGGCAGCTTCCTGGGCGTATGTGGCGATGCTCGTTATGCGCCGGACTTCGCCACTGGCCAGTCGGCACAGGCGCTTCTGGATTTATATGACCTGACACACGACATCCGATACAGAAGCGCAGCCATCACCGCAGCCAAACTATACACGACGTCCATTTACACGCATCCGATTGCCAGCCTCAAGCCGAAGACAGTCAACGGCATAGGCCGCGAAGATTGGGAAATTAGTCAAACGGGCCTCAGCTTTGAGCATGGCGGCATTTTTGGCTCGGCTACCCGGCTCGGCCCCATTCAGTTGTGCAGCCATGCCGGTCTGTTTATCCGGATGTACCAGTTAACGAAAGAGCCAATTTTTGCAGATATGGCCCGATCCGGAGCTATTGGCCGGGATGCCTTCGTGGAACCGAAAACCAGTGTGGCCTCCTACTACTGGCAAGCCATGAATAAGGGGTCAGGGCCGTATCCGCACCACGCCTGGTGGCAGATTGGCTGGTTAACGGACTACCTGATGGCCGAAGCGGAACTACGCTCCGAGGGTAAAATAGTTTTTCCGCGGGGCTTTGTAACGCCCAAAGTCGGTCCGCACCAAACTTATGGCTTCAGCGCCGGAATGGTATACGGTCAACCCGCCAGCCTGCTCATTCAGGAAGGTCTGGTACAGCCGGGGAGTCCGGTCATCGACTACATACTGGCCCGCTCTACCGATCAGAAAAAGCTTTACATCGTCCTGCTCAACAACCGGGCGCAGGCCACCCAAACAACCGTCAAATTGACTCTATCGGCCATCCAGAAAACGAGTACGGCCGCCCGTTGGCTACCCAACAATCAGGCTATTTCGGCGAACGACATCGCACTGGATTTGCCGGGCTTCGGGCAGAAAGTTCTGGAAGTGGATTTGAAGTGAGTGTACCTAACTTGACATGACTGGTTGGGTGTAGTTGTTACTTACGCCTAACGAACAAACCATGAATACAACCATCGATACAGCCGTCATTGTCATTTTCTCGGCTTTTGTACTGGCGATTGGCATGCTCTTCGCCCGAACGGGCCGGAACCTGAAATCCTTTTTTGCGGGGGGCGAAGCAGTGCCCTGGTTTATTGGCGGGCTGTCGCTTTTTATGAGTTTCTTCTCGGCGGGGACGTTCGTAGCCTGGGGGTCCATTGCCTACAAACACGGCTGGGTAGCCATCACCATCCAGTGGACCATGTGCATCGGTGCCCTGGTAACGGGTTTGTACCTGGCTCCGCGCTGGAAACAGACGGGCGCTCTCACAGCCGCCGAGTTCATTCGCGAACGATTGGGGGCAACGGTGCAAAAAGTGTACATCTTCATTTTTACACTGGTGTCGCTGTTCATAAAAGGGTCCGTTTTGTATCCGGTGGCTAAGTTGGTAAGCGTTTCGCTTAACCTACCGCTGGTTCCGTGTACGATAGGGCTGGGCTTCTTCATGATCGCTTACACCGCGGTTGGTGGACTTTGGGCGGTGATGGTTACTGATATATTACAGTTCGTCGTTTTATCGGCCGCGGTGTTTATCCTTCTGCCTTTGTCGCTGGATCGGGTAGGTGGTTTCGATGGATTCGTAAACGCTGTACCGGATGATTTTTTCAACCTCCTGAACGGCGAGTACACCTTTGGGTTCGTAGCCGCCTTCGTGATCTACCACATCTGCTACATTGGCGGTAACTGGACATTCGTGCAGCGATACACCAGCGTTGACAGTCCAAAGTCAGCTAAAAAGGTAGCCTTCCTGTTTGCGGGGCTCTATCTGATCAGTCCGGTTATCTGGATGCTTCCGCCCATGATTTACAAAGTCATCAATCCATCGTTAAGCGGCCTGGATACCGAGAATGCGTACCTGATGATCTGCAAACTCGTTTTGCCACCGGGTTTGCTAGGGCTTATGCTGACGGGTATGTATTTTTCTACGTCGGCGAGTGCCAACACCGCCTTAAACGTAGTTTCGGCCGTTTTTACTAATGATATCTACAAAGGATTAATTAATCCAACGGCTTCCGACACTCAGTTGATCCGGGTGGCGCGGAGTTCGTCCTGGCTATTCGGGTTGGGTATGATCGGCATTGCGCTGATGGTTCCGGCAGCGGGCGGCATTGTGGAAGTCGTCTTAAGCATTTCCTCGATTTCGGGTGGGCCGCTGCTGGCCCCTCCCCTTTGGGCGCTGTTCTCCAAGCGCCTGACCAGCCGGGCCACGCTCTGGATCACCGGCATCAGTTTGAGTGCGAATCTATTCTTTAAAATTCTGGCTCCGCTGCTGCTCAATGTCAAGCTGACGCGGGCCGAAGAAACGATGATCGGGATCGGCTTTCCATTCCTGATGTTGCTCGGCTACGAGCTGTGGGCAAGATCAAAGGGAAGCGTCGCTCAGGAGTATTACCAATACCTGATTGCCCGTCAGCAAAAACGAGACGATGCCCAGGCCGAATCGCCCGAAGAAGCGCTGGCGGTACGAAAGCAGAACCGTTTCGGCCTGCGGGTCATTGCGGGCTCCCTGGTCTTTACGGCACTGATGCTGGCAGGTCTGAGCTTCCTGACGACACAGGGCGCTGGCATAACGGCGACGATTTCGGCCGTGGTTTTGGCGCTGGCGCTGATTCCCTGGCAGGCCGCTCAGCGTGTTCAGCTACGATCAGGCCCACAACAAATTGAGGAATTCATCAATACGAATGACTGATAAATGAGGAAATTCTATGTCACGAAGAATAGAAAAATGCCGGTCTTCTGAAACCAAATGGTCAGCATTGGCCACTAAAGCACAATCCACATATTTATTGTCATCGGGATCATTGTACATGAGACCCCATTCAAAATGCACGGACTGTAGTATGCAGTTGTCCAGCGATAACAGGAGCTTAACCACGTTATCAGCAACCGACGGTGACGTCTTCTCGGCTAACTTTTCGTGGTATTCCATCAAAATGTCATTGCTCAGAACTCAGTCAAACTTACCCGCTTTTAACGCATCGAAGATAGAGCGGTATGGAGACGCCACTGGCAGAGAAATAAGCAATACATTAATGTCGAGTATAATTCTCATTGAACAGTGCGGCTACGTAAATGCTCCGCTTTCCATTGCTCAATGGTCTGCTCATTCCAGCCTTTTTCCTGCCACATCTGATTCATTTCAGCATCAATTTTTTGAGCAAAATAGTCAGCCAGTAAGCGCTGAATATCCTTCAGTTCCGCTTCAGAAACGGTATAAGGATACAGTTTCAGTAACTCCATTTGCAAATTACTCAACTTGGTCGGTATCGTTTGAGAGGTAGCCATACCACTAATTGTTTTTTACAAATTTAACCATTAAGCGCTCTAATTCATTAGTCGCACCTATCTAGTACATGACATATTTACGAAAGGCTTTATCAGTAGTATTCATGCTGTGGATCAGCTCAGTAAGTTTCGCTCAATACACGATCCGGGATCCCGATGCGATTCCGCTGCATGGCGAATGGCGGTTTGCTCTCGACCCTGTAGACGCAGGTGAGCGGGGCAAATGGTTTCAGGAAGATGCCTCCCTGAATCGCTGGGACAAAGTGACGGTGCCGCATTGTTTCTCCGTCGACCCACGCTACCAGTTTTACACCGGTACGGCCTGGTATCGCCGGACATTTCCCTTTCAAGTAACTCCCGGAAAACGCGTTATTCTCCATTTCGATGCGGCTTATTACGAAACATCGGTCTGGGTCAACAATCAGAAAGTTGGCACACACGAAGGCGGCTACACGCCGTTTCACTTCGATATTACCGATTACTTAAAAACGAACCCGGCCAACGGCGCGGTGAATACCATCGCGATCTCGGTGAACAACAACACCTGGAAAACGACGACCATACCGGGTGCGAAAGATAATAACCAGCCCGAATCGTTTCCGGGCTGGGTAAACTACGGTGGCCTGATCAGACCTGTTTACCTGACCGTCGAGCCAGCAGTGTATGTAGAAAACATCAAGACAGAAGCTGTCCCGGACTTGGTGAAGGGCACCTCGCTATTAAAAATAAAAACACGCGTTCGGAATGCGGGCCAGCAGACCGTTACCCCCAAGCTCTCGTTTCGGGTAGAGCAGAACGGCAAACCCCTAAACCTGACCTGGAAACAACCGGTGGGCACCATTGCCGCTAACCAGACAACGGTGCTGGAAGCCGAAACGGTGTTGAAAGCCGCCGATGTTAAGCTGTGGAGCATCGATCAGCCAACCTTATACGACCTGCAAGTGATTGCCGCTACCGACACCGTTCAGTCTCACTTCGGTATTCGAAAAGTAGAGGTTCGGAACGCGCAATTGCTCTTAAATGGGCAACCGATCAAAGTGGCGGGTGGCAATCGGGTGGTTGATTACACGGGCTTAGGCTCCCTGGAACCCGATTGGCTGGTCGAAAAAGATATGCGGTTGATGAAAGAAGCGGATATGGAATTGCAGCGGCTCACGCACTATACCCCATCCGAAACCATCTACGACTGGGCCGATCGCAACGGCATGCTTATCATCAGCGAAGCGGGTAACTGGCAGCTCACACCCCGGCAAATGGACAACGACACCATGCGTACCAAGTTTCGGCAGCAGTTCCGCGAGATGGCCGAACGCGACTGGAATCACCCCTGTGTGATTGCGTACAGCGTTGGTAATGAGTACCTGTCCGAACAACCGGCGGGGCAGCGGTGGACCAAAGATATGATTGCCTACGCCCGCGAACTCGACCCAACCCGGCTCTATACGTTCGCATCCATGCGCCTGAATATATTACCAAAGAGACCGGAAGATGAAGCAAGCCAGTACTGCGATTTCGTTTCGACCAACACCTACGGTAACCACACGAATGTGTTGAAACACATCCATTCGCTCTATCCGGATAAGCCAATCTTTATCAGCGAATACGGCACACGGGCCGATGGCAAGGATAGCGAAGCCGGACAGGTTACGCATATCGAAAAGTTTCTGACGGACATTCGGCAGTTGCCCTACGTGGTGGGCGCTTCCTGGTGGTCGTTCAATGACTACTTAAGTCGGCACGACGGCACGAATCCGGACGGCACCCGCCCGTGGGGACTGGTTCGTGGAGATCGTTCGAAACGCCCCCTGTACAAAGCTCACCAAACGGGCATGGCTCCCGTCACGGTCGAAAAAGTAAGCTGGCTACCGGGGAAGGCGGGTGTTCATAACGTAACCCTACGGGTGACGGCCCGGAACGACTTCCCGGCCTATGCCATCAAAAAGTATCAATTAAAGATAGATAGCTTAACGCGGCCTATTCCTGATTTGCAGCCAGGCCAAAGCGCTGACATTATTTTCCCGGTGCGTGGTTTCGACAAATCGATCACCGTAGAGGTCATCAAACCAACCGGCTTTTCCATTTTTACCCAAACCATTGACTCAACGAATGATACGCGAACAAGCAACCGATAAACGAACATTGAAAACCGTTCGACACGAAGCCGATCTAATTGTGGTTGGGGGCGGGTTGTCGGGGGTTTGCTGCGCCATTACGGCGGCTCGGGCAGGCATACAGGTTTTGCTGGTGCAGGACCGTCCGGTACTGGGTGGCAACTCGTCGTCCGAAGTGCGGCTGTGGGTACTGGGCGCTACCTCGCATATGGGCAACAACAACCGCTGGGCGCGGGAAGGGGGCGTTATCGATGAGTTACTGCTCGAAAACCTCTACCGAAATCCGGAAGGCAACCCCCTGATTTTTGATACCATTTTGCTGGAAAAAGTGGTTCTGGAACCCAATATCAAGCTTTTACTTAACACGGCGGTATACGAAGTTGAAAAATCTGACGCCGATACGATTAGCGAACTGAAAGCCTTTTGCAGCCAGAACAGTACCCAGTATGAACTGGCAGCTCCGCTTTTCTGCGATGCTTCGGGCGATGGAATCATTGGCTTTCAGGCCGGTGCGGCCTTCCGGATGGGGGCCGAAAGCCGGGAAGAGTTCGGCGAAAAGTTTGCACCAACCGCCGAATACGGCGAATTGCTGGGGCATTCGCTCTACTTCTACACCAAAGACACCGGTCGGCCGGTGCGCTTTGTGCCGCCCGCTTATGCCCTCGACGATATTACCAAAATTCCGCGCTACAAACGCTTCAACGCACAGGAATACGGCTGTCAGTTGTGGTGGATCGAGTACGGCGGTCGGCTCGATACGGTTCACGATACCGAAGCCATTAAGTGGGAACTCTGGAAAGTGGTGTACGGCGTTTGGAATTATATCAAAAACTCCGGTCAGTTTCCTGAAGCTGAAACGATGACCCTGGAATGGGTTGGACAAATTCCCGGCAAACGCGAAAGCCGGCGATTTGAGGGCGACTATATGCTCACCCAGCAGGACATAGTTGAGCAGCGAACCCATCCCGACGCCGTTGCCTTTGGCGGCTGGTCGATCGACCTGCACCCCGCCGACGGTATTTTTTCGGAGAAACCAGGCTGTAACCAGTGGCACAGCAAGGGCATGTACCAGATTCCGTACCGCTGTCTGTACAGCCGAAACATTACAAACCTGTTTCTTGCCGGACGCATCATTAGTGCCTCCCATGTCGCATTTGGGTCCTCGCGGGTAATGGCTACGGGTGCTCACGTAGGGCAGGCCGTGGGTATGGCGGCAGCCCTATGCACCCGGCATGGATTAAGGCCCCGCGACCTGACCGGACCCGTACAAATTCAGCAACTACAGCAGCAACTACTCAAAACCGGTCAGCACATTCCCGACCTGTCTCTCCACGATCAGGAAGACCTCGCTCACCGAGCGAGCTTGTCGGCATCCAGCGAATTTGTCCTGAATCAGCTTCCTGCAGATGGACCGGTACAACCGCTGACCCATTCGGCGGCTCAGATGCTTCCGTTGCCAGCGGGCATGATACCTCGAATGACAGCCTTCGTTACCGCCGATCAGGCGACAACATTAACCGTCGTCTTACGGCGTAGCAGCAAGCCATTGAACCATACGCCCGATGTGACGCTGGAGACGCTGACCATTCCGCTATTGACGGGAAAGCAGACCATAGAACTGCCCTTTACCAGCCGGATGGACGAGCCGGGATACGTGTTTGTTATGTTTATGAAAAACGAACACGTGCACCTGCAATACAGTCAGTTGCGCGTAACGGGCGTTTTGTCAGTGTTTAACAAAATCAACCCGGCCGTTTCGAACTACGGGAAGCAGGAACCAACGGAGGATATTGGCGTCGATACATTTGAGTTCTGGTGTCCCGAACGTCGGCCCGCGGGGCAAAACATTGCGCTGACCATCCACGATGGCATTCAACTATTTGGTGCCGAAAACACTCGAAACGGCTTTCAACGGCCAACCAGCCAGCCCAACGCCTGGGTAGCAGCCGCCAACGATCCGAATCCGACGCTCACTCTTTCCTGGCCGACCAAACAACGAATCGGCCGGGTTGAACTCCGCTTCGACACCGATTTCGACCACCCGCTCGAAACCGTTATCATGATTCATCCGGAAACCGTTTCGCCATTCTGTGTGGACGAATATGAGCTATGTAATGACCGCCAGGAACGCATTTTTCACCAGACCAATAACCACCAGAGCAACCGCACCATTCAGTTTGAGCAACCCGTCGAAACGAACAGCCTAACTATTCACGTAAAGAAAAACAGCGGCTTGGGAGAGAGTCGTTCTGTACCGGCTTCCCTTATGGAAATCAGATGCTACGAGTAGCGTGGCTTTACTTTGAGAGGACAATTTTCTTCGTTAGAATGGAGTCACCAACGGCCAGATGAAGGAAATACAAGCCCGATGGCAACTGACTGAGATCGAGGGGCTGGTTTATGATTTTGTTCTTAACGGGCACGATCAATTGGCGCAGTAACTGGCCACCAGACCCGGCAATACTCAGTTGAACACTGGTAACGGATGTTGTTAGGTTCGCCTGTAGCTGTACAACCCCACTGGTCACCGGGTTCGGATAAATCTGGAATGTCCCGCTCACACTTGGTTCATTCGCCAGAACGAGTGGTGTGGGCGGTGCCTGAATGCGCAGGTTATCGATTGCCCAGCCCCAGCCGTGCGACAGTTGATCGGCCAGCAACCGGAAGCGAACCAAAATCTGGTCGCCCGCCTGAAACTGACTTTTCTGATTCAGAAGGGCTATGTCGCGGTGTCGGTATAGGGCCGGAACACCGATCATTGTCGAGTTTTGCTCCCCTATTGGACTCATCACCAGACTACTTGTATACGCCCTTAGCCAATCGGGGTTGTCGGCCGAGCTATACGCGTCCAGGAGCGGCCGCCAGGTCGAGCCATTGTCGCTTGACCCTTCCACAACGACATAGTCATAGAAATTTTTATCCCCCAGACGACTTCCTACACCACCCGGTTCTACCAGCACAACCTCATCGAATCGAATAACGGCGCTATCCGGGTTGGCTTTAATTCGAATGGGCGACAGGAGTATGTATTCAAAACTACTTTGGCTTTGGAAATCGGTGCCGTTACGGTACGGATGCTCCGAATGAATCGCCGGATTTCCGAACCCGGCCGGGGTTGTCAGGCTGAAGCCGCTGCCCACAAAGTCGCTGGCTGTTGCCGCATCGGTGAAGGTATTGATGTATTGATCACGAACCCCCTGTTTAGACACCACCCGAAGTTCATAAAACCCTGTGGTAGGGCTAACGGCCTGATTTCTGGCTCTTGCCGAGTCTCTGGCGATGATGCGGTAGGTAACCTTATCGCCCGCTTTCAGCGAATTAGCGGGAAAATTAATTCGGTTTGTGTAGACGCTGTCGTACGTAACGTTGTTGATGGTTTGGCGAGTATACCGCAACGGAAGGTTCGTTTGCGCATTGCCATTAATCTGGTACTCGACATAGGCCGCACTGATACCCGTTCGATCATCGGCAACACGGGCGTAGATGGGTAGACTATCCGCGACGGCTGTAGCGAAACTAATGTTCTTTGCCGGGCTGTACTGGATAATCGGCGGGGCATTGTCGGGGCCAAGGCGAACGTGATGCCAGGTTTGTGCCCCGCCCGAGAGTTTGCCGGGATTTGAAAACGTCCGCCCGGTGGCATCCTGCGCCTGAAAATAATACCAGATGTCTCCCTGTGCCTGCGCGGCCGGAAGAGTATACCGATACGCATCCGTCGTTCCTACTCGTGTCGGCGATACGGTCGTCGACGCCGAATCACTAGCCGTGGGAGCCGTTTTCCGGTAAAATAACCGAACGGAGTTAGCCACCAGATTTGTATCGCTGACGACCCGAACACTGAACAAAAAGTCGTTTACGTCTTCCGAATTTAATACCGGCTCGTGGAGAACCGAAGTCGTTTTCCACTCCATATCCGCAAAGAGCGCAAGGACCATATAGCCCGGCGAGTGAATGGACTCAGCCCGGCCCAGAAAGGCGCTCATCAATGAGTTAATATCCCCTTTTGGATACGTCTCATCGTCCAGATGGTAAATGCTCGATGCCCGATCGAAGGTCGCTTTGGCCTGCAGCCGCAGTTTCTGCAAAGACGTCTGTTTTAGAATTGTGCCATTCAGAAAGAGGTCGTTGCCCGTGAGCTGCCGGTTCAGGAGAATCGAGTTGTTCGGGTAGTCGGTTTGGGAGGTTACTAACCGCTTTCGCTGGCCATTTTCGATGAAGTGGTCGTAAACAGAAGGCAAACCGGCCAGATACTGGCCATTACCCTGATCACCTTTGCCACTTTCGACATTAAAGAAGCCGATGAACCCCAGCCCATGCGCTAACTCATGCAAAGCTGCCGTGACTAGATCGGCCTGGCCGCTGGGCGTTTTTCCGTCCGTACCGTAATACCAATCGTTGTTTCGATTGAAGTCAGCTACGATATCGGCGTCGGTAGGGCTGTTCAGTTCGCGACGGGCAATTTTTTCAGCCAGGGCAATCGGATAAAAAGCCCGGGCTTTTTGTGCCCCATCGAAACTGTAACGGTACGAAGCCGGTCCCGCCGACCCAAGCACGTTGGGCTCCTGAGATACCCAGTTGGCCTGTATTCGAATGGGTACCGGCGAAACGATCAGCGTCGACCAAATGTCAACGGCGTATTGAAAGGCCCGTTTGGCATCAGCCGTAAAGTTGGTATAGGTAACGATAAACTGCGCTGTAGGGGCCATTGGGCGGCCATTGGGGCTTATTCGATTCAGGAAACCAGCCGGTGCCGGTATGCGCGACACGGCATCGTATCCCGTTGAATAATAAGTACATTTAGTACCTGCCAACGACAGGCTAACGGGCTTTGCCAGCCCTTCACCTGACCCGACTCCATTTCCTTTCTGCGCTGATACACGCGTCGCACTCAGTAGTCCGATGATGAAAATCAGTCGGAACACATACCCATAATTCATATAAACGTATAGCGTTTCGGCTCAGTAGCTGTCGTGTTACCTGATTGGGCAAAGTTCACTACTAATTGGCAACGGACAATATACTACGGGGCCGTTTAGAAATAAACGACCCCGTATAGGAAATGAATTGACCGAACCGATAACTTAACGAAACAGGCCTATGCCTTATACCGAATCGGCGGTTCGCTTCAGCACAAGCGATACCGAGTTCAGGCAATACCGGAGGCCGCCGGGAGGAGGGCCATCATTGAAGACGTGCCCAAGGTGCGCATCACAGATGTTGCACAAAACCTCGACCCGAGACATGCCGTAGCTGTTGTCTTTTTCCAACCGGATACGCTCCTGCTCAATGGGTTCGGTGAAACTCGGCCAGCCCGTCCCCGACTCAAACTTTGTTTTTGATTCAAATAACTCCGTACCACAGCACACACAAGCGTAAAGACCGGGGTCGTGCGCTTCGCAGTACTCTCCCGAGAAAGCCCGTTCGGTGCCTTTTCCGCGCGCTACCCGGTACTGTTCCGGCGTCAGTTGCCGGCGCCATTCTTCGTCCGTTTTTATCACTTTTTGGATCATAACCCGTTTGTCGTTTTAGCGTTTGTCATTTTGGGAACCAACCGGTGTTACTTTGTTTTGACAGATAACCGCGCTGGCTTACTCAATTCCTGTGCAAACCGTATGAACGTAAACACGCTGGTCTATCAATTTGTCTTTTTAAGGCCGTAAATTTGCACCCAGCTCGGTTTACGAGCGATAGGTGCACCAGGCCGTGTAGCCACGGACCGCTACAGGCAGGAAACCGTAAACCAAAAGAACATTGACCACCCGGCAGATTTTACAGCAATTTTGGGGTTACTCCACCTTCCGGCCCATGCAGGACGATGTGGTCAATACGGTGTTAGCCCGGCAGGATTCCCTTGTTCTGATGCCAACCGGGGGCGGAAAATCCATCTGTTTTCAGGTACCCACCCTGGCCATGAAGGGGGTTTGCATTGTGGTAACCCCGCTCATCGCCCTCATGAAAGACCAGGTCGAGCAATTGCGCAAACGGGGAATTCCGGCAGCGGCCATTTACTCGGGAATGCATTACCGCGAAATTGATACCATTCTCGACAACTGCATCTACGGAAATACCAAGTTCCTGTACGTTTCGCCCGAACGACTCCGTACGGAAATCGTCATCGAACGGGTGAAGCAGATGGTTGTCTGCCTGTTGGCCGTTGATGAAGCCCACTGTATTTCGGCCTGGGGGTACGATTTCCGACCGCCCTATCTGCAAATCGCCGAGTTTCGCGAGCTTATTCCCGATACCCCCATTATTGCGCTAACGGCTTCGGCCACGCCCGATGTTCAGGCGGATATTGTCGAAAAACTGGCCCTGCGAGAACCACAGATTTTTCGGCAATCCTTTGCGCGGGCAAATCTGTCTTACTCAGCGGTTCTCGAAGAAAACAAAGACGCCCGCTTACTTCGTGTCCTCCAGAATGTGCCGGGTTGTGCCATCGTATACGTTCGTAGTCGTAAGCAGACCCAACAGGTAGCGCAGTGGCTCGTGCGACAGGGCATTTCGGCCGATTTCTATCATGCAGGCTTGACAACCCAGCAACGCACGGAAAAACAGGATGCCTGGATTCAGGACAGAACGCGGGTAATGGTCGCCACAAATGCCTTCGGTATGGGCATCGACAAACCCGACGTTCGGGTCGTGGTGCACCTGGACGTACCCGATTCGCTTGAAGCCTATTATCAGGAAGCGGGTCGTGCCGGGCGTGATGGACAGAAGGCCTATGCTGTCATGCTTTACACCAACAATGATCTGGAGAATTTGCGGTTCCGAACAGAGCAGTTGTACCAACCCATTGAGATGCTCCGCCGGGTGTATCAGGCCATTGCCAATTATACGGCGGTACCCGTTGGCGGGGGCGAGTTTACCAGTTACGATTTCGACCTGAGCGCGTTTACCAATACCTTTAACCTGCCACCTCAGGAAACCCATTACGCGCTCAAGCAGCTTCAGTTGGAAGGCTTCATTCAGCTCAACGAGAATTATTACCACCCTTCCCGACTGGCCATTGTGCTGG
Source organism: Spirosoma humi (assembly GCF_054776575.1). Lineage (NCBI taxonomy): Bacteria > Pseudomonadati > Bacteroidota > Cytophagia > Cytophagales > Cytophagaceae > Spirosoma > Spirosoma humi. The sequence goes on from NZ_BAAHBR010000004.1 coordinate 164,949, forward strand.
ATAATCGCCAGTTGTACGAGTTTCAGGTCCTGAATCCGCGTTTCGACTCGTTCCTCAAATTACTGTTACGGCTATACGGGGGCGAGTTATTCACTGACTTCATCACCATTTCGGAATCGACACTGGCGCGGGCTTTTATGCTGAATCAACCCGAAATTGAGGAGCTGCTTGAACAACTGCATCAGCGCAACGTGGTCATCTACGAAAAACAGAAAGATAAACCCCAGCTTACGTTTCTGACACCCCGACTCGATGCACCCTCGCTTCCGGTCAATGTGCAGGAGCTGAACCGCCGAAAAGAACTGGCCATGCGAAAGGTGCAGGCCGCTATCCTCTATACCGAACACCCGACCCAGTGCCGAACCCGGCTTTTACAGGCGTACTTTGGCGAAAAACCGGGCGTTGATGGCGCATCGCCGGACCGGACTTGTGGGATTTGCGACAACTGTATAAAGAAGAAAAAGAAAGCAGAGGCTGCCTCGTCAGCAGTCCGGGAACAGGTCCGCGACTACGTTGCCCTGGCTAACGGCCCCGGCGTATCGCCCAAGCAGCTCTCGTATCATTTTGCCCAAACCGATGCGGATACCCTGGCCCAAACGCTGAAACAAATGCTGGCCGAAGAGGAAATTCAGTACAACAAAAGCGGGAATCTGACGCTGAAATAATCTATTTCCCCTTCCCTTGGTCCGTGTCCTCACGGACCACACACGCGTCAGCAAAACCATCCGGTCAAATGGTCCGTGAGGACACGAACCACGGAATGTATAACACTATTCAAACCGCTCTTTATAATGGGTTAAAAAGCTGAATGTCCTATCGCCAGTCTTATAAAACTGAGCCGATGACCAATAGTACTCCTCAGGTCGAATGGCCAGGTTCCAGTGTTCTTGCAATGGATTATTATGGATATAATCAATCTTTTGCAAGACTTTCTGGGAGGAGTCCATCAGTACCGCGAGCGGATCACGTTGCCAAAACTGATGTTGACGTTTTCCTTCATTCACCCGAAAAAAAGCTAGTACCTGTGGATGGTAGGCTTTTAAATCAGCTAAAAATTGATGGCTAGTGAATTTGTTAAAACTAGCCAGTGGCGTTTCCTTTCCATTTACGTCCCGCATTTCCCAAACGGCATGAATGTGATTGGGCATGATGACAAATGCATATACGACGATAGTATCTCGTCTGGCTAATTCGCACCAGCAGTCAATGATGATTTGCTTGTATTTGTCAGGGCCTAGTAGTCGCTTCCAGTTACGAATGGTATTGGTCCAAAAATAGACTTGGCCGAAATCCATATGTGAGTTACGAAAGCCATTAAGGGAAGACGGAAGCATGGAATGACGAGTTGGTGCACAAAACGTCCATAAGACAAATCATGGCAAGAGAAGTAACATAAATCATTACGGTGAAAATTGCTAACGCGTGAGTGGTCCGTGAGGACACGGACCATGGAAATAACCTGACCGCACAGAATACCTAGGTTTCCGACAATGAAGTGACTTCTTTTTCATGGCTATAACAAAAGCGTTGAACAGCTGTTTTTGTCTACATGCCTAATCCGGTCAGTGAATTGACTTGATTGATAGGCCTTTGCTCAACGACAATATGGAAACAACTGAATTTCGCCCAAAATCGGAGGAAATCCCTGGTCAACAGCTCCCCTACCCAGCCCGGCAGTCGGACATGAACCCGGCCCCCGATAGTGACCTATCTAACTACAAACCAGCGGGTAAGCTCACCGACAAAATAGCCATCGTAACCGGTGCCGATTCTGGCATTGGTCGAGCAGTAGCCATCGCGTTTGCCATGGAAGGAGCCGATGTAGCCATCGTGTATAATGAAAATACCGACGACGCTAGATACACCAAACGACTTGTTGAGAGCAAGGGTCGATCCTGCCTGGTTATTCAGGCTGACGTTCGGAGCTCGGCGGCCTGTAAAGACGCCGTTCAGCGAACGGTTGATCATTATGGTAAGTTGAATATTCTGGTCAATAATGCCGCCTTTCAAATGGCACAGGAGAAACTGGAAGACATAACCGAAGAGCAACTCCGGCGCACCTTCGATACCAATATTCTGGCTTATTTCTTTATGGCTCAGGCCGCTTTGCCTTATCTGCACGATGGCGATGCCATCGTTAACACGGGCAGTATAGTCGGTATTGTTGGCAACCCAATTCTGGTTGATTACACCGCGACCAAAGGGGCGATTCATGCGTTTACCAAATCGCTGGCCATTCAGTTGGGGAAACGGAATATCCGGGTTAACTGCGTCGCGCCGGGACCCGTCTGGACACCCAACATTCCGGCGACAATGCCCGAAGACGAAGTCAAAAACTTTGGCCATGAAGTAGCGCTTGCCCGTCCTGGACAGCCCGAAGAACTAGCGCCGGCCTATGTCTTGCTGGCCTCCAATGAAGGTAGCTTTATGACAGGCAGCATTATTGAAGTAACCGGCGGCAAGCTGGGATGATGATTAATGTATGAGGTAGGCGACTGGGTGTATGGCTGTATATACGGAATACACCTTATAGCCAACGTTATACACTGACCATCCTACACAACATACCCTACCAACTACACGCCACCATGCACCCCCACTATCCGCCTAACACGGTTCGTGCGTTGCTGGATACCGATCAGGTAACCGATGCAACCCGACAGGCGCTTACCGAACGGCTTCAGCAGCCCCCTCATCAGCCCACCTTCTTTTCCACCAGTGAGTTTGCCTTACTACAAGCGGTTTGCAACCGCCTGATTCCGCAGGATAACCCTTCTGGCTGGATCGATATGGCGAGTCATATCGATAAGCGATTGAGCGAGCAAAAAGGTGATGGCTGGCGCTATGATGCGATGCCATCCGACGAAGATGCGTATAAACTCGGCCTTCGGGGTATTGATGAAAGCGCTCAATTGACCTTTCAACAAAACTTTCGAAACATTTCGGCTGAACAACAGGACTTTATTCTGAAAGCCGTTCAGAAAATGGAAGCGCCTGGTGACACTTGGAAGAAGCTTCCTGCCGACCGGTTTTTCGAAGAACTGTTGACCGAAGCGACCGAAAACTATTACAGTCACCCATTGGCGCAGGAAGAGATTGGCTACGTCGGCATGGCCGATGTTCCAGCCTGGAACCGCCTTGGCCTGAATCAGTTGGAAGATCGCGAACCGAAACGCATTGGGTAAAGGGCTCAGGGAAGCAGTCTACAAGTTACTGCATACTCTGGAAACACCCTGCTCTGTGTTCTTTGACCAATCACTATGCAAACTTACTCAACTACAGAAACCGTTGACGCGGTCATTATTGGTACAGGTGCGGGTGGCGCTCCCCTGCTAGCCCGATTAGCCAGGGCTGGCCTGCGCGTTGTTGCCCTCGAAGCCGGTACTCACTGGAACCCGGCACGTGATTTTGCTACCGACGAAAAAGCCCAGGAAAAGCTCTTCTGGAACGATGAGCGGCTAAGCGCAGGCAACGACCCTCTACCATTCGGAAGTAACAACTCCGGTACGGGTGTCGGCGGCTCTACGCTCCACTACACCGCTTACACGCCCCGGGCTCAGCCCGATGACTTTCAGATTCATACCGATTTTGGTGTGGGATACGACTGGCCCATCGGGTTTGATCAGATTGAGCCCTATTATGAAGAGGTCGAGCAGTTTTTGGGTGTTTCAGGACCAGCGACTTATCCGTGGGGACCCGCCCGAAAGAAGGCGTATGCCCTGGGGCCGCTCCCCATCAACGGAGCGGGCCAATTAATGGAGAGAGGTTGTAAAGAACTAGGCATCAAAACGTCCCCAGCCGCGAATGCCGCCCTATCGGCCCCTTATTATCAGGCAGGGGTGGGGTATCGCCCGGCCTGCACCAACCGGGGTTTCTGTCAGGCGGGTTGTAACATTGGGGCCAAAGCCAGTATGGATGTTACTTACATTCCGCTGGCGATCCAGTATGGAGCCGAAATACGGCCGGAATGCTTTGTAACGCAGTTACCCAAAGACGCATCTGGCAAACTGATCGAAGTCGTGTACATCCGCAATGGGCAGGAAGAACGCCAGCGTTGTCGGTATGTCTTTCTCTGCGCGGGCACTATAGAGACCGCGCGGCTCTTACTTCTCAATGATCTCGCTAACAGCAGTGGACAAGTTGGCCGGAATGTGATGGCTCACCCCGGATTGCAAATTTGGGGTGAGTTCGACGAAGACATTCGCCCGTACAAGGGCATTCCCGGTGCATTGATTTCAGAAGATACCCACCGCCCCAAAAACCACAACGGCGGACCGGTCGACTTTGTGGGTGGCTATCTGCTCCAATCGATTGGTGTTATGCCGGTTACGTACATGACCCAAATGGCACGGGGGCGTGGACTATGGGGAAATGAGCTAAAACAGGCGGCTCTGGCCTATAATCACGTCGCGGGTATCAATATCCTGGGCGACTGCTTACCCCATGAACACAACTACATGGAATTGTCGGAGGAGAAAGACACCCGGGGTATGCCAAAACCTCGTATTTACTTTTCCAATGGCGACAACGAAAAACGAATGGTTGCCCACGCGGATAAGATCATGCGTGACATTTGGTCTGCTGCGGGGGCCAGAAATGTGTGGGCTTTCCAACGTAATGCGCACGTTATTGGCACTTGCCGGATGGGTACTAACGCCGAGACCGCCGTTGTTAATGCCGACGGGCAGTCGTTCGACATTCCGAACTTATACATCAGTGACAATTCAACGTTTCCGAGTGCGCTAAGCGTCAATCCTGCCCTGACAATCATGGCATTGGCGCTCCGGACAGCCGACCGTTTTTTGGCAAGCGAGGGCGCTAAAGCACGAACCGTAGCCAGTCACTAATTTACCGATTACTCCACCTTTCTTCACTAAGCATGAGTTTTTTAACGAGTATCAGAAAAAAATACGGCGACGGCAATTATGACGGCGATCAGTTTGGTGGAGCCGGTGGCCATGATGGTAGCGGCACGCCGGAAAATAATCCCTCGAATTTCATGTTTGCTACTGGTATCGAGTGTTCTTATCCTACCATTCAGAAGGGGAAAGTTCGCCGGGATCTATTGCGTGAATGCGGCCACTATGATCGTTGGAAAGAAGATTTGGGGTTGGTAAAAGAGATGGGGCTAAATTTCCTGCGCTATGGCCTTCCTTACTATAGTATCCATAAGGCACCGGGTAAATACGACTGGAGTTTCGCCGATGAGGTCATGGGCGAAATCAAACGCCTGGGTATCACGCCGATTCTTGACCTGATGCACTTTGGCGTTCCGGACTGGATCGAGAACTTCCAGAATCCTGAGCTACCCATTCATTTTGCCGATTATGCCGCTGCGGTCGCCGAACGCTATCCGTGGGTACGCTTTTACACCCCCGTCAACGAGATTTACGTGACAGCCCGAATCAGCGCCAAAGACGGCGTCTGGAACGAGCAACTAAAAACCGATAAGGGGTTTGTTACGGCCATAAAGCATTGTGCAGCAGCCAGCATCATGGCGAATCAGCAAATTGCCAAACGCCGGAACGACTGCGTGATTGTGCAGAGCGAAAGCGCTGAGTTCACGCATGAGCTATACGCAAAACCTTCGCCACAGATAACCCTTGAGAATGAACTGCGCTTCTTGTCACTGGATCTGCTGTATGCCAATTCGCCATCGGCTACGGTTGGTATGTACCTGCTGGACAATGGCATGACCCGTAAAGAGTACGACTGGTTTATGGCGGGTAAACCACCGGGCTACCAGATCATGGGCAACGATTACTATGGTCGGAACGAGCGTATTCGGCTGGCCGATGGCACCATTCAAATATCGATGGATGTACTGGGTTGGTACGAAATCACCAAGGACTATTACGAGCGCTATCGAATGCCGGTCATGCACACAGAAACCAACGTCTTTGAGGCCGATCAGGCATCGATATGGCTCAACAAACAATGGGTTGGCGTCATGAAAATGCGCCGGGACGGAGTCCCTGTGATGGGCTTTACCTGGTATAGCCTGATTGATCAGGTAGACTGGGATACACAATTGGGCGAACTAAACAATCGGGTAAACGAGTGTGGGTTGTATGATATGAACCGGAAGCCCCGTCCTGTAGCCGAAGCCTACAAGAGTCTGCTGAAAGAGTTTGGCCAGATTACTATCGTACCGCACGGTGAAGTACTCGAATTGACCGACCGACCCGCTCGCCTAAAAGTCCAGGTATAATGAAATACAACGTTAACGGCGTTAACCTCAACATACTGGAGAAAGGGCAAGGCCCGGTAACACTCCTCTTCCTGCATTATTTTGGTGGCTCGGCTCTAGAGTGGCAATCGGTCATGAGCGCGTTGGCCGATCAATACCGATGCATTGCGGTTGATCTGCGCGGGCACGGCGATTCGGACGCTCCGGAAACCGGTTACTCGGTCGATAATATGGCCGACGACATTGTTGGCTTGATCAACTCGTCAGGCATTCGGGACTTCGTGTTGATAGGCCATTCGATGAGCGGCAAAGTGGCCCTGGCGTTGGCCGCCCGCCAGCCCAGCGGGCTTCTGTCGCTGGTGCTGGTGTCGCCGTCGCCCCCGGTACCGGAACCTATTCCAGACGATGAACGACAAAAGCTATTAGAAGGACAGGGCCAACGCTCGGCGGCCGAACATACGCTTAAGAACATCACCGAAGCACCCGTTTCGAAAGTTGTCCGGGAGCAGATTATCGCTGACGACTTACGAACAGCCAAATCGGCCTGGGATGCCTGGCTACTGGAAGGCAGCAAAGAAAACATCGCAGACCGCATGTCGGCCATTAGCGTCCCGGTTTATATCATCGTCGGGGCTGAAGACCGGGCGTTGCCGCCCAATGTGCAGCATCAAATGGTTTTGCCTTATCTAAAAAACGTTTCAGTCGATACGATCGAGAAAGCCGGGCACCTGCTGCCGTGGGAAGTTCCGGCTCAATTGACTGCATTTATCAAGAAAAAATTAAATCTACTTGTTCAAGACAAAACAAACGTTTTATCTTTGTGCTCCCAGAGCGGGGTGTAGCGCAGCCTGGTAGCGCGCTACGTTCGGGACGTAGAGGTCGTGGGTTCGAATCCCGCCACCCCGACACGAAAGTAAAAATGCATAAAGAGATGAATAATTCGGTTAACAACATGATTTGGTGGTGGCACTCTTCTCAACAGGGATGAGGTTGCCGCTATTGTTGTTTATCAACAAATATACAAAGGCTCACCGCATCCCGGTGAGCCTTATTTTTTTGCCCATTTTTCCATCGTTCCAGATAACAGAAAATGACTACAGCCCCTACTCCTACCACCTACCGCGTTGTCAGCCGGCACAAACGAATGCTGGCCGACATTATCACACCGGTCAGCATTTACTTACGCATTCGAGACCGTTTCCTGAATAGTATTCTGCTGGAAAGCTCTGATTATCACAGCAACGATAATAGTTTCTCCTATATCGCATTCGACCCCGTTGCCAGTTTCTCTTACGAGTCCGGCCTGTTAACGATTCGAATGCCGGGTGAGCACGAGCAGACAAGTGAATTACCGCAACAGGCTATGCTGGATGCTCTTCAAGCGTTTAAAGATCGGTTTAAGCACGAGAAAGCGCCTTTCCCATTCATAACCAACGGCCTTTTCGGCTACTTCGGTTATCAGGCGGTACAGAGTTTCGAAGACATTTCCCTCCACGCGCCAGTCCCGGTTGAAAACCAGATTCCAGCAGCGGTCTTCACCATTTACCGGTACGTTCTGGCAATCAACCATTTTAAAGACGAACTGTACTTATTTGAGCACAGCTACCTGCCTATCGACCAGGCAGGTCTGCACGATGATGAAAGTCAATCCGAGAGCACGTTAGACTATATCAGTGATTTGATTACGGGTCGTAATTACCCAACCTACTCGTTCAGTCCGGCGGGGCCGGAGCAATCGAACTTCACGGATGATGAGTTCAGGGGTGTCATTCAAAAGGGAAAAGACCACTGCCAGCGAGGTGATGTTTTTCAGATTGTTCTGTCACGTCGGTTTTCTACACCCTTCGTTGGTGACGAATTCAATGTGTATCGGGCATTGCGTTCGCTGAACCCCTCTCCTTACCTGTTTTACTTCGATTATGGCAACTATAAACTATTCGGTTCTTCGCCCGAGTCTCAGATCGTTGTTAAAAATCGTCAGGCGACCATTTACCCCATTGCGGGTACCTTCCGGCGTACGGGCGACGATATCCGTGACGCCGAACTCGCCCAGAAACTATACGATGACCCCAAAGAATCGGCCGAACACGTTATGCTGGTCGACCTGGCTCGTAATGACCTGAGCCGGAATTGCGACGTAGTACACGTGGAAACGTTCAAAGAAGTACAGTATTACTCGCACGTTATTCACCTAGTCTCGAAAGTGGTCGGTGACTTAACCGAAACGGCTGACCCACTTCAGATCGTGGCCGAAACATTCCCGGCCGGAACCCTGTCCGGGGCCCCCAAGCACAACGCTATGCAACTGATCGACCGGTACGAAAACATAAGCCGCAGTTTCTACGCAGGCAGCATCGGCTATATGGGTTTCGATGGTGAGTTCAACCATTGCATCATGATTCGCACGTTTATGAGCAAAGACAATACGCTCTACTACCAGGCGGGTGCTGGTGTCGTAGCGAAGTCGGTTGTCGAAAGCGAATTACAGGAAGTTCACAACAAGCTGGCCGCGCTACGAACGGCTATTGACCAAGCGAAAACGATTTAGTATCAGGAGCGAAGAAGGCTGGCGCGTCACCAACAAACATGCATCAGCCCTCCTCACTCCTCACTCCTTAAAAATATGAAACTACTAGTCTTAGATAATTACGATTCGTTCACATACAACCTCGTCTATATTCTCCGGGAGTTGGGGCATCGGCCCGATGTCGTCAGGAACGACAAAATCGCGCTCGATGCGGTTGGCCAATATGATAAAATCATGTTTTCGCCGGGGCCGGGCATCCCTTCCGAAGCGGGTATCATGCAGGATTTAGTGCGTGAATACGGTTCCACGAAGAGCATTCTAGGCATTTGCCTGGGGCACCAGGGCATTGGCGAAGTATACGGCGCAACCCTCGAAAACCTGGGCGATGTATTGCACGGTGTCGCCCACAAAGCGGCCGTTGTCGATCGTTCAGAATCGATTTTTGCCAATATCCCCGACGAGCTGACTGTTGGTCGGTATCACTCCTGGACGGTCGTTCCGGATTCGATGCCCACCGATTTACGCACAACGGCCGTGGATGAGCAGGGGCGCATTATGGCCCTGTCGCACACGCGCTTTGACGTAAAAGGCCTGCAATTCCATCCGGAGTCGGTTTTGACAGAGAATGGGGTCAAGATGATTCAGAATTGGTTGGCCACGTAGAGACGCTATGCGTCTCTCACTTGCGTCAGCAACGGTTCGCGCCAGGCAAAACTGCTGGGTCAAAAGACGCAAGTATGCGTCTCTACATAGAAATAAATCCAATGAAAGCCATTCTAAATCACCTTTTTGAATACAAGTCACTCACCAAAGATCAGTCGCGGGATGTCTTGCTGGGTATTGGCCGGGGCGAGTATAACCCGGCCCAGATCGCTTCATTCCTAACGGTTTACATGATGCGGAGCCTGCGCCTGGAAGAGCTCGAAGGCTTCCGGGATGCGATGCTCGAACTCTGCCTGCCCGTTGATCTGGATGCATACGATCCGATGGACCTCTGCGGCACGGGGGGCGACGGTAAAGATACCTTCAACATTTCCACCCTCTCGTCTTTTATCGTTGCGGGAGCCGGTCAGCGCGTTGCCAAACATGGGAATCATGGAGTCTCGTCACTGGTTGGCTCCTCGACGGTTATGGAACGACTTGGGTATCGGTTTACCAACGATGTAGGCGAGTTACAGCGCAAAATGGATACGGCGGGCATTTGTTTTCTCCATGCCCCCCTGTTTCATCCGGCTATGAAAAACGTGGCCCCCATTCGGCGCGACCTGGGTGTGAAAACATTTTTCAATGTTCTCGGCCCCATGATCAATCCGGCAAAGCCTGCTAAACAGCTGGTTGGCGTGTTTAATCTTGAATTGGCGCGATTATATGCGTACCTTTATCAGCAAACCGATAAGCGGTTTATGATTCTGCATACCCTGGATGGGTACGACGAGATTTCACTGACGGGCGCGTTCAAAGTTATCAGCAACACGAGCGAGCAAGTCCTTGAGCCAGAGCACTTAGGATTAGATATCCTAACTCCTGAATCGCTGGCGGGCGGGCACACGTTAGATGAGTCGGCGCAGATATTTTTGAACGTGTTGAATGACGAATCCACGCCGGCCCAAAAGCAGGCCGTTTTAGCCAACTCAGCAATGGCTCTGCTGGCTGCCGGCAAAGCCGAAACTCGTGAAGAAGCCGTTGCCATGGCGCGCGAGTCGTTGGAAAGCAAACGGGCGTTAGCGTGTTTTAAGAAGTTGATAGCATGACGATTCTCGACGAAATTATTGCCCAAAAGCGCATTGAAGTAGACCAGCGTAAAGCGGAAACGCCCGTGTCGGTGCTGGAACAACTCCCCGACTTTAAACGGATATGTCTGTCATCGCGGGATGCGGTGCAGGATTTACACTCGACAGGCATCATTGCCGAGTTCAAGCGCAAGTCGCCCTCCAAAGGTATTATCAACGATCAGGCCGACATCGTCACGACGACCCAGGGCTATGTGAAAGCAGGTGCCGCCGTGCTGTCCGTTCTGACCGATGAGCCGTTTTTCGGGGGTACCCCCGCCGATTTACAGGCCGCCCGACTGGCCAATCCTGGGACGCCCATTCTTCGTAAAGACTTTGTCATCGATCGTTATCAATTGATCGAAGCGAAAGCCTGGGGTGCCGATCTGGTTCTGCTCATTGCCTCCTGCCTGACACCTGAGGAGATAGCCGAACTAAGCCTTCAGGCCCACGACTTGAGCCTGCAGGTATTGCTTGAAGTACACGACGAAGAGGAGCTGGACCGGTCATTGACGTACAATATTGATCTGGTGGGTGTCAATAATCGTGACCTCAAAACCTTTACGACTTCCATCGATACGTCGCTGCGGCTGGTAGAAAAGATTCCGGACAACTTTGCCAAAATTACCGAAAGTGGTCTGCACAATGCCGATACCATGTTAACGCTATTCCGGGCAGGTTTTGACGGGTTTCTCATTGGCGAAGCGTTTATGAAAACGGACGATCCGGCAAAAGCGCTGGCCAACTTAGTTACTCAATACTCCATCAATAATACGCTATCAATTTAACTTGTACAGCCATGAAAATCAAAGTGTGCGGTCTGCGTGATGCCGACAACCTGAAAGAGATTGCCGCCCTTGGTCCTGACTTTGTTGGATTCATTTTCTACGATCAGTCACCCCGCTTTGTTGGCGAAGAGTTAGCTGTTGATGTGGTAAAAGGGCTCCCCCGTTCTATTCGGAAAGTGGGCGTATTCGTAAACGCCAGCCCGGATTTGATTCTACGCTCCGTTAAGAAATACGATTTCCAATACGTGCAGTTGCACGGCAATGAAACGCCGGAATACTGCCGGAGCCTGCGCAACCGGGGCATTAACATCATCAAGGCGTTTCGGGTCGATGAGTCGTTCAACTTTTCGATGCTGAACAACTTCAAAGCCCAGTGCGACTTCTTTCTGTTCGATGCCAAAGGGGATCAACCCGGTGGTAACGGACATACCTTCGACTGGAGCATTCTGAGCCGGTATGATAACGAGAAGCCATTTTTTATCAGCGGTGGTATCGGCCTCGACAACCTCGACCAGTTAGCGGCCTTAAAAGGGATGAAGTTATACGGTGTAGACGTAAACAGTCAGGTTGAACTATCGCCCGGTGTAAAAGACGTGACCAAGGTAAAAGAACTCATCACCCGGCTTCGGCCCGTTGAAGAAGAGGAAGCCGTGTAATGATCTGGCAAGTTATCCTGTTACGCTACTAAACAACGATGCTGATGGAAACGACGAGAGAACGAGAATTAGAGCACATTCCAACTATCGAGGAGCAGGGCTCAAGCATATATAAACCCGAAGATATAAAACGCTGGGGCGTTGAACGTTTCCTGGATGCTGTTTCTCCAAAAGAGCCATTTCAATTCGGAATTGAGTTCACAGAGGAAGAAAACAGACGTATGGATGACATATTGGAAGCAGAGAAAGATCGTAAATGATATTTGATACGAACCTGTTAATTAGTGCAATACGTAAAGATATACGCGTTAGCAACCGCTTAATTATTCCTATAATCGTGGTTGGCGAATTAGAAGCATTCTCGCTAAAATCAGATTGGGGAGTACAGAAGGTTAACCGGATGAAACACCTGTTCCAAGCATATCCTATTGTCGACATTACGCTGCCGATCACTAAACTATATGCCCAGGTCGATGCATTTAGTCAAGACAAGTTACAGGAAATGCGACTCAACTCTTCTGCCCGAAACATGGGCAAAAATGATATTTGGATTGCAGCTACCGCCCTGTACTTGGATATGGAATTACATACTAACGACAATGACTTCGACCGCGCGGGCGGCCCCGCACCTTCTAGCGTTAGGCTTACGATTAATAAAGCATTAGTACCATGCAAACCACTCTTGACCCACAAACCTCGTTTGAGGTATCGAATAAAGGCTTTTATGGCCACTTCGGTGGAGCGTTCATTCCTGAAATGCTTTACCCGAATGTCGAAGAATTACGGCAGAATTATCTGAATATCATTGCGGACCCTGCCTTTCAGGCCGAGTTCTGGCAATTGCTTGACGATTATGTTGGTCGGCCAACGCCTTTATTTCTGGCGAAACGCCTGTCGGCTCACATCGGGGCCACAGTTTACCTCAAGCGCGAAGACCTTTGCCATACCGGAGCGCACAAAATAAACAATACCATTGGCCAGATTCTGGTGGCTCAGCGATTGGGCAAGAAGCGCATTGTGGCCGAAACGGGTGCTGGTCAGCATGGGGTAGCAACGGCAACGGTCTGCGCGCTGATGGGCCTGGAGTGTATTGTCTACATGGGTAGCATCGATATGGAACGCCAGAAACCCAACGTCGACCGGATGCGAATGCTGGGGGCTACGGTTGTTCCGGCAACGTCGGGCAGCCAAACCCTAAAAGATGCCACCAACGAAGCGATGCGTCATTGGATTAACAACCCGGTCGATACGCACTATATCATTGGCTCGGTAGTGGGTCCACACCCTTATCCAGACATGGTGGCCCGATTCCAGTCGGTTATCTCAGAGGAAGTTAAAAAGCAATTGTTCGCCAAAACGGGCAGCGAAAATCCCGATTATATGGTGGCTTGTGTGGGCGGAGGCAGCAATGCCGCCGGAGCGTTCTACCATTACCTGAACGAACCATCCGTTCGGCTGGTCGCAGCCGAAGCCGCTGGTCAGGGAGTTAGTTCGGGGCATTCTGCCGCTACGACCGCTCTTGGCAAGCCTGGTGTGCTGCACGGAAGCCGCACGATTTTGATGCAGACGGATGATGGACAGGTAACGGAGCCATACTCTATTTCGGCGGGTCTTGATTATCCGGGTATTGGCCCGCTGCACGCCCACCTGTTCGAATCGGGACGGGGCGACTTTTACGCCATTACGGATGATGAAGCGTTACAGGCCGGTTTTCAACTGAGCAAACTCGAAGGCATCATTCCAGCCCTGGAAACAGCGCACGCACTGGCCGCCCTTGAGAAGATGAATCTCAACGCAAGCGATGTAGTCGTGGTGTGCCTGTCAGGCCGTGGGGATAAAGATTTAAGCACGTATTCAAAGTTTCTGTAGAGCGGGTGGAAATCCACAGGCTGCCTTTTAAAGCGGGTTTCTACCTGCATTATCAATGATTCAATCCCTAACCCAGCAACAACCGGTCGAGATGGCCGGGGCTACTGCTAACCGGATCACCAGCCTCTTCGCAGAAAAAAGCGAGCGGCTATTGAATGTGTATTTTACCGCCGGATACCCAAATCTAGACGACACAACGACCATTCTGCGCGGGTTGCAGGAAGCTGGCGTCGATCTGGTCGAAATTGGCATGCCCTACTCCGATCCCGTTGCGGATGGTGAAACCATTCAGCAAAGCAACGAACAGGCTCTCAACAATGGCATGTCGCTTAAAACGCTCTTTGCTCAGTTGGCCGGTTGCCGGACCGATGCCACAAGCCCAATCACCGTGCCCATTCTCTTAATGGGCTATATCAATCCTGTACTTCAATTCGGAGTTGAAAACTTTTGTCGGAAGTGCCGGGAAGTGGGCATTGATGGGGTTATTTTGCCCGATTTGCCACTGGACCTGTTTCTGGATGAATACGCATCGACCTTCCGGCAGTATGGCATTCTCAATGTCAATCTGATTACGCCCCAAACGGCCGAGGCCCGTATTCGACTCATTGATGCGGAATCGGATGGGTTTATTTATATGGTTTCGTCAGCCAGCATAACGGGTTCTGTGAAAGGCGTAAGTAACAGTATGAAAGCATATTTCGAACGGATTCAGGAGATGAACCTGCGCAATCCGCGCCTGATTGGCTTTGGTATCAACAACCATGAAACCTTCGATACAGCTAGCCAGTACGCCAACGGGGCCATTGTCGGCAGTGCGTTTATCCGGCATTTGGCCGAGAAAGGAACATCGGCCGAGAGCATCCGGGCGTTTGTAGAAACGATTCGGTCCTAACGACTACCTTTGCGGCATGAATCCCGAGATTAATTTTGATAAGTCCCCCGACGGTCTCATTCCGGCCGTAATTCAGGATGCCGAAACCGGCAAAGTTCTGATGCTGGGTTATATGAACCGTGAGGCTTACGATAAAACCGTTGCCGAACAGGTAGTCACGTTTTTTAGCCGAAGCAAGCAGCGGCTCTGGACCAAGGGCGAAACATCCAGTAATTTCCTGCATGTTCGGGAAATCCTGATCGACTGCGACGGTGACACGCTGTTAATTAAATCGGCTCCCGACGGCCCAACCTGTCATACCGGCGCGGACACCTGCTTCGATGAGGTAAATCAGGGAAAGGGTCAATTTCTTAACTATCTGCAAAACATCATTCACGACCGGAAGATAAACCCATCCGAAAAGTCGTATACGACAAGCCTGTTTGGGCGGGGTGTAAACAAGATTGCCCAGAAAGTTGGCGAAGAAGCCGTCGAGCTGGTTATTGAAGCCAAAGATGATAACGACGACCTGTTCAAAGGAGAAGCAGCTGACTTATTGTTTCATTTTCTGGTCCTGCTGGAACAGAAAAATATGAATTTAGACGATATTGTCGCCGTGTTGCAGACACGTCACGTCAAACAATAGAATCGGGTTTCATGTTCAAGATTCCGTGTTCCCTGTTAAACGTAGGCGATTCTGCCGCAGGTAGCATTCATCATTGACCATTTAAACCGATCATTTATGGGACTCATTATCCGTATTCTTATCAGTGCCGTAGCCGTTTGGGTAGCCGCCTACTTTGTTCCGGGTGTTTCTGTATCGGGTGGTCCAGGCACGTACCTGATCATTGCCATCGTGCTGGGCTTTCTGAACGCCTTTATCAAGCCTATTCTTACGGTGCTGACCATTCCGATTACCATTATTACACTAGGCCTGTTCTTGTTGGTTCTTAACGTATTAATGGTTTACCTAACGGCTTATCTGATTCCTAATTTTCACGTTACGGGCTTTATTGCCGCGTTGCTTTTCAGTATTGTCGTTTCCATTGTAACGGCACTGATCGACGCCATTGTGTAACGTAGATGCCAATAGTCAAAATTAATAAGCGCCGTATCTCAGGATATGGCGCTTGTCATTTAATGCTTACCCTAAATCAACTTCCATGACATTCATTGAGACGCCCAACGCTCCTGTGCCGGGTGGGCATTATTCCCAGGCCGTTGTTCATAATGGGCAGCTTTATTTGTCGGGTATTTTGCCTATTACGACAACCGGCGAGAAACTAAGTACGGCTCCTATTGCAGAACAAACAGAACAGATTCTGGCCAATCTCGACGCCATTCTACAGGCGGCCGGTAGCCAGCGCGGCAAGGTTCTGAAAGTAACCGTTTTCATTTCAGACATCTCTGCCTGGGCCACGGTCAATCAAGTCTATGCCCGTTTTTTTGGCGACCACCGGCCTGCCCGCTCTGTTGTGCCCTGCTCACCGCTACACTACGGCTTCGGGATTGAATTAGAAGCTATCGCCGTAGTGTAACCTGGAGCGTTCGGGCTACTTTACGTTCACCCGCTCACCGGCAGAATGGGCCGAGAACTCAGGTGCGTAGAAACACTGAACCGTAGCGACACCCGCCGAGAAGTCGCCGGTTTGGGCAACCCGCAGGTCGTATTCGAACACGTGTGTGCCAACAGGCAAATAGCTTAAAAAGAAGTCCGTACTGGCATCACGGGGGGACTCATAATACCCCAGACCATTCTGGTATTTATAACCTGACAGAGCTGCTACCGGCTCAAACCCCGACGCCCGACCATCTTTCAGGTGAACATACTCCATAGCGCGGTCATTTTTAAGTATAAGCCGCACTTTGATCAGATCGCCCGGTTTAATTGCCGATTCCGATGATACAGGTGTAATAACCGGGCCACCCGGCGAGTCGTGCTGCACATAAAGTGTTTTCTGAACGGATAAGCCTGCACTACCCGGCACTACCCGGTCGAGGGGTTCAAAGTGTTGCCAGTATAGGGCACCCCAGGCGGGCCCATCACCCGTTTTCGAGATCTGAATCGTCCCCATCTCCGGCTTGATTTCACTGGCCGCATACGTCACTTTCTGATAACCTGTGATGGCATCTGATTTTGTCACGCGGCTTTCAATGGATTGCCCGCCCAGGCTTACGCGTGTGTTTACACCCGTACCAAGCCAATCGCTCCCCCGCAGCAAGAGTGCATAAACGGCTTCTGTAGTGGCTTTGGTCGATGACCATGACTGCGTTTGTTTCTGCCGCAGTAACCAGCGTTTCATGTTATCGACTAAAGCCCGATCCTGCTTGATTTCGTCAAACGCTTCGATCAGATATGCCTGCGTTTCAATGGGTGTTTGGTACCAATACAACCCGCTCTGGTTTTCGGGCCAATACATACCCAACTCTTCAGACTCCCGCGCCCGCTCCTGCAGCGAACGCAGAATACCCTCTGCCGTTTTGGTATCACCGAAGCGATTAAGCGCCATGGCTGCCAGAGCCTGTCCTTGCAGGCTTTGATTTAACCAATCGTCAGCTACCCGTTGCTTCAGATAGGTTAGTACGGCTTTGTCGATGGGCGTATTCAGGTAGAAACTACGGGCATACAGATACTGTATGGCGGAAAAATACCACGGCCCAACTACTTTTCCTTTCTTTTGTCCATCAACCTTCTTCTGCTCCGTGAACCATTGTTTCATTTCTGCGTCGGCGTATTGGATAGCGTGGGTTTGCATTTCGGTCAAGTTCGCTTGTAGCTCAGCCGGGAATTGAACCCCCAGCTTCTGCAAATGACCCAGTCCACTCAGGATGTGCAACGTTATGGACAGGTTGGGCTCCATGCCACCAAACCACCGAAAACCACCCCCGGCTGGAGTGCCGCTCTCCGTTTGTAGCTGTTTTAATTTTTCAAACGCCTGCACCTGTTCGCTTTCCATACGATTCACGTCCAGCAACTGGCCTAGTTTTGCCTGCCGATCTGCCTCAGATCGAGCATCAGCCAACCAGGGCGAGTTCTCTAAAGTCACGGCTTTCAGTTCCTCATTCGACTGAAGCGGGCCTGTCGGTGGTGTTTTCTGCCACTCAGCAATTACCTGTCTGAAAGCAGGTTTGCTAGTGACGATGTGCGTAGCCAGGCTATTCGCATACAATCGGCTGAATAACTGCTCAGCGCATTCGTAACGGTATTCCATCAGATACGGCAGCGATTGCAACGCATACCAGCCTGGGTTACTCGTTACCTCTACCGTGAGCCGTTCGTGTTGCACAGGCAATTCAGGAGATAGATTCGTCAGTTCCTTCAATTTAAATTCCTTTGTTTCCGTTGTACGCGGCCCCGACCCATTTACCCAGAATGGTTTGGTATCGGTAACCAGCATTCGGTTCGGCAGAATCGGAATGGTGAACTCTTCGCCATCCGTAAACAGCCCCGACTGCGCCGTCAGTCGGCAGGTTATGGCTTCCAGACCCATCGGAACAACCAGTGTCCAGCCAACAGCCTGCCCGGCCCCCGGCGCTACGTTGACCGTTGATTGCAGGGTTGCTTTTGTTAGTTTCTGATTGATGGGCTCACCCGTTAGAGCATCGAGCAACGAAAGGCTTGCCAGCACAGGCAGCGTTTTTTCACTGAGATTATTCACCCGGGCCGTTAGCCGAATGGTATCGCCTTCGCGCAGGAAACGGGGTGCGTTGGCCGTTATCATCAATTCTTTCTGCGTGATAATTTCTCGTTCCAGCGTACCCATTTTCAGGTCTTTTGTGTGTGCGAATGCCAGCAGCCGCCAGCGCGTGAGAGCTTCCGGCATGGTGAATTTCAGAACAACCCGCCCCTCTTTATCCGTTTGAGCCTGTGGGATGAAAAAAGCCGTTTCGTTGAAATTACGCCGGGGGTTCGGATCCTGAGTTGGCTGGGATTTCGGGTTAGCCTGTGACTCAGCGGCAGCAGCCTCTCGCTGTTCTCCTCCCCCCTGTTGATTGGCCGCGGCATCCTGCATGGGTGCGGCCATTTTAGCAACGGCCCCGGTTACACTACGTCGCATTTCGGTACCGTATCCAGTCACAACGACCTCGCTAAGGGCTAGTGCATCAGGCATAAGCTGGAATGAGGCTGATTTTTGTTTGAGAACACCTTCATTCGTTATATAACCAACTGTCGAAAAAACCAATGTTACTTCTTTCGAGAGCGATTGAACCGTTAATGAAAACTGGCCCTTTGCGTCTGACAATGTCCCTGTTGTTGTCTCTTTTATGAATACGCTAACGGCCGGCACGGCCGATCCATCTTTGCGTTTCATTGTCCCACTAATCACATTCCCCACCCGACGGACGGCTATCCGTATAGCGTCGCCCGATACACCAAATGGGCCAATAGGTATGTGCGTAAATGGACGACTCCCACGAGGGGAAAACCGGTAGCCTAGCCACCCTAGCCTATCATACCGACGGCCAGGCAGAGGTGCTTCAGGCCGATAATGATGGAACAGCGCACTACTACCTAAGGCATTGAAGCTGCTGGTCTGCCAGCCATAAAAATTGGTTTGATACAATTGATAAAGCGATGTGGGCCAGTCGAGCCGGTCAAACGCATCCAGCGAAGCATCGTAAAGCGTAGCAACCAGTTCCGCGGGTTTCTTGTCCAGACCACGGATGGTTAATGTCCATTCTTCACGTTCGCCGGGTTTAAGCTTGCTTCGAAACGTTTTTGTTTCGATGGTGAGCTGCTTGTTGGTAAAGGGTACCGTAACGGTCTGCGATTCCTGATACAGACGTCCGTTCTGAATCATGGCAAAATGGACGGCAAAGCCACCCCGTTGTTTCTCCGTGACTGGCAAAGCTACACGCCGGGGGCGTCCCTCGGTCTTTAGCCATTCCTGCCGTACAACTTTCTGATTTTCCTCAACCGTCATCAACACCCAGCCCGGCTGACGTGTGCCTACCCAGAAGATAGCCTCTTCGCCCGGTTCGGCGGTGGCCTTACGCACCTGTACCCACCTATCGGACCGGGCCGAGGCTACCGGCTGGTTGTCATCTACAACCGCGAAAAAAGCGCGCTCGGTTGTGGTTTCTCCCAACGAATCGACAACCGTTAACTCGGCCACGTATTCTCCCGGAACGTATCGGCTTATATCCGGCTTGATCAGCGAATCGATAGGCGCGTTGATCGACTGCTGCTGAACGAGCTCTCCTTTGGGCCAGGTGCTGGGCTCCATTTCTTTGGCATACAGATCGTTGGGAAATAATTTCTCAAATTCTGCCCGACTCAGCAATTGCCTGTCGGGGCGAGCCCATAATCTATTCCGTAAGGGGCGGCTGGGTGGTTGCAGCCGATGCACCGTCAACTGTCCTTTGGCTGTAACTTTTTCGCCCGATTGATTCGTAATTTTTATCGGGAAAGAAACCGGCTCATCCTTTTCTATCTGCTCAGGAATGGCCAAGCTTACCTGCAAGGCCGAATAGCCTATGGCAAGCGTTTGAGCCGCACTGCGCGTTTCGCCCGCCTTATCCGTTACATCGATGGTTATATCGAACTCAAAAACGGGGTTATCCTGACGTGATTTCTCCAGGTCGGGCGTAGCCGGGAAAGCGATACGAATTGCCCCCTGAGCATCCGTCTGTGCGGTTCCGTTGGTAATCTCGCTCTGGTTTGTGTTGTAGGCGATCCGACTCCAAGAGTACCGATCCCACCGTTGCCGGACTTTACGCGTTACCCGATAGCGAACGGCCGCCCCATCGACAACCGCCCCCGAAAATGTCCTGGCCAGCGCCGTTATCGTTACCGTATTACCTAGTTTGAAGGATTGTTTTATTGGATCGACCTTAACTTCAAACGTGGGCCGCTTATACTCTTCGACCCGTATGCTGGCACCGCCATGGCTGGTTTGAATACTCATTGTGCCTGTTAGCCGACCCGTGGGCGCGGTAAACGTAGCCGAGACCGTACCGAATTCGTTGGTCCTGAGCGTTTGTTGAGCAACACGTTCCCCATTTTGATCGAGCAGTTCAAGAGCAACCTCCTCGTTGGCAACAACGGCAAACTGATTTGCTTTACCGTTGTACAGCAAGCCCTTTACGTAGATCAGCTGGCCGGGTCGGTAAATCGCCCGATCCGTAAACAGTTTGGCGTAGGTCTGGGGCTGTTCAATTTCCGCCCGATTAGTATACCGATAATAATACTGGGCGTCCGAAAGCAGCGTATCCGTACCCGACGTGATCAGGTATTGGAAATTGGCTTGGGTAGGCAAAGCACTTGCCGGAATTTTCAGGCGGCCATCGGTATCGGTTTGGCTGGCATTGGGGTTGTTGAGCGCACCGAATGACTGGGTATTCACCAACGTTACCGATGCTTTCTTCACCGGCTCACCAGAAAGTCGGTTAGTCACATAAATCAGTTGGCTCGATTCCGTATTGTTGCCAGGCAAGGCGATATAACCAAGATTAGACACCGTAAACGTTGTATGCTGGACTAGCTCTGACTCCAGTTGGAATCTCTCTTCATTCGTAGCCAGCAACACATAGTGCCCCATAGGTAAACCCGCTATGGGCATTTCTACAGCATGCCGATTCAGGTCGCCATCGTTGGGCATCGTCACTGATTTTTCCAGAACGACGGGGCGTTTCAGAAGCGCACTAAAAAACTTCTTCTGGTTTTCCTCGCTAGTTCTACTCCGATAAGCCTGCAACTCGGGAACACTGATCTTTATGACCCGGTAAAGTACCTTGCCAATATTCTGATAGTTCACCAACACCCGAAACGGTTGATTGGGCGCATTCACATGTTCCACTTCGAGTGAATAGGACGGTTTGATTAACCGGTCCAGCAATTGACGGGCCTGTCTTGCAGCCAGTGTGGCAGGGAAACGGCGAACCAAATCCTGACAGATATCAGCGGCCTGCTTGTTATTCCAGCGAAACGGATTTGGGCGATCCGGTTCAGCATTGTCGAGCGCGCGAATATCACCACCTTGATTCGATAAAAACAACGCCAGTTGATAGCCATAAACAGCTTCGGCAGGTTGGTTCTTGAACCGAACGATCTGCTTGTCAAGCACCTGCCGGTAGAGGGAATCCTTACCAGGGACGACGCTATTCCGATGCACAAACTGGAGCCGAAGTACATCGACATCCGCTAAAGCGTCGGGCGTTGTATCCAGCAAATGGAAGGTCAGCAACTGCTGATAGAGTTTCAGCGCCTGAAAACGGCCCGATAGCGAATCCCGACTTTGAACGGCTAATTTGGCGAATACATCCGGGCCAGCCAGATAGCCCGGCTGATCAAGATTGAATTTAAAAACCGGTTTCAGCAGATCAGGTTCCGTATTCTGAAAGAAGTCAATGGCCCTGTGCGCCAGTAAATCATAAAGCGTCGGGCGAAGTGGGCGCGCATCAGCATCTCCTTTTTCGAGCAGGACATCATAGGCGGCAACGGGTGTTTTCTGCAACAGTTCACGGGATTCCAGCGATTTCAGGTAAGCGTTTGTTATCGCTTCTATAAGGTGGGGGGCGTCCCAGGTTCTGAAATAGGCGGTTGTATCTGCCGATTTCTCCGGAGTAGTGCCCGTAGGGGTATCGTTGGTTTTACCACTTCCCCTCGGACTCTTTGTCGTCTGGCTGAGTGTCGTCCTGTTGTAAAACTTATAGCGGTTTTGCTGGAAATACTGCCAGTAGATATCCGCCAGAACCGATTGTAAAACGGACTTTGCGGGTTCAGGCGTCTCGGTAATATCGAGTTGAAGGGATTTGACAAGTTCGACATAAGCATCTTCATCGGAATAGCTACGAAAGATCATTCGAGCCATGGCCGCTTTCGCTACCTGCGGGTAATTTTGAGTTGCTTTCGCTTCCTTATAAATTCGATTGGCGATTTGCAGCGATGACTTTGGTAACCCCTTGGATGCCAACGAATCGGCGCGTCGCCAATCGGCGGCATAGGTTGGCTGCGGGCGATTTTGTGCCGACGCAGCCATGGCCATCAGCATAAAGAAAAGAGACAGATAAGCGTTCATGGTGTATAGCCAGGTGAGTCGTTGGGATAGATGAATCTATATCTATTTTTCCACAACAATGGTCACTATGACTCTGATTTGGGAGGAAGGGTTTAATCGATACTCAAGACATTTTACCGGCGATGGCTGTTCCTTTCTTATATTTAAGCGTACCAGTTCCATAAACTATTCCCATCATGCCGACCATCCCGCTGCTCTTACTATATCTCGCTACTTTTCTGACCCCACCTCATTTACCAAAAACCTATCCGATAGGTCAGATCAAAACAAACAAAGGAGAAATTCTTTTCTGGCTCTACGATGAGACCCCCAATCATAAAGCCAGTTTTACAAAACTGGCCAACAGCGGCTATTGGGATACGCTTACGTTCAATCGGGTCATCAACAATTTTGTCGCACAGGGCGGCTGTCCTGACACACCGGCAGGATTTGCCGATTCACCTTACCTGCTGAAACCGGAATTTGTTCCGACGATCAGGCACGTGTACGGCGCTGTGGGTGCCGGACGGGATAATAATCCGCAAATGCTCTCGGCGGGTTGTCAGTTTTATATCGTTCAGAACAAGAAAGGCCTTGCTCGGCTGGATGATAAATATACCGTATTCGGGCAGGTTTTTAAGGGGATGGACGTGATCGACGCCATCGTTGCCGTTAAAACCGACACTACCGATACACCCTTATCGCCGATTAAGCTGGATGTCAACGTGATCAACCTGACGGCGGCTGAGTTAAAAAAGGCCGGGTTCGTGGTTAAGGAATAGTAGGTAGCTTACAGGAACACCGGGTCGCCTGGTTTGAATCAATTAACCCGGTGTTCTTGTGAGCGGCTTACTGCTTCATCAGAAATGCCGTTAAATCAGCCAGTTGCTGATTGCTCAAACCCAGGGCAACAGGATCGGGCATGAGGCTACTCCTGTACTGTCGACGCGAAAAAATTTCGCCGGTTGGAATGGTGTGTTTCTGTCCTTTTATGCCTTTTACGACAACCGATTGTTCGCCATCACTGACCAGGAAACCGTAAAAGGTCTGGCCTTTCCGGGTCGTAATGAGCCAGGGTTCGTACCCAAAGGCAATGCTCGCACTCGGATGGACGATGGCATCCAGCAACCCGCTTTTATCAAACTTCTGGTGGATATTGGTTAGCTCCGGGCCAACATCGTTGCCCTGCTGCCCATGCCGGTGGCAAGTCGCACAGTTGGCTTTAAATACCGTCCGGCCCGATTTTTCATCGCCCGACAGCATAGCAATTTGCGCAATGAGCGGGTCTGAACTGGTCGTGACGCTGGCAGGAGCCTCGGTTCGTTTGACGGACGTCGATTCAGCAACGGCTGGTTGAACCGGTTTTGCACTGACCGACGCTGTTTCTGTAACGGCCGGTGCCTCCTGTTTCGTCGAGAAGTATTCTTTTGCCATCGTCCGGACACTCTGATCCGGGTTTTTTAAAATCGTTGGCGTTATGGCTTTTATCAGCCTGTCCGACAGCTTTTTATCGGACGCTAAGCCAACCAGAATCCGTCCACCTTCTGGATCACGAGCCATTTCCAGGGCAATCTTCCGCTTGTCAGCATCCGTTTTGTTCTCGTCCAGCAAAGTCTGCCGGTTAGCCAGCATTTTCTGCTCATGTGCAGATACCTTGGTAGGCATTATATCTTCCCAATTCAGCAACTTGGCCCAATCGTTACCCCGGCGGAAACCCATCCAGTAGGTTGCCTGATCTGCCACGTCCTTATCCGCTGATTTCGACAAATCGATCATGGCCAACGCAGCGGGTTTACTCTTAATGAAGCCAAGGGTAACAATAGCCTGTTTACGGGCTTCCGCCGTAAGTGATGGACTATCGGCGCGCTTTTTCAGGAGCGTTACGGCCGATGGCGGATGTAATTCCCAGACAATATCAGCCGTTTTTTGATCCCATTTTGTAGGATCTTCGGGCATTGTCTGACGAAGCTCAAAGAATAGGGCTTCTTCTTTTCCATCGGCCGCCTTACCGAGCGCGTCCAGATACCACCGATCCTGCCCATCATATCCCTTCGCCAGGTTGATGAGCATGTATTTGCATTCGTCGAAAGGAACATCGCGCAGGGCAATAGCAACTTCGCGCCGAACAGCCGCGCTCCGGTCTACAGACAGGTTGCCCATTAACGGCAGCAAAGCCCGTTGAGACGCCGTCAAGGCCGGAATGGATTTGGAGTTTTCCGGCGTAATACTCCGCAAGGCCTGCAAAGCGGTAACCCGTACGGGCGCATCGATGGCCTTTAGTAAGCGCTCGACCTCAAATTGGCCCTCGGCGCCCAGTTGAGCCAATAGAAAAATAGCCCGCGAGCGGTGGTATGGATTGGACGAAGACAGCAACGCCATAACGGGTTCTACCGCCTTTTCACCCTGTTCAGCCAGGGCCTCGAAGCCAAGCATACGAACGTTTACAGCCGGATTCAGAAGGGCTGCAATCTGCCCTTGTGTCGTGCGCAGATCTATTTTAGGGGTTTTCAGCTTTTTACCTTTGGGCGTGATGCGATAGATACGACCGTATCCTTTACGATCCTGCATCTGATGACCGCCCACAACGGGGTCATACCAGTCCGCGATATAGATAGCCCCATCCGTACCAATGGTTACGTCGCTGGGGCGAAACCATTTCCGGGGATCATTTGTCCTGGCATTCCACTTGTAGTTAGCGTCTACTTCGGGAAAGGTGCTGATAAAATCAGTACGGGAAAGTCGAAAACCGGCACCCGCGGGTTCTGGCTTGTAGCCGAAAATTACATTCCGGCCCGCGTCGGCGCTCAGCAACATACCCCGGTACTGTGGGCCAAGCTCATCGCCTTCGTAAACAACCATGCCCGTCGGTGAGCCCGCTCCCGTAATATCACCAGCGGGCATGACACCGGGATCTTCCTGATGCCAGTGTGCGATGGGAACCGATTGACCCGGCCGTTGATCACCCTGCCAGGAACGAGTACCGTCGCTACTGAAATACCCGGCATTAGCCCCCTCCATCAGAAAGCTGGTACGGCAGGCCATCACCTCATCATCGTTATCATTCTGCCACATGTTACCATACGAATCCAGCGTAGTTTCGTAATTATTACGAAAATTATGGGCCATCACTTTCAGGTTTGAGCCGTCCGGATCGATACGCAGCGCCATTCCTCCTGTCCAGACACGCCCATCGTCACTCACCTGATTGCCATGGTTACGTTTGTTATAAGGTGTTCCGCCAACATACAGGCTCCCCGAGCGGAGCGTCCAGCCGTCCTTGTCGGTGATGATGTGCGGACCAGCGTTTCCGGTGTTGAAATAGTATTTACCGTCGGGGCCAGCGACCAGGGCATGAAGCGCATGGTCGTGGTCCAGGCCACCAAACCCGGCTAACATAATCTCTTTCTTGTCGGGCTTATCATCGCCATTTTCATCCGTATAAACGATCAGATTCGGGGCGCAGGAAACAATAACTTTGTTGCCAATAACGGCAATACCCATAGGCGACACCAACTCCGGATCGGTTACGAACACCTTACTGTCATCCGCTTTGCCATCGCCGTTGGTATCTTCCAGAATGACAATGCGTTCGCCTTCGGGGTAATCGAGATGACTCTCAGCTTTATTATTGAATTTTCGGTAATTGACGGCCTCCGTAATCCACACCCGCCCTTTGGCGTCGATATCCATGCTGGTAGGGTTGTAAACCATGGGGGACTCTGCCCAGAGCGTTGCCTCCAGGTCGTTGGGCAGGTAGAGTGTAGTTGAATCAGCCAGCAATACACTATTTTGCTGCTGAGACGGTTCATAACCAGACGAGAGCGGAACAAACTGATTGGCTGGTCCAAACGTGGTACCTGCCAGATATAAGAATCCAAGCGTTGTCAAAACGACTGGAAGAGAGTTAAACGAAAACGTTACCTTCATTTGTTAATTTATAGCTAAAAACGGCTTGTTTTATCATCCCTGCGGCCAAATCGGCCGACCGGATAGACATACAGATAATAAACCCCAAACTGCCCCATCGAATCCTTACCTGAACAAACCTCGCACAGTCCTACTGTTTCCCATAACTCCTCCCCGGCATCTAGCCCCATTTATTTAGCCATCGCAAACGCCTGTGCATCATCCGCTGGCTCAATCGACCAATCGCAGTCGCCAATCTGGCATTGGGCTTTCCCTATTTTTGTTGCAACAGAAGCCGGGTACCGCAACGCCGTCAAGCCAGCGCTGAGTGAGTAACAAATGGCATCTCGACGAGTCACAGGGAGCAATTGATAAAGTTCTCAAAGATACGTATCCACAAAATATCCAACATTAACTACCTTAAAACTACTATCACTCTTTTGCATGTCAATAAAATCCCTACCTATGCTAACTAGAACGCAACCAGGCATGGGGTAAGGAATGCAGGCAACCGGAATTATGAAAAAATTTTATAGACCTTACAACGGTTTGAGTGGAAATGAGGTCATTGAAGGGTCAACGTTGCTATGCAGGATGAATACGAATTAGTTGAAGGGTGCCGACGGCAGGACCGAATTGTGCAGCGACGGCTCTATGAGCGGTTTGCCGGGAAGCTCTTTGTCGTTTGTAAACGATATATACGTGACCCTGACGAAGCGGAAGATATTTTGCAGGACGCCTTTGTGAAGATTTACAAACACATCGACTCCTTTCGGTTTGAGTGCCCACTGGAAGCCTGGTTAAAACGAATTGTCATAAATACAGCGCTAAAAGCCATACGCAAACAGAAGCCGTGGGAAAATACCGCCGATGTGCAGGAACTGGCACCCATACTACCACAAGCCGATGAGAGCTTGCCCGCGCTGAATTACCAGTATCTGCTGCAACTGATTCAGGAATTACCCCCCGGTTGCCGGGCGGTCTTCAACCTGTACGCAATTGAAGGTTACAATCACCCCGAAATTGCGGAGTTGCTCGATATAGCCGAGGGAACGTCCAAATCACAATATTCAAGGGCCAGAAGCCTATTGCAACAAAAAATACAAGCTGACAAACGGTTTGCCGATGGGCACCCCGCCCAAGGTAGCCCACTTTGAACGACAATACTAAAATGGATGAATTAGATAAGAACTTATCCGACGACTTTTGGCGAAAGACATTCGAGGATGCCTCTGAAATGCCTCCGCCACGTGTCTGGGGTACTATTGAGCAGCGCCTGGATGAGTCCAGCGGGCCGAAGGTTTTACCGCTCTGGGGAACGGGACTGGCTTCGTCGCGGTCGTTGATCTGGGGTGCAGGAATGGCGGCTGCGGTAGCTTTGCTCCTTGTTGGCTGGTGGGCTGTCAATTTCCAATCAACGAAACAATTGGCAGCCCAGGAGCAACCTATTGATCAGGCCAACAACGTTGCCAATTCACACAGTGAGCCATCAACAGCGACTGATGCCTCGCCAACCAGCCATGCACGTCGTGCCCAGACCGACGCGGTTGCCTCCACCACGGCTAAGTCAGTAGTTAAATCAGCACAGCCGATCAATGGTTTGAGAAGCCGGGCGGCCGCTACAGCGGCACAAAATGCACAGCCATTGGTTGCACAGACGGATCCAAAGTCGGCGCGCGGTGGTCATTCTCAGCATGGTCCAACCGTATTGATGGCTGCCTCAGCAGCGCAACAAACACTGGAGCACCCTGAGTCCAGACGTTCATCGAATTTGACGGCAACAACCTCCTATCCATCGGGTAGCCAATCCTTCATCGCTACCGATGCGTCCGTTCAAAATACCGTCGTTTTCAACAAACTGATTGGAAAGCCGCTGCGTATGCGCCGACCAGGTTCCATTCAACGGATAGTATGGATACGGCCGATGGACTTAGAGACAGAGCCGGAGGTCAATAAATCGAAGCGGCAGCCGCGGGAATTGTGGGCGTCGGTGAATATGATGCCAGGATCGTTCAATCCAATGGTATCCGTGCGATCGATGCAATCGTCCTTCTCAAATACGGCGCTTGCATCGGCCAACGTGTCTTCTCAATCGTCGGTGAGTAGCCGGGCAAACTACTCCATGGCTTACCAGGCCGGAGCGGGCGTCCAGTTAAGCGAACGTTGGTCAGTTGAGTCAGGAATAGGTTATTTGTCGGGACATGCTACCGTCGAGACTACAGGACAATCCTTGGCGACGGGTCAGATGGATTTGCTGGCAAACCGCATTGGAACGGGCGGCAACGCTTACATCGATGCGCTCCGCAACAGTTCACAAAACGTTAAATTCGCCAATAATGCCCCACAAGCCAGTTATAACAACACGATAGCGTATGTATCTCCATCTTACGTACCCTCGGCGAACCAGACCATTCAGACGGTAAACAATGACTATCAATATGTGCAGGTTCCGGTTCAGGTGGGTTATCAGTTACGGCCTCGCAAGAAGCTGAGCATGGCCGTGATTGGGGGACTGTTAACCAACATTTTCGTTAAAAATACAGTAGGCGATGCGTTGGTAGTCACAAACAAAGATGGGGTTTACCGCCCGGTGTCTCTGGCGGCTACGATGGGGGCTCGCTTACGGTATCGGCCAACGCGCCAGTGGTCGGCGTCCATAGCAGGTATGTATCAACCAGCGCTTGAATCGAGCACAAAAGCGGATGCTCAGGTGCAGGGTCGCCCTACCTCAGCTGGTATGAGTTTTGGTGTCGATTATCATTTTTAATCCTTTGTAATTATGAAACTGACGGGCATTACCCTACTGTTTATGATGATTCTGGGGCGGTGTAATCCAACAACCGTCTCCTCGGAAGAACGCACATCGACCGATCCGCTGACAATCCGCACGGGCTCTTCATTTGGCATGTGTGTTGGGTATTGCGTAAAAGACTACGTTTTCAACGGCACCAGTGTCGATTTGACCACGATTAACCGCAGCAGAACGCAAACGTCGCCGAAAAGCTGCCAGAAAACGATTGATCAGGCCAGTTGGGATTCACTAAAAGCGATGGCTGATCTGGACGCTTTCCGTAAGCAGCCCGAACGATTAGGTTGCCCCGATTGTGCCGACGGCGGTGCCGAATACATTGAGTTACAACTTGGCGATCAGAAACACCGGGTAACGTTTGAATACGGCCAAACGATTCCGGGCTTTGAATCGCTGGTCAGCGCGCTACGTAGTCAACGCAAGGCGTTCGACGAGTGCCCATAAAGAGAGTAGAGAATTTTGGGAATTGTCTAAACAGCTAAAAGCTTATCCAACTATCCCTATGAAACTGACCTTTTTTTCCGCAACGACCGCTGCTACCCTCAGTATGATGCTGATGGCAATTAGCTGCAATACGGCAACGCTCGATCCGTCGTCAAACGCGAATACACCCAGCGAATTACGGGTATCCGCTCCCTTCGCCAATCAAACGAATCAATTTGCTTTTGATCTGGCAAAACAGGTGAATGCCGACGAAGGGCAGGCCAAGAATGTCTTTATTTCGCCCCTAAGCCTTCATATCGCATTAGGCATGCTGATGAACGGAGCCAATGGCCAGACAGCCCAGGAAATTCAGAAAACACTTCATCTGGATGCCCAAACGCTGGCCGAAGCGAATGCGACGTATAATAACCTGATGACGAACCTGCCCAAAGCTGACCCGAAGGTTACGCTCACGCTGGCGAACTCGGTCTGGTACCGAAACACGTTTTCGGTTGAAAACTCCTTTCAGGATTTGCTGAAACAGACGTTCAACGCTGAAGTGTCGGCACAGGATTTTACGAATCCAGCTACAGTCGGTACCATTAATAGATGGGCCAGTCAGCACACAAATGGTAAAATCCCGAAGGTAATCGATCAGATACAGCCCGACAATGTCCTGTTTTTGCTGAATGCGCTGTATGTCAAAGGCGACTGGCAAACTCGGTTCGATCCAGCCAAAACCATCGACTCGCCTTTTAAGCTGGGAACTGATGCGACAACAAACGTCCGTATGATGCGCCTTAACAGCAAATTGAACCGGGCCTTTCGGGATACTTATACAGCTTTTGAATTACCCTATGGCACTGCTCGTACGGATGGGCCCGGATATGTCATGACGGTTCTGCTGCCTGCCGAAAGCACGACGGCCGACGCCGTCATCAGCAATATGACCAGCGTTGAGTGGGCGCAGTTACAAAACGATATGACGTTGGGTATGTTCGATATCGGCTTGCCCAAGTTCACGCTTACCTACGAAATCAATCTGAACAAAGCGCTCACGACAATGGGTATGCCAACGGCCTTTACTGACCGCGCCGATTTCACGAAGATTAACAGTAAGGGAGGCCTGACGTTGAGTTTCGTGAAGCAAAATACCTTTGTGGCTGTGGATGAGCAGGGTACAGAAGCGGCTGCGGTTACAACGGGTGGCGTTTCAACGACATCGGTGCCAATGCCAACGCTTTGTGACCGGCCCTTTGTGTTCGTTATTCATGAAAAA
Source organism: Spirosoma humi (assembly GCF_054776575.1). NCBI lineage: Bacteria > Pseudomonadati > Bacteroidota > Cytophagia > Cytophagales > Cytophagaceae > Spirosoma > Spirosoma humi. The sequence continues at coordinate 196,036 of NZ_BAAHBR010000004.1, forward strand.
AGCACAGGAACTGTGTTATTTGTCGGTAAAATTGCCGACCCGACTAAAGCCAGTTCATGAAAAACGCAACGATTGCTTTTCTGCTACTCCTGTTATTGACCAGCCAGTGTAGCCAGAAAGAAGCCACAGTAGCCCCAAAAATTGCAAAACTGATTGGCACCTGGCGTCTTATCCAACCCGACTCCTCGTATGCCGTGACTTTGCAATTTGCTTATGATACCGCCAACCCGCCCCACGATATTACGCCCTTTCTGGCTAACGGGAAGGCATCAGTAAATACGTACACGCTACGGCTGTTTGCTACACTGGACGGCGTGTTGGTGGCCGAAAACCTGGCTAATACCCATGTGGCAGGACCGCCCGACGATATGGCATTTGAACAAGCGTACTTCACAAACCTGAAAGCCGCCGTTCGGTACGAGGTAACAACGAACGACCAGCTACGCCTTTACCACGGCGGGGCACAACCGCATGTAATGGTGTATGAGAGAATGAATTGAATTTGTGTGATTCTCTAAGAGCCTTATTCCCGCTTCTACAGATTCACATCAACGATAATACTTGCTAACTTTTTGTGTAAGATCAATATTGCCCGGCCGTAATCAGGACAGCCGGGCAATTTTTTTATGCTGATTTACAACGCTTTTACGATTCGTAGAATCGTAGTCATAAATCCTAACACCTGTATCTATGAAAACGAACCGTCTACTGCTTCTCTTTACATTTCCGTTTTTATCGTTGTGGGGTTGTACCGACAACTGCCAGGAAACCCGAACGTACCGGCGTTACACACCCGTTACGTTCACGGCTAATCAGCTCCGGCAAGGTATTCAGATTGTGCCTCCCCAGGCCTTGGTAAATCCAGGTAAAATTTACACCAAAGATCAGTATCTGTTCATTAATGAACTGAAAGAAGGAATTCACATTATCGACAACCGCAACCCGGCTGCCCCGACGCCAGTCGCGTTTGTCCGAATTCCCGGTAATGGCGACATGGCCATTCGCGACAACATATTGTATGCTGACAGCTACATGGATCTGGTAGCGTTCGACATCAGCAATCCATCTGCGGTACAGGCCATAAACCGGGTGCCCAATGTATTTCCCAACGGCTCGTTTGAAGGCGGCTGGTGGAGTTTTGACAACACCAGCCAACTGGTGTATGACCAGAAGGTCAGCTACGTAACCGAGACAATTGACACCAACTGTGAAGAGAACGTCAACCCAACTGGCGGATGGGTAACGGGCGTTTTCTTCAATGCGCAGGCAAGCTCGGCGGGGTCTGATAAATCCTCCGGAGGTTCGACGACGAACGGTGTGGCCGGGTCAATGGCCCGTTTTGCCCTTTACAATGATTACCTCTACACCGTTAGTCAGTCGACGATGCAGTTGTTCAATATCAAGAATCCGGCTCAGCCGAAGGTTGGCAATGCCATACAAATGGGTTGGGGAATTGAAACAATTTTCCCTTACAAGGATAAACTGTTCATTGGCTCGCAAACGGGCATGTTCATTTACGATAATACAAATCCCGAGAAACCCGAGCGCCTGTCAGTTTTTCAACACGCGCGCGTGTGCGATCCGGTTGTGGTGCATGATAATCTGGCTTATGTAACGCTGCGCTCAGGCAATCAATGTGGTGGCTTCACGAATCAACTCGACATCGTTGATGTCTCAGATTTAACAAACCCGCGTCTGCTCAAAAGCTACCCGATGCGCAACCCACATGGACTGGGCGTTTCGTACCCTAATCTGTTCATTTGTGAGGGCGCCTATGGACTTAAATCGCTCGACGTAGCCGATGCCATGAGCGTGAAGCTATTGCAGCATATCGAGGATTTAAATGCGTTTGATGTAATTCCGCTGGAGAAATCGCTGCTGATGATTGGCAAAGATGGTTTCTACCAGTTCGACGCCAGCAATCCACGTCAATTGCGGCCGCTGAGTCATATTCCGATCCGTCGTCCATCCTATTACTGAGTACGGGTATGAAACAACTTTATGTGTTGATAACAAGCCTGTTGGTTTGTGGGCGAGCCCTGGCTCAACCTGTTTCTCACCCGCCCATCTATGTCAACTATACGGAGCTGGGCGGGCTCTTTGGCCGGGTCGCTTCCGGCACATCGACGGCGCAGTTAGTGGAAAACAAACTAAGCTTCACGGCGCAGACTTTCAACGGTGTTCAGGTAAGTCGACGGCTAGCCGTAGGCGGGCTGGTAGGAATTGATTGGTATAAAGCCGCGCTGGTTATGCCAGTCGGTGCCGGATTACGATTCGATTTTGCCCGGAATCCTTATCGAAACGTGCGTTTGCTCGCCATTGCCGACGCTGGGTATGGATTTACCTGGCTTAATAAAAGCTCAACCGGTTACGAACTAAAAGGCGGGTTGATGCTCAATCCGGGCCTAGCTTTGCGAGTCGGTAAGCCATCGACCAATGCCTTTTTGCTGTCCATTACCTATAAACGGCAAGTTATCGATGTCCAAAAACCAATCGTTGGCAATGATATTGAACGGGATGAGCACCGAGTTTACAACCGACTTTGTTTTCGGATGGGAGTCTCTTTTTGAAACAAATTCACTTAGTTTCTGTTAATAGCAACAGTAGACACATCATTCATGAATTCTACTCAATACACTATGAAAAAAATTGCCCTATCAGTTATTGGCGGTTCGCTGTTTGTAGCTGGTTATTACCACGTTCATCGGCACTCTACGTTTGTCGATACTAAAACGACACAAACAGCACTCGAAACGTCTGCAAAACCAGCAACTGTATTTCCTTTCAAAACATTACCTGCTTTTGCATTCAGAACAGATAAGTACTTTACATTCTGAGATTAACTCGCTGAATTACAAAAAGAAGCCCCGCCTGATTGCTCAGGCGGGGCTTCTTTTTATAGGCGATAAACCTTACTAATTCGGCGGCTGATTACGCCATTGCGAATTTGCTCTGATTGCGTTTGCGCTCGTTTTCGTCGAGGTAAATCTTACGAATCCGCATCGACTTCGGCGTTACTTCTAGGTATTCGTCTTTCTGAATATACTCCATGTTCTCTTCAAGGGAGAACGAGATTTTTGGCGCAATTTTCACGTTGTTATCCGAACCCGAAGCCCGCATGTTCGTCAACTGCTTGGCCGTGATCACGTTAACAACAATGTCGTTCTGACGGTTGTGCTCGCCAATTACCTGACCCGTATAAATTTCGTCACCTGGTTCAATAAAGAACGATCCACGATCCTGAAGTTTATCAATCGAATAAGCGGTAGCCGAACCGCTGGTCATCGAAATCAACGAACCGTTGATCCGCTCAGGGATTGGCCCTTTGTATTCCTGGTATTCTTTGAACCGGTGGCTCATAACCGCTTCCCCGAAGGTTGCCGTCAGAACATTCGACCGCAGGCCGATCAGGCCACGTGATGGAATATCGAACTCCAGGTGTTGCAGATCGCCTTTCGGCTCCATGATCAGCAGTTCGCCCTTACGTTGGGTAGCCAATTCGATCACTTTTCCGGCGGTTTCTTCCGGAACGTCGACCACGAGTGTTTCGATTGGCTCCAGTTTATGGCCGTTTTCGTCTTCTTTGTACAACACCTGAGGCTGACCAACCTGCAATTCGTATCCTTCACGACGCATGGTTTCGATCAGAACGGACAAGTGAAGAATACCCCGACCGTAGACCAGGAATCGGTCTTCACTGTCGGTTGTTTCTACGCGCAAGGCCAGGTTCTTTTCGATTTCTTTGTAGAGCCGATCACGCAGGTGACGCGATGTAACGAACTTACCTTCTTTGCCGAAGAAAGGCGAGTTGTTGATCGTGAACAACATGTTCATGGTTGGCTCATCTACCGAAATACGATCGAGTGCTTCGGGTTTTTCGGCGTCGGTCAGCGTATCACCAATCTCAAACTCTTCAAGCCCCGTAACAGCACATATGTCGCCACATTGAACTTCGGCTACTTTCAGTTTACCAAGTCCTTCAAAAGTCTGTAACTCTTTAATTTTTACTTTCTTAACTGAACCGTCTGATTTTACAAGGGCCATGTTAGCACCTTCTTTCAAGGTTCCACGATGCACCCGTCCGATAGCGATCCGACCTACGAAAGCCGAATAATCCAGCGATGTGATCTGCATCTGAGGCAACCCTTCGTTCATCGGCGCAGGCGGAATGTTCTCAACGATCGTGTCGAGTAAATAGGTGATGTTGTCGGTTGGTGTTTTCCAATCTGGCCCCATCCAGCCCTGCTTCGACGACCCGTAAACGGTCGGAAAATCCAATTGGTCTTCGGTAGCGCCCAGGTTGAACATCAAATCGAAAACCTGTTCGTGTACTTCCTCAGGGCGGCAGTTCTCTTTGTCGACCTTGTTTACAATAACGATTGGCTTCAGGCCCAGTTGCAGGGCTTTACCCAGTACAAAACGAGTTTGTGGCATGGCTCCTTCAAAAGCATCGACCAGCAAACAAACACCATCGGCCATTTTCAGAACACGCTCAACTTCACCGCCAAAGTCACTGTGGCCTGGGGTATCGATGATGTTAATCTTAACATCTTTGTACCGTACCGATACGTTTTTGGAAACGATCGTAATACCCCGTTCACGTTCGAGGTCGTTGTTATCCAGAATCAGGTCCCCAAATTCCTGGTTATCCCGAAAGAGCTTGGACGCGTGAATAATCTTGTCGACCAGGGTCGTTTTGCCGTGGTCAACGTGAGCGATGATTGCTATATTGCGAATTGATTGCATACAAGTGTTGTCTGAACCAGGTGTATCCTGATTCGTTTGACTTTCATGATTTGATTGTATCTGTCTGAACCCGTTTATGAGCAATCATGAGAATCATGAAAAATCAAATAAATTTTTACCGGTTTACCGGTGCGGTTCAGGTATTTCAAGCCGCAAAGGTACGAAATTTTACGCTGAAACACAGATTTTTACAAGTAATTTAACGAAAAAAGGCCCATGGATGGGCCTGGCTATGATATAAATACAATTTCTTAACAATTGCTTAATGATTCGGACAGCCACAGCCATTTTTCTTGCGAAAAAGTCCTGTGTTAAACAGCCCTCCGCGCTTGGGTTTATAGCCTTTTCGTTTACGCCCGATAGCCGTTTGTTCAGTTGTATTTTTAGACGCCATCGTTTCCAGCGGTACGTTGATCAGCACGAGCGATGCCGCCATCAGTAGAATGATTTTTGTCTTTTTCATAACCAGTGCATTTTCTATCTAACGTCAAATACCCTATTTTCGTCGCACGGCCATCCATTTTTTATTAAATGACCTACAACCCTGACTTCCTGATCGTTTACGGCACCCTCCGCCCACCTTTCGATAACACGTTTTCCCAGTATCTGCGCCAACGGGGCCGCTACGTAGGCGAAGGCTCATTTTCAGGTCAGTCATTCGATATGGGAAGTTACCCAGGCGCTGTTTATCAGGAAAATAGCAATACGCATGTGCATGGTTCGGTCTTCGAAATAAAGAATCAAAAAGAAGCGATACTTACTTATCTCGACTATTACGAAGGCGTTGGTGACCAGTTTGAGCAACCGACCGAATATGTTAGAGCGATCATTCCCGTTCAATTCAACGGGGGTACGACCGACTGCTGGATTTACCTCTACAATTTACAGACGGATGACAAGCCCCTGATTGAATCGGGCGATTATTCTGTGCACATTGGCAAGCCTTTTGTCTGGCCTGCCTGAGGTATCAATCGGCGTTAATAAAATGGGTGCTACAGTCCAGACTGTAGCACCCATTTTATTAGTACAAAGTACCAGGATTATCTTGGTCCGCGCGAACGACCACCTCCGCTGTAACCGCCACTTCTACCGCCATTGTAGCCACCACGAGGGCTACCGCCATAATAACGGGGGGCGGGGGAGTAATACCGAGGCCTAACCACAACGGGTGGGCGAACAACAACCGGGGGGCTGTAATACCCATAGGGCCTGTATCCATAGCCGTAATAAGGACGAGCACCATAATAACCAGGACCGTAACCAACACCCGTACTTACATAAGAAGGACCGCAACTAGTCATTAAAACAACTAATAAACCCGCGATCAAAAAAGGCAGAACTTTTATCGTTTTCATGATTTTTCCGTTTTTACTATTGATGCCTTAAACCATTACTTGTCACCTGTACTTTCGCTTACCAGCGACGGCCGTAACCACCTCTGTGTCCGCCATGGCCAAAACCATAGCCGTAACCGGGGTAGGGTCTGACATAAATCGGAGGCCTTACAACAACCGGTGGTGGTACAACAACGACACGGGGTGGCAAAATGACAACCTGCTGACGGTACGGGTAGGGCTGACCATATTGGTTATAAGACCCATATCCATTTGGATAAGCTTGACCGTATCCGTTTGGATAGCCCTGGTTGTACCCGTTATTGTATCCATTTGGGTAATTCTGGTTGGGATAATTTTGACCGTACCCATTCCCATTTGGGTAATTCTGGTTGTATCCGTTTCCATTCGGGTACCCCGGTCCGTAGACCTGGCCAAAACTGACCGTCGCTACACCCAGTAACAGCCCGGTTATAAGTCCACTCAACTTCGTCGTTTTCATCGCTGTAGCAGGTTTTCACCCGATTTGTTGGTTAGACAGTTTATAGGCTTCAGCGTTTAATCAAAACGAGTAGAGAGTAGTTAAAGTTTTATTAAAGGCCTGGCTGGCATCTCTATAACGGTAAGTGGCTGGCAACTACAGTATGTATTTGCCAGCCACTTCATTACTCACCATTTTCGTTAACCTTCCCTTCTTACGCTTTCAGCTTGTCTTTCAGATAAGCCAGCGCAAGTTTGTACGCGTCGGCCGCAGCTTCTTTGTTATAAACCGGGTTGCTTGGATTAGCAAAACCATGACCAGCATCGTACATTTTCACCGTCACTTTTTCACCAGCTTTCGCCATGTTCTCTTCGAAAGTCTTGACGGATTCTGGTGAGATGCCCTTGTCCTGACTACCGAAGAAGCCCAATACATCTGTATTAAGTGTTTTCAGTTTTTCAACATCCTGCTCCGGCCGACCGTAGTACATGACACATCCTTTGGCCTGTTTGCCTTCCAGCATGGCTGATTGAAGGGATAACATGCCGCCAAAACACCAGCCGACACTGGCAAATTCAGCTTTAGGTCCTGCATAGGCAATGGCGCCTTTCTGGATGCTCATAAGCCGGTCTTTGCTGGCTCCCTGCATTAGTTTGCCTGCTTCAGCAGGTTCAGTAGCTACTTTTCCATCATACATATCAACTGCCAGCACATTCACATCTTTGAGATCGTTGTAAAACGTTTCTGACTGTTGTTTGATATTGTCATTCAGTCCCCACCATTCCTGATAAACCAGGAGCCATTTGTTCGATGGCTTTTTAGCTTTTAGCAGAAATCCATTTGCTGACTGGCCATCCGGCGTCGAAAATTTAATCATCTCACCCGCTCCCGTGTAGATAAAGGGTAGGGGAGCTTCGTGAAGGCGTTGGAATGCCGGATCGGCCGCCATAGCCGACATATCATTGCCCGGCGAATCGGTTGTGTGGCAAAGTGGAATAGCCGTTTCCTGAGGCTGTGCTGGTTTCAGATACGAAAACAGCGACATAAAAAAAGAGAGTCCGGTAATAAATACAATTTTCATGATGTATGTGATGGTTTATCGAGTAGGGTAACTGAATGAGTAGTCGATTAGTTAGGCTATTAAGCCTTAACCAGCTCAAAAATAGTGATCTCCGGCAAAATACCGACCCGGCCCGGATAGCCGATATAACCATATCCCCGGTTTACATACAGGCGCTGATCACCATCCTGGTATAACCCGGCCCACTGTTTGTAGAAATACTGAGCCGGACTCCATTTCACATCACCCAGGTCAACCCCAAACTGAGCACCATGGGTATGACCACTAAACTGAACATCGATATCCGGGTATTTAGGACGAACTTCGGCATCCCAGTGTGTGGGATCATGGGACAGCAGGAGTTTAACGGGATAATCTTGCGTGCCTTCATACGCTTTCGCGAGATTACCGGCCCGCAATGCCGCTGGGCCAAAGCCAAGGTTTTGAACCCCAATGAGCGCAATTTTATCGCCGTTCTGTTCCAGAATCTTGTTCTCGTCCAGCATAATATTCCAGCCCATCTGCTTGTGAGCAGCTATCACGTTCAGTACGTTCTGACGTTCGGCCTGGGCGCTCGGCCACTGTACATATTTGCCGTAGTCGTGGTTGCCCAGAGTCGAGTAAACGCCCATAGGCGCTTTTACTTTATTGAATACATCGATATAACTGTTGACTTCATCAGCGTGGCTGTTGACCAGATCTCCGGTAAAAAACACCATATCGGGTTTCTGCCCAAGGAGCATTTCGACACCCCCTTTCACCGCTGTTTTATTAAAAAAGCTACCTGAATGAATATCCGAAATCTGCGCGATGGTCATGCCGTTAAAACCGGAGGGCAGGTTTTTAAGCGGTAACTTGACACGTCGGATGCGATAGTCGTGTGCTCCAGACAAAATGCCCCAGCTAAACCCAACCAGGGGTACAGCACCGACCACTAAAGCCGTTTTCATCAGAAAATCGGAGCGGGTAATTGTGTCCGTAGCGGGCATCGTTTTTCGGGTTGTATCCTCAACAGCTTCGCGGACTTCGGGCTTATAGAAAAGCGAAACAACCCACCGGAAAAACCGGCCGATATCATCGATCAGAATAATCAGTACGGCGAAGATTTTTGAGAAATAGGGGATTGCAATAAACGCCCATAGAAATGTGCGTGTGTTCCGGCTGATAGAATCGGGCGGCAGCAGTTGCATAATGATGTACATCAGCAACGAAAGGGCAGTAAAGCCCCAGAAAGCGATAGCGATTATGCGTTGTGTCCCTTCAGTTGCCGACCGGCTGAGCGTTTTGACAGCCTGAAAAACATACCAGTCGATCAGGAGCAGAATAGCGGGGAGTATGAAAAATAAAGTGGTCCGATTCATGGATTCTTGTTCGTATTTCTGCGGAAGTAAGGGGATGTATTTTGGTATGTAGTTGCGTCTATTAATACGGCTCCTGTTTATATTGGTCTGGTGGCCTTATCGTGAGCATAACCCAACAATGATAACACGTGTTCCAACTTACGGATAGCACCTGTAGAAAACCTGCCGTTGGTTATGAAGTGGAGCTATGAACCGCTCCTGCCATAGACTAAACACTCGCTGGGTAGACTTTTGTGACATGCGCTGAAAACAAATGATGCCGACGGTTTTGGACCTGTCGGCATCATTTAGTTAACGCTGTTATCTAAACCAATTCTTCTTCCAGTTCTTCTTTCCGTTCGAGAGCGGGGTCTTTCTTACCAAACCACTTCATCCGAATGCGCTCGTTGATCCAGTACATACAAGGCACGATAACGAGTGTTAAAACAGTCGAAAACGTTAGTCCAAAAATGATCGTCCAGGCTAGAATATTCCAGAATACAGAGCTATCCCCACCGACGATTACGTGCGGATCAAAATCACGAAACAACCCGACAAAGTCTACGGTAATACCCAGCGCCAGGGGAATCAAGCCCAGCACGGCAGCCGAGGCCGTTAATAACACGGGGGTTAACCGGATACCGCCCGCTTCGATGATAGCTTCGCGTAAGGGAACGCCCCGACCGCGTAGTTCTTCAATGAATTCGATGAGCAGAATCCCGTTTTTCACCACGATACCGGCCAGCGCAATAATTCCGACTCCCGACATAATTACGGAGAAATCTTTGTTGAAAATAACGAACCCAAGCAGCACGCCAATCAGCGAGAACAGGATCGTTACGAAGATGATCAGTGGTTTTACGACTGAGTTGAACTGCGTAGCCATGATCAGGTAAATCAACAGCATGGCAATACCGAAGGCCGATACCAGGAAGTTCATCGACTCCTGCTGATCTTCCTGTTCGCCACCCATCTTGAGCGTGTATCCGTTCGGAACGTCGATTTCCTTGATAACATCCTGAATTTGCGCCACTATTTCATTGGCATTGAATCCTGGCACCACATCTGAACTCAACGTAACGAGCCGTTCCTGATTTTTACGGTTGATCTGACTGAACGTCGTCGAGTAGCTGATGTTTGTTACCGACGTAATGGGAACCTGCCGCAGTTGGCCACCCATAACCATGTCGCGGTATACCACATTCAGGCTCAGCAGCCGGTCGATCTGGCTCCGATCATCGGGTTTCAGTCGAACCATGATCGGGTATTCGTCTTTTGCATCCCGGAATTTCGATACTTCCGTACCAAACAACGCGGTCCGAATGGCCATAGCCACCTGACCCGACGAAATGCCTTCCCGCTCGGCTTTCTCCCGATCAATATCAATGACGATTTCGGGTTTGTTGGTAATCAGATCCGACTTCAACTGATCGATACCCTGAATTCCAGCCTGGGAGATTTTCTGACGAACCTGTTTTTCCAGTTTTTTAAGCTCGTCGAACTCTTCACCCGCAATTTCAATGGCAATTGGCTTGCCAGTTGGGGGTCCGTTGGATTCCCGTTCTACCGAAAGTTCGCTACCCGGTAAACCGCTCACCGCCACCCGCACTTTGCTCAGCAATGAATCCGTTGAAATGCCGTGCCGCTCTTCGTTTGGTTTAAACGCAATCGTGACTTTCGATTTCTGCGGAGTTGCCGAGCGATCGGGATTCATGGGATCACCGGCGTTCTTACCAACGTTGGAGATAACCGAGTTCACGATATCCGTTGCTTTGTTGTCGGCCAACACCTTGAACACGCGCTTTTCGATAACTCTGGTTACTGAATCGGTTACGCGGGCGTCGGTCCCAATGGGCATCACATTGTAAACGTAGATGTAATCCGGCTCACCGCTCGGGAAGAAGAGGACTTTTGGTTTGGCGATCCCGGTAATAATGAATGTTAAGATCAATAAGCCAAAAGCGCCAACGATAGCCAAAACAGGCCGCCATCCGGTCAATATCCACGAAATCAACCGACGATAACCGTTTTTAAGCGAGGGTAGCATTCTCTCCTGAAACGGCACAATCAGTCTTGGCGTCAGCACATAATGATTGAACACGTACAGGATAATAAACAGAACGAACAGGTTACCAATGCCCCGGTCGATCACGTAGCCAACGCCCGCCAGCACGGTCATAATCATGAGCGGCCGTTTGATTTCCTGGAAGCTCTGTTTGTCTTCGTGGTGATCATCTTCATGCCGCTTCATAAACGTGACGGCAAAAACCGGATTAATGACATATGCCACGAACAAGGAAGCGAACAGCGTTAAGATGAGGGTTAGGGGCAAAAATTTCATAAATTCACCCACAATACCCGGCCAAAACAGGAGCGGAAAGAACGGCGCGATGGTCGTTAGCGTTCCGGATAACACTGGTACGAATACCTCGCCGGCAGCTGCTTTCACCGCTTGCTTGATATCCCAGTCTTTGTTCTCGTTGAAGAGTCGGTGGGAGTTTTCGATTACCACGATAGCATCATCCACTACAAGTCCCAGACCGAGCAGGAAGGCAAAAAGCACCATGGTATTCAGGGTAAACGACGCACCAACCAGCGGTCCTAAAACCGGCATCAGGACAAAAGCAACTAAGGCCGATAAGGGCACCGACAAACCAACGAAAATAGCGTCGCGAACACCCATAAAGAACATGAGCACCAGTACCACGAAAATGAAGCCCAGCACAACGGTATTGATCAGGTCATTGACGTTTTCACGCGTCCGTTCCGATTGGTCGGCCGTAATTTTGACATCCAACCCTTCGGGAAAACGGGTTTCCTTATACTCTTCGATGGTTTTTTCAATGCGATCGGCGGCAGAAATCAGGTTAGCACCCGCCCGTTTGATGACGTTCAGCGTCACAACTGATTTGTTGTTCAGCCGGGCGAAATCCTGTTGTTCTTCAAAGTTGTCACGCACTTCGGCAATATCGCCAAGTTTAACGGTTGCGCCCGTAGCCGTCCGAATCTGAAGGTTCTGAAGCTGCGCAACGTCCGTGAATTCTCCCTTTACCCGCACCGTCCGGCGAACACCGTCGATGGGCAGCTCACCACCCGATACGTTGATATTTTCGCCCTGAATGGCCTGTTGAATATCCGAGAAAGCCAGACCTGCCGATTGCATACGAGGCAGATCGACATTTATCTGAATTTCACGTTCCAGCGCACCGATGATGTCGACCCGACGAATTTCGGGCATTCCTTCAATCACGTCCTGCAGATCTTCGGCGTATTCTTTCAATTGTTTCAGCGAGAAATTACCGGCCATGTTCACGTTCATGATCGGCATTTCCGAGAAGTCTACATCCTGGGCCGTTGGGCCTGAATCAAGCTCCTGAGGCAGGTCTGGCTTCGCTTTATCGATGGCGTCCCGAACGCGCTGTAACGCATCCGACGACTGCACATCGGGATTGAACTCTACCAGAATAACCGATACGTCCTGCAAGGCATTCGATTTGATGCGCTTCACACCCGAAATGGACTTCAGCTGCTTCTCGATCTGCTTGTTGATCGTATTTTCGATATCGGCCGGGGCAGTTCCTACATAGACGGTGTTGATATACACCTGAGGCACCTTAATGTCCGGAAACTGCTCTTTAGGCAGGTTGTTGTACACGAACAGCCCACCCAGTGTGATCAGGAAGGTGAAGATGTAAATCGCCGTTCGGTTCTCAACGCACCAGTTGGTGAATCCGAGGGTTTTATACTGTTCAAATTTCATAAAGAAGGAGTTTGTAGAAAACCGTTCAACTAAAATCTAATTGCCTGTCCATCAACCAGATCCTGATAGCCAGTCGTAACAATCTTGTCACCTGCCTGTAATCCCTGCGTAACGGCGATTTGCCCCCCGTACGACTGCCCCGTTTTAACGGTTCGTGCTTTAGCTACCTTTTTGCCACCTTCGTCTACGGCGACATAAACCAATTGCCCATTCTCCGTGCTCTGAATTAAATTCTGGTTGATCACAATCGCATTGGCTTTCGTTTCGTCATTGATTTTGATGCGGGCCAGCATGTTTGGCTTCAGCGCATTGTCGGATGGGAGAGGAGCTTCGATGCTGAATGTCCGACTTAACGGATCGACCGTTGTTGCCACAAAAGAAATACGCGAGTTCAGCGTTTTCTTCAGATCGGGAAATTCGATCAATACGGCATCCCCTTTCCGAACACTACCCGAATAGGTATCGGCCACTTTGGCAACTACCTTAAGCTGCGACAGATTGACGATTCGAACGAGCGCCATACCTGGTGCCGCTGATTGACCAATTTTTACCATTACCTGATCGACAACGCCAGAAATTGGTGCCGTTACCGTCGACTGACCTAACTGAGCATTGAGCGTAGACATCCGGCGTTCGAGCGACTCTTTGTTATTTTTCGCTTGTAAATACTGAATCTCCGTTCCGATTTGCTGCTTCCACAAAGCCGCCTGTTTTTCGTAAATCGTATTGACGAGCGACAGTTGCGTTTTCAGTTCTGCCATCGACTCCCGTAAAAGCTGATCGTCGACTTTAGCGATCGCCTGCCCGGCCCGCACCTGATCGCCCTCCTTTACATAAACCGACGTTACAACACCGCCCGACTTTGGCGATACCTGTACGTTATTTTTTGCGTCGATCGTGCCCTGCAACTCCACAAAGTGTTTGAACGTGGAGGCCGACAAGGGCGCTACCGACACGTCCTTCACGCGCTCGTTTTCCTGCTTCTTTGGCTCAAGTTTAGCCAGATCGGCTTCCAGTGTTTTGATCTTCGTCGTAAGCTCGGTCTGTTGTGACTTCAGCGCAGTCAGTTCTTCCCGTTTGCTCTGTACATCTGTCTTCTTCTCCTGGGAGCAAGCCGTTAATAAGCTCACCAGGGCAATTGCGTAGTATGGTTTCATGTTACGTATTTTAAAGTTTTAGTTTCCCACGTAGAGCCGACCCAGCGCTCTGTCCTGATCAACTTTCGTGATTAAAAAATCATATAAGGATGAGAAGTAATTGGTTTGCGCTTCCCGATACGAAGCCTCGGCGTTAAGCACTTCAATACTGGATCCAACACCTTCTTTGTATTTGATCTGCGTTACCCGAACAATCTCCTGGGCCAGATCGCGGTTGCGCTGCTGGGTCTGGAGCGTTTGCAGACTGTTCTTCAACGTAATACTTGACTGACGGATTTGCAGATCGATGGAGTTACGCAGCAATTCCCCACTGTTCTGTGCCTTCTGCAGCGTAATCCGTTTCTGGGCGATTTGATTGCGCTTCAGAAAACCGTCGAATATGGGTACTTGTAAGCTTAAGCCAATCGTGGCGAAATTGAACCAGGGATCTGTTATAAGCTGGCTGAATGCGTTCCGGCCACTGTTGTACCCATAGTTGACAAACCCGGATGCCGATGGTAAATAGCCTTTCTGGGTTAACTCAATATCCTGTTCGGCCAGTTTAATCTGCGTTTCCAGGGTTGAATACTCGATCCGGCTGCGATACTGAAACGTAGGATCCGGTGAAATCAATGGCCGCAGATCATCTGCACTTCGGTCCTGTAGCTGTTCCGACAGCGTGATTTCGTCGTTGACCCCCAATCCCATCTGAAACTTCAATAGCGTGTAACTCAGCTCAATCAGGTTCTGCACATTCTGACGTTCAGCGCGCAGATTGTTTGCCTGTACCTCCAGCCGTTGCACATCAAGTTTCTCAACGAATCCCTGCCGATTCAGCGCGCCCGTTTCATTGAACAGCGTATCGAGCCGACCAATGTTATAATCGAGCAATTTAGCCCGTTCTACCGCCACCAGTACGCCGTAATAGGCCTTGGCAACCTGCTCCGCTACCGTCACTTTCGTTGCTTGTAAATTGCGTTGCGCCAGTTCCCGATAGGTAGCCGCAGCTCGTAAACCAACGTTCAGGCTGGCGCTGTAAATAACCTGATTCAGGTTGACAGACGCGTTGCTTGAGTAGGCGACCCCAAACTGGACCGGCACCGCTGGCGCATCTGGAGAGGCCTTCGGATCGAAAAAGACAGCTGGTAAAAAAGCCCGCTGAATAATCAGGTTGTCGGTCAGTGATGCGCTAGCGGCTACCTGAGGCAGAGCCGACGCTTTAACCTCCCGGATGCGCGCTTCAGCACTTACGGCATCCAGTTGACCATTACGCACATTGACGTTTTTTTGCAACGCAAAGTCAATGGCTTCCTGTAGTGTGAACGCTTGTCCGTTTCCTGATTGACCCGAGGGTTTTAATCCCGTTGGCGATAATCCTAAACCCGAGTTGAAATTCGTAATAACATTGGGTTGTAGGTTCACCGGTCCTTCCGATGGGTTGATTGATGGTGTTCCTCCCGTTGTGTTGATACCCGGTTGAGAAGGGACAGATGAGCCCGTACCAGGTGTGGTTCCCGGCTGCGCGACAATAGCACCCGTACCCGCTGCCTGCTGTGCTCCGGGTTGTTGGCCGCTTACCGCAGCTCCGGTAGGTTGCTGCCCAACCGAAGGCTGGGTAGGCACCTGAGCAAACGCTCCTGTTCCCAGCCAGACGGCAGGCAGCCAGAATGCTGCCACAAAAAGTATACTATTTGTTTTCATAAATAATTGGTTGTACTCTTTTATTCAAAGACTGATTGTAAATGGTGAATCCTGTTTCGGTAAGCATACCGCGTATGAAGTGATGCGTCAATTCGGATTGAATGGTATGCATCGAATATTGGTCCGTAGGGAAGATGTCATCATCAAATGCCAGCTCAACTTGCTCGACCCGAAGCCGGGCTAAAATAGTTGGATTTATATCTGCCCGATATAGTCCTTCAGCCATACCTTTTTGGATATTTTCAAGAATAGACAGCATAATTTGTTCCTCCTTATACTTCCTGAAAATGGCAAACGCCTGCGGGTAATACCGTTTTATATCGATGATCAGATTTGGGCTGACCTGATCCGCATTTTTCTGCATCATATCCAGCATGCTCAGAAGCTCTTCTACCGGATTAGTCGTATCAATGGCCATACACTCCATAGCAGACTGATCTCTACCGATTTTGCCTTCAATCACCTGATACAGAATCTGTTCTTTATCCGAAAAATGCTGATAGATGGTTTTCTTGGATATGCCAAGTTTACGAGCAATGTCCTCCATCGTTACCGAGCGGATACCATACTTCCAAAATAGCCGTTCGGCCTCCTCAAGAATCCTTTCCTTCATCAACAAATAGTACTTTTGCTTGATGAACTTCGGAAACTCAAATATAGTTCTCAGTTTCCTGCCTATTTTTAATTTAGTGATGAACGGCGGAAAACGTGGAGTGAACCAACGCAAAAGCCCGACGAATCCATTAGGGTGTCGGGCTTCACAGAGAGCGTAGATGTACTAAACGGGGCCTGTTGCTTAATCGTAATTGATTTCAGGCTACAGCATAGCCAGTCTCTACTACAAACAGGAAGATTTGTCTGGTATCCAATCAATCACCGACCTCGAAGAACCGAACGTCGGCTTTCACGCTGTTTAACAATTCGCGGGTACGTTCAGGACGAGCGTCAGTAATGAAGAGTTGACCAAACACCCCTTCGTCCATTTGCTGAATCAGCTTACCGATGCGCCGGTCATCCAGCTTGTCGAAAATGTCGTCGAGCAACAAAATGGGTTTGATTCCTTTCTCTGTTTGCAACTGATCGAACTGGGCCAGCTTGAGTGCAATCACGAACGTCTTTTGCTGCCCCTGCGAACCAAATTTTTTCAGTGGCACAGGCGGCTGATCATTACTCCCACCAATCATGAAAGAATAGTCATCTTTATGAATACCCATAGTGGTGCGTTGTAGCACGGTGTCACGCCGACGAAAGTGCCGAAACTCGCTGGCAAAGTCGGGATTGCTTACTTCTGACTCATAGACAATGTTTACCTCTTCACGCTCCTCGCTTAAAAACGCATAATGAACGCGAAAGCTGGGCAGAAACTCCTCGATAAATTGCTTCCGGCGCTCGTAAATCTTCTGACTCAGTGCCAGCAGGGGCTCGTCATAGGTATCCAGCAAATCATTATCGACCTGATTCCGTTCGGCGAACAGTTTGAGCAGGCTATTTCGTTGCTTAAGCACTTGCTGGTACGTCAGGTAATCGCGCAAATAGTTCGGATCAAGCTGGGAAAGAACACCATCGAAAAAGTGTCGGCGCTCCTCGCTATGCTCCCGAACCAAGTCCGTATCATTAGGTGCGACTAAAACCACCGGGAATCGGCCAATATGTTCACTAATGCGCTCATACGGTTTTTTATCAGCCATCAGGACTTTTCGCTGGCCGCGCTGCAAACTGATCGTGATTTGTACGCGGCCTGGATGGGCATTCCGGTCGTCGTGCTCCTCAAAAATTCCATCAATAATAAAGTAGTCAGCATCGTGCAAAATGCTCAGCGCGTCCTGCGTCTGGAAAGCACTTTTGCTCAGCGACAGAAAATACACCGCATCCAAAAGGTTTGTTTTACCACTGCCGTTGGGTCCTACGATTACATTCACCTGCTGCCCAAACACATACCGGGCATCCTCATAATTCTTAAAATTGGTCAGGCTAAGCTTTTCGAGGTGCATAGGTGTCGGGTATAACGCGATAATGCTTAATTTCGCGGGAGTTTATTGCCCACTTCGTTATTATAAATGAGTGGTCAACAAACTTGGCAACAAAGATACGGTCGGTTTGTTAGGTAAACAGACCTAAACCGGTTGTCCCGCACCGGTTGCCCAGCGTAACGGCAGAGCGCCAGCGATAGCTCATTTTATCGAACACATTCCTCATGGCAAGCGTCAAAGAGAAACCCAAACAGAATGGTAAGGCTTCGGAAGCCCAGTCGGCCGTTGCCACGAAAGTACAGCATCCCAAAGAGCGGTATATGTATTGGTACGAATCCATGCAGTTGCAACGGAAGTTTGAAGAGAAAGCCGGGCAACTTTATGGTCAACAGAAAATCCGTGGATTCTGCCATTTATATATTGGTCAGGAAGCCTGTTCATCAGGTTCGTTCACCGCCCTGACCAAAGACGATAAGTGGATTACGGCTTACCGGGATCACGGTATCCCGATTGCTCTGGGTTCTGACCCGAAAGCAATTATGGCTGAGTTATTCGCCAAACAAACGGGTTCGTCGAAAGGAAAAGGTGGCTCGATGCACATCTTCGACAAGTCAGTCAATTTCATTGGTGGGCATGGCATCGTTGGTGCGCAAATCCCAATGGGAGCAGGCATCGCCTTTTCGGAGAAATACAATAAGACGGGCAACTTGTGTATCACCTTTATGGGCGATGGTGCCGTGCGGCAGGGTGCTCTGCACGAAGCTTTCAATATGGCGATGCTCTGGAAACTACCCGTCATCTTCGTTGTTGAAAATAACGGATACGCCATGGGAACTTCCGTTGAACGTACCTCAAACGTAACCGATTTATATACGTTAGCCGAAGCTTACGATATGCCCTCGGAACCTGTCGATGCGATGAGTGTCGAAGCTGTTCATGAGGCCGTAAGCCGGGCTGCCGAACGGGCCCGTGCTGGTGAAGGCCCAACGTTTCTGGAGTTCCGTACGTACCGGTATCGGGGCCACTCCATGTCCGATCCGCAGAAATACCGTTCGAAAGATGAAGTTGAGAAGTATAAACTACGCGACCCAATCGAACAGGTGAAAGTTGCTATTCTGGAAAAGGGATTTGCTACCGAGGACGATTTAGCGGCCATTGACCAGAAGATAAAAGGCATTGTTGACGAATCGGTCAAGTTTGCTGAAGAGTCACCCTATCCATCGCCTGAAGAAGCATTCAAGGATGTTTATATGCAGGCAGACTATCCGTTCCTGATGGAGTAGGCCAGTCATCATGACAATAAATTAATGTGGAAACGTCCGGACTTCATTGTTCGGACGTTTTTTTTTGAACGATTTAAGAAAATTAAATGTATATACATTAAATACACAAACACTAAAACCTTTTCAAGCACCAAACGCTTATAAATTCTATGGAAACGCTCATAAACGGATTACACCATGTGACCACGCTGGCAGGCGATACGCAGCGGAATGTTGATTATTACACAGATATTCTGGGTCTCCGGCTGGTCAAAAAAACGGTAAACTTCGATGCTCCCGATGTTTACCATTTATATTACGGAAACGAAACGGGTTCACCTGGCACGATTCTGACTTTTTTTCCATACGGCAAACTACAGCGTGGCCGGAAGGGCGTTGGGCAATTGACATACACCGCTTTCTCGGCACCAACGGCATCACTCAGCTTCTGGATGGATCGGCTTCACGAACGTAATATTCCGTATGCAGGTCCATACAAACGGTTCTCAGAAACCTACGTGCGCTTCGAAGATTTTGATGGCATGGGTATCGAGCTTGTCTTCACGGATGAGGATCAACGGCCGGGTTGGGACAATGGACGAATTCCGGCGGAATATGCTGTTCGTGGTTTCCATACAGTTACATTAAATGAGCTAAATCCTGATCGGACGATTAAACTACTGACCGAAACGATGCAGCACACACTGGTAGGAGAGGAGGAAGGTCGATTCCGGTTTAAAGCTGGATTGGGTGGCCCCGGCAATTTTGTCGATGTACTGCATTCGCCCAAAGATGTGCATGCGCTACAAGGTGCGGGTTCAGTTCACCACGTTGCGTTCTCAACCGATTCGGATGAAACACAATTGATCATTCAGGAGCAGTTAGCCGAAGCTGGTTATCACGTAACACCGGTACAGGATCGCAATTACTTTAACAGCATTTATTTCCGGGAGCCCGGCGGTATTCTGTTTGAAGTAGCGACTAACCCACCGGGCTTTGCCGTGGATGAGCCAGTTGCCGAACTTGGAACAGCCCTGAAACTACCACCGCAATATGAGCCTCGACGGGCGATAATTGAAGCTGAATTACCTGTTATCACTGTTAGATAACGATTTGCTGTAAATGGTAGATGGTTTCCAGAAAAGCGCACTTGCGATTGATGAAGACCATCTACTAATTCTCCTAACCATTTCCTTCTTATGATACACAATCCGAACAATATTCACACGGCCGGAAAGCCACTTGAGGAAGCAACCAAAGTCATGATTATGGTTCATGGCCGAGGTGGTTCGGCCAGGGATATACTGTCTCTATCCAACTATATTCAGGATAAAGATTTTGCCTTTATCGCTCCTGAAGCACAGGGCAACACCTGGTATCCGCAATCGTTCCTGCGACCTATGACCGAAAACGAGCCGTACCTGTCGTCAGCTTTAGAAGTAATGTCCAGTCTACGTGCCCGGTTACAGTCCGATTTTAATTTCAAATTGCCACAGATTTATTGGTTGGGCTTCTCGCAGGGAGCCTGTCTCATGCTTGAATTCGTGGCTCGTCATGCCGCTGAATATGGCGGTGTATTTGGTCTGAGTGGTGGATTGATCGGTCCTGATGACACACCCCGCCTTTACGAAGGGTCATTTTATAACACGCCTATTTTTTTAGGATGCAGTGATCACGATTCACACGTACCAAAAAAGCGTGTTCTGGAATCTGAGGCCGTATTTCGGCAGATGGGCGCTGATGTAACAACGAAATTGTACCCAAATTTTCCGCATTCGATTAACGAAGATGAGTTAAACATCGTTAATTTGCTAGTAGCCGGGAACCGATAGAACCTGGTTGTTACTTAACAATAATGCCTATGAGCCAATATATGGTTGAATTTGATCTTCCGACCGTGCTGGATGAAGGGTTTGAAAATCGCATACCTGCCCAACGGCTCAAAGTGGAGGAATTGATGGAGAAGGGATTTCTGTTGTCGTATTCGCTTTCGGTCGATCGCCACAAACTTTGGTGCATTTTTAAAGCCGATTCAGAATTGGAGGTGATGGAATCTATTTCGGAGTTTCCGCTCATTAAATACATGACACCCATGATTACTGAACTCATGTTCCACAATATGGTGGCGGCCC
Organism: Spirosoma humi; assembly: GCF_054776575.1. Classification (NCBI taxonomy): domain Bacteria; kingdom Pseudomonadati; phylum Bacteroidota; class Cytophagia; order Cytophagales; family Cytophagaceae; genus Spirosoma; species Spirosoma humi. The sequence goes on from NZ_BAAHBR010000004.1 coordinate 216,958, forward strand.
GGATTCCTCTTTTTTCGCTGAACTGATCTTACTAAAAACCCTCTATGTAGAGGGTTTTTTTTATACGTGCAAATTGTACTTTTGCAGGTGCCGTTTACCCAAAAACGCTTAAGTAACCAGGTTTAAACTGGTTACATACGATTATAACTGTCTGATTTTCAGTTCCACGTGAAAACATAGTTTTTTACCCAGCAGGACTACTCATTTACATAAAACCCATGAACCCAAACTTCCTCGTCTGCCAATCGGAGCGCGAACTAGAAGCCCATTATGCCCATGATTTCATCGTAAATGTAGATGGAAAACATGCGCTCACACTGCGCCAATTCTATGAAGAAATGGCCGATTTGCTTGAGATTCCAAACTTTACATTTACGCTCGAAGCACTGAATGATTCGCTGAATGACCTGCAATGGCTGGAAGATAGACGAGTTGTTTTGTACTTCACTAACACCACTGAATTGATCAGTAAAGAGCGCGATCCGGCAAAATTAGCCAGCGTGTTAAACATTCTGGATGCAACGGCAGAAGATTGGAAATGGGTAGAAGAAGACGAATCCGTCGACAAAAAAGAGATCGTAGTCGTGTTCGAGGATAGTCAACGCATCCGAAAAGCGCTGGATACAGAAAGCATTGACTATGCCTTGATGTCAACGCTGAAATAGTACGTCAACGCAACAAATTTCCGAAACCTGCTGTTACCCTAACGTGCCGCCGGAATACGCTTCCAGCGGCTTTTCGTGCTTGACATACAACCTGACTTTCGCTTGAAACCTGAAGAATTGATCGGCTTGTATACCGATGATAATTTCATAAAACTGCTGACAGAACCGTTTACGCGAAAGCCTGCCAACGAGACTCAGCGTTTACAAATAAAAGGATTGGCTGGTAGCCTGGATGCCGTGCTGGCATCGGCAATCTTCAAGTCTGTAGGGGGTAATCATTTGTACGTTCTTACGGATCGGGACGAGGCCGCCTATTTCTTTAATGATCTGCAGAATCTGCTTGGTCGTGAGGTACTGCTGTTCCCGATGTCGTACAAGAAACCCTACCAGTACGAGGAGGTCGAGAATGCGAACGTACTGATGCGTGCCGAAGTCCTGAACAGACTCAATCCGGCACCGAAAGATGGTCTGCTGATGGTAACGTATCCGGAAGCGCTTTCGGAAAAGGTAATCAACAAACGTTCCTTACAAGCCAATACGCTGACAATTCGGGTAGGGGAGAAGTTGGATACCCATTTCGTGTCGGAATTGTTACAGACGTACGAATTCGAGAAGACGGATTTTGTGTACGAAGCTGGCCAGTTTTCGGTACGCGGAGGAATCATCGACGTTTTTTCATTCGCCAGTGAGTTCCCATTTCGGATCGATTTATTTGGTGACGATGTTGAAAGCATTCGCAAGTTCAACCCTGAATCGCAGCTTTCTACTGACCCCGTTGAGTTTATCAATATCATCCCGAACATCCAGACGAAACTCACCCAGGAAACCCGGGAAGCGTTCTTCGACTTTCTACCAGATGCCACAACTATATGGGCAAAGGATGTCGAGTTTACACTGGAAATCATCGAGAAGTGTTACGAAAAGGCCGAACAAAGCTTTACTTCTGTAGTGGCTTCGAGCGGAGGCATTCAGGTCGTTTCGGACCCAAATGCCTTGTGGGAAACCCGGCGGTCATTCCTGAATGAATTGAAACGGTTTCGTACCGTCGAGTTTGGTCGCAAATTTTACTTCAAAACGGACGGCAGGCAGCAATACAGTTCCAAGCCGCAGCCATCGTTTAATAAGGATTTCAAACGCTTAATTGATACGCTGGGCGATAACCAGGCGAAAGGATATACCAACATTATTGCGGGTGAGTCTTACAAACAGTTGGACCGCTTGCGAACAATTTTCGAAGAACTGGACCCCTTCGTCACGTTTCAGCCCATGAACATTGGGCTTCGGGAAGGCTTCATGGACGATGCGCTGAAAATTGCCTGTTTCACGGATCACCAGATTTTTGACCGTTATTACAAGTATCGTGTACAGGACAAATTCTCTAAATCGAAAGCCTTAACATTACGTGAATTAAAAACCCTTCAACCGGGCGATTATGTCACTCATGTCGATTACGGAATTGGCCGGTTTGCGGGTCTTGAAAAAGTAGATCACGCCGGAAACGAGCAGGAAGCTATCCGGCTCATCTACCGCGATAACGACATTCTGCTGGTCAGTATTCATAGTCTGCACAAAATTGCGAAGTACAGCGGTCGGGAGGGCGGACCGCCAACCATGAGCAAGCTGGGCTCGCAGGAATGGGAGCAGAAAAAATCGCGCATTCGCAAACAGGTAAAAGACATTGCCCGCGAATTAATTGCGCTCTACGCCAAACGGCGAACCGCACCGGGTTACGCATACAGCCGGGATAGCTTTCTACAAGCGGAGCTCGAATCGTCGTTTATTTACGAAGACACACCCGACCAAGCCAAGGCTACAAACGACGTAAAAGATGACATGGAACAACCACACCCAATGGATCGATTGGTGTGTGGCGATGTTGGTTTTGGTAAAACAGAAATAGCTATTCGAGCTGCCTTTAAAGCCGTAACGGATAACAAACAGGTAGCTGTGCTTGTCCCGACAACGATTCTGGCCATGCAGCACTACAAGACCTTTTCCGAACGAATGGCTGACTTCCCGGTTAAAATTGAGTATATCAACCGGTTTCGAACAGCGGGTCAGGTAAAGGAAATTCTAAAAGGGGTAGCCTCCGGCGAGATTGGCATACTCATTGGCACGCACCGAATTGTTAACAAAGACATAAAGTTTAAGGATCTGGGTCTGCTGGTTATTGACGAAGAGCAGAAATTTGGCGTAAAAACAAAAGATCGGCTGAAAGAAATGCGGGTCGAAGTTGATGTGCTTACCTTAACCGCTACGCCCATTCCACGAACGCTACATTTTTCGCTGATGGGTGCCCGCGACTTATCGGTCATTGCTACTCCACCACCCAACCGCCAGCCCGTAACAACGGAAGTTCATCCGTTCAACGAAGCCACTATCCGAGATGCGATCAGTTACGAGGTACGTCGGGGCGGGCAAGTCTTTTTTGTTCATAACCGGGTCAATGATATTGAATCCATCGGTAATTTGATTATGCGACTGGTGCCGGAAGCACGTATTGGCGTGGCCCATGGCCAAATGGAAGGTGATCGGCTTGAGCGGATAATGACTCGTTTTATAGATGGTGAATTTGATGTGCTGATTTCAACCAACATCATCGAGTCTGGGCTGGATATTTCCAATGCCAATACAATTCTGATCAACAATGCTCATTATTTTGGCCTGTCAGATCTGCACCAGATGCGCGGTAGGGTAGGGCGGTCGAACCGGAAAGCGTTCTGTTATCTTTTAACGCCCCCGCCCTCTGTTCTGACAGCAGATGCCCGCAAGCGTCTACAAACCCTCGAAGATTTTTCTGATTTGGGCGAGGGGTTCAAAATTGCCATGCGTGACCTTGACATCCGGGGGGCGGGTAATTTGCTGGGTGCCGAACAGAGTGGTTTTGTTAATGATCTTGGTTTTGAGATGTACCACAAAGTACTTGACGAGGCCGTTCAGGAACTGCGCGAAAATGAATTCAAGGATCTGTTCGAAACAAAACCCGGCGACTTAAAACTAGCCCTCCCGGACACGGTTATTGAAACTGATTTACAGGTTGTTATTCCCGAACGTTACGTGTCGAATATTTCTGAACGATTAGCGTTATACACTCGCCTGGACAGCCTTCAAAACGTGGAAGAAGTACAGGCTTTCCGTCAGGAAGTAATCGATCGATTTGGCCCGATGCCCGAAGAAGTCGAAAATCTTATAAAGATGGTGAACGTCCGTTGGAAAGCAGAGAAGTTATACCTTGAAAAACTGACGCTTAAGAATAATATCATGAAAGGATACTTCGTTTCTAACGGGAACGATGACTTCTTTAAATCCGACCAATTTGGCAAGGTAATTGAGTATTTAAAGCGTAATCCGGCCAAGAGTTCAGTAAAGGAATCAAAAGGGCGACCCATCATCACGCATGCCGACGTATTTTCTGTTGAGCAACTGGATGAAATACTGGGCGCATTGACAAATTAATTACGATTTTTGTACCTACGTTTTACACAAAATAGAGCAATGATTCAAAAGTATCACCTGCAACGAGCGGCCTACGTTCTGTTGGCAATGGCGGCCCTTGCATCTTGTAAGTCAAAGCACCCAACCAGCGTGAAGCCTGGAAAGCAAAGTACGGCTACGGGAATTGCTTACAACCAGAAAGATGGTTTTCAGGTAAAGAAATTTGCGGGACAGAAAGCCGGTCCAAACCTTGTTTTCATTGAAGGTGGTCGGTTTACAATGGGTGCCCTCGAAGAGGATGTCATGAACAGCCGCGACAACCGCGAGCGTACCGTCTCGATCCAGTCGTTTTACATGGACGAGACCGAAATGGCAAACGTTCACTATTTGGAATATCTGAATGCAATCACGCGCGATTCGTCGGAAGAAGTTGTTAAAGCGGCTTTACCAGATACAACAGTTTGGGCGAATCCACTTTCATTCAACGATTCGTACGTAACCCAATACCTTCGTTATCCTGCTTTCCGGTACTACCCAGTCGTGGGTGTATCCTGGGTACAAGCCAGCGACTATGCTGTTTGGCGGTCAAACGCGGTGAACAATGAATTAGCCAAAGGGGGCGCTCCGAAGAAGAAAGGGGGCGGATTCTCGCTCAAGCGGAAATCGAAAACGGTCGAAGAGCCTGCGTTGGCCGAGGCAACAGCGTCTACAGCGCCAGCAAAACCAAGTCTGGAAAGTGGCATGATTCTGCCCGACTATCGTCTGCCAACCGAAGCGGAGTGGGAATATGCCGCTAAAGCGCTCATAGGAACGCAATACATGGACGAGAATCAAATAAATCAGCGGATTTACCCTTGGGATGGTTCATCTGTCCGGAACCCCAAGAAGGGCCGCAAACAAGGTCAAATGCTAGCTAACTTCAAACGTGGTCGTGGTGACTACGCCGGTATCGCCGGCCGTTCGAATGACGGAGCTATCATCACCGCTGAAATTTACTCGTACCCAGCCAACGACTTTGGTTTATACAACATGGCGGGTAACGTAAATGAGTGGGTGTATGACGTTTATCGTCCTTTGTCTTATCAGGACGTTAACGACCTAAACCCGATTCGTCGCAACGGATATTTGGATGAATCTAAAAATTACGATACGAAGAACAGACAGTCATTAATTGACGATAAACTCAGGGTGTATAAAGGCGGTTCATGGAATGATGTTGCTTACTGGTTATCGCCCGGTACACGCCGGTTCCTAGATCAGGATTCAGCAACAGCTATGATCGGTTTTCGTTGCGCCATGATCGGTGTTGGTCGGAACAAATAGAGTTATCCCATTGATATAAATAAAGCGGTCATTCAGAAATGAGTGACCGCTTTATTTATTATGACAATACCAGAAGCACATTATACTGATTATCAATACATTAATACTATAAATATCCCCCAATCCTCATCTCCTCGTAGTAGCTAACGTCAAGACACTAACTGATTTACAACCCGCTCGCAAAAGCTCAATAGCGCAGGTTTCCAGAGTAGCGCCGGTTGTCAACACATCATCAACAATGACTACGTGTTTATTTTCGATCTCCTGTTCATTTTGAACAGAAAATACCGTTTTAACATTTTGCCACCGTTCTAACCGATTTTTGCGCGTCTGTGATTCTTTAAAATGGGTGCGATATAGAACATCTGTTCGCATTGGTATGTTAAGAGCTTCAGAGAGCCCTTCCGCAATACAATCAGCCTGATTATACCCCCGTTGCCGAAAACGGCTCTTGTGCAACGGAACGCCTATTATTACGTCTATGTCGTTTATCAGTGCTGTTTCCGATTGCAACTGGTAACCATACCAACTCGCCACCTCTTTAGCTACATCTTTTTGTCCCTTGTACTTGATACCATGAATGAGTTTTTGGACAATTCCTCCTTTGCTAAAAAACAGATAAGACGCTAAAAATTGCACCGGTACTTTTCCGGCAAACTTATTGAGGAGATTTAGATCATAGGGCTCCCTGTGCTGATTTGTTTCGGGTAAGCTTATTCGACATTTCGTACACAAGATCTTTTCATTCGCACCCAGTGAATTTGTACACCCAAGGCATAGGGTTGGAAAGAGTAGATCTGCAAAATCATCCAGAAGTGTACGAATAAACCGAATCATGAAACGCATTCGTTACGTAAGATAAAACGTTGTAATTTAGAGAGAAGAATAAATCTATGAGCGTAGTAAACGAAAATTATATAGATAAAGCGTGGGAGGAGCTACTCGATCAGTTGCAAGTCCTCGTTGGAAAACGACCAGCGGATTTAAATGCTGTTCTGTTTTTGATTGGTGTTCAGGAGTTGGGGGCGGGTCCTAAACGGTTTTCAAAGGAAGCCAAACAAGATCTAATGCACATTGCCGTCTGCCGGGTACTAAGTCTGGATGGATATTACACGTTCGATGGGCTCGACAAGGATGGATGGCCCCAGTGGATATTGGCAAAACCCATTCCGCATGGAGACTTATTAACGCAGGAAAATTTTTTAAAAAAACATGTCATTCAGTATTTCGAGTCTCTTCTAGTTTAACTACTCAATCTGAATTTTTTATGCAATCATCAACTTCTTATTCCACGCTGCTTCAACGCATCGACGAGTATAAAAAACGTTATTTTCAGAATCAACTGGTAAAGGGTAGTTTATTCTTCATTGCTTTATTGGGTAGTGGCTATTTATTTATCAATACGGCTGAGTTTATTGGACGGTTCAACTCCGTCGGGCGCGGGGCGCTGTTTTTTGGCTTCCTGCTCACGGTTTTTGTGGGCCTGTATTTACTCATTATTCGACCTCTGCTAAACTTATATGGATTGAGTAAACCGTTGTCAAATGACGAAGCAGCCCGTCAAATTGGTACTTTCTTTCCCGAAGTAGGGGATAAGCTGTTAAACACACTTCAGCTTCAGCGTATCTCCACAGACCAGAGTGATTTGTTACAGGCTAGTCTGGATCAACGATCGCAACAGCTATTGATCAATCGTTTTGCCAACGCCATTCAGATTAGTCGTAACCGTCAATTTCTGAAATATGCTATCCCACCCCTGGCGTTGATTCTATTGATTCTGGTGATGAACCCATCCTTTTTTGCGAAATCATCGACTCGCCTGGTCAATTATAATAAAGAATTTGTTGAGGAAGCTCCTTTCCAATTCATCATCCAGAATAAAGCGATGAAGGCTTTCAGGAATGAGGACTTCCCTTTATCGGTGAAATTAGCGGGTGATGCTATACCCCAGGCGGTGTATGTCGTGGCTAATGGAACACGCTTCAAACTGGAGCAATCGGGCAATCAATTCACGTATAATTTCGACAACCTTCAACGTGATCTAGACTTTCATTTAGAGGCTTCCGGATACAATTCTCCTGTCTATAAGGTCTCTTTACTAGACCGTCCGTCCGTTCTTTCGTTCAATGTGAAGCTTGATTATCCTGGTTACTTAAACAAACCATCAGAACAACTTTCCAACGTTGGAAACTTGCTTGTGCCACAGGGAACGGTCGTAAACTGGGAGTTTGCCGCTGATCATACTGATTCGCTTTTATTCCGATTCAATACCGATACAAAGCCGACCGCAGCTCGATTGGTGGATGACAATACGTTTGTTTTAAATCGCAGACTCATGCAGAATGCGGGGTATACGGTGTCGTTGAAAAATGGGCAGGTTGCTTCGCCATCCACTATTCAATACAACGTGCAGGTCATACCAGACCGGTATCCGCAAATTTCGGTTGATCGCATTCAGGATACGGTGACGTATAACTACATAGCGCTGTCTGGTCTTATCTCAGATGATTATGGCTTTTCCAAATTACGGCTGAATTATAAAATCAATCGAAATGGTAAATTATCGCCATTATACAGCAAGGACATTCCCATTAACAAATCGACAACTTCTCAAAATTTTGTCTACAATTGGTCGCTCGATAGTTTGAAGTTAGGCCAGGAAGATAAAGTAGAGTATTACGTTCAGGTATGGGACAACGATGGTGTGAGCGGAGCGAAGTCAAGCCGATCCAACCAACTGAATTTTGCGGTTCCTTCCAATGCTGAAATACAGAAGCAGGTAGATAAATCAGCTGAGAAAACAGAAGAGCAAATTGACAATGCGCTCAGCAAGACACAGGCAATCAAAAAAGAGCTTCAAACAATGGAAGATCGGATGAGAACAAAAAAATCATCCGATTTTCAGGACAAAAAACAGCTTCAGGATATTCTGCAGAAACGTGAGGAGTTGATGAAAGAAGTTCAGAAACTCCAGGAGCAGATGCAAAAGACGAATGACACCCAACAGCGCTTTGCCGAAAAAAATCAGGCGATGCAGGACAAAATGGAGCAGTTGCAGAAGTTGTTCAAAGACCTGCTCGATCCGGAGTCCAAGCAATTGTATGAGCAATTAAAGCAGCTTTTGGAGCGTAAACAGGACGAGAAAGCGTCCGATATGCTTGATCGATTGACGCGGAAGGAGAAGAACATGGAACGCGATTTAGATCGTGCGCTCAAGCTTTTCAAGCAGATGCAGCTGGAACAGAAGGTTAACAATATCGCGGAGAATCTGGAGAAGCAAGCGGAACAACTCGAGAAGCAAGCGGAACAGAATGAAAAGAAAAACGAGACATCAGAAGAACAGCAAAAGCAGCAGGAGAAGTCTCAGGAAGATTTTAAGAATACAAAAGAGCAGCTTAAGGAAATAGAAAAGCAAGCGGAGAAGGATGACCTAAACAAGCCGGAACCTTCGGAAAAGGAGCAGCAGGAGATCGAAAAGGACATGGAAGAAGCGACTAAAAATATGAAGAGCAATCAGGGCAAACAAGCCTCTGCGAAGCAAAAAAAGTCAGCCAAATCTATGAAAGCGATGAGTAAAGCGATGAAGGAATCCATGCAGTCGTCAGAAATGGAAGAGATGCAGGAGAATATGGATGATCTTCGTAACATTCTTGACAACCTGATTACCTTGTCTTTCGGTCAGGAACGTGTTATGAAGGATTTCCGTGGGATGAGCCTGCAAGATCCCCGTGTGACAAAGCTTTCGCAAGAGCAACTTAAACTACAGGATGATGCTAAAATTATTGAGGATAGCTTGAATGCACTGGCTAGCCGAGTAGTTCAAATCCAGTCTTTTGTTACTCGCGAGTTGACGAACATGAAGTTTTATATGGATGAAAGCGTACAGCAATTACGGGATCGTCGTTTAAGCATGGCTTCTTCTAAGCAACAATTTGCCATGACCTCCATCAACAATTTAGCGCTTATGCTGAGTGATGTACTTAAAAACATGCAGCAACAGATGAATGCGATGGCAATGCCCGGCAAGGGAAAAGGAAGTAAGAAAGGTCAAAATCCTAGCGGCATGGGCGAAATGCAGAAACAACTCAATGCCAAAATGCAACAAATGCAGAAGGGAGGCAAAACTGGGAAAGGCCTATCAGAGGAACTTTCTCAAATGGCTGCCGAACAAGCTCTGATTCGCCAAATGTTAAAGAAGCTAGAAGAAAATGCGAAAGGCACTGAAGTTGGAAAACAGCAGGAAAAGCAAGTAAAAGAGTTGATGGAAAAGATGGATGAGACCGAGACTGATTTGGTAAACAAGCGCGTTAATCCAACTACTATTAACCGGCAGAATGAAATACTAACCCGTTTGTTAGAATCTGAAAAAGCATTGAAGCAACAAGAAGAGGATCCCAAGCGGCAAGCTGAAGCGGCAAAATCGACAAAACGCAGTACGCCAGCGTTCTTCGATTCAACCAATTTGCTACAAAAAACGAAACAAGTTGAAGTGCTACGTTCAGTTACTCCCAATTACAACTTATTTTACAAGAAAGAAGCAAACCAGTATTTACAGAAGGTAAGTAAATAAATTTCATTTTTGCATTAAACCGCTGACTTTGCACTAAGGTCAGCGGTTTTTTGTTGGTTTGATAGTCAACTCGTTTCACGTTTTATCTTTTCAACAACTTTCAACAATTTTGTGAAAAGTTTCCACGTGAAACATTTTTCAAAAACCATAAGAAATGTACTCTTCATACGATGTCATTGTAGTTGGAGCTGGTCATGCCGGGTGCGAAGCCGCTAATGCAGCTGCCACCATGGGCTCCAAGGTGCTACTGATTACAATGAACATGCAAACTATTGCGCAAATGTCCTGTAATCCAGCCATGGGCGGAGTAGCTAAAGGGCAAATTGTACGAGAAATTGATGCACTAGGTGGCCTTTCGGGTATCATCAGCGACAAAAGCATGATACAATTTAGAATGCTGAATCGGTCTAAAGGCCCGGCTATGTGGAGTCCACGGTGCCAAAGTGATCGAAATGTATTTGCCTTAGAATGGCGTAAAGCACTGGAGGAAAATAAAAATGTAGATTTTTGGCAGGATTCAGTCAATGAAGTAGTCGTTAGAGATGGCCGCGTAACGGGAGTAAAAACTACATTGGGTGTCGAGTTTTTCGCTAAAGCCGTCGTCTTAACAAATGGGACATTCCTAAATGGCCAGATGTTTATAGGCGAAAAAGTCTTCGGTGGCGGCCGAACTGCAGAGCGCTCATCAACGGGCTTGACAGAACAACTTGTTCAGCTTGGATTCGAATCCGGGCGCATGAAGACCGGAACTCCTCCACGTGTGGATGGGAGAAGTCTTAATTATGCGTTGATGGAAGAACAACTGGGCGACGAAAAACCAGGTAAGTTTTCGTATCTAAACACACCTGCTTTAACAGAGCAACGAAGCTGTTGGATAACTTACACCAACCAGGCAGTACACGATGAGTTAAAGACAGGATTTGATAAATCGCCCATGTTTACGGGCCGAATCAAAGGACTTGGCCCACGTTATTGCCCATCGGTGGAAGACAAAATCAACCGGTTTGCCGATAAGGATCGTCACCAGATTTTTGTAGAACCTGAAGGTTGGGATACGGTTGAAGTGTATGTAAATGGCTTTTCAACTTCATTGCCTGAGACTGTACAGTACAATGCGCTGCGTAAAATTCAGGGCTTTGAAAACGTACGCATGTTTCGGCCGGGATACGCTGTTGAATATGATTTCTTTCCACCAACGCAGTTAAAGCCTACACTTGAAACGCAATTAGTAGATAACCTTTTCTTTGCCGGGCAGATAAATGGTACTACGGGCTACGAGGAAGCGGCCTGTCAGGGACTTATGGCAGGCATCAATGCCCACAGAAATTCGAACGAAGAAGCCGAATTTACGATTAAACGTTCTGAAGGCTACATAGGAGTTTTGATCGACGACCTGATCACAAAAGGCACAGAAGAACCCTATCGGATGTTTACGTCAAGAGCTGAATATAGAACATTGCTCAGACAGGATAATGCTGACTTAAGACTTACCGAAAAAGGCTATGCCATTGGCTTAGCTTCTCAAGAGCGGTACGATTCCATGATTATAAAACGCGACGGAATTACCCAATTAACGGAAGCCATTCGTGGAGCGAAAATCAAACCTGAGTCCGTTAATGATTTTCTTGAGTCAAAAGGAAGCGCTCGACTACGCGAGAAAGGAAGTTTGTACACACTTTTGAAGCGCCCTGAAATTGACCAGACCGATGTAAAAGACCTCCTAAAATCAATACCTGAAATACCAGATGGGGTAGGGGAGGAGATTATTGAGCAAACAGTCATCGAAATTAAGTACGAAGATTACCTGAATCGGGAGAAACAGAACGCCGAAAAATTAGACAAATGGGAGAGCTTGTCAATCAATTCTAACTTTGATTATGATCGTCTAAAGGCACTTTCGTTTGAAGGTAAAGAAAAACTTAAACGCTTACGCCCTTCAACAATTGGTCAAGCCTCTCGTATCAGTGGGGTAAGCCCTTCCGACGTATCGATACTTCTGGTCTATATGGGCCGCTAATTTTGTAAGCTCTGATCGTTTATTTTAGGATAAGCAATCAGAGCTTTTTTGAATTCACTCATTTTTGCCCCCTGCCTTGGAAACCGTACATCAATGCCCTGTTTGTGGCAACAGCACATTCAATCCTTACCTAATTTGCGAAGATTACCTCGTCAGCCATCAAAAGTTCTCCATTCAGGAATGTCAGAAATGTAGCTTTCGCTTAACGAACCCGCGCCCCGATGCGCAGTCAATAGGCTCTTATTACAAATCCGATCAGTACGTTTCTCATAATGATAATAGCGGTGGACTGATCAATACGGCTTATCGCTTAGTAAGGAACTACACATTACAGTCGAAATTAAACCTCATCAATCAACTCAATGGGAAACCAGGGAAGATCCTGGATGTAGGCTGTGGAACGGGTGCCTTCCTTGAAACTTGCCGGACAGGCGGATGGCAAGTGACCGGTATGGAACCAGACCCGGATGCAAGGGCTATAGCCGTAGAAAAACTAAAAGCAGAAATAAAACCAAGTCTAAGCGCCTTGAGTGGATCCCAACCATTCGACATTATTTCTCTGTGGCACGTGCTCGAGCACATCCCTGATCTGAACGACACCATTCAGGCGCTTTACCAGTTACTGACGAAGAAGGGTACACTGTTGATAGCTGTACCAAACTCCGATTCTTACGATGCTCAGTATTTCAAACAATATTGGGCTGCTTATGATGTGCCGCGACATCTGCATCACTTCACTCCCTCAACAATAAAGCTCCTTTTTAACAAACATGGCTTTACGCTGGTTAACCAGAAGCCAATGGTATTCGATGCGTTTTACATTGCTATGCTAAGCACCCGGTATCGATCCGGTAAAACCAATTATAGTAAAAGTATACAAGTAGGTTTGGCATCTAATGCCGAAGCCAAACGTACCGGTAATTCATCGAGCTTGATCTACCTCTTCAACAAGGCATAGTATTTGCCCTGATCAGCACGTATACAGGCCAAATTTGTCAAGTCAGGTAAAGGTCTATTCTAAATTAAAAAAGTGAAACTTTAATGTGAATAACCGTGTGCATAACTACTTCAGCATGGTGGATAATTTGTTCACAAGAATGGATCGGTATGTGGAAGACTAGAGAAGTAATCCACAAAGGTTTTTAATAAATGAGTTTCTGTGGAGAAAGTCCTACATATACCAATCCGTTCCACAAATTTTCCCCAGGTAAAAATGTGCATGAAGTTTATACACTAATCCACAAATCTTGAACGCACAAATTGTGGATAAAATGTTATTTACTTAATAATAAGATAGTTAGGAGTGGATAAATAAAGTTATAGTAGTGGATATCTTGTAGGTCTTATCCACATTGAGTATATTGATTAGTGGACAACTTATTTATTCACATTTCCACATAGCTAATAGGATTAATAACGTTTCTTTAAAAAAGCTTTTCTATAAAATGTTAATAAGGTCAAAAGTCATTATTGCATTACTGTGGCTGTTGTCTGTAGGACTAGCCTGGGGACAAGGAGGAGCGACGCTGGCCGAGGAATATTATAAAGCCGGCGATTTTGAAAAAGCTGCGAATGAGTATGCCAAGCTGTTAAAAACAGACGTAACGTGGATAAAGCTTTCTCGTTATGTGTATAGTCTGCAAAAAAGTAACAAAGCGGAGGAAGCTGTTAAGTACCTACGCAAACAACAGCGCAGCGACGAGCCTAATCGGGCCTACTACGAATTGTTGAGCGGTCAGTTGGCCACGCAGCAAGGCGATAGCACGCAGGCGAAAAGCCAGTTTAGCGCGGCCATACAATCGAGCAAATCATCAATCGCGAAGCTGGAAAAAATTGCAGCGGCCTTTAATGAAGCCGGAGAGAGCCGCTGGGCGATCCGGGCGCTGGAAACGGCCCGTGAGGTCAGTAAGGAGCCAATGGCTTACAGCGCGGATTTAATGGCCTTATATCGAGCAACGGGCCAGACAGAAAAAGCGATAGACGAAATTATTACAACCAGTAAGCAAGCCGAAAAGAAAGAACCGGTTTTAGCCGCTTTGCAGGGGTTTATCAATACCAAAGATGAGCCACTTGTGGAGAAAGCCCTGTATACACGCATTCAGCAAGAACCGAATGAGCTGGCGTACAATGAACTACTAATCTGGTATTTTGTCCAAAAGCAAAAGTTTAGCCGAGCCTTGCTGCAGGAGAAAGCAACCGATAAACGGGTCAAACTGAATGGGAGCCGGGTGTATGACCTAGGCATGCTGGCCATGAATAACAAAGAGTACAAGACCGCAGCAGAAGCATTCGAGTATGTATCCACAACTTATCCACAGGGTCAACTGTATCCATTTGCCCGACGGTTGGTCATCAATGCACGTGAAGAACAGGTTAAGAATACGTATCCTGTTGATAAAGTTGAAATACGTAAGCTGATCGGTGATTATCAGAAGATGCTCCAAGAAGTTGGAACGAATGTTAAAACACTGGAAGCATTACGAAGCACTGCAAACTTGTATGGAAACTACCTGGATAGTAAAGATACGGCACTTACAGTCCTGGATTTAGCCATTGATCTAGGAAAAGCAGACAAAAATTTTGTTGACCGTTGTAAGCTCGATAAAGGAGACATATACTTGCTCAAAGGCGAGCCGTGGGAGTCGACATTATTATACTCACAGGTAGAGAAATCGCAGAAAGAAGAATTATTAGGGTATGAAGCGAAGCTGAAAAATGCGAAGCTTCATTATTACAGAGGCAACTTTGCCGTGTCGAAAGATCTTCTAGACGTCTTGAAATTAGCCACATCAAGGGAAATTGCTAACGATGCTGAGCAGTTGAGCTTACTGATTGTGGATAACACCGGTATGGATAGCACAGAAGCGGCCATGCACGAATACGCCGATATTGATTTATTGCTTTTTCAAAACAAGAACGATGAAGCAATAATGGCTCTAAACCAGATGCTGGCGAAGTATTCCACGCATAGCCTGGCAGATGAAATCCTTTGGCTAAGAGCCAACACGTACATGAAACAAGGTAAAAATGCCGAAGCCCTGGAGGATTTGAAAAAGATCACCGCTACGTATCCTACAGACATATTAGGGGACGATGCCATGTTTGCACAGGGAAAAATGTATGAGGAGCGGTTAAAAGATAAACAGGCCGCTATGGACGCTTATCAAAAAGTGTTAACCCAATATCCCGGAAGCATTTACGGAGCTGAAGCTCGTAAGCGATTTAGAGCATTGAGAGGAGATACGGTAAACTGAACAAGCTAGCCAACGCTGAAAATAAAAGTTATCCACAAAAAAAGCCCGAATTCAGGAATTCGGGCTTTTTTTGTGGATAACTTTTATCAAACCGTCTGTAAGAATGATTCTTTAAAGGCTTCATATTCGGCCGGAATCTGGATACTCTGCTTGGTACGCTGAGCCAGAATAGCTAATCGTTCAGGAACGTCAATAGATACTTGAAGAACCTCCTCCACCAAGGGTTTAAATTTAGCTGGATGAGCCGTTGCCAAAGCTACACCAATGTATTCTTGTGGTGTATCCTGAAGATAATTCTGTAAACCCATAATACCAATGGCAGTGTGTGGGCAGGAGACATAGTCGTATTGTTGATAAATGCGCTCCATACCTGCCCTCGTTGCGGCATCGTCGAAAAAGTACCCTGAAATATTCGCTTTAACGTTGTCATATTGATCATCATACAGATGAGTTAGACGAATAAAGTTACTTGGGCTCCCAACATCCATAGCGTTCGATATAGTGGCTATAGAAGCCTTAGGAACGTAGCTCCCGTTTTTTAAATAACGTGGAACAACATCATTCAAATTGGTAGCCGCGATAAAATGGGCAACAGGCAATCCCATTTTCTGCACCATGGCGCCAGCACTCAGGTTACCGAAGTTGCCACTTGGCGTTGAGAAAACGACTGGCTTGCCGTATTTCTCAACCTGGCCGTACGCACTTACATAATAAAAACCTTGAGGAATAAGCCGAAAAATATTGATTGAATTAGCGGAAGACAACGATAGGTTTGCATTCAATTCCGCGTCGGTGAAGGCTTGCTTAACAATCGCCTGACAATCATCGAAAGACCCATTGACCTCAAATGCCTGAATGTTCCCCCCTAACGTTGTCAGTTGTTTTTCCTGCAGTTCACTAACACGGCCACTTGGGTATAAAATGGATACTCGAACGCCTGGAACATTATGAAAGCCCATTGCAACAGCGCCACCCGTGTCGCCTGAGGTAGCGACTAAGATATTGACCTCTTTATCTGTCTGCTTGGAAAAATAAGACATTAGTGCTGCCATATAGCGAGCGCCAACATCTTTAAACGCTAAAGAAGGCCCATGAAACAGTTCTAGGACACTGGTCGAACCTGAATCCAGATCTATAACAGGTGTCTCAAATGGAAAAGCCTGATGAGTTAATTCTTCCAGATCGGCCTTACTGATTTCATCACCAAACAAAGCCTGACTAATTGCAAAACCAATGTCGGCCAACGGATGCTTAGCGATGGCCGTAAAAAAATCAGCTCCCAGGTGAGGTAAAGGAGTTGGCATATAAAGCCCTTTGTCAGCAGGCATGCTGTGAAACAGGGCTTGCTGTGAAGAAACAGTTTCCTTAGGGCTATTTGTGCTGTAGAAACGCATGAGCAAAGTCTAGATAAGATAACAAAGTACGGTAAATCAGCTTAATGAATGGAATGCCAGCGTTAAAATGTGGAAAACTAGTGTGAATTAGTGGATAAGTATAGCAATCCGTAAATTTGTAAAAAATGAACACTTCATTATGTCATTAGGCCAATTCAACGTACCCCTACCGGTCAACGAGCCGGTGAAAGAATATCGTCCCGGCTCACCAGAACGGGAATCTCTCAAAAAAGCACTAGCGGAATTTCGTTCTCAGGAAACCGATATTCCAATGTATATAGGCGGAATG
This sequence comes from Spirosoma humi, assembly GCF_054776575.1. Lineage (NCBI taxonomy): Bacteria > Pseudomonadati > Bacteroidota > Cytophagia > Cytophagales > Cytophagaceae > Spirosoma > Spirosoma humi. Next base: position 233,905 of record NZ_BAAHBR010000004.1, read on the forward strand.
GAAGTGCGTACGGATCGGAAATTACGTGTTGCACCCCCGCATGACCACCAGCACACGTTGGGTTATTTCTACGAAGGCGATGCATCTCATGTCGAAATGGCCATCCAGGCATCCTTAAGCGCAAAAGCCGCTTGGGCATCCCTCTCGTGGGAGCATAGAGCCAGTATTTTTCTTAAAGCAGCTGATTTGATCGCTGGCCCCTACCGAGCTCGAATTAATGCAGCCACCATGCTGGGCCAGTCAAAAAATGCGTATCAGGCAGAAATCGACTCCGCGTGTGAGCTAATTGATTTCCTCAGATTCAATGTGCAATACGCAACGGAAATATACAGACAGCAACCGGCTTCATCAGCGGGTGTATGGAATAGATTGGAATATCGTCCGCTGGAAGGGTTTGTCTTCGCGTTAACGCCATTCAACTTCACGGCTATTGCGGGCAATTTACCCACATCCGCTGCCTTAATGGGCAACACCGTTGTTTGGAAGCCAGCCTATACACAGGTATTGTCTGCCAAAGTAATTATGGAAGTTTTGCGAGAAGCAGGCTTACCCGATGGGGTGATTAATCTGATTTATGTAGATGGTCCCATTGCGGGAGAGATTATTTTCAATCATCCTGATTTTGCTGGTATACATTTTACAGGCAGTACGAGCGTTTTTCAGCAGATCTGGGGCACCATTGGGGCAAACATCCATAAGTACAAAACATATCCACGAATTGTAGGAGAAACGGGCGGAAAGGATTTCGTCATGGTCCATGAGTCAGCCAATGCCGAAGAAGTAGCCGTTGCTTTGGTGAGAGGAGCATTCGAATACCAGGGACAAAAATGCTCAGCTGCTTCCAGAGCCTACATACCAACAACCCTATGGCCTGCTGTAGAAAGAAAAGTGAAGCAGTGCCTGAGTGAAATGAAAATGGGCGTAACGGAAGACTTCACCAATTTTATCAATGCCGTAATCGACGAACGATCATTCAAGAAAATTACGGGATATATCGAAGAAGCCAGGAGGAGCGACGTTGTGGAGATAATTGCAGGCGGAAACAGCGACAGTTCAAAAGGCTATTTCGTTGAACCCACGGTCTTGTTGGTAAAAGATCCAGGATACCGTACAATGTGTGAAGAGATCTTCGGACCAGTGTTGTCTGTCTATATCTATGAGCCGGCAGAGTTTCACAACATGCTTCAAGTTGTGAATACAACGTCACCTTATGCGCTAACGGGATCCATTTTTGCGAAAGACAGGTATATCATTGAACAAGCCTCTAATATACTTCAAAATGCGGCTGGTAACTTTTATATTAATGATAAGCCCACGGGAGCTGTCGTTGGGCAACAACCTTTTGGGGGAGCCAGAGCGTCGGGTACCAATGATAAAGCAGGATCAGCACTTAACCTATATCGTTGGGTATCAGCTCGTACAATCAAAGAGACGTTTAACCCACCTAAATCGTACGAATATCCATTTTTGCAGTCTGAAAAATAATTAGAAAAAGTTTGATGGATTGCTTGCGTAAATGTTTTTAAACGCCTAGTTTTGCACTCCCAAATAAGGAAAAAGGAATTAGCCGACACGCTTAACTTCCTTTTTACCAACTAGTTACAATTGGGATTTGAAAAAGTTACGAAAAATAAATTTCAACTTTTTCTTGACAAGAAAAGATGAGTGTCGTACCTTTGCACTCCCAAATATAAGGAAGGCCAACAACGGTTGGCCTCAATCTCGAAAGAGAGACAGTTCTTTGACGTATTGACATCATAGGATAGCACTATTCAAGGCTATAAACATCGTGATCATTTAGCGTGATCACAACTATATTTACGATGGAGAGTTTGATCCTGGCTCAGGATGAACGCTAGCGGCAGGCCTAATACATGCAAGTCGAACGGTTCGCAAGGACAGTGGCAAACGGGTGCGTA
>NZ_BAAHBR010000005.1:0-296247 GCF_054776575.1 Spirosoma humi
AAGAATCTATTGGTTCGTTTTGAAACCAAGGCCAGTAACTGGTTGGCCTTCCACTGGCTGGCATTTTGTACGCTGTTATTGCGCCATCTCAAACTTTAGACAACATCAAAAAGAAAACCCTTGTTTCAGAAGATGTTAAGGCAATAAGGTGGGGATTAGGACTAATACTCTACAAAATCTGTGGAAAAACTTAATCAATTGTATTCAGCACAAATGGCTAATCGCCACAGTATCAGCATATGGCATAGTTTTGGTTAAATCGGTCATGAATTCAACGTTAACTCTTAAACCAACAGATAACATGGCTTCTTTAGGAACTCAAATCGCCAATTTTTTTAGTAGTAGTGATAATGATACAAGGGAAGGGCTGAATGGCCTTTTCATCGATGAGTTACGTGGCATTTATTACGCCGAGAAACAGGCCGTTGACGCACTGGGTGAACAAGCCGACGCATCGACGACGGATGAAGTAAGAAATGCGTTTCTTCAGCACCAGGAAGAAACCAGGGGCCAAGTTGCTCGTCTGGAAGATGTATTCCGGAGTGTCGGTGCCGACGTAGATGACAAAACATGCGCTGCTATAGATGGCTTGGTCGATGATGCGCAAACCGTGGTTGCCAGCACCGAATCTGGCTCATTAACGCGTGATGCGGGCTTGATCATTGCCGGGCAGAAGATTGAACACCACGAGATTGCAGCCTATGGGTCGGTCGTGACGCTGGCTAAAGTATTGGGTTATTCAGATGCCGCCCGCCTGTTGCAGCAAACGCTTGAAGAAGAAAAGAACACTGACCGTAAGCTGACTCAATTAGCCGAGTCATTCATTAATCAGCGGGCAGCTTCGGAAGACGATAACTCACCTAACTCCGGTTCCAGTCAGTACGGTGACCAATATAATACGGCGGTGAATCCTGACGGCACCCGCTACAGTGACAGTTCAACGACCGGATACGGGTCCACAACCACCGGGTATGGTTCGTCGGATGCAAGCCTGCTGGGCGGTTCCCGGTCACTGTGAAGTTAACCAGCTAGTATAAGAAAGCGGCACGCCTAATCTAGGCGTGCCGCTTTCTTTTTTTTATATCAGCTTGTAGAAAAGGCTTTTACCCAATTAATTGTTGCTGATAGGGTCAGCCGTTTCCGGATCGGGTTCGGTGCCGTCGTTGTTGCCCAGTGTATCCCCGTTGCCATAGTGGGAGCGATCGACTTCCATGTTTGGGCTGCCCGAAGCCGCTCCTGTTCCATCATTTCCCGTGGCGGCTTCTTCCTCATCGGTCGGTGTGGTTGGGGGCGCATTGACATCACCGGCCAGATCGGCCGGGTTATAATCCTGATTGATCAAAATACTGTCGTCCGGCGTTTGGGCGGTTCCACCCGTAGTCGATCCAATCGTTGAATCCTGATTCATGTTTTCCATAAACGTTACTTGTAAAGAGTAATAAAGGGGTTGAATGAGCCTATGGGCTATCTGTTCAACCTTTTGTGAATAATTCCCACAGACGACTGTACAACTTACTTGCGTACGTCTTTACATCGAGGTGTGATGCATGGATGGTAAAGGGTAAAAACTGGTTAGCTGATGAAGGCAGCGGTTCGATGCGAACGGTTCGGCCCGTGGTCCAGGTGCCAGCCAATCGCCGAACAGAACCCGTGAGCCGTAGACCCGCATCGATCAAATCCGTCTGGCAGGTTTCCGGGTGATGTGCCTGCGACAAGTCCTGCGAAAACCGCTGGAGCTGGTTGGCATCGAACCACGACAGTTCCGGCATATGCAAGTGATTGACATACCGATCATTGCGGCAAAGGAAACGGACCGAAAGCAGTGCTTTGCCAGCCGTCCGCCGGGACGATACCTGCAAGTCGATTACTTCAAAGGGAGCCGTTTGGGAGGCAGTAGAGAGTTCAATGTTCATAGCTGATGAAGGATAAAAACAGGTGTATGGTTATACTAAAATGGTGTATTCAACAAAGTCCAGGGATGCCTGACAATCGGATGGTGTAAAACCCATCGTCGTAGACTAACCCTGTACACAACGGGGATGTTTTACTCGATTCCAATAGATTTTTACACATAAATCATTTTCCGGGTCATTCCTCCATCGACCACAAAGTTCTGACCGGTGATAAAATTATTCTCGGGCGCAATCAAAAACAGAATCATCCGGGCGATATCGTCGGCCTGACCTACCCGGCCAGCAGGATGCTGTTCGTTGTCTTCCGGGCGAAGGTCATCTGCTTTTGCTTTCGCCTTTTTCTTCAAGGCCGATACATCGATCCAGCCGGGACTGATCGCGTTGACCCGCACATCGGGACCTAAACTAACCGCCAGTGAATGAGTCAGAGCGATAATACCGCCCTTGCTCGCTGAATAGGCAAACGTATCCGGCTCGGATTGAAACGCCCGCGTAGAGGCAATGTTGATGATACAGCCTTTCTGAGCCGCCAGCAATGGTGCAGTATGTTTGGCGCAGAGGAAAGAGCCGGTTAAATTGGTGCCAATCACCCGGTTCCACTCATCCAGCGTCAGTTTATCGAGTGACTTCTCAACCATGATGGCGGCATTGTTGATGAGGGCGTCGATCTGGCCAAAATGGGCAACTGTCTGCTCCGTCGCTTTTTTTACGTTGATTTCGCTGGAGACATCGCAGGAGACAAACAGGATTTGCGCCGACGAGGCTTTGAATGCTTCACGAAGTTCGGCAAGAGCGTCCGTATCAGCCTCCCAGATGGCTACCCGATAGCCATGCGTCAGTAAATACTGCGTGGTCACCCGGCCAATACCCTGACCTCCACCAGTAATGATTGCTGTTTTCATACAAGTTGGATAAACGCATCGAACGACCAAACTACGCGGTTTTGGTAACACAACGTTACTCCGACCGGTTAACTTAGGCGTAACTTTATCGAACGGGCCGGGCTATTTTCGCTGTATATGCTTCAGATTGCGTTTTCGCCGGTGTACCGGCTCCGGTTGCCCGAAGGGCACCGATTTCCCATGCTCAAATACGAATTGATCCATGAACAGCTCCTTTATGAGGGAACCTGCACCGAAGCTAATTTCTTTAGTCCCGCTCCGGTTGACGATCGTTGGGTACTGGGTGTACATACGCCAGCTTACGTACAGGCGCTGAAAACGGGAACGATAGATCCGAAAATGATGCGCCGGATTGGGTTTCCGCTGACGCCTGAGTTGATTGAACGCGAATGGATCATTACCCAGGGAACCATTGACTGTACGCAGCTTGCCCGGCGGGACGGCGTGGCCATGAATGTTGCGGGTGGTACGCATCATGCCTTCCCGGACCGGGGCGAAGGGTTCTGTATGCTCAACGATGTAGGCGTGGCGGCCCATTACCTGCTCGAAACAGGGCAGGCTCAACAGATTCTGGTCGTGGATTTGGATGTTCATCAGGGAAACGGAACGGCCTGCATGTTTCAGCACGAAACGAGGGTTTTTACGTTCAGCATGCAGGGGCAGGATAATTACCCACTTAAGAAAGAGCAATCCGATCTGGATGTCAATCTGCCGACCGGCACGACCGACGACGGCTACCTGAACCGACTGTATGATATCCTGCCCGGCCTGATTCGACGGGTGCAACCCGATTTTTTGTTTTACGTATCGGGCGTCGATATTCTGGCTTCTGATCGTCTGGGTAAACTGAATGTGAGTCGGGATGGGTGCCGACAGCGCGATAGATTCGTATTTGAACAGGCAATCCAATCCGGATTACCCATTACGGTCTCGATGGGGGGCGGCTACTCGCCCCGCCTGACCGATATTGTCGAGGCTCACTGCAATACGTTCCGGGTGGCTGCCGATCTGTTTTTCTAACTAAAGAGCGATTATCCGATAAGGAACCTGGTCACAGGGTAACGATCTTTATCTTTCGCGTTGATTCGGTTGTATCTTGCTCGCTTAAAAATTCGTCTACCGAAATGTAGTAAAGTCGGGCATTGCGTTCGTTTTACCTAGAACATGAAGCAGAATATCGTTAAAACCAGACTTAAAAATAACCAGGCCGTACTGGGCGTACTGTCTAATAGTAATGATCCCACCGTGGCCGAATTATGCGGTTACTCGGGATTGGATTTCTACATGATCGATGGTGAACACAGTTCTGTCACGACATCCGAGGTCCAAAACATCGTGCGAGCCTGTGAACTAAGTGGCATCACGCCACTGGCCCGGGTACGGAGCAACGACCCCAAGCTTATCCTTCAATTTTTAGATGCGGGTGTTATGGGAATTATGATGCCAGCTATCAGCACGGTTGCCGAAGCTGAAGCCCTGGTGCAGGCCGTAAACTACCCACCCATAGGTGCCCGTGGTTTTGCGCCCGTACGCGCAAACGACTACCTGCTGGGCAGCATGAACCAGGGAGAGTTTGTCGCTTTTGCCAATGAGCAGGTGCTGGTGCTGGCCCAAATTGAAGACAAAGAAGCAATCGACAATCTCGATGACCTGTTATTGGTAGAGGGCATTGACGGCTTTGTCATTGGCCCCCGCGATCTGGCCATGAGTATGGGGTATTATGATGGACCCGGTCATGATGAAGTAAAACGAACGATTGCCGGCGTGGTTGAGAAGATCAGAAAAGCCGGGCGTATTGCCGGAACCACTGCCGCGACCGGCGATCAGGCCAGAGCCCTGATCGATCGGGGCGTCCTGTTTTGCCTGAATTCGTTCGCTGGTTTGCTAAAAATGGCTTCGACGGATTTTATGAAGGGGAGAGGGTAAGAACTACTGAATAAAGGCGGTAATGAGTGATTTTTTGGGATAACTACCAATTATTCTTCACACTTCATTCCTCATTCTTTATTTTTTTCTCTACCTTTGCACCCTCATTTCCAATTTCATACAAGCACATGTACGCAATCGTAGAGATCGCAGGGCAGCAATTTAAGATCCAAAAGGGTCGCCATATCTATACCCACCGGTTAGAAGGCGATGTGGACGCTGCACTTGCCTCCGACAAGGTGAAAATTCTCCTTGTTGACAACGAAGGGAGCATCACCGTTGGTGCTCCAACTGTCGCCGGAGCGGCAGTATCGGCTAAAATAGTCGAACACCTTAAAGGCGAGAAGGTTATCATCTTCAAAAAGAAACGCCGGAAAGGGTACAAAAAGAAAAACGGCCACCGTCAGTACCTGACGAAGGTCATGATCGAAGACATAACTCTCTAAAACAGTAGCGAGGAGCAGGTAGTGAGAAGTTGCCGATGCAAGCCCAATTCTCACTACTCGCTCCTCACTCCTAACTACTTCAAAGAAATGGCACACAAGAAAGGTGTAGGTAGTTCCAGAAACGGCCGTGATTCGCATAGCAAGCGGCTGGGTGTTAAATTGTTCGGTGGCCAGGTGGCTATTCCAGGCAATATCATCGTCCGCCAGCGCGGTACGAAACACCACCCCGGCAAAAATGTCGGTTTAGGTAAAGATTATACGTTATTTGCGCTGGTAGCGGGCACCGTGAAATTCCGTCCGGGCCGCGACAGCCGCTCGTACGTGGATATTATTCCGGCAGAAGCACCAGCAGTTGAAGTCGCTGCTTAATATAGTAAGCTTTTCAAAACCCGCTCAATGGATGTTGAGCGGGTTTTTTTGTGCATAAAAACTAAAAAAACACCATGGCTGTTACCACTGTGCGAATGCCGCTTGACGTATCCGTAAACTGAACATATTTTGCCGATGAATCCTACACTAAGCCGTCCCGTATCCATTTTTACGGAAGGAAGCCCCAATCCGAACTCCATGAAGTTCGTCGTTAATTTTGAACTTGTTCCGGAAGGGCTCTCATTCGATTATGCTACCCCGGGTGATGCCTTGCTCGACGGAAAAGCCTCACCACTGGCGGTTGCTCTGTTTGGGTTTGACTTTGTGCGCCGGGTGTTTATATCAGGCAACTTTGTAACGGTCACCAAAGACGACGAGACTGATTGGGATGATGTGTTGCTCGAACTCAAGCTTTTTCTGAAAGGCTACTTTGGCGAGCAAAAACCCGTCTTCTCACAACGAACCGTAGAGACCAACACAACAAAACTCGACATGGACTCTGAAACGGTCCAGAAGATAAAAGCTGTGTTGGATCAATACATCAAACCCGCCGTTGAGTCGGATGGAGGAGCTATTAGTTTTTATTCGTTCGACGAGCCAAGTGGCACGGTGAAAGTATTGTTACAGGGCTCATGCAGTGGGTGCCCATCCTCTACGCTTACTCTCAAATCAGGCATCGAAAATCTGTTGACTCGCCTGGTACCTGAGGTTAAACTGGTTGAAGCGGAAGGCGTTTAAAAATAAAAGGCCGCCGGGTAACGGGTACATTTATAGGGAGCTGTCGTTTTCGTAACTTTGAAAGGTTACGAAAACGACAGCTCTTAGTTTCAGTACGGTTCATCGCGTAATGCCTTGAGTTGATGTTCGTTTTTTACTGAGAGAAGAAATAATTGAATCAACTAAGCGGCTGATAATTACATCACTTAGTAATTATTTTTATACCAATAAATCAAAATAATTCAATTTTTGGTAACCCTGGCTTGCCGATTGCCGTTTACTTTGCAGTTCACTTTGCCATTCAACTTGTAACTGCATGAAGTATTCGTTTGCTTTATTATCCTCTTTACTCCTTTCGACAACTAGCTTTTCGCAAAATTTACTTGGTATCTCTACCAGTCGTTACGGTGGAACCAATCGACTGTATATCAATCCGGCACTCGCTGCCGATTCTCCGTCAAAATTTTACCTGAATATTTTTACGGGTAGTGGCCACGTCGATAATAACTACGTTCGGTATCAGGCTCCCTTTTCACTGGCGCGTTTAATTACCGGCACCGTACCGTCCCAATACAAAAGTGCCGATGGATCGATCAAGTTTTCGTCTGATTACACGCGGGAAATGTTGAACGGACGACCCAAGAACGGAACGATCTGGGGCGAAGTGCGGGGACCCTCCTTTTTGATCAAAACGGGACAAAGCAGTGCTTTTGCGGTCACCACACGCTTCCGGGCGGTTGGGCAGGTCGTTGGCGCATCCGAAACGTTACTCTCCGCGCTTCGGGCGAGCTTAAGCGATGGTGCTTTTTACAGTGTTCCCAGCAACGACAACAAATTCAGCGCCAACACGAATACGTATGCCGAGTTGGGACTAACCTATGCCGGAGCCATTCTGGAAGGTGACGGCCGAAAACTTTTGCTCGGGGCAACCGCAAAGTTTCTGCTCGGCTACAATGCCCAGCAACTAATCAACAGGGGATTGAATTACCGCATTGTTACGGATCCCGACAATTCAAGCAGTGCTTTACTGGAAGTCAATAAACTGGATGCTACCCTTGCGTATACGACCTTTCTGGAAAATCGTAGCCTGAATCCGCAGACCCTGTTCAACAGGGCGGCACCCGGTAAGGGACTGGGGCTGGATATTGGCCTAACCTACGTCGATCAGTATGATGAAGATAGCCCAACCTTGCAATTGGGCGTTGCCGTAACGGATATTGGTGGGCTTTCGTATACGGGTCCGAAGTATGAGTACAACGATTTGGGAGCGAATCCGGCGCAATTTAAGGGGAGCGATTTTAACCAGGTCAGTGGGCCGCAGGGTATTGCTGAAGTTATCCAGAAAAAATTAAATACGGGTCGTACACCAGACAGCCAACAGTTTCGGGCGGGTTTACCTACATCGCTGAACCTCTCTGCTGATTATCAATTGCCGGGTGGATTGGGTGTCAACGTGACGTATTTGCAGGATATGCGATCGGTGAAGGCAACAGCCATTCACCAGCCGACACTAGTGGCCGTAACACCCCGGTACGATGCGCGCTGGTTGAGTATCGCGGCTCCTTTTGCCTACCTCAACGGAGGACTGACGGCCGGTGCTTCGGTGCGGGTAGGGCCGGGCTGGCTCGGGACTGATAACCTGCTGGGCTTACTGGGCAGCAATTCCAACAGCATCAAACCCCGTGGTCTGGATGTATACCTGGGGGTCGCTTTCGGCATCGGTCGGGCCAGCGAAGATCGCTACGATCGTTGATGGTTTAAGGCAGTTTTTGCGTAAATTTGATCAGGCTACGGCTTTACGTTGTGAGCAGTGGCCTGATCAGGTAGTCCGTTAAAAGAGGGGCAGTAGGCGTCTCTGCCAGGGGTTTTGATTTTCCCGCGGTTGACTGACTACCTTTGCAACGTACAAAATTGCCTATACAGGTCTGTTATGACCGAACGAGCTACTTTTTTCGATACACCGCTACTTTACCTGAAAGGGTTAGGACCGCAGCGCACGGAACTGCTCAATAAAGAGCTGAATCTGTTCACGTACGGCGACCTGATTCAATATTATCCGTTCCGTTACGACGACCGGACGCGTTACTACACCATCAGCGAGTTGATGGACTCCATGCCATCGGCTCAGATTCGTGGCCGACTTCGGGATTGGTACCTGGAAGGTGAGGGACCCAAAAAACGCCTTGTCGCTACCTTTACCGATGGCACCGGCTCCATGAGTCTCGTTTGGTTTCAGAGTATAACCTACCTGGAGAAATCGCTTCGGCGCGATGGGGAATACATCGTGTACGGCAAGCCCCAGTCGTTCAACGGCCAATTCAGTATCGTTCACCCAGAGCTGGAAAACGCGATTACGGCCTCAGAAAATGAGCCCGGTTTCTTTCCTGTCTATAACCTCACCGAAAAACTTCGGAAGCGTCACCTCGACAGCAAAGTGCTGGGAAAAGCCATGCGAAGTCTGATCGAACTGTCGTGGCCGCACATTCGCGAAACACTGCCTGACTCGCTTATCCAGCAATACCGGCTGATTGGTAAGCGGGAGGCTATGTGGAACATACACCTGCCGCAAAATCAGGCCTGGCTGAAACAGGCTCAGCGTCGGCTTAAGTTCGAGGAATTGTTCTACAACCAGCTGCGACTGATCAAGAATAAGCTTATTCAGAAAGAAGAATTTCCGGGACAGATTTTCCGGGACACGTCGCTGATGAAGCACTTCTACAAAGAACTTCTGCCGTTTGAGCTGACAGGTGCCCAGCAGCGGGTGATCAAAGAAATCTACGGTGATTTCCTAACAGGGAAGCAGATGAACCGGCTCCTGCAGGGTGATGTGGGCAGTGGCAAAACCATTGTGGCCTTCATCGCTTGTCTGATGGCCATTGGCAATGGTGCCCAGGCCTGCCTGATGGCCCCAACTGAAATTCTGGCCGATCAGCATTATAACGGACTTAAACCGTTTGCCGAGGCTATGGGCCTCAACCTGGGCATTCTGACGGGATCGACTAATAAAAAGCGCCGGGTTGTGCTACACGACGAACTTCAGTCGGGCAAGATGCACATTCTGGTCGGTACCCACGCGCTTCTCGAAGATGCGGTGCAATACAAAAATCTGGGGTTGTGCATCATCGACGAACAGCACCGGTTTGGTGTTGCCCAGCGAGCCAAACTTTGGCGCAAAAACGAAACGGTGCCCCCCCACATTCTGGTCATGACGGCTACGCCCATTCCGCGCACGCTGGCCATGACCCTCTACGGCAATCTCGATGTATCGACCATCGACGAACTTCCCAAAGGTCGAAAACCCATTAAAACGGTGCATAAGTACGACAAGCACCGTTCCGAAGTATTCGGCTTTATGCGGCAGCAGATTGAACTTGGCCGTCAGGTATATGTCGTTTATCCACTGATCGAGGAGTCGGAGAAGCTGGATTACAAAGACCTGATGGATGGGTTTGAGAGTATGCAGCGGGCCTTCCCGCGGCCAAAATACGAGATTGGTATGCTGCACGGGAAGATGCTGGCCTACGAAAAAGATGATGAGATGAAGCGGTTTCTGAAACACGAAACCCATATTCTGGTCGCTACTACGGTCATCGAGGTGGGCGTCAATGTGCCAAACGCCAGTGTGATGGTTATTGAAAGTGCCGAACGATTCGGCTTATCGCAACTGCACCAGTTGCGGGGGCGGGTAGGGCGGGGGGCTGACCAGTCCTATTGCATTATGATGACCGGCTACAAACTCAGCAGCGATACCCGCACCCGGCTCGAAACGATGGTACGAACCAACAACGGTTTCGAAATTGCCGATATGGATTTGCAACTACGCGGTCCCGGCGATTTGACGGGTACCCAGCAAAGTGGCGTAATGGATTTGATGATTGCCGATCTGGCCAAAGATGGCGCCATTCTGACTGCCGCCCGGGAGTCGGCGCAGGCTATTTTAGCCGAAGATCCTGAGCTTCTGCTGCCCCAGCATACCCCCATCCGCAATCACGTTGACGGACTTAAACAAACTGAAAACAACTGGGGACGAATTTCATAAAACGGTACCAGTATAACTGGCTGTTCACGTTGATTTTATCTTAATAATTGTGAAATACCATTTTTTAATGGTAAAAAAAAGTAAACATCGGGTAATAAATAGTGAGTAAAAACCCTTAGTGACCCTGCTTTGACCTGTTAATATTCTCTATTAAAAACAGGTTGCTCATGCAAAAAATGTTTACCAACAGGAAGGCCTTCCTCCAGTATGAAGGCGCTTTCCTATCAACTGCCATCTGGCCACGGCGAATCGTGTTCTGTTCGCTGTTCCTGCTTGGTCTGCTCGGTTCGGTGGGCGCTTTCGCCCAAACCAAGGTGTCTGGTAAGGTCGTTGACGCACAAGGACTGGCTCTGCCTGGGGTTAGTATTGTGGTTAAAGGAACGACTACCGGTACGGTGTCGTCGGCAGATGGCGATTACACGCTGAATCTGGCTCGGGGAAATGAGACCCTGGTGTTCTCATACATTGGCTTTATGAGCCAGGAATTGTCGGCCGCTAACAAGACAACAATCAACGTCACCTTAGCTTCGGATGATAAAATGCTGAACGAGGTGGTCGTCGTTGGGTACGGCGAGCAGAAAAAGGAAACCGTAACGGGTGCTGTGGCTACCGTAAAAGGTGCCGAGCTGGTCAAGTCGCCTGCTATGAACCTGAGTAACTCCATTGCGGGCCGGATGCCAGGCGTTATTGCCACCAATGCCAGCGGTGAGCCTGGAGCGGATGGGGCTACCATTCGTATCCGGGGGTCTAACACGCTGGGTAACAACGATGCCCTGATCGTTATCGACGGTGTGCCTGCCCGGGCCGGGGGTATCGACCGCCTGAATCCGGCGGATATCGAAAGCATGTCGGTCCTGAAAGATGCTTCGGCGGCTATCTACGGATCAAGGGCGGCCAACGGGGTAATTCTGGTAACCACCAAACGGGGTAAGAGCGGTAAGCCGGAGCTTTCCTACAGTTTCAACCAGGGCTTTGGTCAACCGACGGTCGTTCCCAAAATGGCCACGGCGGCTGAGTATGCTCAGTTGAACAACGAAATCAACTTATACAATAACCTGCCTGCCGGGTATTGGAAAGATGCCAATACGGCCTTCAATACCACCGGAAGCTACACCCGCCCTGACAATGGACTAGTCGTTAAAGCGCCCTACTCGCCCGACGATATCAAGAAGTTTCAGGATGGTTCTGATCCCTGGGGACACCCGAATACCGACTGGTTTGGCTCGGCTCTGAAGACCTGGTCGCCCCAGGTTCGGCACACGTTGCAGCTAGTGGGCGGTTCGGAAAACATCAAGTACCTGACCTCCGTCAACTACCAGAATCAGGATGCTTATTACAAAAACTCGGCTACGGGCTACAAACAGTACGACTTCCGGCTGAATCTGGATGCCAAAATCAGTAAGTATATTAACTTAGTGACAGGCGTTGTGGGTCGTCAGGAAAATCGGTTTTACCCAACGGTTGCTGCTGGCGATATTTTCCGGATGCTGGCTCGGGGGTATCCAAACAAGCCCGCTTTCTGGCCAACTGGTCAGCCTGCCCCTGATATCGAGAATGGACAGCAACCCGTACTGGTGACAACCAGCGCCACGGGTTACGATAGAGATACCCGGTATTACCTGCAAAGCAATGCCAGCTTAAACATCACCAACCCCTGGGTGCCAGGCCTTAAGCTGACCGCCAGCGTTGCATTGGACAAATATATACAGCAGGGCAAGAAGTGGCAGACTCCCTGGTTCGTATATAGCTGGGATTATACCTCCTACGATCCAACAACGAAAGAGCCAGTACTTCAGCGCGTACAGAAAGGGCCCGCGCAATCGACCCTCAATCAATACACGAACGATCAGTTCAACTCGCTGCTGTCCGGTATCTTATCCTACGACCATACCTTTGGGGCCAGTCATGCCATTACGTTGCTGGCGGGTATCACGAAAGAGCAGTCTAATTCGAACGGTTTCCGGGGATTCCGCCAGTACTTTAACTCGACGGCTATCGATCAGCTGTTTGCCGGGGGAAGTTCCCAGCAGGTGGCTACCAATGACGCTACCCAAACACCTATCTGGGAACGGGCTCGTATGAGTTACTTCGGTCGGGCAGCCTATAATTACAAAGAGAGATACCTGTTTGAATTCCTGGGGCGGTACGATGGTTCGTATATGTTTCCTCGTTCGAGCCGTTGGGGTTTCTTCCCCGGCGTAACGGCGGGCTGGCGTATTTCTGAGGAGAGCTTCTTCAAGAAAGCGCTGCCAGTGGTTAGCTCTCTGAAACTACGGGCATCCTGGGGTCAGTTGGGGAACGACCAAGTGTACTTCAACAATACATTACGCGAATATGACTACTTACCTACGTATGCCTACGGTGACCGCGTCAATTCGAACTGGGGTTATGTTATAAACAACCAGGTTTCGCAGACACTCTACGAAAACGGTGTTCCGAACACATCGCTGACCTGGGAGGTAGCCAACAATACGGACATCGGTCTGGAAGGCTCCCTGCTGAATGGGAAAGTGTTCTTCGAGTTCGACGTATTCCAGAACAAGCGGTCGAACATCCTGTGGCGCAAGAGTGCGTCTATCCCACAAACGACGGGAGCTACCTTACCCGCTACGAACATTGGGAAGGTTACCAACAAAGGGTATGAGTTCCGGATTGGTTACAACGGCCAGGCTGGTGACTTCAAATACAACGTTAGTGTGAACGGTGGCTATGCCAAGAACACCATTACGTTCTGGGACGAAACCCCGGGTGCACCCGAGTGGCAGCGGTCAACAGGTAAGCCTATTCCGACTAACGTCAATGACCCGAACCAGCAAAATGGTACCCTTATGTATCAGTATGACGGGATTTTTTCTACGCAGGCTGACATCGATGCCAATAAGCTGGATTACAGTGGGGTAGGTGCTAGCTTGTTACGGCCTGGCGACATGAAGTTGAAGGACATTGATGGAAATGGCAAAATTGATGCAAACGACCGTGTTCGGGCCGATCGCAACAACCAGCCCCGTTTTCAGGGTGGTTTGAACGCCAGTGTCCGCTACAAAAACTTCGATCTCAGTATCCTGTTCCAGGGCTCGACTGGAGGTCAGATCT
This sequence comes from Spirosoma humi, assembly GCF_054776575.1. NCBI lineage: Bacteria > Pseudomonadati > Bacteroidota > Cytophagia > Cytophagales > Cytophagaceae > Spirosoma > Spirosoma humi. Next base: position 13,406 of record NZ_BAAHBR010000005.1, read on the forward strand.
TCCTGCAAACGGAGTCGGGTACCATTGGTAATTTCCTGCAATACAGCTATGATCACCGCTGGACGGTAGATAACCCAAGCACCGTTGATCCACGCATTGTGGACCGCAGTAACCAGTACTTCTCCAACGGTACCACCTACTGGCTGAGAAGCACTAACTATGTTCGTCTGAAAAACCTGGAGCTGGGCTATACCCTACCCAGTACGGTTGGAAGCAAGATTGGCTTGAACAACCTACGGGTGTACGTAAACGGGTTAAATCTGGCTACTTACGCGCCTGCCATGAAAGGTATATACGATCCCGAATCGACGAATAGCGGGGGACAGTATTACCCACAGGCACGAGTGATCAACGCGGGCTTAACACTTAGTTTCTAAAAGATTAATCAGATTAGTATGAATTATATAGCAAAGTGTCTATCGTTCAGCCTGCTGTTGGGCACAACGATGATCGCCTGTAACACCGATTTCCTGGATACGCAACCGCTCGACAAAGTATCGGGTGATGCGGTTTGGGCCGACCGTGCCCTGTCCGAAGCTTTTGTAACGGATGTGTACAATGGTCTTCGGGATGGTCTGCTGGATCAGATGAGTTTTGATTGCCAGACCGACAACGCCCTGTATAGCTTTGGCAAACAGGACGTAAACGAAGCAAACGTTAGCCCGTCGAATACGGGCACAGTTAAAACGACGATGGAATGGCAGGAGATGTACGCCCGGATTCGGTCTGCAAACATTGCCCTGTCGAAGTTAGCCAAGCCAACGTTTGATAATACGGGTAACCTGGCTGGCCGGATGCGTGGAGAGATGTACTTTATGCGGGCCTACTTCTACAACCAACTGTTGCGCTACTACGGAGCTATTCCCATCATTAAAACGCCTTATACATTAAATGAGGGGGATTTTACTGTTGCCCGTAATACGTATGAAGAGTGCGTCAACGCCATCGTTACCGATCTGGACTCAGCCTCTGCGCTGTTGAAGGGCCGGAGTATGGAAGCGGGCCGGGCTACGATGGGTGCGTCTATGGCCCTCAAAGCACGGGTACTGTTGTATGCCGCTAGTGATTTGCACGACATCCCGACGGCCAAAGCCAAGTCGAGTGTCATTGCCGGTTTCGCTAATCCTGAACTCCTTGGCTACGTAAGTGGCGACCGGACGACTCGCTGGAAAAAAGCTCAGGACGCAGCAAAAGCCGTGATGGATCTGAATCTGTACGGTTACAAGCTGAATCTGGCCGCTCCCGTTACGGCTGCCGAAGGACAGCAGAACTATGTGAACCTGTCGCTGTCGCAAAACGGTGGTGAAACCGATGGTATTTTCCTGAAATACTATATCCGGGCATCGAATGATGACTGGGGTTCCTGGTTCCCACGCAATAACATGCCAAACGGTTACCACGGCTGGACATCCAGTGAACCAACCCAGCAAATGGTGGATAACTATGAGATGATGGATGGGACCAAGTTCGATTGGAAAAATCCAGCTCATGCCGCAGCACCTTATGAAAACCGTGACCCCCGCTTTTATGCTTCGATCCTGTATGATGGTGCGCAGTGGAAACCCCGTACGCCCGATGGGGCTGGTATCGATCCCGCCGGTCAGATTCAAATGGGCGAATACGAAGTGGGTACGTCGGCCGCTCCGGTTAAGTTCTCGGGCCTGGACACGCGTAACAGCACGATCGAAAACTGGAATGGTACCTGGACGGGCTACGCTATCCGGAAGTTCTTCAATACGGATGTGTCGCTGGTGGATCAGAACATCCGTCAGGAGATTCCTTCCATTCAGATTCGCTATACGGAAGTTGTGCTGAACTATGCTGAAACCTGTTTGATGCTGGGTCAGGAAGCGGAAGCTAAGAAATGGATCAACGCTGTTCGCTTCCGGGTCGGTATGCCCGCTGTCACCGAAACGGGTGCCGCGCTGATCGCGCGCTACCAGAATGAGCGGAACGTTGAGATGTTCCTGGAAGATCAGCGTTTCTACGACGTTCGTCGGTGGATGATCGCGCCAACCGTACTCGGTCAGCAGGCCCGTATTATTTCAATTACGGGCAAACTCAAGCCAGGCAAGTCGGTTACGACCTATAAGTATAGCAAAGACAATTATACCTATACTTACCAGGTTCAGGACTTGGGGACGGGTAAGGAGAACCGGAAATGGTCAGATAAGATTTATTTCCTGCCGATCAACCGGGATGAAATTAACCGGAACAATAAACTGATCCAAAATCCCGGTTACTAAGCGCATCGACTGGGTTATTTGTTTCTTAAAAAATGCCAGTACTCAAGGGTACTGGCATTTTTTAGTTTATTTTTATAGGATTTTGAGGAAAATACTCAAGTGCCTGGTAACGCGTACCCTACCCGTGACTCTCCTTCAAACGACATGTTAATTTTAAAAAGGCTCTTCTTCCCGCAAACGCTCGCCCACTTATTGATACTTACTAGCTCGATTCTAGTTGTTTCCTGCCAAAAAACGGATCAACCCAGGAAGGCGGGCACCCCTCTTTTCACCTCCCTGACAGCTGACCGAACCGGGATTACGTTCGCGAATAACCTAACAGAAGGATTAAACACGAATGTCTTGATGTATGAGTATTTCTACAACGGTGGGGGAGTCGCCATTGGCGATCTGAATGGCGATGGCTTCGAGGACATCTATTTCAGCGGCAATATGGTCCCCAATCAGCTGTATCTCAATAAGGGAAAGTCGTCGCCCATGCAGTTTGCCGACGTAACTGCAGCCGCTGGTGTGTCGGGTCGGGAAGGCCCCTGGCGGACCGGCGTTTCGATGGCGGATGTCAATGGTGACGGGCGTCTGGACCTGTTTGTCTGTTACTCCGGAAGTCTGCCACCCCAGAAACGGATTCCCCAGTTGTTTATCAATGAGGGAGCAGATGCGCAGGGTATTCCGCATTTCTCGGACCAAACGGTCCAGTACGGACTGGACCGTCCTGGGCAAAGTACCCAGGGCGTCTTTTTCGATTATGACCTCGATGGTGACCTTGACTTATTTCTGCTCAATCACAATCCGCGCCTGTTACCCATTCTGGATCCGCAGGCAACCGCTGCCCTTATGAAGCAACCTGATCCAGAGATTGGTGTTCGGTTATTGAAGAATACTGGAAAGCGGTTTGAGGATGTTACCGAGCAGAGTGGCCTAAGTAGTTCCGTTCTGAGTTACGGCCTGGGTATCGGGGTATCGGATCTGAATAGCGACGGCTGGCCCGATTTGTATATCTCAAACGATTACGGCGTTCCGGATTATCTCTACATCAATGACCATACGGGAAAGTTTACCAATCAGTTGAAAACCAGTATCGGCCACACATCCAACTTCTCGATGGGTAACGCCATTGCGGATGTCAACAACGATGCTCGGCCCGATATTCTGACGCTGGATATGCTGCCGGAAGACAACAGGCGACAAAAACTGCTGATGGCCCCTGACAATTATGATAAATATGACCTTGGTGTAGCGTCGGGATTTCACCATCAGAACATGCGGAACATGCTGCAACTCAACCAGGGTACAGAGGTGGTTTCGGCGAAAAAGAATGGCGCATCGGCTACGCCCTATTTCAGTGAAGTAGGCCAATTGGCTGGCGTTTCGAACACCGACTGGAGCTGGTCGCCCTTACTAGCCGATTATGATAATGATGGTTGGAAAGACTTGTATATAACCAATGGTTACGTGCGCGACTATACGAATCTGGACTTCCTGAAGTACATGACGGATTATATGAAAAATCGCCCGGCGAATTTTCGACGCGAAGATGTGCTGGAGTTGGTTCACCGGATACCCTCCTCGAATGTCGTGAACTACATGTTTCAGAATCGTGGTCATCAATCGGATGAAGTGACCTTCGCCAATGTTGGTGCGGACTGGGGATTGACGCAGCATTCGAACAGTACGGGCGCTGCATATGCCGACCTGGACAACGATGGCGATCTGGACCTTGTCGTTAATAATACGAACCAACCGGCGTTTGTTTTTCAGAACGAAGCGAACAAAGAACGCAAGCATCATTACCTGGCCGTACAACTTGCTGGGAGCGGGGCCAACACGCAGGGCGTAGGCGCCAAACTGACGCTCTATCGAAAAGGAGATCAGCAGTATGTCGAGCAAATGCCAACGCGGGGTTATCAGTCGAGTATGTCGCCCCGGCTTCATTTTGGACTGGGCACTGATCCCGTTATTGATTCATTGCGCGTTGTGTGGCCAACCGGTAAGCAGCAGGTGCTAACGAACGTAAAAGCCGATCGACTGCTGATGGTAGACGAAAAAGAAGCCCGTTCAACCTATAAAATCCCCCGATCCACACCGGTGCTTTTCAGGGAGGTAAGTTCTCCGGTTGCATTTGCCGACCCCGTCAAGAAGATCAACGATTTTAAGCGGCAACCGTTACTCGTCAATGCGCAATCCTTCAATGGGCCGTGTCTGGTCAAAGCGGACGTAAACGGCGATGGCCGGGAAGATATTTATGCCGGTGGAAACAACGGGCAAGCGGGGGCACTATATATTCAGCAGGCTTCGGGGCAGTTTAGCCAGTTAGCGCAACCCGCTTTTGAGGCCGACAAGCAGAGCAATGATGCCGATGCTGTCTTCTTCGATGCCAACGCCGACGGATTCCCCGATCTTTATGTATGTAGTGGCGGCTACGACAATCTGCTGCCCGATGACCCAAACTTACAGGACCGGTTATACCTCAATGACGGCAAAGGAAAATTCACCAAAAGCCCTGGTGCCTTGCCGGTTATGCGGACCAGCAAAAGTTGTGTACGGGTGGCCGATGTAAACGGCGACGGTCGGCCGGACCTGTTTGTGGGTGGCCGCGTTGTTCCGGGACGCTATCCCGAAACGCCCCCCAGTTACCTGCTCATCAACACGGGTAAGACGCGGGGTGGCCAGCCCAGTTTTACCAATCAAACGGCAACATTGGCACCGATGCTCTCGACGCTGGGTATGGTGACGGATGCTGCCTGGGTTGACCTGAATGCCGACCGGAAACCCGAGTTAATACTGGTTGGTGAATGGATGCCGGTTACTGTGCTGGGCCAGACGAACGGCGGGGGTCAGCTAACCGACCAAACGAAAACATACTTCGAGAAGGACTATCGGGGGTGGTGGAACAAACTGCTGGTTGATGATTTCAACGGCGACGGCCGGCCCGATCTGGTGGTCGGCAATCAGGGACTTAATACCCAATGCCGTGCCAGTGATAAAGAACCCGCCGAACTGATTTACAAAGACTTCGATAACAATGGTAAAGTTGATCCAATTCTGTGCCTGTATGTCCAGGGAAAATCATACCCTCATGCCACCCGCGACGAATTGCTGGATCAACTGGGTATGTTGCGTCACCGCTTTACCAACTACGATAGCTATTCGAACGCCACGCTGACCGATGTCTTTACCGAAGCCGAGTTGAGCGGTACGAATAAACTCATCGCCAACCAATTGACAACAACTTATTTTGCCAGTACACCCACGGGTAAGTTGGTCGAGAAGTCGTTGCCCATAGTTGCGCAACAGTCGCCCGTATTTACCCTGACGGCTTTGGACTTCGACCAGGATGGACACAAAGATCTGTTACTTTGCGGCAACACCGCCCAGGCTCGCCTGCGGTTTGGCCGGTCCGATGCCAACGCTGGCTTATTGCTTCGGGGGGATGGCCGGGGAGGATTTTCTGCTGTGCCGCAACCACAGGCCGGTTTCCGGCTGTCGGGCGATGTGCGGAGCGTATTACCAATGGGTAAGACGCTGTTGTTCGGGATCAATCAGCAGAAAATCCGGGCTTACCAGCCAGTAGTAAATAATTGAAAAGCATCCATTAAACGATATGATCACGATCATTTCGGTTGTAGAAAATAGTCTGATCGGGAAGGTTGATTCAGGGACGGAGTCGCTACCCGGCCGCATAACCGTACCCGAAACGGTATTTGATGCCCTCCGTCAGTTCGTGCTGGAGAATGAAAACGCGGATGGGCTGTTCACCTTTACCGTACAGAAAGGAACCGAGCTTATTCGTGTCCGTAATTACGTCGGGCTACTGCCGTTGACCGATGGGACGATGCTTGAGATTTTACCAAAGATAAAGCAGCAGACCAACGCCCGGCCACTATTGCTCAACATGCTTCGGTACCTGCGCCATAGCCCCTTTCGGACGTTGCGCGGGTCCCAGTCGAGGGCAGTTAAGCTGCCGTTATGGGAAATATTCATCACGGCTTTTCTGGATACGGTAGAGCCTCTGGCGCAGCAGGGCATACAGCGAGCGTACGTATCCGTTGAGCGTAATGAACGTTTCTGGAAGGGTCGTTTTCAGGCTACGCGGCAGCTACGTGAAAACAGCTACCATGCCGAGCGGCTGGCCGTTGTATACGATGAGCTGACCGCTAATGTGCCGCCCAACCGTATTCTGAAATCGACCTTAGTTTTTTTGATGCCGAAGACCGCTGATCGGGCTAATCAGCGACGTATCCAGCAATTGCTATGGGTGTTGGATGAGGTGCCCGTTTCTGAATCCATTTCGAACGATCTGAACGCCATTCGGCGAAGCAGCCGCCTGTTTGTCCGCTACGACGCGGCTTTGCTGTGGGCACAGGCCCTGTTGATGGGGCAGGGGCTGGGGGTGAGGATGGGTAAACAGGCGAGTCTATCCCTGCTTTTTCCCATGGAGCAGGTGTTCGAAGATTACGTTGCCCACGGGATTCGAACTTACTGGCCCAACGCCGACAGGGTGCGGGTGCAGGAGTCGTCGGTTCATTTGATTGATGAGCATGTCGGAGCCCCCAAATTCAAGCTTCGTCCAGATATTATTATCCACCATCCTGACCAGACATTCGTGCTGGATACGAAGTGGAAGCAGATAAACGGGCAGGAGCCGGGCGGACAGGTGAGCACCGGTAATTACGGCATTGAGCAGCCGGATATGTATCAATTGTACGCCTACGGTAAAAAGTATGGGGCCGACGACCTATTTTTGATCTACCCGCTCAATGAAACCTTCTCTAGGCCGCTCCCGGTATTTGAGTACGATGCCCATACCCGATTGCACGTTGTGCCTTTCGATCTGACCAATTCGCTGGCTGATGAAGTAGATAAATTAGCCGAATACGCTTTATCTTTCAACGAAAAGTAAACTCACCGTCGTCTATGCCCCTTATTTTAACATTGGTTGGTATTTTAACCCTTGTCTTCCTCGTTGCCTTTGTTCGTTTAGATACGTTTATTTCGTTTGTTATTGTAGCACTTGGTATCGGTCTGGCATCCGGCATGGATGTAGTGGCCGTCGGGAAATCCATCCAGACGGGTATTGGCGGTACACTAGGCGAACTGGTGCTGATTATTGGTTTCGGGGCTATGCTGGGCCGACTCGTGGCCGAAAGTGGGGCTGCCCGGCGCATTACCGATGTCTTGATTGGCTGGTTTGGGATCAAGAATATTCGATGGGGACTTGCCCTGGCGGGCTTCGTCATCGGTATTCCCCTCTTTTATAATGCCGGGTTTATTATTGTTGTCCCCCTGATTTTTACCATTGCAGCCTCGTCGCGTTTGCCGCTGATGTCGGTAGCTGTTCCCATGCTATCGGCCCTTTCCGTAGCGCACGGGTATCTGCCGCCCCATCCATCGCCGTCGGCCGTGGCGGGTCAGTTGGACGCGAATATTGGGCAAACCCTTCTTTACGGGATCATTGTTGCCATTCCGGCTATCATCATCGCCGGGCCGTTGTTTGGCAAAACGCTCGTAAATATCAAAGCAACGCCCAATCGGGAGTTGTTCAATATCCGGGAAATTCCGACGCACCAGATGCCGGGGGCGGGTATCAGCTTTTTTGTCGCCCTGCTTCCCGTTCTGTTGCTCACCACCTTTGGACCGCTGAAGAATGCGATGCCTGGCGAGTCGCCCCTTAAAACCGTGATAACACTGCTGGCCGAGCCCTATATTGGCATGCTCATATCGGTGCTAACGGCGATGTACGCGCTGGGCATCCGGCAGGGGCAGAGTGTGAAGGCCATTACCAAAGACATGGAAGAAGCCGTCAAAGCCATTGCGCCAATTCTGCTGGTCATCGCCGGAGCAGGTGCGCTGAAGCAGGTCTTTGGGGATAGTGGCACCAGTAAATACATCGGTAGCTTATTGGCCGATGCGGCCATTCCGCCGTTATTGCTCGGCTGGGGGATTGCCGCTTTTATTCGTGTATGCGTCGGCTCCGCCACGGTGGCGGGCCTCACAACGGTGGGTATCGTTCTGCCGCTGCTGCAATCGGAGGCCATAAAACCGGAGTTGATGGTACTGGCCATTGGCTCGGGAAGCCTGATGTTTTCGCACATCAATGATGGCGGATTCTGGCTGTTCAAGGAATATTTCAACCTGACGATCGGCCAAACTATCCGGACATGGTCGCTGATGGAGACGATTGTGTCCATCGTTGGCCTGCTGGGCGTACTGGCCCTGAATCTGGTCGTATAAACGGATTTAGGTGTTGTCAGTTTCTTAAAACTGACATAGGGAGGTTTCTCAAAACCTCCTTAATCAATCAACACCCAACGGTTTTAAGAAACCGCTCATGTCAGTTTTAAGAAACTGACAACACAGAGGAATAGAAAAAATAGTTGTCAATGAGTAACGAAACGCTACAGGCGGTAATCAATAAATTGATTGACAGTATATCAGCTCAAATTCCTGCCTACCAAAGCAGCGACGTTGACTGGCAGATTTCGGATGGTAACGTGGCGGTTTAGCCTGTAAGGAAAGGGTAACGAATTCTTAACATAGCCTTTTCATTTCTGACTGATTATTCGTATTTATTTGTAAGTTTTTTCCTGAGTTACGGGATTCACAAATTACACGTATGAAATCATCTACTAAAGCGCTTGCTCATGTGTTGGCAACCGCTGTTGAGGCTAAACTGGGCGAGTCAACCGAACAGTCGAAGAAGTTCAGGAAAACCATTGAGAAATCGACGAAGAAACTAGCCAAACGGCTGGCCAAACAGGTAAAGAAAGAAAAGAAGAAAAAGCATGCCGAGCCAACGATCGACATGGACGTCGTCAAGGCAGAAGAGAAAGCAGGCTAAGTCATTCCCAGTAGCTTTGTCACGTAAAAGGGTCAGGCTTGGGGTAATTAGCATTCTAGCTGATTATCCCAAGCCTGACCCTTTTCGTTAGTCAGAGAAGTATACTCAATAGGGGTACGTTTGCCGTTTCGTACAAAATCCGTCACTTTGCAATTAGTCAGCAACAAGGATATTTATTGCCGAAACGGACCAAGTCGTCCTACGGTGGCCACTGGATGGCTAACTTGCTATTCAAGAGAAAAATAGTCTCTGAAACTCAGCTAAAATGTGAGATTTTGAATTTGATTCGTGAGATGCCAATTTGAGACTGGAACTCCAATAGATTGATTTTAACAGAACAATGACGGTATCTATCGCTTAAGATGGGCATTTTATGATACGCTATTTCTCTAGATTGCTTACAAAAACATTAACTTAATGATCTCGGCATTCTGTCATACAACCGTAAGGCAGGGCTTGTTTTTGTCCTACAGTTTATAGTACTTAACATATAGTTGATTATACAACAAATAAAATGTCGTTTCGAAGGCTGACTGACAAGCAAAACCAACTATATACCTTCATAGACGAACTCCTATGGCAGGAATGGGACCCTATTGGAATCAATGATTGCTTTGAAGTAAGGGATGAATATTCGTCTTATGCTAGCCAGGTCTTTAGTTTGGTTATACATGGGGCAACTGCTGAGGAGCTAGCCCAGAAATTACTCTCGATTGAGCAAGAGACGATGGGATTATTGGGTAACATAGAGAAGAACTCAGAACTAGCTAGAAAGGTGATTAAAGCCGCTGAAGTAGTTGCTAATTAACATAATGCCACTTATTGAACTACACTAAGAAAAGTACAAAATTATTCCTTTTAATTTATTCTCAATAAAGGCTCGTTTTAAGGCTGTGGAAAAGGCGTTAACATTGAAAATGCGACTCTATATTAGACTTGATTACTTAATATTTAACTATATTTCCGAATTTTACAGATAACTAAATAAACTTGTTCATGAAAAAGACTTACTTTATTATTTTTCTGTTAATCACTTATCAATGGGTACAGGCGCAAACCAGTTATATAATTAATACCCCTAATTCAAGTACGGCAGGAGCAAATAATACGGCTGTTGGCCCTAATGCAGGCAGAAGTTTAGGAAATTATAACTCATCCAATACGTTTATTGGCGCTGAAGCAGGTAGATATAACAGCATAGGATCTGATAATGTCTTTATAGGGTATCAGGCGGGGAATATAAATTCATCCGGCTGGTCAAATGTTCATATTGGGTCTCAAGCAGGAGTAAACGATAAAGGAAGTATTGCCAATGTATTTATAGGCAACAATGCCGGTGCAAACGGCATATTCAGCATTTATAACGTGTCGGTAGGTTACTGGGCAGGGGCAGGCAATCAATATGGGATTAGCAATATTAACATAGGAACGAAATCGGGATTTTCTAATCAAACCGGTGTTTATAACTTAATGCTAGGCGACTCATCAGGTTATAACAATAAAACGTCTAATAATATCTTTATTGGCTCTAAAACAGGCTTTGCCAATGTTAATGGCGGAGGAAATACATTTATCGGATTCCAGTCCGGTTATAATGCAGTTGCGGACTCTAATACCTTTATCGGTTACCAATCAGGATATACAACTACTACGGGTAATGGTAATATATTCTTTGGGACTTTGTCGGGAAAAAATAACACTACTGGTAATCATAACACTTTCGTAGGTAATGGAGCTGGTCCATCAGGCAGCGACGCTAATGACAATGTTTACATTGGATTTAACACAGGTAATCATGACAGCGGCTCTCGCAATACACTACTTGGTACCGGAGCTGATGCTCAAGCCCAGAACTTAACCAATGCCACTGCTATTGGGGCAGGAGCTACTGTTACCATTAGTGATGCTGTTATCCTAGGTAATAAAGCTAACGTCGGTATTGGCACCTCAGCTCCCGTAAATCGTCTGGAAGTGGTTAGCCAATCGCCGAATACCAGTGGATTATCCTTAACGAATCTAACGACTTCCAGTCCAACCAGCCGAGCCACTGACCAATTCCTGACGGTCAACGAAACAGGCGAAGTCGTTAAAGCCCGGTATCAGCTTCGCATCAATCATCCTTCTGAGTGGAGTGATAAAGTCTTTAGTCCTTCTTATTCCTTGCGTCCCCTGACATCGGTGGCTGCTTACGTTAACCAGCACAGCCATTTACCGGGGGTTCCTTCAGCCGAGCAGGTAGCTAACGAAGGCGTTGATTTGCTAAAGATGAATGCAACATTATTAGAGAAGGTGGAGGAGTTGACCTTGTATAGTATTCTGTTGGAAAAAACTAATCAGCGCCAAGAAGCTAGAATTGACCAGTTAGAAAAGCAGCAAAAACAGGAAATTGCGGACTTAAAAAAACTCGTCAACCAGCTCCTAAAGAAGCAGTAGACACGGCCAGATTGACATGCCCGTTTTCTCAATTAACGCTCCCGTATGAGACATAGAAACGTTCATGAATAGGCTACCATCTTAGACGAAGAAGTAGTCATGTATCTGCTCATGAATTCGGGCGTTTACGACGACGCAACCGATCTTTCGCCCTATTCTAAGAAATTCGATAATAGGTCAGGTAACCCCCTTTTTCGTACGTTTTCAGGTAAACAACAAAATGGCAGAGGGACTAGAGAAACCTACTTACTTACAAACTAGCGAAGTGATCCATTAGTGTGTGCCACCATAACCACTGACCCGCTAGGTTCATCGTTAGATGCAATAGTAGAAAGAGCCCTAAGGCCAACGGGTACGCGGGTTGTAGCCGACCTATTCGTCGATCGTCCACCAGCAGAAACAGTAATACCACTTCGATGGCGACAAAGCTACCATTCAGTGTTTTAGCGAAACTGTCAAACCAGGGAATAAAAAATAATAGGCGGGTAATAGCGGGCGGCAGAATGATGAGTACAGTGCAAACCATATAGCGGGCATGGAGGGCCAATCGTTGCCCATTCCATAAACTCAAGCCCAGAAACAAGGAAAAAAGCAGCAAGGAGGACGCATCAATAAAAGAAAGCTGATAAACGGCTCCGGGCGGGTACGCATCGGCTGCCTGGAGCATCAGGCGCATCATCTTGACTCCCCCAATCAGCAGGGCAGGCACAAGCACAGCCGTGCCGATCCAACCTAGTTTTCGATGCAAAGCCAATTGCCCACGTCGATACAAAATAGGTTGTAGAATCAGCAAACCCATCCATAATCCGGCGGAAGCCCCATGCAGATGATGATAGAGGTCAGTCTGGGTGAGTCGGGAAAAATAAGACCGGGAAAATCCCAGCCAGGTTATGATAACGGCCAGCCCAAAATACCAAGGGGCATTGGGATACAGCAACGTCTGTTTACGTGGCGTAGATGTGAAATAGTCTTGGTTAGGCTCTTTCAATTCAGTAACTAGCTATGGTGAGGCATTTCTCAGATTAAGATAGTCAATAAATCTTTCTAATCTAAAGAGCATGAGTTGCCAATGTACAATTCGCTCTTTTAGCACATCTCATACCGATAAAGCTTGGGTTGATAATGTAATACCAAACAGGATACAACTAGATTAGTAACGTATACACTTCCTTGAAACTAAAGGTGGGTTTGCTTTCCTTAGCCTATTGTTTTTACACGTTGAAAAGTAAAGAAAGAAAACCGTCAACCTAGTACTAAGCAAACGGCCTTATTTTAATCTTAAAAATCGCTCCGATTAGTGATCAACGAGAGGACCTACCCTTGCGCATGAACCCCTTTACGTTTATTCAGCTTTGTGAAGAGGCAATCCCACGATCGTCTGGTGTCAGTTCTCATCAACAAGTAGGCCAAAGCGAAAGCCGTTGATAAATCAATGTCAATAGGTAACAAGGGCTACGGCCAGAATAAGTCGGCCGTAAAGCAGAGGCCCTAGTAGCTATATAATTAGTTAAGTATTCTGCGGCCCAGTGAGGTAAAAAACAAAGTTGGCTGTAATTTAGAGCTGTGGGTAATACGGACATTGCTTAATTCTTCCCACGTCAAATGATTGTTAACCCCTACTGATAGGCCAGTCCTTGATGAGCCCTAGCCCCCTGTACCCAACCGAAAACCAGGCCCTACTGATTAATGCCATCCCCGGCAATCATCTGATGCTCCTGCCTGATGCACCCAGGTTCACCATCGCCGCCGTCTCGGACGATTACCTGGCGACCCTAAAGCTGCATCGGGAAGCCTTACTGGGTTGTGGCGTCCTGGAGGTGTTCTTCAGCGACGGACGTAACCAGCCAGCGGCCCAACAACTGGGTCAATCGCTGAGTCAGGTCCTGCACACCAAGCAGTCCCAGTCCATCGCCGAGCTGCGCTACGAGCGCTATCAGGCGCATGCCAATGGACTGGAGGGGAGTCTCTGGCGGGTGGTCAATAAACCCGTTATCAATGCTCAGGGTAAGCTGCTCTATATCATCAACACCGTGGAAGACATCACCACGGAGCGACAACTGGTGGAGGTCGCTCAAACCAACCGCTATTTACAGGGCATCATCAACCTGTTTAAAGAACCTATGCAGGTCTTGCAGCCGGTTTTCGATCAGGATGAAATCATTGACTTTCGCTTCCAGTTGACCAACCAGGCCTATGCCGACTATGCCCAGGCGACACCCGACCAATTGCAGGGTAAACTCGTCAGCGAGGTATTTCCCGGTTACCGGGACACCGCCAGTTTTACCAACCCCGTCGAAACCTACCGAACCGGCAGGCCACTCACTTTTGAAATCCACTACGATCAGGATGGGCTTGACCTCTATAACTTGATGAGCACGGCTAAATGGGGGGATGAAGTGGTGGTTCACTTCACCGATTTCTCCCACTTGAAGCGTTTGCAATTCAAACTCGAAAACACGATCCAGGAGTTGAACCGCTCCAACCAAAGCCTCCAGGAGTTTGCCTATGTGGCGTCTCATGACTTGCAGGAACCTTTGCGCAAGATTCGGCAGTTTGGGGATCTGCTGAAGGATCGCTATGCTCACTCAGCAAGTGAGGAATTGGGTTATGTTGACCGGATGCAGTCGGCTGCTGAGCGGATGTCGGGTTTAATCAGGGACCTCTTAGATTACTCACGCATCGCTACCCAACGCGATGTCCATAAGGCAGTCTCACTGAGCACCGTCTTGAAGCAGGTGCTTTCCACGCTGGAGTTGGCGATTGAGCAGACAGGGGCTCAGGTGACGGTTGAGGACTTGCCGACTGTGATGGGCGATGCCACTCAACTCCATCAGCTGTTTCAGAATCTACTGAGCAATGCGCTTAAATTTCACCGCACGGAAACGTCCGGCGTTGTGGTGGCTCCTGTCATTGCGGTACGGTCCAGCCTGTTAACCGCCAAACAGCTACCCGAACATATCCGACCCAGCCGTGAAGCCTTGTTCTTCCATCAGATTGATATAGTCGATAACGGAATCGGTTTTGATGAGCGATACCGGGACCGCATTTTTCAGGTATTTCATCGCTTGCATGGTAAGAACCAGTATGCGGGGACGGGCATTGGGCTGGCCATCTGTGCCAAGGTGGTGGCCAATCATGGGGGAGCCATCACAGCGGGTAGTCAACCCGGTCAAGGGGCCACTTTTACTGTCTACCTACCCCAGTAGTTTAAGCTACTCGTCTGCGTTTTGTTGATCACCTGGTTCTGATAAAGCTGTATCCAATAAAGAAAAAAGCACAGTCTCAGAAAATGCTCTGTTGTTGTGACAGCTTATGCAATGGCGGATAAAGTTTTACTTACCGAGAAGACAAATAAACCCAAGTGACAAATTTGATCCGTATTTTAGATTTACCCAACTACTGGAACGGAAGTAAAATTAAGTTAGTACTTCCTTTTGAGGGGAGCAGTTGAGGCTTCCACCCCAGCGATCTATAAAAAAAGATAAAGGCATGTTTATTCGAAAGAGCTACCCGGAAATGATACTTGATGAACTCGTGTCGGAAGAAAAAAAGATGACCGCGCAGAAAATTCCATTTGCGTTGTTTGTGGGTATCTTGGTGGGCTTTGCCATTTGGTCAGCTACCCATACGGGCGGTTTTATGGTGACCTCCATGTTGCTTATTGGTGCTCTTTTAGCGGGCCGAGTGTACGCAAAAAACCTGAAAAGTATCCAAACGGAAATAAGCCGCAGAAACACGGTCAGTTAACTGGCTACCCCTGGTTAGGCTATACTGCTTATCCCGGCAAGCTAACGCCTAAGCGCCCGGCCACTCATCACAAGTGGCCGGGTGCTTAGTTTTCCGCCACGTAGAAATTAACCCGTTTGTGGGTTGCTATTCAGCGGGTAAATGCGCTATTTGTAAGCCAACAACTATTCCTCTTAGTAGTATGAATCAGTTCTCCCAAATGAGTATAGAGAAGCTCCAGCGGCAAGCCAAGACAATCAAGGTAGCCACAGGTACGCTGGCGGGAATGCTTTTAGTGCTTCTAGTGATGGCCATATTCCTATCCATCAAAAAAGGATTCAGCGCCCTAGTTATAATCCCCTTCGCTTTACTGCCAATCTTAATTACAAACGTGAATAGTCTAAAGCAGATTAAGAAAGAGCTCGAATCGAGAGGGGATGCGATTTAAGGTAGTACATGATCCCTATAGCAAACGCCCGGCTACAATAAAGTAGCTGGGCGTTTTATTATAACGCCAAACAAAAAAGCACAAAAGCACGCTTGTATAAATAAACGCTCCTACCTGAGACGAGGAGGCTTTTCTAAGCAAGTGACGGATTTTGTACGAAACGGCAAACGCACCCCAATAGGAAACGAATCGCTTATCGAAGCGCCGTAGGCAGAGTGACAAAGTAGATTCGATTACGGTCAACCTGGCCAGTCGCGGGTAAGATCTTTGTGGTAAATCCATTTTGACCATTATCGACCACGCCAAAATCATCATCATTCGAAATAGCCAGTCGATTCGAGCCAATCAGTGAAATCCCCTCGGCCTTGTCGTGCGGGTAAACGGGCGAAATGTCAGTCAGTAAATTTAAGATCAGCGTTTTGGTGACGGGAATAACACCAGCATTCTGGAGACCTGCCTTGTCTTTGAGCTGCTCGACGGTTAACCCGTTGTATAATTTACCGCTATCGCTATTCGCCGGATCCGATATATCGGTTGCACCGGCCAGATCGAATTTGTACACGCGTTTAAACGTCGATGGCTTAACCGGGTTTCCGCCATAATCGCCATCGCGTTCAATAGCCAGAAACGTAGTAGCCGTAATAGCCGCAATCTCACTGCAACCCGTCAGGCTGGCATTTTCCATCAGGTATGCATACTGCTTGGTGGCTCCGCTGGCAATATCGAACGTAACAACCCGGATAACCGTAGAGCCTGAAACAGCCGCTGACGATGGATTGTACATCGGCGACTGCATCAGCCCAACCAATGTTTTCCCGTCGGGTGTAATCGTCAACCCTTCCATACCCCGGTTGGGCCGACGGCGGGCCAGCACTTTAGGCAGCGTACGGCCGCCCGTGCCCGTACCGAAGGGGTTGATCCGCTCAATGGTGTTGCCATTGGCGTCGAAGTGTACGATGTGGGGGCCATATTCATCACTTACCCAGAATGACCCATCCGGCGCCAGCGCCATTCCTTCGGAGTCGAGCCCATCGGCGTTGGGGGCAATGGTTTTGCCATTCAGATCGAGGGCGATCTCGCCCGTATTTCCTTGCCCAACGGGATTGGAAAGGCCCGTAAGCAATTGTCCGGCTGCGTTTTTAAGCAAAATGGTTTGCTCAAGTACTAACTGGTTTCCCACCAGCCGGAATTTTCCTACCTGGGGCGTAAAATCGGCCTTCCCGAAAATGATCGAGTTGGCCGCAGATCCGGCAGCATTGGGTCCGCGATCGGTCAATAAGTAAAAAACGGCTGGGTCGAGCGGGTCAGCTACGATGGCCGAACCAAAGCCGCCATTATAAATGACCGTACCATTGGGAGAGGTCGCTAATATCTTTGGATTGGAAGCTTCGGCGAAGGCCGGGTAAGAAATGGCCGGCAGGCGGTGGTCTTCACAAGCCGCAACCGCAATTCCGGCAACGATGACGAACGAAAGGGGTAAAGGTGACAATCTCATAGCTGGCTATATGGTCTGATAATCCTGCAAAGCTAGAGGACGCCACATTACGCCTATGTAACCGATTAGGCTGGCCTGTTATGTGAATATTAATTTTTGGGATAGGCCAGCCGACTCGCTACTTGGAAAGGGTGGGTTTACGGGTGAGCGCAGAGAGTGGTTTGCCGGAAGGATGGCCCGGTATATATTCTTGCGTTAGCGAATTGGGAACTAGCCCGTTTTTTTCATAATGAATGGATAACACCCGCTGCCTGGGAACCCGTTACTTTTGTGATTCAATGAACAAATCAAGTATGCGCTTTATCGCCGTTTATCATCAGCTTCAAACCGCAACCGGTGTTGGCTTCGACAGTTTGGTCGATGCGCTCGATTTTCTGTTCTGGGGTTATGAAGATAACGACCTGACCCCTCAGGGTATCTACGACGCCCTGACCGATGAATCGATGCCTTACGACCATGCCGGTAAACCCATGCCCGCCGGTAGTCTGGACTCTATTCGTTCGATCGCCAGAGCCTATCTAAAAACATCTTACCGATTCGGTGGGTTGATTCCACCGGGTAATGTTGACTAAAACTGGGAATGAAACGTTGTATTTATTGGACAAATGTTAGGCATCTATCCATAACCACTAAACAGATCTGTGAATGGCTCATCAAATGAAAGTAACGAAGAGTAATATTATTGGCCTTTGGTTTGGGGCCGATACGCCCCTTCGTCAATACAAAATTCAGTCGAATCCTGTCCTGTGGGATGCCTGTTTGCGGGCCCACATTGGGTTTACACCACCGTCGGGCGCTGCGTCTCTGGACCAGTACCGGAAGTCGGATAAAAATGCCTTTGCGGAAGCCGTCGAGCGTGAGTTGGCGAAGGTCAACGTCCACAGCCACCAATTGTAAGAAGATTATCGCTTGCAGAGGGGCGGCTTTAAGTAGCCGCCCCCTCTCTTTTCTATGAAAACCTGACAGCAACGAGCGAAGAGTGCCATCAACGGCTTGCCGGATTCGGGCGGAGGTAGGTGCCGTCCGCAAAATGAACGACGTAGTCGGATGGGAAGAACTGGCTCCTGGCATAATAATCGGTTGTAATGATCTGCGCGCCTGACTGGCAGGCGGCCTCAAAATTTCGTTTGTCGTTCAATCGGGCCTGTTTCGTGTCTGAATCGGCGCGGGTGCGGAC
Organism: Spirosoma humi; assembly: GCF_054776575.1. Taxonomy (NCBI): domain Bacteria; kingdom Pseudomonadati; phylum Bacteroidota; class Cytophagia; order Cytophagales; family Cytophagaceae; genus Spirosoma; species Spirosoma humi. Next base: position 31,769 of record NZ_BAAHBR010000005.1, read on the forward strand.
GATATAGCCTTTCTTCACCAGAGCCTGAATCTGGCCCTGATCTTCGATAGAATTATTTAAAATGACAAAGGCGGCTTCGGGCGTAGCGGGCTCCGAATTGGTGAACAATACCCGCTTCGTCAGCGACGGATGCCCAGCCATGTAAGCTGTCCGTTTCGGGCCGGTTTCGTCGAGCACAAACAGGAACTTGCCTTTAGCCGACTGCATGGTTGGCCAGTTTCCCGCCAGGACTGCGGCTTCCAGCGTTGGCATAGTACCCCGAACATTGTCGGGCGTGATCAATTTGGACCGGCCTAAACCAGCCAGAATAACGCTATCCAGTTGATCGTAAACGGCCGCCGTAAATGGCTCCGGGATCGTAAAGCCGGACTTTTTAATGGTATCGTCTTTGGCATTCATTGTAATGAAAACCGGGTAGTGATTCGGGTGCGCATCCGACCAGCGTTTCAGCTCGGCCAGACAGCCTTTGAAGGTTGGGCAACTGCTTCGGAAATCAATATCCTGAATGTGAAATACCTTGAACCCCGGTTCGTTCATCACTCCGTCTACATCATACGGCTGCTGGCCTTTGGCGAGCCTAAGGCCCAGCGGGTGCGCGTATTTACCTCCTTTCGCGTCGGCGTAAACATCGATTTCAAGGTTCTGCAAGCCAACATTCAACTGGTCGGTCAGGCTGATGTGGCTGTACTCGATGGCTTTGAACCGAAGCGAGTCGGTTCGTTTCAGTAAGCTGAACAAAGCCGGGTCGATGGCTTGTTTATAGCTGTTGTGCGAACCAATACATTGGATTTGGTTAAGTTTTAAGCTGTCAAAATTCGCCGGTATCAGTGCCGTCAAAAGCCAGAAACCAACCAGAGTGAGGAAAACTTTCATGGTAAAAGGTGAAGCGTTAGTTAACGTACTAAGATACAGTCAGGCGTATTAAGGGAACATTAAATCACTACGGGTGTGCTAAAACGAGTCAATGATGCCTGTGCCAAAAGGAAGGGTTACCGGCAATCTCCTTGTCCTTGATCCACGACTGACCCTTCGCCGGCCCTTACGCGCACAAACCGTAGCCATTTACTCAAAGGTGACCATAGGCTGCAGTTAACACACCCGATTGCCCGCCCGCGGGGGAAACATAACAATTTCTTGATGTGCCGACCGCCCCAAACGCTTTCCAGGTAGTTGTACGGATAGCAGTTATAAACGACCTCTACTTACCTATGGAGCCTAAGAACCGATATATAGACCGGGATATAAGCTGGCTGGCGTTTAACGGACGTGTGCTGATGGAAGCCGCTGATAACCGGGTGCCGCTGGCGGACCGGGTCAAGTTTCTCGCTATCTATTCCGCTAATCTCGATGAGTTTTTTCGCGTTCGGGTCAGCGCGCTGCGTAGTTTGATCCGATTGCGGCAGAAAAAAATAACCCGTCGATTACGCACCGATCCTCAGCAAACACTCACGCAGGTACTGGGTATTGTGGCTCAGCAACAGGAGCAATACCAGGCGATCTTTCATCATGAACTGCTGCCCCAGTTGCAGGCGCATGGTCTTATCCTGTATCAGCAGGAAACAGTGCCGGAAGTACACCGCCATGAACAGGAACGATTTTTCCGGAGTACCGTGCTGTCGTATCTTCAACCCGTGTTCATTGGCTCGCTTCGGAAGGCTAAGCACAGCAGGCGGCTTCCTTTTCTGGATAGCCAGCAGCTCTATTTTGCCCTGACCTTACGACCTAACCTCAGGCGGCAGTCTGGACCTGATCCGGCTGACCAAACCGAGTTGACGGCTGATGATACGCTGTACGCTTACCTGAATATTCCGGCCGATAAGCTGCCCCGCTTTGTTCCGCTCAGCCCCATTGATGATAAGCAATACTTCGCTTTTCTGGACGATGTCATCCGGGCTAACCTGTCGATTGTTTTTCCGGGCTATGAGGTAACGGGTTGCTTTAGCTTTAAGCTTAATCGATCGGAAGATATTGATATTAAAGATGAGTATCATGGCAATCTGGTCCGAAAGATCAAACGGCAGCTCAAAAAGCGGAAGACGGCCCCGCCGGTTCGTTTCCTCTACGACGGTAATGCACCCGCTGATCTGATTGCCCTGTTTATCAACCTGTTTGCCCTGAAACCCGAAGAATTACAGGCGGGCGGACGCTATCATAGTCTGAGTGCGTTGCTGAAACTACCCATGCCCAAAGGGCCAGGTTTGACATCGCCCGCTTTACCTCCGCTGCTAAAGCCTGAACTGGACACGCATGATTCCATCTTTGCCGCTATTGACGAGCGGGACCGTATTCTGCATTTTCCGTATCAGTCGTATGAATATGTCCTGCGGTTTTTCAACGAAGCCGCCATTGACCCGCTGGTTTACCAGATCGACGTTGCCCTCTACCGCATCGCGTCCGATTCGCTGATTGCCAATGCGCTGATGAGTGCCGCCCATAACGGGAAGCAGGTGAATGTATTCGTGGAAGTAAAAGCCCGGTTCGATGAGGCCAATAACCTGCGCTGGGCCGAAGAGATGGAAGCCGCCGGGGTACGCATCATCTACAGTCTGCCGGGGGTGAAGGTCCATGCCAAAATTGCCCTGATCAAACGCCGGAAACCGTCTGCCAAAGCCAAACGAATTCAATACGCTTACCTGGCTACGGGTAATTTTAATGAAGTGACGGCCGAAATCTACGGCGATCATGGCCTGATGACGAAGCATAAATCCATTGTGCGCGAGCTGGGTCAGGTGTTTGATTTCCTGGGTAAACAAAAAGATGTGGGCAAACTAAATCATCTGCTGGTATCGCCCTTTACCCTTCAGAAACGCTACCTGGACATGATCGAGCGGGAGATTCACCATGCTCACAAGGGCCGACGAGCCCATATTACGCTTAAACTAAATGGTCTCGAAGATCAAACCATGATCGACAGGCTGTATGAGGCCAGCCGGGCCGGTGTCACCATCGATCTGTTGATTCGGGGCATTTGCTGCCTGGTGCCGGGCGTGGCGGGCATGAGCGAAACAATTCGCATAATCCGGCTGGTGGATGGGTTTTTGGAACATGCCCGGGTCGCCATTTTTCACAACAATGGAGACGAGGAACTATACCTGGCCTCCGCCGACTGGATGCAGCGCAACCTGTATCACCGGGTAGAAGTTGGTTTTCCGGTCTACGACCTACAGGTGCAAGCAGAACTTCGCCAACTTATTGCGTATCAACTGGCTGATAATACCAAAGCTTGTCTACTTGATGAGCAGGGGCATAATCTGCCCATTCGTGCCACAGAGGAATCTCAGGTGCGCGCTCAACTCGCTATTTATGACTGGTTGAAGCAACAATCACAGCGTCCGACGGTTGTCGAATAATAACCTAATTTTACATAGTTTGGGCCTTCTTCCAATGGTTTCTGTAATCGAAAACCATTAGAAGAAGGCCCAAACGCTTTTACTAGTTAATGAGAATAATGGCTTAATTTGATCGCGTAGATACTTAATGCACTAAATACCAATTTTTGTCATCCCGACGAAGGAGGGATCTTGATCTTTCCTGGCACTCAGGTAAGGATACATTAGGATCCCCCCTTCGTCGGGATGACAAAAATAATTAGCAATAAGCTGTCATTAACCTACCGAAGCCTTTAATTGTCCTTATTTAGGTTATTTAAGCCAAATAACTTCCATTAAGGATTTGTGGCTTCTTTCTCTTGCCATTGAGCGTGGAAAACACCTTCCTTGCCAATGAGCTCGAAAGTGTGCGCCCCGAAGTAATCACGCTGAGCCTGAATCAGGTTCGAGGGCATATTGGCTGACCGGAAGGCGTCGAAATAACTGACCGACGTAGCAAACGTTGGGACGGCGATACCGGCCGCAACGGCAGTGCCAACAACCGTACGAATACCGGGCACCGTTTCCTGAATAATCGCCTGCACGGCGGGTGCCAGCAACAGGTGCTTCAGTGACGAATCAGCCTGATACGCACTCAGCATCGTTTCCAGGAACGCGGCCCGGATGATGCAGCCACCCCGCCAGATTTTCGTGATTTCGGCCAGATTCAGCTCGTAGGCGTACTGTTCAGAGGCCGACGCCAGCAGGTGCATACCCTGGGCGTACGTCGTGATCATCGAGAAGTAGAATGCCTGTTCCAGACTTGCCAGAAACGCATCTTTATCGACGGCCAGCGGAGCAATTTCGTCGCCGTACATACCGGCGGCCTGCACGCGCCACGCTTTATATTTGGATAAGTCACGCATCGAAACCGCACTATCGATGGCTGGAATGGGCGTAACCAGGTCCATGGCTACCTGTGAGGTCCATTTGCCGGTTCCCTTCGCGCGGGCTTCGTCTTTTATGCTATCGAGCAGCAGTTGTGTTTCGCCGGGTTCGTGGTATTTGAAAATGTCGCTGGTCACTTCCAGCAGAAACGACTGCAGACGCCCCTCGTTCCAATCGCTGAACACCTTTCCAATGGCGGCATTGTCCAGTTTCAGTCCTTTGCGCAACACTTCGTATGTTTCGGCGATGAGCTGCATGACAGCGTATTCGATGCCATTATGCACCATTTTAACGAAATGTCCAGCCGCACCAGGGCCGATATAAGTGACGCAGGGGTCGCCGTTAACTTTGGCCGCTACGGCGTTCAGAACTGGCTTCACGAACTCGTAAGCCGCCTTGTCGCCACCGGGCATCATGCTTGGGCCACGACGCGCGCCTTCTTCACCGCCCGAAATTCCCATTCCGAAGAAATGGTATCCTTCGGCTTCGAGTGCTTTATCGCGACGCATCGTATCGGTAAAGTGCGAGTTACCACCGTCGATGATGATATCGCCTTTGTCGAGCAAGGGCAACAATTCAGCAACGACACTGTCGACAATCGGGCCGGCGGGAACCAGCATCATGATGGCACGGGGACTTTTGAGGCTCTTGACAAAAGCGCTGATGTCTGTGAAGCCTTTGACAACGTTATCGGCCTTGCCGCCGGAATCGTTGGCCCACGCCTTTTCGAGCAATTCCGACTGGGCCGGATTTTTGTCGTAACCCGCCACAGAAAAGCCATGGTCGGCCATGTTCAGCAATAAGTTGCGGCCCATCGTGCCGAGGCCAATCATGCCAAACGTAAATTGATTACTGGTTGAATCGGTATTCATAATCAGATAGGGGTGAATGGGAGAGATCTTCGAGGATTTGTCTGGTTTCGTCAAATGTTTGGTGGTGATAGGCCCGGATACCCAGCTTACTGGCTGCCCGCGCCAGCATCAGCCGGTCGTCAAAGTAAACACATTGTTCTGGTTTGGCCTGGGCAATACCCATGGCCAGGCGCCAGATATTCGGGTCCGGTTTGACCATACCAACTTCACTCGATGAAATAAACGCGTCGAAGACCTGATGTAAATTGAACGTGTCGATCCGGTACTGGTTTAGCTCACGGCCTTCGTTGTTCACGGCAAAAATACGAAATCCGCAGTGGTTTTGTTTCCAGGCGGTAAGCCAGGCCAGCATGTTGGGTAACTCCACCGACTGAGCGAACATGAAGTCCTTGAATTCCTCCCGGCTGAAATCGCGCGGGTGATTAAAGACAACCGTATCCAGATACTCGTCAAGGGTAATTTTGCCCGTTTCGTAGGTCGAGAAGATGAAGTTATGAAGCACGTTCATCTCATTGTAGTCGAGGGTAAAAAGATCGGCGGCTTTCCTGCGCGACTCATGCCCCCAGGCATTGTTGAGCAGGACACCGCCGATATCGAAGAGCAGAATTTTTAATTCAGGCATTTTCATAACCAAAAGAGCTATGCCAGGGATTTGGTGCGCTGGGTTTCGATAGCATCCAGCAATTTCTGGTAAGGGGTGTTGAATTTTTCGATGCCTTCGTCTTCCAGTTGCTGGGTGAGTGCTGCGAGGTCAATGCCCGCGTCGGCCAGCCGTTGCAGGGTCTGGGTGGCTTTATCGAGGCCATCTTCCAGCCGATCGGCCGCCACACCATGATCGCGGAAGGCGACCAGCGCATCCATCGGAACGGTGTTGACGGTTTTGGGACCAATCAGTGCTTCCAGGTATTTGACGTCGGAGAACGACGGGTCCTTGCTGCCCGTGCTGGCCCACAACAACCGTTGTGGCGTAGCGCCTTTAGCCGCTAATTTGAGGAAACGGTCGCTGTTGAACACCCGCTTGTAGATCTCGTAGGCTTTCTTGGCCGACGCAATGGCCACTTCTCCTTTCAGATCGGCCAGGCCCTTTTCGGGAAGCATGGGGTCGATCAGTGTATCGATCCGGCTCAGAAAAAAGCTGGCAACCGAAGCAATTTTATTGATGGGTAACCCCGCCTGATCCCGTAGCTCGAGGCCCGTCAGGTAAGCATTCGCTACGGCTTCGTAGCGCTCCAGACTGAACAATAACGTAACGTTGATATTCAGGCCTTCCGAGATACAGTGCTGAATGGCGGGCAACCCTTCTGCCGTTCCGGGAATTTTTATCATCACGTTGTCGCGTTCTACTTTTTTCCAGAGCGTAAGTGCCTGAGCGATCGTACCGTCGGTGTCGCGGGCCAGAAACGGAGAGACCTCCAGACTGACGTAACCGTCGGCCCCTACCACATCCTCATCGGAATAAATAGGCTTAAAAATATCGGCTGCCCGTTTGATGTCACTGATTGCCAGGCTATAAAAGAGGTCTTCATTGCTTAGATTGCTCTGGGCAAGCTGGGCAATGTCGCCATCGTAGTCGCTACTGCTGCTGATCGCTTTTTCGAAGATGGCCGGGTTGGAAGTAATACCCCGAACCCCGTCTTCATCGATGAGTTTTTGCAGTTCGCCGGTATTCATGATTTTCCGGTCAATGAAATCGAGCCAGATGCTTTGGCCGAAGTCGTGGATTTGCTTTACGTTGTTCGTTTCCATAAGAAATAGACTTCCGTTGATTTCTAATTGTTTAACATTAGTTGATCTGTGGGCAACATTTAATCGGCCATTAACGTGCCGGGCAACGGCATTGACATGCATTGCCGGAAGTCGTTGCCCGAGTGGCGTGCTAAAGGTAATAAATGCTGGGGTTGGGCGGCTACAAGATGAGTGTGCGGCAACTCATTCACCAGGTAAGTAGTAAGCAGGTTGCCCTGTATATTTGTGCATCAACGTTTTCCGTAATGATCATACGAATGCTAGTTCAACGAGAGCTGTTTTTTGTTTGTTTTCTCTTTATATATGCGGGTAGTAGCTTCGGTCAGCGCGTCCCTAATCCTACGGATACCAGTTACGTGATGACGTTGCTGAAAAAAGCAGAGGTTATCGAAATGCAACAGCCCGAAACGGCTCTCCGTGATTATCGAAGTGCGCTATCATTTGCCCGTAAAATTGGGTATACAAAAGGTTATTTCGAGAGTATTCGGTTAATAACGTATCTGCTCGATATACTGGGACACCACGATGAATCCTACCGGCTGGCTACGGAAGGATTGCAGAAAGCAGAACAAGATACGTCGGAACAGTATCGTAGCCTCTGCCACTTTGCCATTGCACAGTCGGCCAAATGGCAGGGCAAAAACAAAGAGGCTATTCTGCATTTTAAACAGGCGGCTCCGTTTATGCTGACGCACAAGAATCGCCGGAAAGCCGCGGTTCTCTACCAGAATCTGGGCCTCATGTACGAATCCGAGAAGCTCTACCCGCAGGCGCTGGCTTATTTCGATCGGGCGCTCACCAATGATCGACTGGCGAAGAGTTCCGACCAGGACATCTCGCTGGATTACCAAAGTATGGCCGCTATTTACGTCAAACAAAATCAATTGCAGCGGGGACTGGCTTATTTTCAGAAAGGGAAAGCCCTGCTCAATCCAACTCGCGACCGGCATATCGTCGCCAGTCTGTACGGCAATATGGCGAATGTGCATAAAGAGTTAGCACAGTTCGACTCGTCGCTATATTATTACCAGGAAGCCCTTCAGATGAACAAACAGTTGAATAATCCGCTTCAGGAACTGCATCTGCTAGCCGGACTGGCCGAAACCTACAACGAACTAAAGCAGTATAGCCGGGCAAAATCATTACTTGACAGAGCCTACGCCTTGGCGAAACAACACAACGTAGGTCTGTCTGAATTCAGAAATATTTACCGCGAATACGCAAATGCGACCCTCGGCATGGGTCAGTATAAAGAGGTGATTCCCTGGTATCGTCGATACATGCAAACGAAAGATTCGCTCTCGACGCTGGAAGCAAAAACGCTCCTGGAAGAGTATGAGCTGAAACTTCGCCAGGCCGAAGCTGGTCAGAAACTAGCCGAGAAACAACGGCAGATCAGTCGGCTGGAGCAGGCTCGTCAGCGACAGAATTTATGGCTATTGATCGCGGCTTTGGCTGGGGTCGTTCTGGTGAGTGGGTTGGTATTTTCTTACTTGTATTCACGCCAGCGTCAGCGAACGGCCGATAATGCGTTGCTGGCTGCCGAACGCGAACACACGCTGGCGGTGGTGCAATCGGAGTTGCAGGGGCAGCAGAAAGAACGGTTGCGCATTGCCAAAGAAATGCACGATGATCTGGGGGCCTCTCTGACCGCCATTGGTTTACTGAGCGAAGTGGCAAAAACACGGATGGGAACGGCCATTATCCCCGAAGTGGAAAAGATTTCGACAATCTCTGCCGATATGGTCGCCAGCATGAATGAGATCATCTGGTCGTTGAATACAAAAAATGATAGCCTCAACGGGCTAATTGCCTATACCAGAGCCTACGCCAGTGAGTTTATCGATAACACCGGTCTGGTGCTGAAAACGCAGGTGAGCGAGTCGCCCAAAGAGATTACTATACGGGGCGCCGACCGCCGTAATGTTTTTCTGACCGTGAAGGAAGCGCTCAATAATGTAGTCAAACACGCACAGGCAACCCAGGTATCGCTCCTGATTCGACCCGAAACGGACCGCCTGCTAATTGAAGTTAGCGACAACGGGCGTGGCTTTACGCCCACTGAACGGATCCGATGGCGAAATGGGTTGGCCAACATGCAGAATCGGATGGCCGAAACGGGTGGAACATTTTCGATTGTTCCCTCGCCGACCGGTACTGTGGTGAAGATTATGTATCCATATCCACTCGTTTCTGCCCCCAAAATACTACAAACGTAGTATAGCATCGACGGGAAAAATAAGTCAATATTGCCGGATGAAAACCTCCATTACGGTAGCAATCGTTGAAGATAAAGAGCCAATCCGGCAATCGTTGGCCATTTTGGTCGATGGAGCCGAAGGCTTTAGTTGCCAGGCCACATTCGAGAATGCCGAGTTGGCACTCGATTATTTGCCGAGCCATTGCGTCGATGTTGTCCTCATGGATATTGATCTGCCCGGCATGAACGGTATCGACTGCGTTCGGCAGTTAAAAGCGCTTTGTCCTGATATGCAGTTCATGATGTGCACGATGTACGATGAAGACGAAACCGTTTTTGACGCGCTTAAGGCTGGTGCTAACGCGTATATCCTCAAGCGTAGCCCTCCCCACAAGCTCCTGGAGGCCATAACTGAACTGCACGAAGGAGGAGCACCCATGAGCAGTACCATTGCCCGAAAAATTGCGGGCTCGTTTTATACGGGCCCATCAGCAGCCAATGAACTGGACGTGTTGACCTCCCGTGAGCGCGAAATTCTGGACCGGCTGGCGAAAGGACACAGCCATAAAGAGGTGGCCAACGAGCTGTTTATCAGCCCGACTACCGTGCGTAAGCATATCTTTAACATCTACGAGAAATTGCAGGTCCATTCGAAAGTAGAGGCTGTCAATAAGTATCTGGGACGGAAATAGACGACAAGGGATCAAAGGTGCGAACTGATGAAAAAAAGGTTTCCAGCCCAGTTTGATTGATCCATTAGCCACCTGTTGGCTCGCCAAAATCATGCAAATGCGGTATTGTCCACCCTGGACCCAGCCGGTAGTTTTGCCCCGGTGATTGACGGTAATCACTATCCAAACTGCCACCTGGTATCCACGTTATGCAAACGCTGACTCCCCGTTCGATTGCTGTTTTCTTCGTTGCTCTGATGACGTTTGTTGGCACACTGTCTTGCCAACGGGCTGCCACTGCTTATCTGGCGCCAACTTACCACCCGGCTGCCCAGCGGCTGGCGGTCAATCAGCCTTCACTAGAACCATTGACTGACTCGTCACTGACGGCCTCGCTACAGGAAGCGGTTCCACGATCCACGAAACCCATTTGGAATTTATCGATGGAACCCGTTCTCACCCCGCCGGTTGAATCGGCCAATGACCTGTCTTCGGTTCAGCATCAGCCAAGGCGCACGCGTCTGGCGAAACCCGTTCCGCCCCAATGCGATCAGATCGTGTTACGCAATGGGGATGTCATTGAGGCCAAAATAAAGGAAGTGGGGGTCAATGAAATCAAGTATAAAAAATGTGAACGGCCAGACGGACCGGACTACACCATTTCCAAGCGTGATGTGCTGAGTATTAAGTATTCGACCGGCGATGTAGAGCGCTTTAATTCGGCGGCTAATCCATCGAGCAGCAGTTCGTCGGGTGGCCGAACATCGTACAACAGCCCCACCAATTCACAGGATGACGGCCCGCGTACCGATCCCTTCGCCATTGTTTCCATCGCTACGGGCGGGCTGGCCATATTGACTGGTTACGGGGCTTTCCTACTGGGAGCGGCCGCCATTGTGTTTGGCGCGTTAAGCTTGACCCGCATTCGCAAAGAACCGGGGCGCTTTAAAGGGAAAGGACTCGCCTTGGGCGGTATGATCGCCGGGCTGGTTTCGGCAGCGGTTATTCTTCTGTACGTACTGTTTTAATCTTAGGTAAACCGGTTGATGCGTACGTATTAGCCGGTTCATTCACTTCTAATTCAGTCAACTGATGAAAAATATAGGTATTGCTCTTCTTTTATTGCTGGCCTTAACGTCATGTTTGCCCGATAAAGTAGGGAAGAAAGACCCGGAGCCGGAGTTAGCGGGCATCTATCAAATGACAAGTTTTGTGTATGGATCAACTACATTGATCCCGAAACAAGGTGCTAGTGGGAGCGTGAGTGTCGTTAAAAATAGTGATACGCAGATCGCGATATCGCTTTCCATTATCACGTCTGGACAACCAACAAATATAGATGTCGGCGTGGCAACTATTAATAAGTCGAGCGGGTCAAGCTATGACATCATGGACAGTGGTGTCCGCCTTGGATCAATTGACGGCACTACGTTTTCGCTGGCTTATTCGGATAATACGGGAAGTTTCTCAATATCAGCCAAAAAATAGTTATTCGAGTAAGTGTCTAAGTTGGCAAACGTACTAAAGCGCTGGGAGAAGCAACCGTAGCCCAATAGGTGGCTGTCACAAAAGTAGCAGTGATTGACTCATTTGTGACAGCCTCTGCTCGCCAGGTTGCCGACCTTTGATCTATCCAAAACGGATAACTAAATCAATTGTCGACTACCATGAAAACGCTCATAAATACCCTGCTCGTTGCCTGTTCCTTAACCCTGGTTAACCTTTCGGCTTCTTTCGCTGACACGACCGTTAGTCCGTCGAAAACTGACTCAACGGTAGCTGCGGCCTACAAAAGTGGCATGTATACAAATGCCGAAGGTAAGCTCAATATCGCTGTTGAAAAACAAACCAACGGAACCGTCGAGATTCGTATGACCAACAGCGCCGGAAAAGAACTCTTTACCCAACGGGTCGGAAAACGTCAGAAAATGGCCCGTCTGCGGTTAGATGTAAGTGCGTTGCCCGATGGTATTTATCAAGTGTCCATCAGCAATGGCGTCGATACAACGGTTCATCACCTCACACTCGCCACGCAGCAGCCAAGCGTATCGGCGCGCCAAATCGCCCTCAACTAGTAAAGCCAAATTTTCAATAGGATTTTCGCCGATTGCTGGTAGAGAATGGTTTACCGAAGGAGGCTGTCCGCTAAGCGGTCCGGATGGCTTTCCTTTCGTACCTTAGCGATTAGTATACCACCAACGCATGAAGACCAAAATACTCCTGGTAGATGACGAAGTCGATCTGGAAGCTCTCTTCCGACAACGTTTCCGCCAATCGATTCAAAACGGCACGTACGAGTTTGTGTTTGCGCAGGATGGCCGTCAGGCCCTGCGTATGCTGGAAGAACAACCCGATATCGACCTCCTACTGAGCGACATCAATATGCCCGGCATGGACGGGCTCACCCTGCTGGACCAGCTCCAGCACATCAATCCGATGGTGCGTACGGTGATGATTACGGCTTATGGGGACATGGCTACGATTCGGACCGCCATGAACCGGGGTGCGTTCGACTTTATCACCAAACCTATTAATTTCGAAGACCTTGACGCCACGATCCAGAAGACCAGCCGCTACGTTCATCAGTTGCGCGAAACCCAGGAGTTGAAGGCCGTCGATTCGATGAAAACGCGGTTCTTCACCAACATTACGCACGAGTTACGATCGCCGTTGTCGCTTATTATCTCTCCGGTAGACAAGTTGCTGGAAACGCCGGATTTATCGGTGCCCCTTCAGCAGCAGTTACTCACGGTTCGGCGCAATGCCCGGCAAATTCTTCGTTTGCTTAACCAGTTGCTGGCCATTAACCAACTCGAAGCCCGGCAGGTAGAACTGGTCGAGCAGGTAGGCGACTTGCCCGATTTTGTCGGCCAGTTGGTCGACTTGTTTCGACCTTCGGCGGATATCAAGCAACTGGCGCTGGTCTACCAGACGGATATGCCTACGGGATACTACCGGTTCGACGCGGGCAAATGGGAAACAATTCTGGCCAATCTGCTGACAAATGCGATACAGTTCACACCTACGGGAACCATAACCGTCTCGCTTCACCAAACGCCGACCGGAGCCCGTTTGTCCGTACGGGATACGGGCATTGGGATTACGGCACATAAACTTCCTCACGTTTTTGATCGCTATTACGAAGGTGATAATCAGCGTATTCGGGCCAACGACAGCACGGGCATTAGTCTGGCACTGGTGCGCGAACTTACCCTTCGACTGGGTGGTCAGATAAACGTTCAGAGCCAGGTCGATGGCCAAGCGGGTGAATCGGGTACGGAGTTTGTGCTCGAATTACCGCTGCAGCGGACGAATGAAAACGAGGCCGCTTCGGCGGTTGAAGCCCCCTCGGTGCTCGTCGATTTACCCGCGCTCCCCGCAACGCCCCCGCTGACAACCCCATCGGGAGTCGCCGAGACACCGCCCTTGGTGCTGGTGATCGAAGACAACCGCGAACTGCGGGAATTTATGGTGGCTGAGCTGGCCACCACGTACCGGGTGCGGTCGGCGGCCAACGGCTACGACGGCTGGGTACTGGCCAAAGAGGAACTCCCCTCGATCATTATTACAGATCTGATGATGCCTCGTCTGGATGGCTACGCCCTGATTGAGCGCTTAAAGGCCGACCCCGTTACCGACCATATTCCGCTGGTGCTGTTATCGGCCAATGCGGGCGACTCGCATCGCCTGAAGGGCCTGGCATTGGGAGCCGACGACTATTTAACGAAACCCTTTCATCTGGACGAACTCCGGTTGCGGTTACGTAACTTATTGAGCCGGCAGCAGCGCCTGCAGGAACATTACCGCCAGCAACTGGCCCAGCCCGACAGCACCACGCCGTTGCAAACGGTTAGTGATCAGTTTTTGCGTAAGCTGTACACGCTGATTGAAGCGCATCTGGACGACTCGACCCTAAGCGTCGAATGGCTGGCCGATGAACTGGCGATGAGCCGCAAAGCGCTGTACCTGAAAGTTCACAACCTCACCCATCTGTCGCCGGTGGAATTGATCCGTCAGTATCGGCTACGAAAAGCCATCGACCTGTTACGGTTGGGGCACAGTGCGGCCGAGACGGCTTATCTGGTGGGTTTTGAGACGCCATCTTACTTCACCAAAGTCTTTCGGGAGTTTTATAAACAAACACCATCGGCGTACGTCAAGGGCTAGTGTTCTTTTACGCGAATGTCGATTCCGTGACGGGTAGATAACGGATAACTTCGTAAACTAAAAAAGCTCCGCGGGAATTACCCACGGAGCTAAGAAAGCGTAATGTTTAAAAAACGCAGCCGAAGCCGGTTTATTGTGTGGCCTGAAACAGAAGCCGTATTATTTATCACATTTATTTTGGATGAAAGCTCAGTCCACCGGGTATGGTTCCAGTTGAGTGCTAATGGCAATTCGATTCCAGGCATTTATCGCGACAATGGCCATAATAAGCTGGGCTAAGTAAGTCTCCCCGAAGATCTCCCGGGCTCGTTGGTAAGTAGTGTCGGCTACCCCATTTTTCTGGATTAACGTAATTTCTTCTGTTAACGCCAAAATCACTTTCTCTTCGTCCGTAAATAAGCGGGTTTCTTTCCAGGCGTTCAGCAGGAAGATTCGCTCTGCGGTTTCTCCGGCTTTCAGCGCATCGCTTGTGTGCATCGCCAGACAGAAGGCACAACCGTTTATCTGTGAAGCCCTTATCTTGATCAGTTCCTTGTGGATCTTCGTTAACTGGCTGGTCTGCAAATAACCTTCTAACGCGTACATGGCTTTATAGGCCTGTGGTTCAATGGCTTGGATGTCAATTCGCTTTTTCATTTTGTCTGTCGTTGACCGTGAAAATCAATCTTGTTTGCTATCAATGTTTTGATACGACAAAGGTCGGACGCGCAGAAGCGAAAAAACTTAAACTGGTTTAAGAACGCTTTTTTCTGATCTCACTTAAATACTCCGGAGTGAAGCCCAGGAACGAAGCTAGCAGGTATTGGGGAACGCGTTGGGTGAATTCCGGGTAGCTTTTTGCGAAGTGGTGATAAAGCTCCTCCCGTGAAAAATCGCACAGGTACTTTGTTCGTAACTGCGAGGCTGCGTACGCCCGCTGATAGATGAGCCGGAAATAGCGTTCCAGCGTGGGAAACTGAACCAGCAGTTGCTCCTGTCTCTGAAAATCGATAGCCAGAACGTCAGTCGATTCGACTGCTTGAATCGCAAAGTCGGTACGCTGCTGGTTTTGAAACGCCATGTAGTCTGTTAGCCACCAATTCTCAATGGCGAACTGAGTCGTTTGCTCCGTTCCTTTTTCATTCAGGAAAAACAGCCGCAGGCAGCCTTTCAGGACAAAATAATGATCTCTACAGGGCTGCCCGGTTTCCAGCAGATTTTCCTTTCTGCTGATGTGCACAGGTCGAAAATAGCTTAGAATCGACGATTCATCATCTACCGGGAGGGCTACATTTTTTCGGATGTGATGAATCAACTGTTCTGACATGGTTATTAAAATTTACACGTATCAATGAACTGGTAATGCCTAATCGAATCCTCACGGCGAGTGCCGGGAGGGGCAATGGTCGCTACTTGGCTTCATACGTCAGCAGTTCTTCGTAGGGGTTTGTTTGAAAGCCCAGTAATTTGCCGAAGGCGGGTTCTGTCTTGTAGCCCTGCCGTTTGAGGTCAAGGATTTGCTGGCGGAAAAACTCCCCGCGCTCGGTTAGCAGGGTATGCTCGATGAGCATGTGCCGATACGCCATTTGTTGCCGGGTGGGAATATTTTGCCCAAAAATTTCGATTTCTACATGGTCGATCATAAAGTTAGCCACGACATAATCGGTGTTGTGCTCTGAATAGTCATGGACACGGAATCCAGTATGTCCGTTGAAGGAGTCGAGGACGGTAGCCTGAAACGCCTGCTTGTCGTCCCAGCAACAAATAATATCGAGGTCGCTGCTGTCAATGGCAATATCGATGGGAATGGTACCCACCAGAATAGGCGTAAACCGGACCAGTTTGTCCATAATTTTGTGATGCGTCAGGATCGAATACGCCTGTTTTTGCCGGGTATTTCCCGTCTTTAAATAGTCCAGCGTGTCAAAGTGTACGGTCATGCCGAATAGGAGGGCTACGAAATAAGTTACACAGATGGAAAATTACCGAAGTAAATCTTTATACTACACATTTTTGTACCAAGTACCCGCTCATGCCTCATTTTTGCCATATTGTCTTTTTTACAAAAAAGTAATAACCGACCGGCGCATCGATGATCAACCGGTCGTGTCGTAAACTTACCTGATGTTTCACCTTGTTAATGTAGCCCAGTTTATGAAAACAATTCGATTGACTATAGCGGCCCTGAGCCTGTCGCTGGTTTCACTAATGGTTTCAGCGCAGACGACCGCCCCGGCTCTCACGGCATATTATCAGGTCAAAGATGCCCTAGTCGCAACGGATGCCGCCAAAGCTAAAATAAAGGCAATTGCCCTGGTCGCGGCTCTGGAAAAGGTCGATGCTACCAGATTATCAGCGGCTGACAAAAAGGCGCTGGCAAGCGCTAAAGCCGATGCGCTGGCTATTGGCAAAAGTACGAATGTGGATGCCCAGCGTAAGCAGTTCGAAAGGCTTTCGTCCAGCATGATCGCGCTGGCTAAAGCAACCAGGCCAGCTAAAGCATACGTGCAGTTCTGCCCGATGGCGGCCGAAGGCAAAGGGGCATCGTGGCTCAGCGACAAGCGTGAAGTCCGGAATCCATACTACGGCGATAAAATGCTGACGTGTGGGTCGGTCAAAGAGGAAATCTAAACGGTACTGATGCTGAAGATGGCTCTTTTGGGGCCTGCCTGTTTGAGTATCCGATCTGGCTGTGCTGCCCGAACGGAGCCAATTTGGCCTGGCTAGCGTACCGTCGAAACGGTACAACTTATTAAATTTTTGGATTGGTGGGCTTTGATGTAACCGTTTTTGGCAGAACGAGTCAACATAGTATGAAATGGCCCCAATTCACCCAATCCACACCCAATGAAAACTATAACTTTACTTACAAAGCGGGCGACGTCCGGCTGGTCCGTGTACTGATTGGCATTGGCCTGTTGTTCGTGGTGGCGTTCCTATGGGTGTTTTTTCAACCCCAGAACCAGGGGTATCCCTGGCTGTTCGGGTTGCTGTCCGTGTCCGTCCTGTTTCGCATTCTGCGGCTCCTGCATGAGTGGTATCATTACTGGAATGTCGTGCCGCCCGTGCCGCCGGTGACGACCCGGACCTGGTCAGTAGATGTGCTGACAACGTACTGCCCTGGTGAGCCGCACGAGATGGTTATTAATACACTGGAAGCCATCGGGCGGATCACCTACCCGCATACGACTTACCTCTGTGACGAAGCCGACGACCCCCGCCTTAAGCAGGTTTGCGCCCAACTAGGCGTCATTCATGTGACCCGCACCGCTAAAACCGACGCGAAAGCGGGGAATATCAACAACGCCTTACGACAGGCTACGGGCGAGATATGCCTGATCATCGATCCCGACCATGTGCCTGTACCGGATTTTCTGGATCATGTATTGCCCTATTTCAATAATCCTGATCTGGGTTTTGTTCAGTGCGTACAGGGCTATTATAATCAGAAAGGGAGCGTCGTCGCGTTTGGCGCTGCCGAACAGACTTACAGCTTTTACGGCCCGATGATGACCTGCATGGGCAATTACGGAACGGCGCAGGCTATTGGCGCAAACTGCACCTTTCGGCGGGAAGCGCTGGACTCTATTGGGGGGCATGCCAATGGACTGTCGGAAGATATGCACACGGCGATGAAGCTGCACGCCAGGGGCTGGCAGTCGGTTTATGTGCCGCTGACCCTGTCGTACGGGTTAGTACCCGCCACGCTATCGGCCTATTACAAACAACAGCTTAAGTGGTCGCGTGGCACGTTCGAGCTATTGGTGACCACCTTGCCCCGGGTGTTCAAACACCTGACCTGGCGGCAAAAGCTGCACTACACAACACTGCCCCTGTATTATCTGCTGGGAATGGTGCAGCTTTTCGACCTGCTCATTCCGATTCTGTCGCTGCTCACCATGCTGCTGCCGCTGCAACTGGATTTACTTCGGTTCGCTACGGTCTATATACCGCTGCTGCTAACGGGTTTTCTGATCCGACAATATGCTCAACGGTGGCTTGTTGAGCGGCACGAGGCTGGCTTTCATCTTGTTGGTGGCATACTGGCCAGTGGGACCTGGTGGGTATATTTGCTGGGGTTTATTTACACCGTATTCCGGGTAAAGGTGCCGTACATTCCCACGCCTAAAGACGACCGGCCCCGGAATAATTTCTGGCTCATTCTGCCTAATCTTGTGTTTGTGCTGGCTACCCTCGGGGCCATCGGCTACAGCATTTACTGGTATGGTCGTTTTGCGCTGTACAACATTTACTTTCAGATGATGCTGGTGTTTGGGGTACTGAACATGCTGATTCTGACGCTTAACGTTATTGCCGGTCAGGAGAAGATGTTACGCCAGCTCGCCAATTGGCTTACCCAACCATCGGGCCATTCGGCGCAGATCGGGCGCTGGCGCCGAATAGCTTGGGTAGTTCGTTACGGGCTCTACGACTGGCTCCAGCGACGGGCAATTCCGTTGTTTGCCGGTATGGTGCTGCTGGCGCTGGGCTTATTGATTTTTACGTACCGCATCAAAACCAACGACCGGCCCACTGACCTTCGTTTTGCCAATACGCAGCCTTTTTATGTTGGCCTGACCAGTCCGTCGGCCGGGCAACCTGCTCTTCCGTCAACCATCAACCTCATAACACCCTATTCCGTCGACTGGCCGATGGCGCCTAATTCGTCCATCCAGTTTTCGCCCAGGATTGTCGATGGGCAACTGCCGCTGCTGTACATCAGGGCAAGCGGACGACCCGATACGACAGAAAGCCATGTCCGGATGTTTCTGAAAAGCATCGTGCGTGGGGAGCGCGATGCTGCGCTGCGCAGGTGGGCGCAGAATGTCCGGCAGATGCAACGCCCGGTGCTGGTTAGTTTCCTGCCTGAGTTCGACAGTCCGGCTCAAGCCTATGGGGTGCAACAGGAAGCCAGCCTGGTTTTGTACCGACAGGCGTGGCAATACATTGTCCGGTTGTGTCGGCAGCAGCAGGCGCAGAACATTACCTGGGTTTGGTGCCCTGCGCAGCCGTCAACCGTGGTAACCTATTATCCGGGCACCGCCTATGTCGACTGGCTGGGCTTTGCCGTCGTCAATAACCCGGATTTGGCCGCCGACCACAAAGAGCACTCGTTTGCCGCGTTGTTTCAGCTTCCGAACACCACGGTTCGGTCGCATGTTACGTACAGCATCCGGCAAAAACCGATTCTGATTACCCGTCTGGAATCCGTGACGGATAATACTCCTGACCGACAATGGACAGTCGATGCGCTGGAACTGATGAGGGAGCGCTACCCGACCATTCGGGGTGTCGTTTTCTCGAAACCCCGCGATTTACAGGCGGTGCCCACTACCTGGCTGGCGATACAGCAGCCAACCGATCGCTAGTCGTCGGCTGTGGTGGGTTCGGTTGGTGATGTCCCCGCTATGTCAAACGAAAAATTAGCGGTAGCTACGTGTCGATGGGTATCGTATATATTTACGAATAACCGGTACGCACCCGGCTTTTCGGGTAAGCGAAAGCGGACGGTTCGGGTATCGGTACGTTCCAGCAGTCCCTGTAAAGCGGGCCGGGGAACGCCCACGAAATCGGCGCCGGGCTGCGCATGCGGTTTAATTTCCCACGCAAACGTGAGCGGATCACCTTCCGGATCCTGAACCCGAACTTCGGCCTCATGTCGCGTCGACGCGGCTGGGTAGGAGTGGTTCGCTAGCGGCTCCCCGTCGATGAACAGGCCGTCGACAACGGGAGCCAAATTGGCTGGTTTTCTGCCCGACCAAAGCTCCTGCATCAACGCCACGAGCGGTGTCTGACGGCCCTGTTCATCGAACAGGCTGAACCAGGTGTGTGTCTCCTCCTGCTTGTGGCCCCAGTAAAATATGTAAGCGCCGAAGCAATTGGTGGGCTGTGCGCCAATATAACGTTGGTAAAAAGGTCGGACAAACTCCGTTTTCCGACGGCTGTCGGGTTCGTCGGGCGCTCCCCAGGCGGACGCGGTTGTTTCCCAATAGGCCTGTGCGCCATATTCTGAGATAAGGTAAGGCTTGGTCCAGCCGCCTTTCTGAAAGAACTCACCTAGTTTCTCCGTCAGGGCGTAGGAGTTCACCCCCAGAATGTCGACATCGGTACAGCGCTTGCTGACCAGCCAGATGGCCCGTTTGCTATCGGGCGAGATGACCGTACAGACCGGATGATTCGGGTCGAGCTGGTGGACAAGTTTTGACAGGCGATTGACCTCGTCATAGACTTTAACGTTTTTGGCTTCCTGCGCCCATTCATTGCCCACGCACCAAAGCAAGAGGGCGGGGTGGTGGCGGTATTTCAGGATGGTTTTGCGAATGCGTTCGTACTGTCGTTCTACGGCCTCGTGGTCGTCGTAGTCGAAGCCCTCGATTTCCCGCTCAACCCACAGGCCCAGCATGACCGTCAGCCCTAATGACTGGGCCTCGTCCAGGATGCGTCCGGCATCAATATCGTCCCAGACCCGGATGGAATTGCCCCCGCACGCCTTGAGTTCGTCAAAGTGACTGACGCCCCCGGCCCCTTTGATAAAGTAAGGCTTGCCGTGTCGAAGCAACTGGTACGTTGTACCATCGAAGCGAATCGCCGTTGGGGCTGCCAGATTGGCTGACAGGGGCTGTTTCTGCTGGGTGCCCTGGCAACTGCACAGGCTCCAGAAGCCTGCGATCAGAAGCCACTTTATAAAAGATAGTGGTTGGCGTAAATATGACATCCTCATATAATGAGGACCGCCTAACCGGCCTGGGTCACATTATTTCTGGAAAAATAGTCTAAGCGGTTACTCGTCCAGTAAGTAGGCCAATGACGCAACTTCTTGCCTGCCTTTACTCAAGGATACGAATGCCACGACGCCTGGTAAACTAGGTACTCGCGAAGCGTTGATCACTATCTAAACTTGAGTGTTATTGCGTGACTCTTTTTGTCATTGCGCCGTTAGCCGTAATCGTCGGTCAGGGCGATTTTACTGCATCCGTAGATTGCGTCTGAGGTCGCAGCGACAAAAAGAGCTGTCAAGCAACAGATTGAAAGGCGTCTTTCAGGCGCAAATGCGAACCCGCGACAGGCGGATGTCCGATCGGTTTAGTTGACGCTGCATTTCCGAAAATACCCAGTCGATTGCTTCGTCGGGGTCGGTGGCGGCAACGGATAGGTCTTCATCCAGCCGCAGATTTTGTTTCATTTCATCCAATACGTCAAATACGACCCGGATCAGTTGTTTCTTTCTAGTAGCCATGGCAAATGAATAGAGTAGGCAGAATGTTCACTACGTCTGTTGATTCTGTTCAGCAGTTGTTTACGGCCTAAAAATAAT
The DNA here is from genome assembly GCF_054776575.1 of Spirosoma humi. Lineage (NCBI taxonomy): Bacteria > Pseudomonadati > Bacteroidota > Cytophagia > Cytophagales > Cytophagaceae > Spirosoma > Spirosoma humi. Next base: position 52,975 of record NZ_BAAHBR010000005.1, read on the forward strand.
ACTTGACTGTTGTAGTTGTATTATATATAGCAAAATAAAAATATAAAAATCCTGAATTTTGTAGAGACCATCACCAGGAAGAAAGTTTCCGATGGCTAAATAATTTGTTTGGAAAGCTGACAGATGGCTTACTTTCAGCCTGTTATAAATGACTGGATGCGTAGCCTTGAATCAACCAGGTAGGGTATGGGTGAGTGTCAACAGAAGCCACCCCTCTCGTTCTAGCCAGTCGTTTAAACAACTCAAATTTGATACCAGACTAAACAGGTAAACTTATGAATCCGAACCAAGCCTTGTGGGAAAAGGGAGACTTTACAAAAATTGCTCAGGTTATGCGGAAAAGCGGTGAGCAGCTGGTTGCCAAACTAGGGATCACGAAGGACATGCAAATACTTGACCTTGGTTCGGGCGATGGCACCACGGCCATTCCGGAAGCAAAACTTGGTGCCACTGTGTTAGGAGTCGATATCGCCAGAAATCTGGTTGAGGCTGGTAACCGACGAGCTAAAGCAGAAGGGCTAGCCAACTGCACTTTCCAGCAAGGGGATGCAACCGATTTACATGAATTAAAGGATCAATCCTTCGATTTGGTCGTCAGTATATTTGGTGCCATGTTTGCGCCGAAGCCAGTAGACGTTGCCCGCGAAATGGTTCGGGTTACCCGACCCGGCGGAAGAATAGTGATGGGAAACTGGATACCAGGCGACCCCACCTTGGTCGCGCAAATTCTGAAGATCAGCACGGCCTACACACCACCTCCGCCAGAGGGTTTCGTCAGTCCCATGTTGTGGGGTATTGAAAATCACGTTCTAGACCGTTTTGAAAAAGCCGGTGTGCCACGGGAGAATATCAGTTGTGTTCCGGATACATTTATGTTTACTACGGATTCTCCACCTGCCGACCTGGTCGACCTGTTTAAAACCTATTACGGCCCCACGATGAATGCCTTCGAGGCTGCCCAAAAGGAAGGGAAAGCCCAGGCGCTCGAACATGAGTTACGGGAGTTATTCGACCAGCAGAACACGAGTGGTGATCCAAACCGCACTGCTATAGCAGCCACTTTCCTGCGCGTGACGGTTACGCGTTAATTCCAGTCTCGTTGGCCGCCAAATCAGTAGCCTGCTGTCAGCGCCTGAGCAGTCAAGACCTGCTTCCCAGTTGAATCGGCCCACCTGACCAAAGCTGTCGATGGGCTTGCCAGTCTGTGCACGAACGGTACAACACCCGTTGCCTGCCTCCAACAAAATGCGTTTATTCCGACCATCGGCCCTGTACACTACATCCCGGTTCGGCAGCGAGGGGGCTGTATGAATCCGGTAGTCTATACGGCGGAGAAGCGTTGGCTGAGTCTCCCTTTACGGAGACTGCTAACACGCTCAGGCAACTCAATCACGGTTTTAGCCAACGGCAGTACGCCTTCGGGTAGTGTGCTGGAAAGGCAAGTTGGCAGAAAATGAATGCGATTGGACTTGCTCTTGAAAGACAAGTACTTAAAGTAGTGTGTTCTTTTAATTTTTCGCCCATATTGCATACTGAATACGCTAGTAATGAAATGATCAATAACGTGTAGTCTAATGCCTTCTTTAACCATCGCAAAACGATCTCCAAATTTTCTTTATGGGCTTGTGGTTGTCCTGCTGCTGAGTGCCTTCAGCGTTGCGGGTACCCTGGACAGCGTCCATTTTCAGCGGTATTACATCTTGATTCAGGTGCTGGCTCTAGGGCTGGGTTGTCTGCACCTGTTTTTGAGCAGACAGGTTGCTCCGCTGCTTTTCACGCCGTTTGGGCGGGGGGGGCTGGCGACGACAGGCATGCTGCTGGTGGCCATGATTCTGGCCCTGCTATTTTACTGGCAGACGGGTTATCTGGCCGACCGCTGGCCATTTGTGACCAGTCTGATTCCGTTCCTGATTCCTTTTTTCGTGGGACAGGCCTATCAATTTTACCTGAACATACCACCGGCCGATTACCGGAAATGGTACTACCCACTCAATGGAACGATGCCTGATCTGGATTTGCTTGACTTGTCGACCATTTTTGTCATCCAGTTTGAATTTCTCAAAACGTCCGCCGATACGAATTTTACGAATTTCAAAGCGAAAGCACCCGTTACGATGACGCTGGGCGATCTGTTTCTGATCTTTATCAACGATTATAATGAGCGCACACCCGCCAGTCCCATCCAGTTCACCGATGAAGCGGGACGCCCCTTTGGCTGGGTATTTACAAAAAAAACGGCCTGGTGGCAGCGCCCGGTCTATCTGGATCCTGATCTTGATTTCAGCCAGAATAAACTGACTGACAATGCAACGATTATTGCCCGGCGGGTGAGCTAATTCCAATCGTTAGTTCAGCATAATTACACCACCCTTCACTTCCACCATTGCATCGCCTTTGAGCGACGTCTGGGTACCTTCGAGCGAGAGTTGCGCATTGGCCTTCACACTGGCCGTGGCGTCCGCTTCGGCGTTGATCTCGGCGGCTTTGATCGCCACGCTGGCCGTACCTTCGACCTTCACGGCGTTGGTAGCCTTTAACTCAATGTTGTTCTGCGCTTCAAGCGTTAAATCATTAGACGCTTTGATCTGAATGTCTTTTCCCGAAATAACGATGCCGCCCTGCGTCTCGATGGTTATTTTGCCGTCGTCGGCAAACGAGAGCAGCAGGCGGGTATCCGTTTTATTAACGTTGGTCAACTCAATTTTCTGTTCAGTATCCTTATCGTACAGGCTGATCTGGTTGCCCCCTCTGGTCTGGATGGTCTTTTGCACGTTGTCGCGCCGGGTGTAATCAACGCCGTCTTTTTTAGGGTACAGGCTAGTCAGTACAAAGGGGTACTCGGCCAGGTTGGACTCGTAAGCAATCATCACCTGCGCGTCGATCTCGGGTACGAACAGCATACCTTCGCCACCACCTGTATAGGCATGAGCTACCCGCAGCCAGTCCGATTCGTTGTTGGTGCCGGGCCACATAAAAGCCACTTTTACGCGACCCAGCTTGTCGGGGTCCTCATTATCAATTACTTTGGCCAATTCTGTCTGGCCCATCGGCAGTCGGAACGACGGGTTTGAGGGCGGGTAGGTGACCGAGTCGGGCACGGCCCGGAAGGTGCTGGCGTAATTTCCGCTGCTGTCCAACGTGTGCGATACATGCGTAACCCGGTAGCTGCCGAAATTCTCCTCCGACACGCCCCGTTCGGTAAGGCGCGTTCCTTTTACGGAGATAACCGTTCCAACCGAAATGTCTGGATTCTCACCGAAGCCCTGAAACTCCACCAATCGGCTGGCTTCCATGGCTTTCTGCGTTTTCGCCACTTCATTCAACTCACTCTGGCCATACACGAGTTTGGGCAGGGGCAGCTGCGATTCCTGACTAAACGTCTTCTCTGACTCGTTCAGGGTAAAGTCGCCCCATTGCCCCAATCCACTGATCGACTGATCGTTAGAGTGACTTTGGTACGTTTCGTCGGCTAAATAATCGTATCGGGTGTACAGAAATTTGGCGGGTTGAAGCCGCAGGCTCATGGCAAACGTCTGCATGCCATCGACTTTAAAATCAACTTTCTGGTTATCGGGTTTTCCAAATACCAACTGCTGTCCATCGTAAAAACACCATTCGCCGTATTCGGCGGCCAGGCGGGTCAGAAACGCAAAATTCGTTTCGTCATACTGAACGACATAGCGTAACGCTTCCGATGATTTAGGATTTACCGATCGCTTCAGCAGGTTGCTGGGATACGGCGTCAGCACCTGGTTGACAATATCGGTCAGGCTGCACTGGAGAAACGTCCGCCGTAACCGGCTGTCTTCCAGTAAAATGGTCAGACCAGCGCCGGTCAATACGAAAACGTTCGACGTGTCACTGGTATTTTTGAGGGCAAGTTCGGTAACGAGCCCTTTGAACCTGAAGTTGAATGACCCATTTTCGAGCAGGGGATCGAACGAAAACTGAATCGTCTTCCCGACCACGTTCCGGTGCGACTCATGAAAAAACAGTTCATTAGCTTCTTCGAGGTCCTCGAAGGGAACCGAAAGGGCAAATTGGTGATGACCGAACAGATCCTGCTCGATGGTGAGCGACAAAACGTTTTTCAGCTCTTTGCCGCCTTCGAGTTCAATATGCGGAACAACCTGTTTGGCCATTGGTCAGGTGTTTTGGTGGTCAATACCGTCGAGCTTAATTTTTGCGGCTGATAAGCGTAGCAGAATGCAATTGCTGTGCTGGGTACGCTCGACAAAACGCACGATGATTTTCGTATTGTTGATTACCCGGGCGTCAAACTCATTTTCCTTTGTCAGGTCCAGATTCAGGGTATCCGGAATGGCTTCAAAAACGGCATCGGCATCGATAGCACCGGATGCCATAAATTCGAAATACAGGGTGGCATAGGCATCCTGAAATTCGAGTTTTTGTAAAGTCGATTGTTGGTCGATACGGTCAAACGTAATGTCTCCGTCCTTCTTCACCGTTGGTCCGGTCGCCCAATCGCCCAGCAAATCTTCGTCACTGCCTTGTAGAATGAGCATGATGACCCCACCACGCACGCCCGATGTGGTTTTTCCCCGGTCGTGTTTCTGAGACAACGTATGGCTACACTGCAAGACCTCGAATGATTTACCGTCTATGGTTAGGGTTGCCCGGAAGGACATGTCGCTATACGGTTAATGTGGCCTTATTGAACGTGATCTCCCCGCCGATGATGTTGATCACCGTAGTCAGGTAGTCAACATCCGCATAAAATTTATCCTGATACCACACACAAAAGGCCTTCTTGAATTCGATTTCCTTAAACGTAGCCGCTTCGTCGATACGATTGAGCGTAATCTTGCCATCTTTCTGCATGTGCGGATCAATCATCCAGTGCTTGATCGTGCTGTCGTCCATAGCGGGTAAGCTAATGATCACACCCCAGTCGGGGCGGGACGCTGGTTTACCTCGCTGGTCTTCATTGCGGATTACCCGCAGGAGCATCCAGTGGATCGGGAAATCCGTCCCATCGACGGTTAAGGTTGCGTCAAAAGCCATGACAAAGCAGGGTAAACGGGTGAGTAACGGGCAATTTATTTTCGGGAAACACCCGTGTTATACTGGCCGCCGGAAGCCGGATTGACCGGTTTACCCGCCAACCCAGCTTCCGGCCAAACGGCCTACCAGGTACTCTCGTGCGTTGTTCCGCCCACCGTAATTTTTCGGGCGGAAATGTTCAGGCTCACCGTCATGGCGCTGCTGTTGGTCGAGTTAAAACTTTCCGAATAACCCACGCAGTAGGCATCCTCAAACTGGATTTCTTTGAAGGTCGAATCCTGATCAATACGCTTGAAGGTGATGCTACCGTTGGTTTTTTTGTAGGGATCTACCATCCAGCCCATTAGATCATCCTGATCGTGGGCGGCAATCTGAACAAAGATATTACCTCCCTGAACATTCGATGCCGGCCGACCTTTATCGTCGGTAGATTGTCCGAAGGAGTAGTTGCAACTCATGATATCGTACTCCTGATCATCAACTTGAAATTTTGCACTGAAGGAAGACATAGTCGTTTGAATTTTAAGCGTGATAGTAAATTTGATCGTTAGCAGCACTCCGGTTGACAACGGAGCGTATTCAGTAAGCCGTCAGCTTACTGTATGACGGGTGGCGTCGACTTCAGACGCCGGTTGCCCGGATCGTTACTCCTGATCATAGTCGGCTTTCCAGTCTACCGAATCGGGATCATCGCCCTTCTGGCCATCGAGTTTTATCAGGAAGGTCTTGGCCGGGAAGTAAGGCAACATGTGGATGTCGAGGAAGATCCGGTCTTTCTGTTTGGGGTCCTGACCGAAACGAATCAGCTTGAACTTCTCAATGAGTTTGCCCGGTCCGGTTATGTTATCCAGAAACTTCACAATCTGTTTCTGAATATCCATGCGCGTATTCGTATTGAAGTTTTCAAACGCCCGGCGGTTCAGAAAGTCGATGAGCACTTTCGTGATGTAATCGAACACGCGAACCACTGAGTACGTCTGTAAACCAATATTGTCGCCGTTGAACAGCGTTTTGGCCGAAAAGGGCATCACCTTGCCATACTCATTGACCATGGGAATAAGGCCCATTTTTTCGAGCGTGGATATTTCGCTTTTCTTCAGCGGGAACCGGACACCGTCGGCTTCGTTGAGTGCCCCATGTTTGCGCCCGGCGGTCACCTGCGACATGACCGTGGCGTATACCTTGCCGGCCAGCGCGCTGGAGCCGGGTATGTAGAGGTCGTCCTCCTCGCCCACATCCTGATGCCGACCGCGGCCCGTTAGCCAGTTGCAGGTCATCATGACGTTGGAGAGATACGCATCGCCCCCCGTCAGATCGGCCGATTCAAACAGGTCGACGACGTCGTTGGGTGCGTCCAGGTGCCGGAAATCAGTTACCATCATCACCTTGTTCTTATAGGCGATCTGGGCCCATTTATCAAGTACCTTTTTCGAGCCCAGATACCCCGGCAATACCAGCAACGAATAGCTGTCGCGCAGGTCGAGCCGGTCAAACGTGCGGGAGAACTCTTCGGCCACGGCATCAATAAACGTTGTGTTGTCGAGGTCCGTAATCTGGTCGGGTTCAGCGTTCATGATGTTGACGTTTTTGACCTTATCCTGATCGGTGTTGGCGTAGAAGCTGGCCACCGACCGATACGCCTGTTCCAGACTCCGGTTGGCTTCGAACGCCCGCAGCAGGTTAGTACTCAGGAGTGTCTGAGCGGCTCCGGCTTTTGTTTGAGCGGTTTCGATCAGGCTGGCTACGGTGTCGGCACCTTCCAGCAGGTCGAGCATCAAGTGCAAGCGCTTGTTTAATTCGGCCCGTTCGGCGGCTTTAGCCTCTTCGGTCAGAAAAATCTTTTTACGGGCTTTCTTCTCCGGGTTCAGATTCTGAACGCCCTCCAGGGTGGTTTCCAGAATACCAAAGCCGCCATATTTGGCCAGTTTGGCGCAGCTCTCATCGAGCGAAGGGGCCGCCGTTGTTGCAACTTGTTCCGCCGTTTTCAGGGGTTTGTTTTGATTTTGTGCTTCCATAGCGTTTTTAGCAGGTTTGGGGGTTACTGAGCCTCTTCCAGTTCACGGATCATAGCCTGAATGGCCGCTACATAGGCCGCTTTGCCGTCTGGATTGTCGAGCATGGTTTTTAGGATTTTGTTCGACTTGAGCTGCCGTACATACCGCTGAAAATCCTCGAATGTCATGTTCAATTCCTGGAGGTAGTTGCTTTGGGCGATGATGCCCTTCCGGCCAAAGTCGGCGAGTGAACTAAAGCGCAGCGTTTCGCTGATGGTGCTGCCTTCTTCTGTATCAAACTCTACCTCCTGCTCGGGCCTGAAATGAGCAAAGACTTCACTCACGGTTTTCAACCCTTCAACTACCTCCGGGCGGAGGGGAGGATCGGCTGTTAGTTTCTCAATTAAGAGGGTTTTGTTCGGGGCAATGTCAACGATGCTTTCGCTGACGTTGAGCTTTCGCTCCTGTCCACCAATTCCGTAGTCAAACATAGTTTCTGTATTTAGTTAAGCGTTTAATTTTCAATTATTTGCCTTTTCTATCCACCAACGAGTACCGTTGGGCAACCTACCACAATACTGCCACCGTGGGCGGTCATATCGCCCATTCGGGCTAGTGGCTTGCCCCCGGCCAGCACCGTCACCGACCCCTGGACAATGACGTCGGGCGGGCCAACGCAGGTGCACATGTCGCCTACCGTTGCGGCTGGCTGGCCGCCAATTAGTACTGTAGGATTACCGGGCCCTACAATGGGGCCGCCCACGTGCGGAATGGGGACGACGGCGGGTGTTTGCATGGGGCAAACGTGCATATCGAGAAGTCGGGCGGCTGGTTGAGGCATCGTCTTATGGGTTTATTTATTCGTTAATCCTGATTAATCGGCCGGGGGTATGTTGGTCATGTGTTCCCAGATTACGCCCGCTGGTCCATGAATGGTGCTGTTGGAATGATGGGTTTCCGACGTTCCTTTTGCAGGCTTGGCTGGTTTGGGCTTCGGGGTCGTGGGCGGATCCTTCATGTCAAAGTCATTATCCCAGTAGGCAATGATCTGGGCCCCGCTTTGATGTCCGGTAAACTTTACGGTGCGATCGTATTTAGTCTCGGGGATGAGGTGTCTTCGAATCGTTCCTTCCCAGGGCCTGGCCTGCTTATCGGAAAAATGAATACCCAGGCCCATCAGGTTAGCCCGTTGTTCGAGCGTGATGCCATAGGCCCAACTCTCGGCGGAAGACCCATTAACATGCTCGAATCCCAGAACATGCCCAAATTCATGGAGAACGGTTATCTGCCCGTATTCGATTCGATGCGTTTGCTTGCCTATTTTTGTGGGTAACACACGCCATTCAAACTTCAGATCATCATGGGTAATAATGCCCGTCCGTAATTCAGGGGACATAAAAGATCGAAACCCTTTATCTGGATGAATACATCGAATGGTAAAATGGGGATGTTGCGACGCAGAGTCTACTAACTGAATTTTTAGGCTGCACTGGACGGGAGCACTTACTTTATCACTTCCTGCCGGGGGCGGAATATACCAGGCTTTGTTGGGAATGAGCATAAACTTATCGCTCCAGTTGTGCTCAATAACACGGCAGAACTCCTGCCGGTAATTCGTCCATTCAAGGTCATTCCAGGTATTTAGCTTATGCGTGAAGGGGTGATATGGGCTGTGCATAACCCCGTTTCCATTTGCCCACGTGTCGCCCTCGTAAAACTGAGTGGTTGGCTCAATGCGAACCAGGCGAATTCTGAATTGCAGCGTCAACTCGAAGCGGTTATCGCCAATTGGCGAGAGAACGGAGTCCCAGCGGGAATTGGCTTGTGAAAAATGAATGTTCATGACCAGCTTACGTTATTGAGTATCGAGGGAAATTTGGTTGGCTCCTGGGCGGCTATCGGTTTGGCAGGTTGGTCATGTGTTTCCAGGTCACACCGGCCAGCCCCTGAACCGCATCATCGATGGGTACGATTGCCGGTGATGGATCGGGTGTTGATACCCAGTTATCGTCCCAATAGGCTGCAATCTGTGGTCCGTCTACATGACCCGTAAACTTCACCGACTGATCGTATCGGTTTTCACGAACCAGATGTCTGTTCATTGCCCGTTCCCAGGGCTCGGCCTGTTTATCGGCAAATAGGTAACCTATGCCCATTACATTATTCTGCTGGTCGATCGTTACACCGTATGCGCTTTCATCATTCCCGTCGCCATTAATATGGTCGAATCCGAGAATATGCCCAAACTCATGAACGATGGGAATCTGTCCGAATATGATGCCATTCGGCTTATTCGTTCGTTGCGGAGCCCAGATTATGTTTGTGTCTTCGTGCGTAATTACTCCCAGTCCATAATAGTTACTGACATAAGACCGAAAATGGTCAGGGTAGGTAGCCGGGTGAAAGTGAATGCAGCGAAACAGGAAATGAGGTTGCTGATCGGCAAAGTCAACCACCTGGATCGCCAGACTACACTTAATGAGGGCATTGATGGGTGCGCTGCCAGCGCGGGGCGTATACCAGGCTTTATTGGCCGTAAGCACAAATCGCTCTCCCCAGTTGCGTTCAAGCACCTGTTTGAATTCCCGCTTGTAGATTTCCCATTCAAGGTCGTTCCAGGGTTCCAGTTTTATCGTCTGATGGCCATCTACGTACTGTAAATTGCCATCGCCCTTCGCATAGGTGTTCGTATCGGTATACGAGCTGGTTGGTTCAATACGGACCAGACGGATCCGGAATTGCAGCGTCAGTTCAAACCGATTGTCTTCAATCGGGAACAGTAACGAGTCCCAGCGGTTGCCACGTTGCGAAAAATGGATAGTCATACTTTTTTGGCTTTAGGGCGTATCGGATACAATCCGTTTATACTTATTCGATTCGTTCAGATCAGTGGATGGCTGCTCAATACCAGTCGATAACGTACCCGAAGCAGCCGCTTATACCGACGGTCGGAATGCCCGCCTGCCCCCCGATCAACGCGCAGTAGCCTTTCTCCCAAAACATTCCCGGACCGAAAACCAATACGCTGGACGATACACCGGGACCGTAGTTTACTTCTACGCTCACGATTCTGAAGAATCCGATAAAGTCGGATGGATTCACCAGTTTATTAGGCCATTGTATGATCCGTGTGCCGGTACCTGGCATACTCTCGTGACTAAAGTCCAGGCCAATGGGCATTGGACTGACGCCCACCCCGCCCACGATATACGGGAACCGGTAGATAGTTCCTTTCTGATCATCAGGCTCCATAAGAAATTCGCCCCCGCCCAACGTGCCCATTAAAATACTGCCGGTGACAGCGTTAGCCGTGGAAAGGCTCCATTTTGATTTTTGAATGGGTAGGTTCATTACTCGTTTATTAGTTGTTTTAAATCTGTCCGGTGTATTAACCTGAGCCAGCTGGCTTACCAATGGCTATAATTTTGGGAAAGCCGTTCTTTCAGGATGTCGGTAAAACCTGTCCTGTAGGCTTCAGGGGGCCAGGGGATGCTGGTTTTGCCCGTCTGCTCGTACAGGCCGTAATTCAGCCAGTCGATATGGATATGGGTCATATGCAGGTCGCTATCCGTATAGGGGCTTCTGTTTCCGTTGCGGTCATACTGAAAATTCATGTAGATGAGACTATACCACTGCATCTCTGGGCGGCACTCCAGAAAAGCGTCGATTAGTTCATTGGCCAGTTGCTGTTCGCTTGCCCGGTCGGCAAACAGAATCAGGTCCAGGGCCAGGCCAGCATCGTGCCGGTTTAGTGTGCCATCTTTTTTCCACTGTAGCCGGGGTAGTGGTGTGCCGTTTACTTCTATGTACGTTTCGGTTAGCAACGGCACGTTATCGAGCAGTACCTGCGCCAGCGTTCTGACGGCCGGGCAGGGTTTGTTTCCTTCAAATGTCTGCAAGCCCTTGCAAACGCCTAAACCAGTACAAGCTCCCATCGCGATACGGCTATTTATTGTTCAAATCGTTCGAGAATAGCGCCACCCGGCGCAAAAAATACAGTACGGGCATTGCCCCAAAAATGAATGACATGCCCGGTAAGAGGACTGGAAGAGCCGACTGATGTCCAGGCAGTTATCTGGCCACCATTGAGTTTTAGCATAACGGAGCCAAAGGTTTCCAGAAACCGCCAGCCGCTTGCCCCTTCGGCTACATTACAGCCATTGAACAGGATACGGGCGCTGCTGGGAAACATCCGCTCATACCCCCGGTTGGCAAACCAGCCATCGACTACCGTGGAGTCGATCGTCTGTGTCCCAATGCCGATTTGTCCCGGCGAACCATGCGTTTCGACCAGCAAGCGATCGATGGCGGTGTTGGCGCCCAGCAAATCATCGAGCGCTTGCTGCATCTCACTAAAATTGGTTACCGGTTTCCGAATCCGTTCTTCGCTGCGGGCATTGGCACCATTGGATACCGAATTGTCCATGCCCCATTTGGTCGACGGATTGTTGTCGTAGATGTGAACCATAGCCATGACTATCCTGCCGGTTGTAGCTGTATTGCTTCCTGGTTTGTGTGATTCCATGCCAATGTCTGACTGTCGGTCAGATCCACCGTAATCGCCGATCCCTTCGTTACATCACCCGCTACGATCATCCGCGAAATGGGGCGTCGTAGCTGGTTTCGAATCACACCCTTCAGTTGCCGCGCTCCGTACTGGGGGGTAAATCCGGCCAGGGCCATGTGCTTTCGGGATTCCGGGCTGAGGGTGAGCGTGATGCCCTGCTTCAAGAGCTGATCGGTCAGGCTGCGTAGGTGCAGGTCGAAAATGCGCACGGCGTTCTCCTCCGAAATAGGGGCGAAGGGCACAATCTCGGTCAGCCGGGCCAGAAACTCCGGCCGGAAATGGCGGCTCATAGCCTCCATCAGTTCCGCCGTTGCAGGAATATGGCCGGCACCGAATTGCTCGATCACCAGCTGACTGCCGATGTTGGAGGTAAAAAGGATCACCGCATCCGAGAAATCGCCTTCTTTACCCAGTCGGTCGTGCAGCCGTCCTTCGTCGAGTATTTGCAGGAAGATGTCGAATACCGATGGGTGCGCTTTCTCGATCTCATCGAACAACACGACCGAATACGGTTTTTCGCGGATTTTATTTACCAGCAGGCCCCCTTCCTCATACCCTACATAGCCGGGAGGTGCCCCGTAGAGCAGAGCCGCCGAATGCTCCTCCTTGAATTCTGACATGTCGAACCGGATGAGAAACGACTCGTCGTTGAACAGGAAATCGGCTAATGACTTGGCCAGTTCGGTTTTTCCGGTTCCCGTTGGCCCAAGCAGAAAGAAGGAGCCGATGGGCTGGCCCGCTTTCGTCAGGCCGGATCGGGCTTCCAGAATGGCATCGGCTACCGCCTTCACGGCATGGTCCTGACCAATCACCCGCTTTTTGAGCACCTCGTCCATAGCCAGTAGCTTATCGCGTTCCTGACTCTGGATTTTTCCCAGTGGAATGCCCGTTTTATGCGAGATCACCGCAGCGACATCATGTCGATCCACGCTCGTTCTGGCCACCGCCGTCAGGTCCGTCAGGCGACTCAGCGTTTGCCGGATATGATCGGCCAGCGCCGGAGCCGCTGCAAAAGGGTCGATGACCAGTTCCTCATTGGCGGGGGCATCGTCGATCAGACTGGCCAGCAGGATTGGGCTGATTTTGTTTTCCAGTTCCTGATGCAGATACCGCAGCTCATTCAGGGTATCGGTTCTGTGGGTGCTGATGGTCAACTGATCGAGTTGTTCGGTCAGTTGGGCTACTTCAGCAGGGGTGCGTTCACTAATCATCCGAACGGCTGACAGTGTTCGGTCGAGTAAATCGACGGCGGAGTCAGGAAGCCGACGATTTCGGCTGTAGCGTTTGGCCAGTTCAACGGCTCCGGCCACAGCATCGGGGCCAACGTTCAGCTTGTGATGTTGCTCGTAAACAGGAACCAGCCGCTGGATCATCCGGATGGCATTGGCTACGGTCGGCTCCTCAACGCGCAGCACATCGAACCGGCGACTGAAGGCTTCATCCGTTTCAATATACTTCCGGTATTCGTCCAGTGTCGTTGCCCCGATGACCGTCAGGTTTCCCTTCGCCAGTTCGGGTTTGAGCAGGTTGGCAATCCCCGTGCCGAGGGGTCCCCGGCTATCCAGAAGCTGATGAATTTCGTCGATAAACAGGATGATTTTCTCGTCCTTCTTTACTTCGTTCAAAATGCTTTTCAGCCGATCTTCAACCTCGCCCTTGTAGGAGGCTCCGGCAACCAGAGCCCCTAAATCCAGTTCAAGTAATCGGGCATTTTGTAGGTGATCAGGCACCTGGCGCGCTACGATGTTCAGGGCAAAACCATCCGCCAGCGCCGTTTTGCCGACACCCGGCTCACCCACCAGAATAACGTTTGGTTTGGTTCGTCGGCCCAGCGTTTCCGTCATCATGCGCACCTCGCGGTCGCGGCCCACGATGGGGTCTAACCGCCCTTCGGCGGCCATCGCTGTTTTATCCACGCAAAAACGCAGCAGCGCCTGCCCCAGCGTACCCGACGGGCTGGCCGTTCGTGGCCCGGTTCCTTTTGCCTCGGGAGCAACGGCCGTTTCGACGTCGGTATCGGCCAGTGCCGCCTGCATGAGGTCGGTCTGCGTCAGGGGTAAACTCCGCAGTTGTTCGGTACTGAACGCCACCCCCGGTTTGAGCAGCGCGATCAGCACACAAACCGGGTCGGTCTGCGCCTTACCCAACTGCGTGGCAACCAGATCGGCCAGTTCCATCGCGGTTTTTACCTGCTCATCGCCCGGTGGATTAGGCGACAGACGGCTGGCTTTGGGGCTGGCTTCCAGCCGGACTTCAGCCCACTCGCGCAGGTAAGGCACGTCCTGCCCGAGTACTGCCAGCCACGAGGCCAGGCCGACCTCGTTGTGCAGCAGGCCCATAAGTAAATGGGCTGGGGTAAACAGGTCGTTCTGGTACGCTTTGGAGAGCGACTGAGCAATCTGGATAGCCCGTTTAACGTCTTCGGTGTATGCCATCGGAATATGGGGGTTTACTAAAAATCAGTCGGAACCTAGTCGGCGGAGTTTATCATTGATGGCGGAGATACGTTGCCTGGCATCAGGGCGCGTATTGCGTTCGAGCGTTTCCATCGCGAATTCATACAGCGGACGTCGCCAGAGCGGGGGGCGATTGGTGGCATCGGCTTTTTTCTCGCACCGATCGACAATGTCCATTTCAACATCGGCTCGGGAAGCGCCAGCCGTCGTAGGGGCCGCAGCCACCGGAACATTTCCCGCAGCCTTTAACTGCTCCTGAAGCTGATTGATGCGGGTTTGGGCCGCCGTAAGTTTGCCCGAACATTCCTGAAACTGCGGGAGGTAATTGGGGCCGCCCCCACCTGCCGGAGGAGCGGCTGCCGCAGCCGGAGCGCCCGATTTAGCCGCCAGAATTTTCAGCATTTCATTTTCCTGCCGGGTCTGGGTAAGCGCTGCCGTTAATTTGTCGACCTGACTGGCGTCGATGCCTTCTTTTTCCAGTAACTCGCGCAGGTAGCTGATGCTGTTGCGGTAGGTCAACACAGCATCGTAGGCCCCGATGATGTCGTGCGATAACTGTTTGTTCAGGGGTTGCAGATTCGCCGTATCCGCTTTGAGGCCATTTACCTGATGCTGGAGTCCGCTTTCCAGACCGGAGAGCTGCGCTTTCAGGCTCCCTTTTTCAATGTCGGTGGCCTTCAGGTAGCTCTGGTCGGTCGTTTGAAGCGTGCGAAGGCCTGTAGTCACGCTGCGCATTGGTTCGCGCAGTTTCTGGGTCTGCTCGGTCAATGTTTCGTTAAGCCGGGCGTTCTCCTGCTTCAACACGTAGTTGGGCGCACTGAACAACAGGTATACTGCCAGCAGGGGCAGGCTAAGCGACAGGCAGTAAACGCCCAGAAATCGGCTTAGTGCCTGTTGTCGTTCGGGTTTGTTAAGCGGTTCCATAGGTACGTTTGCTTGGTTTAAAAGGGGATTGAAGCGTATTCAGGTAATTCGTTTGCGCTGACGACCGCCAGGTTGTTGGGGGATGTTACCCCAGCGGACTCCAGCGCGATCGGGGTTTTTCGGGTGGCGTGTCTTTTACTTCGTGTTCGATAATGAATACATTCTGCCCTTTTCGCTTGCCAATAAAATCCAACTGCGCCAGCTTATAGAATACGTTCGACAGGGTCTGATAAAACGTATCGACTGCCGTCAGCAAACTGGTTAGTTCGGTATGCTGGTAGGGGAGTTGCAGCGTGGCATTCAGTTGGGCCTCGAAGGCACCCGGCGTCAGGTCGGCCCACTCGCTGATATAGCCAATAAACTCCTCCCGTTCGCGGCCGCTCAGCATAGTCATCACCACGCGAACCGCCTGAATGGGGCGCAACAGGAGCTCGGCCATTTGAATCGGCGGCTCGTAGGGAATGATCCAGCTAAAGCGCGTACTGATGTCTCCCAGAATAAAGGCCATCCGTTCGGCCATCAGCAGGGTGCTGCTTTGCAGGGCATTTTTACTGTCGCGTTCTTTCGTCCGCTGCGTAATCTTATACGCATTCGTTTCCAGGGATTCCAGGTGCTTGCCAAATTGCTGGTGCCATTGCTGAAGCCGGGGCAGGCTATAGATCGAGGTACAGGCAGGCAGGTAATCGGTATCCGTCTGAACGTCACCATTGCCATAACGCACTCGCCCAACGATCAACTGGTAGCTGAGCTCGGCGGGGCGTATCTGCGCCGATGGCACGACATCGAGCCGGTATTCGGGCCGGGTGTGGGGGTGCCGGGGCGGGGTTTCGGTCAGGATGGGTTCGCCCGTTGGGATGCGGGTAAACGGGTCGACCGTCAGCACCACATCGAACGTTTGGGGCTTGCCCGTTTGCAGTCCGTAGATTTCGGCCAGCGCCGGAAACGAAGTCGTGCAGGTCAGCGAGTCCGTGGCATTATAATAGTCGATCCGGGCACCGTGCGGGCTGATGGCCCGGCAACTCCGCAACTGCACCCGAATCTGCTGGTTGAAATCGCACTGAATCTGCAGATCGAGGGCGTCGTCGGCGGGTAAAATCCCATAGCGAAACCGGGATAGTCCCAGTGCGTTACTATCGCGGAGCTGATCATGCATGAAGTTTTCCCACTCGTTAAAATGTCGGCGGGCGATCTTCATGCCGTCAATCCAGTTGACGGGTGGATAGTTGAGTGGTGGTACGGTCATAGCAGTAGGGGTGTCGATCATATAGTCGTCGCAAAATCCAGTCGTCCGAAGGCATCCTCTTCGGTGAATAAAAATGTATCGCCAAGCGCCGAGGTATCCAGAGCCAGGCTGATACCGACGTCCAGTGGAATCAGATAGCCCGCCAGCCAGTCGATCAGCCGTTGGCCGTTGCCGCCCGGCAGGTAGTCGGTCAGTCGGTCCGCCTGGGCGATGTGCACGGTTATTTGAAGCACAGGTTCACCGTCGTACAGCCAGCCGTCGAACACCGAGTCGATTCCTAACTGCCACTGACCCAGCGCCGATAGCTCGCGGTGTATAAATGCCTTGCCCGGCGCGTCCAACTGCAGCACGACACGTTCTTCGATCAGTAGACCAAAGCAGGTTTCCATAGCTACCAGGTCACCCGCCATCCGGTGAATGACGGGCAGCAGATACAGCAGGCGTTTTCGCTGCGTTGCGGTCAGAAAATCCGGCAGCGCCCAAAACCAACCCAGTATGTCGTCGGGCAGGCTGGTGCCGGTGTCAAACAGGAAGGCCCGCTGCTCCTGCTCGATCCGAATGCGTTGTCGAAAAAACTCCTGCTCGATGGGCAGAAAAAAACGCCGGGCTGCCCGCTCGCGCCCCTGCTGAAGGGCCATTTCGCGAAGGGTCGTTTCCGTAGACGCCGATGCATCGGGGCTCGTTGGCTGGTGAAAGACGCCTTCGGGTAACAGGTCGTACAGGCCGCTGCGATTCAGGTCGATCTGCAGCCACCGTTGTGTGGTGGACTGCGATTCTACCCAGCGAACCTGGTCGATGTCGCGCGCAAACGGCCGTTTAAACAAGCCCAGCGGGTTCACGATCACATCGTCGGGGGAGACGCCGTCTTCGAGCATGTCGGCTAACACGACTTCGGCCCGTAGGTCAATGGGCAGGTTGTTCAGGCGTTCGGCATACGCAGTTATTGGTTTCATGCGGGCTTCGGGATCAACTGGGTAAGACAATGACCTGATACGGGAGCGCGCTCACCGATTGCTGTTCGAGACTATGTTGCAGCAACCGCGCCTGTTGCTGCCACTCGTTGGGTGTATAGGCACTCGTTGTCGACGGTTTGAGGCTGATCTGAATGCAGCGCTGAAACCCATTGCCCGGCTGTGGGTCTACCCGAAAGGTCCGCTCAATCTGTGCCGACTGAAGATGCGCGCCCAGTTCGGCATGGCAAACGGCCCGGGCATCCTCTGGCGTAACGACCCGGTTGCGGGTCAGCAAGGCCCGTTTATACTGGGTAATTTTCTCCGATTCATTCGGTCGTTCACGGCCGCCGGTCGTAGTCGTCATCAGAAAACCGGCATCTTTCCGGAACGAGTTATCTGCGTATGGACTAAGCCGACTCCCAACGGGCAGTCGATTGGCAGCCTCGCCCTCACCCGTCCAGTAATCAATAAAAACCGTGTCTCCGGGTTGCTTGGGCTTGATGATCAGGTAGGGAATGGTGTCCCGTTTGCGGGTTTTCTGATCCACCTTAGCTTCAAGGCGGGCCAGCGCCTGGTTGAGCTCCCGAATAACCGACGTCAGGAAATCTTCGCCCAACGCAGCAAATGAAGCACTTTCGTCGTGCAGCAAGTCCTGAAGGTTGATCAGGGTCTGGCGGGCGTCGCGGTCGTCGAAGCGACTGACACCGTATTGAACCGTATAGGTATCGGTGGCCATATCCGACAGATTTCCGAGCGGAATAGCCGTTAACGGGTGATTTTGACTGGTTCGAACGTCCCGCATTGCCAAAAAATACCGGTCTGTTTCGAGAGGGATGATATTTAGGTTTTGCTGAAGGCGGTACGTGATCCGGTGGAGCCGTCGGTTTAGGACCGGAAAGCAGTTCATGCCTACGCTCAGCCCAGCCAGCGCCTGGGTACTGATCGTGTGGGGCAATCGGAGTTCGATCCACCAGAGTGGTTCTTTAAGAATCCGTAAATCCCGGTCGGCGAACCATTGGCTCACCGGTGTTGGATAGGGCTGTCGCTGCAGACCTGCCGATTTAAACGTAGGCGCGCCGGTTATCGTAATAAAATGACGGTCGTAGACCAGAGCGGCCCGTTTTTCGACGTTGCCCATGCCATCGAACACATCGTCCAACGGCGAACGGGCTGGGGCAGGCGGAGCCTGCTGGGGCAAACCCGGCTGAACCCGTAGTTCCTGTCCGGCCAGCCACCACGAACTCTGGGCCAGCCGCGACCAGTAATCGACCTGGCCTTCGTCGGCGGGCCAGTCGAAAAAGAAGGACAGACCTTCCAGCGACGGCACGCTCTCCGACAGTTCCAAGCCCAGCCAGAGGGGCTGAAACGTGTGCACCGCCGGTGTGCCCTGACGCTGGACTACCGCCGTTTTCTGGGTGGCCTCATCCAGCCGATACAGGGCTTTGGTGGTGGCGATATAGCGGACAGCGCCATCGACAACCGAATACGTACCAACGGGAGAGAAGAACATTTCCGTTGCGCCTGCCGGGTCGGTGCGGGTAGCTGCCGTTCGTTTATGACCCAGCTGTGTTGTGGCCGACACCGTTGCCCGCGGCTCGACCGGCCGCAACTGGGCGATCCCAAAAGCAGACCGGGCCACAGCTGGCTCGGGGTGCAGCACGTTGGCCAGCCGGTCGAGAAGCCGGGTCTGGGTATTGCCAACTTCCACTGCCATCCGCTCGAACTCCATCGCACAGGCTTCGATGAGCAGGGCGACGAGCGGGTCGAAACTGTCCAGGTCAGTTTCGGTGTAGCCCCACAGATCGGCGGCCCGGCGAAGCATCCGGGCTTTTACCCGCTCACGAGCGAATCCCTCCGAAACCAGATCAATAGCGGCCATCGTTTATTCGGTTGAAAGGGGAGCCAAAAACAGACTCCGATGAAATGAAAAAGGCTCGTTCGTACGGGTCAGTAATCCGTCGATCCAGACGGTCAATCGCCGTTTTATGCGCCGGTTGATTCTAGTGGTCTGTATTTCTTCGTCGGCCAGGTCAACGCGCACCCGTACCTGGGTGAGCCGTTTTTCGTGTTCAGCAATGGACGTTTCGATCGACTGCCGGATGTCCTCTTTCCAGCGGCTGGTGGCCTGATTGGAAAAATCTTCGTCCCACAGACTACAGCCAAACGTTTCGTCGAACCGCGACTCGGCGAAGTGCGTCGTCAGCATCAGGTACAAATTCTGGGCGATCGACTGCGGCAGCGAGCAGGTGGGGTGCGGCCGGTGTTGAATCAATTCGTCCAGGCGGAGCGGCAAGGCGTAGTAAGGCTGTGGCATGACAGATCGCGATTAAAACCGGAATACGAGCCCAGCCCCAACACCCACACTGTTCAGCGGCACATTAAAGCGTAAGTCTTTACCCGGTGTGGTAGCCTTGGCCGCCACAACGCTGCCCTGATCGTTGTAGTCGGTAACCAGGGTGGTAGCCGCCTTGGTGGCGGTAGCTGGGGTGGTAACTTCGAGTCTTTGCGGTTTGAAGGATTGGTTATAGGCCACAATTTCGACAAACCCCCGGATGGCCTGGCTTAGCCGAAACTGAACGCCCAGGGCTGCCTGATAACCCAGCGCCAGCGAGTTTTTTGTGTATTGGCTGGTGGTTCCGCTCGTCGTCCTGCTGACACCCGATTTTGGCTGATCCAGATAGCTGATGACCGTCTTGTAGTCCAGGACCATTCCTCCCACCAAACCAAGGCGATTATAAATGTAGTAGGTGGGCCGCGAGAGGGCTTTGAAGGTTATGTTGGGAATAAGAGAAACTACGTTCAGGGTAGTAACCGAAGATGTTGTCGTTTTACCAAGGCCATCTTCAAAAGCGTAATCAATCTTTATAGGGCTACCAAACATTGCTTCGGCATCGAGACCAATATTAATGAAATCGTTGACGATCAGGCCGATACCCAAGCCAGCACGTGGGCCAGCCCCCAGCCCCTTAGTGGTTGTTTTGAACGGCTGGGAAGCGCCACTCTGCAGGATTGCTGAACTGGAATTAATCTGTACACCTGGCGTGAGTAGGCCATAAAACCCGTAAATTTTCACATAAAAGGGCGCTTCGATGGCCTTTGGGCGGTGGGGAGTGGCGGCTGTGTTGGCTGATTCACTGGAATGGGTTACGGCATTTACGGCGAGAGCCGACTGGGCTTGCACCATCGTAACCCGCACCAGCAGGCCAAGGAGTATGACGAAGAATCGATTCATGGTTGTCAGAATTAAGATGTATAGGAACTTCGGAGCTACAGTCAGGCCACGGGTTGCCTTGACCTGACGGATTCGATCGGGACTAAAACCGGAACACCAGCCCGGCTCCCAGGCCTACACTGTTAAGCGCGACGTTGAAGCTCGGTTGTTCCGATGGGTCCGATCTGTTGGTGTCGCCCTGGCTTTTATAGACCGTCGTGGAGCTTTGCAGGCTGGCCGTGGCACCAGACGTGTTGATCGTACTCTGAAGTTCTTTTGGCTTGAAAGACTGATTGTAGGCGACTACCTCGGCAAATCCCCGGATGGCCTGGCTCAACCGAAACTGAATCCCCAAAGCCGCCTGGTAGCCGATCGCCAGTGAGTTTTTGGTGTATGTGCTGGTAACTGCCGATGTTGTGCCCAAGCCAGTAGGCGGGGTTTCTACGATGTTCGTCGCTGTTTCGTACTTCAGCACGACGCCCCCAATCAGACCGAGTCGATTATAGATGTAGTAGGCTGGCCGCGAGAGGGCTTTAAAGGTCACGTTGGGGATAATTGACAGAACATTCAGGGTCGTCGTGTTAGCCGCCGTAAACCGACTAAATCTACTTCCACTCCCTATATACACATCGGTAACGCTCTTCAAAGCAGTTCCGAAGAAGATGTCAGCGTCGACGCCTACGTTGATGAAATCGCTGGCGATCAGACCAATGCCAATACCCGCCCGTGGACCTTGCCCAAGGCGTGTTTTTATGGGCTGATAAACGTTCGGTAAACTGGCTTGGCTCTGCGATTGGTTGTAGTAGATCTGGGTTCCGGGCGTCAGGAGGCTATAAAATCCGTAAGCCTTGACATATAAGGAGCTTTCGGTAGCTTTTGGGCTATGTGGAGTGGTTTCTATAGTAGCCGGTCCGTCCGAACGTACCGTGTTCGATGCAACCACCGGTTGTGCCTGGATTGTCGAAACCCGTGTCAGCAGGGCAAGGAGTACAAGAAGATAAAGCGGTTTATTTTTCATGTTACCTATTGGGATTGTATCCTGATTGGTTGCCTCAAAGGTCTTCAATAGCCAAAGCCCTGTCCATAACCCTTTACACCCACTGAGCGAACGGTAAAAAAAGCATGTTCCTTTGGTAATGTGTTGATGATCAGTATATTGTGTTGATGATCCTTGCTGTTGGCTACAGTTCGTTCGTGCCGGTACAGGCAACAGCATTTCCGTACCCTGATAAAGTCAGGATATGAAAGTGCTCAATAGGAGGTGGTTTTAGGGTGTCGGGCAGTCGGTATGCCGCCTACTGGTGTTACTTACAAAGCTGGTTATTGACCAGAAACGGTGACAGAACGGACGTTTTCTGAATACCAGCGACATGGGTAATGGCTACGTCTTTACCCCAGCCTTTTAAGGTCGCAAACTGGCTATCGGTGGTCATGTCCATGACCACACAAAGCGGGTCACCTCCGCCAGCGTTGCCCGGCCCCCATTCCCATACCAACCAGCCAATGTCCAGTCGCTGGGCTTCGGTTAGTATCGTTTGGTAATCGACCTGGCCTTTGGGTCCGCAGATACTTTCGTTACCCGCATAAGCTCCATACGCGGCAAACTCACCCACGATGAACGGCAAGCCAGCGTTGATGGCGGCCTGAAATTGATCCTTAATAAATTGGGGAGTAGCGCCCTGGGCAATGGGCCAGTACGTGTGCACGGAAAAGAGCAGATTCTTGTCGGGGTCGGCCTGAAACAGGCCCGGCCCTACACGGACCAGTTGTTCCAGATTTTTGCCATAATCTGCTCCGTCAATGAGTAAAGGCGTGTGAATGCCTGCCTGCCGAAGCTGTTGGACAGCGCTGGTATAGCCCTGCGTAAAATCAGCATCCGTCACCGTATCGTCGCCACACTCATTGGCAATATTGACCAGCAGGTACTTCTGATGTTTTTGGATAACGGCTACGATATCGGCTCGTTTCCAGAAATTAACCATCTGCCCCAGCATTCCCCAATCGCCGGTGGCATCGTGGATTTCAACGATTGGAATCATCTTCTGCGCTACGCAGGCCGTAATCAGGTTATCGAGATCGGCGGCTTTGGTAGGCTGCCCGTCATCTTCCAGCGCTTTCCAGACAATGCGAACGCTGTTGGCCCCCGTTTTCGCAATTTCAGCGAAGGAAGCCCCCGAACGATCCGTCCAGATGTTCATTTTGTTTACCCCCCGCAGCGTAATTTTAGTGCCGCAGGGATCATACAGAAACCGACCGTTTACGTAAAAGCCCGCGTGGCCGGTAGTTGTGGAGGTTGTCATCGTAGCGGTCGAATCATCCATTGTGCTGGTGCAGTTCTGTAGCAGAATACCTATCAGAAAAAGCAACTCGATGATTCTGGTTTTCATGGCTGTTCATGCTAACGTGATTATTTACAAAAGTCATTCGATCACGGCGGAACCGCAATAACCCTTTACACCCATTGATTTAACGGACATTCTGCTTAGTTTCACTGATGACTTTGTTGCTGGCTGACCGACAGGGTAGATAATGAGTCATAATAACTTCTGTTCCTTCATCACCGGGGCATTTTCGGGAGTTACTAAATCAAGCCGTTACGATGAGCAGAAAGCTATTGGTTATAGCCTTATTACATGTATGGCTATGTGCCCAATCGTTATGCCTACTCCATGCCCAGGCGCCGAACGTGGTCTTTAACCGCCTGCTGGATAAAGGCGAGTTTCCCAGCCAGACCGTATACAGCATTGCTCGCGACAGGCAGGGGTTTATCTGGTTTGGTACACGCCGTTGCCCGGTTCGCTACGATGGGCAGTCATTCCGGAATTTCCTCTTTCCTGAAACCTACCTGATCAACGGCATGGCGGCTGATTCGGCCAATGGGATGTGGGTCGCCAGCGATAGGCGGGGTATCTGCCGCATCGATCCCCATACATTTCGGCTGACGTCCATTCCCGGAATACCCAAAACGACCGGTTACTTCTTTAAAAGTTCCGCTGGCGACGGCTGGTTCGCTACTGCCAATGGCGTGGGACGCATCAATCTCCGTACCCGTCAGGTTGCCCTCTACCCGTTTCGGCAAACGACATACCACGGGCTTAAGGCAAAGGGGTTTCTGGAAGACAAACACCACCGGCTCTGGGTCATCGGCAGTGACAATGGTATCTTTCGCTTCGACAGCCGGACCAATCGCTTTGTATGCGTCCTGGGGCTCGATTGTCCGGACCCCGCCCGCCAGAAACAACTATACCTCGGCCGGGGCTGCGTCGATGCCAACGGCATCCTCTGGATTGGCGCCTATGGGCATGGTCTTCTGCGTATCGATCCCAATACGGAGCAATTTTCGTTTTTCAAGGTGCCTCATGAACCCAACCGCATTACCTGCGTTGAGGAAGGCCAGGATGAGCATGGGCAACGGGTTCTTTGGGTTGGCGACGAGAATGGACTGCTGGTTTTTCGACCTGAGCAGCGGCAGTTTTTTCGATTGACTACCCTTCAGTCGGCTCCTTTTCAAACCAATGTTTTGTACCGGGATCCGGTCAATGGAATTTTATGGGTGGGCACGTCACGTGGCGTTTTCAGCTACAATCCCCAGGACAACCTGATCCAGACCGTTGCCCTGCCGCCTTCGTTGGTTCGTCAGCCCGTGGTGGTCAAGGTGATCGCAGCTGATCGGCAGGACACGACGGGTCAGACTTTTTGGCTGGGCTTATCCCATACGGGCATTCTTCGATGGCATCGACCAACGAATCGGTTTAGCCTCATCCGGTTTCCACACGGCGAGTCGGAAGCCATGTGGTTTCAGCAAACGAACGCGAATCAACTCTGGATAGGCCTGCGGGAATGGAGTTATAAGGGCGACGGCGTGCTTGTGTACGATACAAGGGCCAACCGGTTTGTAGACACTCCGGCCGGGAAACGGGCAGGAGCCCTGTTTTCGGTGCCCTTCGTCGATCATGGGTTGATCGATAACCAGCAACGATTATGGGTGGGAAATAATGACGAAGGTCTTCATGCACTTGCTCTACGTACAGGGAAGCCATTGCCGTACTGGTCTGACTCGGTCCGTTCGGCACTGCATCGGAACAATAATTTTCTGACGGGGCTGGCCATCGACACCACCGACCGCATCTGGCTGGCTACTTACCGGGGGCTGTACTATGTAGCCGAGCCGGGTCATCGGTTTGTGTGGGCCGACGGTGGTCAGGCGAATACCCGGTTGCTTGATGATTTGGCCACGAATACGATTCTGGTGGCCAGAAATGGCCATGTGTGGGCTGCCCGCTGGGGAAGTGTTACGGAAAGCCTGCCCGATGGGCGATTAACCACCGTGTTGACGGCCCGGAACGGCCTGTATGACCGCGAAAACCGTCGGCTGGCTGAAGACAAGGAAGGTACGATCTGGATTGGTAATTTCGACGGGCTGCATAGTTACAATCCAACGAACAAGCGATTTCTACGCCTGACAACCAATGATGGCCTTAGTCATAACACAACGACGGCCGCGCTTTATGTGCATCGGGGAACTGAGCTGTTTATCGGTCAGCAAAATGGGATCGACCATTTCGATGTCACGCAACTGCATCGTCGGACGGTTATACCACCGGTTGTTGTTACCGCCTTCCATGTGCAGGAGCAGGAACGTCCGTTCGACCCCGCCCGCCCGATCCAGTTAGCCCGAACGGATAATGCATTCAGTGTTGACTTTACGACGCTCCGATACAGTCGGTTAGCGAATACGCAGTACGCTTATTTTCTGGAAGGACTGGACAAGCGATGGACGTACAGCGGGGCGCTGCACCGGGCTTATTACACAAATCTGGACCCTGGCCAGTATACCTTACACTTGAATGCCACCGACTCATTCGGCAACTGGAGTCAAAAACCGCTTCTACTCTCTATTGAAATCAGGCCCGCCTACTACGAAACCTGGTGGTTCAGGGGCCTGGTGGTGCTGCTGGTGGCCGGTCTGTTATATGGTCTGTACCGGTACCGCATCAATCAACTGATGCGCGTTTTGCACATTCGCAACCGAATTTCAGCCGACTTACACGACGAAATTGGGTCGTCGCTGAGTGGTATCGGTATCTTGGGAACCATAGTCAAACAAAACCTGCCGGCCGAACACCCATCGGGTTCGATGGTTGAGCGGATCGTTTCCGAAGCCCGGCACGTCAGCAATTCTCTGGACGATATTGTCTGGAGTATCAATCCAAATAATGACGAGCTAAGCAGTCTGATTGCCCGAATGAACCGCTATGCTGCTGAGCTGTTCGAAGCGTCGGGTATCGCTTATCAGATCAGCGTGCCTGATACGATTCAGAACCTGACATTGCCCATGGAAAAGCGGCAGGACTTATACCTAATTTCGAAAGAAGCGGTCAATAACCTGGTTAAACACGCCAACGCTACGGAGGCTTCTCTAAAAATCAGTCTGGAACATCAGCGGCTGTACCTGGAGGTACGTGACAACGGTGTTGGCTTTGATCTGAATGCGGAAACGGAACGGAACGGTGTCCGGAATATGCTGACGCGGGCCAAAAATCTGCATGGTGAGTTAACCATCACCTCGGTAGCGGGACAAGGCACATCGCTGAAACTCAGTTTTCCGGTTTCGCTATAAGCTGCTGTTATACAGTGCTTTTGGGCGTTTGGGTGCTGCTCCTCTGTCGAAGGAATCTGGGCTTCAGTTGTTGGTCGAGCTGGCCCATCAGTTCGGTCATTCGATTTTGCCGGGTGTCTGACCGTTTGGCCAGCACAAGCCACTGTAGAATGGCTCGTTTGTCGGAGCGGCTTAAGGTTAAAAAGTAGGTTTTTGCCTTGGTGTTTTTCTGAAAAGCTTCCTCAAGGTCCGCCGGAATCAGCAGCGCTTCTACTTCGTCTAAAATCGTCCAGGAGCCATTCTGTTTGGCGATGTCAATAGCGTTGAGGCCCGCCTGGGTCATAAGCCCCCTGTCGATGAGTTGCTGAACTTTTTCTTTGTTGATTTTCGACCAGACGCTCGTAGGTTTTCGCCGACTAAAGAACTGCCGGT
This sequence comes from Spirosoma humi, assembly GCF_054776575.1. Taxonomy (NCBI): domain Bacteria; kingdom Pseudomonadati; phylum Bacteroidota; class Cytophagia; order Cytophagales; family Cytophagaceae; genus Spirosoma; species Spirosoma humi. Next base: position 79,379 of record NZ_BAAHBR010000005.1, read on the forward strand.
AACGAAAGTGGTCCATTGGTTTGGCCTGACTATCGATCCACCCAAAGCAAAGGGCTTCATCGACCGCGTCGCTATAGGTTATCCCTTGGCTGGCTGAGTTTTTCTTGTGGTAAATGAGCCAAATGGATGGCTGTTGATCATGGTGTGCTTGCAGCCACTCGCGCCAGTGCTGCCGACTGACCGGGCAAACCGTCTCGATTTCGTTTTCGACCATTTTCGTTCGTCAGGTTAGTTAAATGCTGGTGCTTCCGGACTGGTTATGTCGATGCCTAACCCCACAAATTTCGTCGCAGCCACTGACAGCAGTATGTCAGTAGGCTGTGTTGAAGCCAGAAAAAATGTGCTCATGCCGTGTCGTCAACGAGGTTTTCTAATTTTATGCTGCATAGTAAACCAAATTGACTATCCTCTCGTTGAATCACTAATCAATTTCTACTGATTCGCCTATGCAACCCGCTATTTCTACTACGGCTCCTGCTATCCCTACCGGTTTGATCCGGGTTATTATTGTCATTACGGCTATTTCGGCCGCTGTCATGGAGCTCATCGACGTCACGATTGTCAATGTTGCGCTCAATGAAATTGCCGGTGCCCTGGGAGCCACCATCGAAGATGTGGCCTGGGTGGTTACTTCGTATGCAATCGCCAACGTGATCATCATTCCCATGACCGGCTTTCTGGCCGATTATTTTGGGCGCAAAAAATATTACGTTGCGTCCATTATTCTCTTCACCGTTGCGTCCTATTTCTGCGCCAGTTCGACGAGTTTGTGGGAACTGGTTTTCTGGCGATTTATCCAGGGGATGGGCGGGGGAGCGCTGCTGTCTACTTCGCAGGGCATTATTTTCGACGCCTTTCCACCCGCTAAACGTGGGATCGCTTCCGGTATTTTTGGCATGGGTATCATTCTGGGGCCAACGCTGGGACCCTTTCTGGGGGGCGTGATTGTCGATAACTACCACTGGTCGTATATTTTCTACGTCAACGTGCCCATTGGGATTCTGGCTACCATTCTGACTATCCTATACATCGCCAAAAAACCGGGTGAAGGAACGCGCAAGAGCCAGATAAAGATCGATTACCTGGGAATCGCACTGCTCGCTGTGGGCGTAGGTTCTTTGCAGTACGTGCTCGAAAAAGGGCAGTCAGATGACTGGTTTGAATCGAAAGCCATTGTGCTGTTGACGATAACGGCCGTTGGTGGGCTGCTCGGATTCGTCTGGCGGCAACTGACTACGGATCATCCGGTGGTTAATCTACGGGTACTGGGCAAGGGAACGCTGGGCGTAACCACTATTTTTAGTTTTGTGGCTGGCCTTGGGCTGTTTACCTCCGTTTTTGTGTATCCGGTGCTCGTTCAGCGCATCAATGGATTCACTCCCACGATGACCGGTATTTCCCTACTTTGGCCTACCCTGGTGGGTATTCCTCTGTTTCCTCTGATTGGCAAACGGCTTTCGGTGGGGGCTTCTCCGCTTCCGTTTATTATTGTTGGCATGTGTACGTTCGTGGTGTTCGGCTTCTACAGCGGCACCTTGAATGGGCAGGCCAACCAATGGGATTTTTTCTGGGCACAGCTGATGCGTGTCTTCGGCGTCACGATGCTGCAGCTACCGCTTATCAATCAGGCCGTTGCGGGATTGCCGCCCCAGGATTTTCCTTCCGCCATCGCGCTCAACAACATGATTCGGCAATTGGGCGGGGCTTTTGGCATTGCCTTGGCCAATACGTTCGTTACCCGGGAATATGCCCAGCATCGGTACGACCTGGTCAGTAATCTCGACCCATCCAACCCCTTGCTCACCGAGCGAATCAACGTATTGGGTGGGGCTAGTCTGCGAGCCTACAAGATTCTGGATCTTGCCGTGGACAGACAGGCTTATCTGCTCGCCTACCTGGATACATTCCGACTGGTGGGTATTTTCTTTTTGCTGATTCTCCCGCTGGTTTATTTCCTGCGGACCAAGAAGAAATCGGCTGCAGAGGTCGCTTTAGCCGCCAAAGCAATGTCGGAAGCGCATTAATCAAGATGAAGATCCGTAGCGAACGGCTGAACCATCTGACCGCTTACGTGCCGTTTCGAGTCAGGTAATGTGATTGACGATCCAGTTTTTCCTGTTGAGAAGCAACGAGTTCGGCGACTTCTACCAGGACGATATACGTACAGTGATCATAACCGGCCTGTGCGCCGGTTATGATATGTTTGGTCTGGCGGACAACGTATTGATGATCGACATCTGGCTGTGTTCCCAAGCTCTCTGGTCGAAGGAGATGGATAACATCCCCGATCTGGTAATTAGGTTGGAAACTTAGTGAATCCTCCAAAAGCGTTCTGCTTTTTTTGTCCTCGACCGTGAAGAGGATAAGCTGTAAGGTTTTACCGGGTGTTTGCATAAAATAACCGTTGGGTTTCAGAATGAATGCTGGCCCTATTGCAGCAGACCTTTGTGGGTTATGCGATTAGGTTGTTGCTACGAATTAAGGCAGGCAGGTAGAAATCTGGCGACGATATTCAGCCCGTAGCGCGCGCGGGAGCAGGTAATGAATAACCTCGGCCTGGGCATCCCGTTTATCGAGTAATGTGATCAGGTGAAACATATAAATGGAGCAGACGGCATTGCTTATTTTCCGGTCATCGAGCAGTAGCAGTTCTTCCGCCAGGCCAAGGCAGCGCTTAACGGCTCTGATCTGATGCTGATGGGCCAGAATAGCCGTCACTTCGTAGAGTTTGTAAAGAGCTGTGTAAACGCTGGCCTCGCCGGGGAGAGCCATAAATTCATTGCGGGCTTCGGGAATTCGGTCGGCGAACAAACGACGCAGACTGGGTTGATCAACTGAGGTTTCCATACTTGAGGTATTCTGTTTTCGTTTAGACATGCCAATTACCGGCCACGTTTTTCGAAATTTCTTTAATTGCTTGCTGATGAGCCTGTTGAGGGTAAGAAGAGTCGGCAACTTATTTGAAAAGCCTACCATTTTGAACGAGTCGTTTGTCATTTCGACCGGGTAGCCTCCTGATCGGTCCCAACAAGCGTGTTGATCGTCCATGTTTTTATTCATCCGGGAACGTATTCTGGTCGTATTCCCTGCGGAGCGTAGGCGGCAACAGAAAATGAATTAAGTCTGATTGGGCATCCCGGTGATACAGGAGAGTGGCAAGCCGATACATATAGATTTTTCGTACGGCATTTCGAATGGCCTGATTGCCGTTTAGGAGTAACTCCTCGGCAGCCAGCAAACAGCGTTTTACGGCTTTAAACTTGTGCTGGCTTATCAGCAAGTCTGTTACATCGAATAATTTGTTGAGAATACTGACCAGCGTGATATCATCCGGTAAAAGCGAGAATTCGCGTTGCGCTTCGGGAATCCGATTGGCTAACAAATCAAGTAGATTGTCCTGGCTGATTGTACTTTTCATGACCGTAGGCGATAAGGTATCCGGAGAATCCTAATACTATCGTGCCACAGTTTTTGCCGTATTACATACCTTTAAGAATCAGTGTATTAGGCTAGGGTAGGTGTTTCGAGAATAACAACACGGCTATCATTTTGGGAGGGTGGCCGGTCAAAACGGTAGTGATTTGCCCACTAAGGAAGTCAAATGGATACATTGCTAATGCATCAACGGTATTAGTCGAAGCATGGGTAATTAACAGGAGACGATCCGAAACGTCGTCTCCTGTTTGTTGTGTATCCCACTTAATTTAGAGTCGATGTTGTACGGACAGCGAAACCAGCCGGTTTCTGTAGCTGGTCGCGTAAAAAGGGATGTAAATCGCCTGCGTAGGGCTTATGTCGCGTAGTCCCAGCTCATAGGTAATCCCGATCGTTGCCCGTCCCATCTCAAGCCCCACCCCCATACCTAGCCCCACATCGACCCGCTGAAGACCACGCTCGCCAAAGGTTGGCTCTTTCCAGGTACTGTAATCGATCATATCGCCGTAAATGATGTCGCCGGTCAACTGGGTTTTTCCAAACAGGCCATACGCCAGGTAAGGCCCGGCGTTGAAGATCAGTTTGGTTGTGGGTCGCAGCGGAACCGCGTAGCCCAGATAAAGAGGGGCTTGCAGGTACCATTGGTGGCTGGTCAGGCTAGCTTCACGACCTGGCAGGAGTAGTTGGTCACCAAAGCCCAGGGACGAATTGCCCGTTAAATGCATGCCCTTGCTGGTTAGGCTAAGGCCCGATTGAAGGAAGAGATTTGACCGGAGGTAGTACGTAGCCGTAGCTCCCAGGTTGAGCCCCAGTTTGGTGCGATTAGCCGGAATTGATGGGCCCTGTAGCTGTAGAGACGAAGCATTGAGACCGGCCTTTAAACCAATTTGCAGTGATTGTGCCGATGAGCCGAGCGCACAGAGGACGAGCAGGCTAGCCAGCGTTGCCGTATAACGGTGTTTCATGGGGATTGTCAGGAGTTTAGATGGTTCCTGCGACTAGACCACAACGCCAGGATAACCGTTGGAAAGAAGCGACGGTTTTCTAACCGGGTTCTTGCAAATTCTTTATTGTCTAGGCTCGGTTTCTAAATTTTTTCGGCGTAATCCCTGTGTACTTTTTGAATTGTTTGCACAGGTGGCTTTCGTCAGAAAAACTAAATTCATGGGCAATTTCGCTCAATGAAAGTTCACTGTATAGTAAGCGCGCTTCAATGAGTTTAATTTTATATTTTGTAATGTATTGTTTGAGTGATTCGCCAATATGATTTTTAAAAAATATGCTAATGTAGGATGGGGATAAATTGAATTCTTTCGCTAACGATTCAATAGTGAGTTTGGATGGATTGAATATATTTTTCTTTATAAATAATAAAATGGTTTCAATGGTATCTTTACTTGAGTGCACCGATTTTTCCGACTCCAATCCGGATAAATTTCTGACCAGTATCGTCATCATACTTTCCATCAGGCTATCGCGCATCTGTTCGAAATACGTTGATTTACTATTCTCATACTCTTCCTCCAGCACGGCTAAAAGTTTAAACAGTTTTTGCCTTTCCTGTTTTTCCTGAACTACCGAGCCGCGCCCTTTCGAGGAGGTGAAGAGTAACGTATTTACGATCTGTTTCCATCGTTTACCCACCTCATCCAAGTGACTTTGGACGAACGATTCGTTAAAGCGAATAAAACAAAATTCGGTTAATGATTTTATGTCGAAATTATGAAAATCTTCGGGCCCTAATAGGTAAACGTCTCCTGCAGCATAATCAAATGTATTCCCATTGAGATTATGTTGACCATGCCCTCTAAGAATAAAAATTATTTCAAAGTAGGTATGATTATGGACAGGGTGCTGCCATGTATCGGTTTCAAAATGGTAAATATTGAAGGGTGCATGTAAAATGTATCGCTTCATAACAAAATTAGCTTGCGATAAAACTACCAATTAATGATGGATTTTTACAATAAAGGAGCCGGTGGCGGTGTCTAAATTTGTCGGATAATTCACATGATGATCATTGATATGAAGCGTATCTATCTCCTTATTAGCCTTACTTTCCTGATAACTACCCTCTTTTCATTCACAAATGAGGAGAAGTGGACATTTTTGCTCGATAAAGATCTGTCCAATTGGGAAACCTATCTGAGCTATCGTCACAAAGATGGATATACTGGAAAAATACCAACAGATGCAACCGGAAACCCCATTCCACCCATTGGCTATAACAAAGACGATACCCATGTATTTTCCGTTCTGAACGAACCGGGAGGACCCGTGTTACGGATAAGTGGCGAGGCTTACGGGTGCATTTTTACGAAACAATCCTATAAAAATTACCACCTTTCTCTTCAGGTAAAATGGGGTGACAAAAAATATGAACCCAGAAAAGATAAACTGCGTGATTCCGGCATACTTTACCACTCCATTGGCGAAGCGGGCGTTGAATACTGGCGCTCCTGGATGCTTTCGCAGGAGTTTCAGATAATGGAAGGACACATGGGCGATTTCTGGTGTCAGGCCAGTTCGGCTATCGATATACGATCCTTTCAATCGGAGGGTGTCATGAATCGGGTAGCGGATGAAAAACAACCGTTCGCGGCTTTTAAAAAAGGAAGCGATTCCTATTGCATGCGATCTGCAAACTTCGAGAGTCCTGCGGGTGAATGGACGACATTGGAGCTTATCTGTTTTGAGGGAAAAAGCCTGCACATTGTCAATGGCCATGTGGCGATGGTATTACAAAATTCCCGCTATCTGGATACAAATGGTAAAGAGATTCCAATGATCAGTGGTAAGATACAATTACAGAGTGAGGCTGCTGAAGTTTTTTACAAAAACATTAAACTTAAGCCTTTAGCTTCTCTGCCAAAATCGTATGAAAAACTATTCCGCTGAGCATCGCTTAAGTTTACAATGACGAACAGAGCAAATCGACCCCGAAGGCTGAACAAATCGGTTCAGTTAATCAACGTGAAGGTTCATAAACTGTAGTTCGTCATTAGGCTTGATGTGCCGATACTCTCCTCTACCGGCTGCATTTTATCGGGATTCGAGTGGTCGTAAAGCTCACGGCCCTGCTGTCAAGTGAACAGGCCATCATGCGCAACGCAACTAATAGCAGCCTTGATGATGTCTGGCGGGCATTTGCACTTACTGTCACTAATCGTAAAGAATTATTCTTTACATTTATGGGTCAGATAGAGTATGAAGGGCATTTACCCGTAGGGTGACAACGATCAGACTAAGGTATCCTTTTTCTGGCAACCTACTGATCTTGCCAATGGCCTTAGATAAATAATGAGTTTACCATCCGTTAACAAAACTGCGAATAATTTACCCGTATTGCCTAAGACGCCAACCGGTATTACGGGGCTGGACGAAATTACCGGTGGGGGCCTGCCTAAAGGGCGACCTACGTTAATCTGTGGGGGGGCGGGCAGCGGTAAAACGCTGAGTGCCATTGAATTCATCGTCCGTGGAGCCATCGACTACGACGAACCAGGCGTCTTTATGACGTTTGAAGAAAAAGCCCAGGACATTGCCCTGAACGTTGCTTCGCTGGGCTTTGATTTGGCGAAACTCCAGGCCGACAAACTCCTTAAACTTGACTATGTCCATATCGAACGCAGTGAAATAGAGGAGACAGGGGAGTACAATCTGGAAGGCCTGTTTATTCGATTAGGTTATGCAATCGACCAGATCGGCGCGAAACGGGTGGTCCTGGATACCATCGAAAATCTGTTTGGCGGGCTGACCAATGAGGGAATCCTACGGGCCGAGTTAAGACGGCTTTTCGACTGGTTGAAGGAAAAAAACGTAACGGCTGTCATTACGGGCGAAAAAGGAAGTGGCACCTTAACCCGACACGGATTGGAGGAGTACGTTTCGGATTGCGTTATTCTGCTCGACAATCGGATCAATAACCAGATTTCGACCCGGTTATTACGTATTGTTAAGTATCGGGGCTCGGTGCATGGCACCAATGAATACCCATTTCTGATCGACGAAACCGGTATTTCGGTGTTGCCGGTTACCGCCCTGACCTTAGATCATCCGGTATCATCCGAACGCATATTATCAGGCATCGACGGCCTGGATAAAATGCTGGATGGGAAAGGCTTTTTTCAGGGCAGCAGCATTCTGGTGTCGGGCACGGCGGGCACGGGTAAAACCAGTTTAGCCGCCACTTTTGTCGATGCGGCCTGCCAGCGGGGCCAACGGTGCCTTTTCTTTGCCTTCGAAGAATCGTCCCAGCAGATCATGCGCAACATGCAGTCCATTGGCCTGAAACTTCAGATGTATGTCGATCAGGGCCTGCTCAGATTTCACGCTGCTCGTCCTACTCTGAATGGATTGGAGATGCATCTGGTGGAGATTCATAAAAAAATTACCCAGTTCAACCCTTCACTAGTTGTACTAGATCCGATCACCAATCTGATCACCGTCGGTTCGGTGAGCGAAGTGAAATCCATGCTGATCCGGCTCATCGACTTTTTGCAGGCGAAGCAGATCACGGTCGTTTTCACGGCACTGACGCTGAATAATGTCGTCAACGAGCAAACCGATGAGGGCGTATCATCCCTGGTGGATGCCTGGCTGCTGGTGAAAGATATCGAGTATAATGGCGAACGCAACCGGGGCCTGTACATCATGAAATCACGGGGTATGAAACATTCCAATCAGGTGCGTGAGTTTGTCATATCAAATCAGGGATTAGAACTGGTCGATGTGTTTCTGGGACCGGATGGTGTACTCACTGGCTCGGCTCGCGAAGCCCAGCAGTTGCAGGAAGTAACCGGTACCGTCCTGCGGGAGCACGCCCTAAGCCGAAAAGACCGGGAGATTGAGCGTAAGCGAGCCGTCCTGGAGGCCAAAATAGCCGGCCTGAAAGAAGAATTTGAGTCAATACAGGACGAATTGAATAAAACCTATGTGGAAGACGAACTAAGAAAAGAAATAATCGACAAGAACCGGCAGCAAATGATCCACAACCGGCACAACGAGTAGCTTAGTACGACACCACCCCCGTTCATGGAAAATAACGAAGAAAAATGGGAGTTGCGACTTTACATTGCGGGCAACACAACCCGATCGCAGACTGCCTTGTCGAACCTTAAAAAATACTGCGAGGAACATCTGAGTGGCCGGTATACCATCGAAGTGATCGATTTGCGGGAGCATCCGCAACTGGCCGAGGGCGACCAGATTCTGGCAGTACCCACGTTGGTGAAGAAAGTCCCCGAGCCAATCCGTAAGATTATCGGTGATTTATCCAACGAAGAAAAAGTGCTGGTTGGCTTAAACATTCGCCCTGTCGTCAGGTAAATGAACGAACCAACTGTATTCGAACCGGCTGCTCCCGAGGAAGACAAGCCCTACGTACTGCATTTGTTTGTAGCGGGGGCCTCATTGCATTCCACGCGGGCCATCAGTAACCTCAAACGGATCTGCGACACGTACCTGCCGGGTCAGTATACCCTCGATATTGTCGATATTTATCAGCAGAAGGCGCGGGCCCAGGCTGAACAGCTCATTGCGCTGCCTATGCTGATCAAGCGCTTTCCGCTGCCCGAACGACGCCTGGTGGGCGATATGTCGGACACCAAGAAAGTGCTTACTGGACTCGGACTACCTACCCACTGACATGGATTTGCCCAAAACATACGACCAACTCGTTGCCGAGAACGAAGCGTTGCGCTACCAGTTGGAAGAAGCGACCGATACCATTGAGGCCATTCGTAAGGGCCAGGTGGATGCCCTGGTGGTGGAAGGCAGTGCCGGGCACGAATTGTACACGCTTAAAACGGCCGACCATACCTACCGAATTCTGATCGAGACCATGAACGAGGGAGCCGGTACACTAACAACCGATGGGCTTATCGTTTATGTAAACTCCAGTTTTGCCGCGCTGGTAGGGCTACCCGCATCAAAGGTGGTGGGGCTGTCATTTATCGAGTTTGTGGAACCGGCCAGTCAGCCAGCTTTTACGGCATTGCTCCAGGAAGGATACAATCAGGTTCATAAGCTGGAACTGACGCTCGTCGGTCACGGCGGAAAGCTCATCCCCTGTCAGTTGTCATTGAACGCGCTTGAACTCGATGAGGGTATGTGCTTAAGCCTGATCCTGACCGACCTGACGGCGCAGAAAGAAAATCAGGTCTTGTTGACGGCCAAAAATCAGCAACTTCAGGAAACGAACCAGGCCCTGAATCGATCCAATCTGGACCTGATGCAGTTTGCCTCCGTGGCCAGCCACGACCTGAGAGAACCTTTGCGGAAAGTACAAACCTTTGGTACGCGGCTGGAAGAATTACTGGCTGATCGATTGACGGAGACGGAAGCCGATCTGTTTCGGCGGCTCATTAGTTCGTCGGCCCGAATGCAAACCCTGGTGGGTGATGTACTCCGCTACTCCCAATTATCAGACCAGACCATCCCGACCGAACCCGTTGATCTCAACCAGGTTATCAGCCAAATTCAGGAGGATCTGGCCCTGGTCGTGAGCGAACGGCAGGGCGAAATCATCTGCCGGCAGTTACCTACGCTGGCCGCAATGCCGGGTCAGATGCATCAACTTTTTCAGAACCTGATCAGCAACGGACTGAAGTTCAATACCAATCCGCGGCCCCGGATTCTTATCGAGGCCGTTGAGCCGACCACCGATCTGATACAGGCGTTGAGCCTGCCGACCACAAACTACCTGATCATTAGCGTGACGGATAATGGAATCGGCTTCGATGAAAAGTATAAGGAACGCATCTTCGGCATGTTCCAGCGGTTGCACACGCGCAGCGCCTACGCGGGCACGGGCATTGGTCTGACGATCGTGAAGAAAATCATCGACAACCACCAGGGCTATTTGGCCGTGCAGAGCCAGCCTAACCAAGGAACGACCTTCCGAATCGCGTTTCCTGACTCAAGCCTGATTCCGTAACGGCGGCCCATATCCAACTGACCGATTACCATACTCGACAAACAATACAGCCTCTTTTGATCTAGTTGTAGAGCCACTTGGCAGTAAGCCGGACGTAGCGGGGCATGATAACAAACGTCATGAGCCCTACGATCAGTAAACTGCTCAGAAGGGGCTTAACGAAGGGAACCGACAAAAGAGGAAGGTTCGGTGTGATAAGCGACAGCAACCAGGGGATGAAAAGACTAAGCGGAAAAATTGCCGACCAGGTAAGCAGAAACTGTTTGTAGGGCGGGGCGTTCTTCCTGGTTCCCGGCGGTGTGAACCAGAATTCAAGACCGGTTTTAATGTTTATTTTTTCCTCCTCGTTCAGAAAAGGCCGCACTTTATCGATCATCTGTCGGCGCGTGTCAGACTCCAGCCAATGCCGCAACGAAGTCTCCGACGAGAAATGAAGAACAATGGTGTACTCCTCATTCTGACCGTGCGGCCTGATGACATTCACGCCCCGATGACCGTCAGCTCGCTGGGCTAGGGGCACCATTTGCTTCAACCAGTTTTCATAGTCGGGAATCTTGCTTTTATCGGGACGTTGGATGATGATTGTCGTTACGGCGCTCTCGAGTTCGATGGGGATATTGGCGGGCATAGTCGAAGTGGCAGTTTGGATCGAAATTGCTTTTGCATTTAAATGTAGGTTAAGTGGGTCAAAACTCCGTTGCCTGCCAACTTTATTCCTCCCGTAACTCCTGAAAAAGACCGTCACAGAGCTCGTACCAGGGCGGTTGGGATGTAGCCAAAATGCTTTTTGAACGCGAAAAGATCTTCGAAGCCAGCTTCCGGATAAACGTCTTTTCGCCGGGTGGAAATAATAGTCGGGAGTGGTTGGTACTTACTCTGACCAGGGTGAGTGCAGTAGGCAGTCGCAGAAGTTTTTTCCGTGATAATTCGGAATCATAAAGGCACAAACATCGGCTTTGATGTTACAAACGTCGTATCCGTTTTGTGCTTGAAGCCCTCAAAAAACGTGGGGATGATTCGTTTCTTGAAATCGGATCGGGGAAAATAGCCGACGATTTCTTCACGATGTTGGCTGTTATCAAAGCTGCCAACATCCTCTCGTAGGAGCGTCTGAGGATTAGTAATTTTTATGACGATGATTTTCAGCTAAGCCGCCAGTACATCCGGCTTGTTTGAATAGTCCGGCCCGATATAGTCGCTTAAGGCAGTTTTAAAGAGGGCGACAAGATGCCGTAAGTCGGATGCCGAAACCGTTATCTTATGTTTTGTTACCTGGGCATCAAATAGGCTTTGCAGTTGTTCGCGCTGATGGGCGTACTTCCAGAAGGCGTCATCACATTGCAATCGGTATCCGCAGAGCGTGTTGGTTGAGAAGTGGTACGCCTGTCCCTTTGAAACAATGAGCAGATTATTCTTCTCCAGGGGATATTGAGCGTTGTCAATCGTCACGATGCCTTTTGCCTTTGCCGCCCGTAAACACATACACCTGGCGGAAGAATGCTAAAACCGTTGGTTTATCGACAGGGCTGTTTTGGCTGAAAACGTTCAGATGGAACAGCCCGGTTAATAATGGATCGCCCCCTTTCTTCTCCATTCGCTACTGTTTTTGACGACTTTTTACAAAGGTAAGCCAAGGGACAATTGGATAACGAGGTTACAAGCGTCACGGCTACCGGTACTTCTCCGGCAATGAGCGTCAGTAAACAAATAGGGGGCTTTAGTGGAAGGTGATTGGTACGCTTGTGCCAGCACCGGCCTGCCTGACACAAGCGTATTGGTTCAGAGGCCTTTATTGAAATTGGTAACAGCCTCTTCAGGATCAGCCAGATAGGCGGTGCGTTGCGCAGCCGTATCCCCTACGTAAAGCTCATACTGATCCGCTTCGATCGCTTCGGCAGTCAGGGTGGCCACTACACTCGGATGCATACCATGCTGGCCACCCATGTCTTTAGTGGCTTCTGTATCGACCAGGGATGGCATAACTTCGAATACCTTGATGGCTGTCTCTTTAGCCAGTCCGTGTCGCAAGGCCACGGTATGCGAGTGCAACGCTGCTTTGGTATCGGAGTAAGTCGGCAAAACGACCAAGGGGTGAAACGTAACATTGGAGGTAATGTTCACGATAGCCGCTTCGGCCTGCTGCTTTAATACGGGCAATAGTTTTTCCGTCAGCAAGAGGGGGCCAAAGTAATTTACCTGGAATTCATACGTCGCTTTTTGGTAGGCATTAGCGCCTTCTCCCAGTTTATATAAATTGGCTACCCCCGCGTTGTTGACTAGCAGACTCAGGGTTGGATAATCCCGTTTGACCTGCGCGACCAATGCCTCGATGTCCGCTTCTTTACTGACATCGCATACCAGCGTAACGGCATTTAACTCTTGGGCGGCTTTCTTAATTTTATCGGCATTACGGCCGACAAGAATCACCTGGTTTCCTTTTTCTTTCAGCAGTTTGGCAATTTCATAGCCAATACCCGATCCGGCACCGGTAACCAGTGCGGTTTTATTCGTCAGATTCATGATGATTTTGTGTAAGCGATAATTGTGAACTGGTTTGTTGTGCGCTACTTAGCGGCTATACCACTGGCTTACAGCACCTGTAGCCGGGTGCTCACTGGCTTACCGGCCAGCTTACCCTGAAGGCCGGCAAAAAAAGCCTTGGTATAGGAGGCCTCCATGTGTTGATCGAAGGCTTCTTTCGACGCAAACACCTCGAAGAATACCAGCGTTGTTGGGTCATCTTCTTTAACTGTCTGGTAAAATACGTCGCAGCCTGGCTCTAATAATGTTGGCTCGAGGGTAGCATGACAAAGAGCTTTTACGTCGTCCAGGCAATCTGCCTTAACCGGTACTTGGGCCAGAATAATGTAGGGTAACTTGTTCATTAGGCAGCCTGGGTTATATTAATGTAAACAGCTCTTCGCTGGTTTTGCGCACTTTAGGAATACGGGCAAACTCGTCGTCTTCGGAGCGGTAGCCTAACGCGAAGAGCAACGCCGATTGAAGGTTCTTTTCGGGAAGCCCTAAAATGTCATCGACCTGACGGCGATCAAATCCTTCCATGGGCGATGCATCAATACCGGCTTCGGCGGCAGCACTGACCAGAATACCGACCGCCAGAAAGGCCTGCTTTTCGGCCCACTCGATTTTCTGGCCCGCTGATAACAACAGCAGTTTAGCATTCACAAACGCTTCCCGCGCTTCGAGGTTCTTACGCTCCGTCTGGCGGATGCTGGCGGCTTTGTCGATGTAGTTTTTTACCGTATTCTCGCTGATGTTGGTTTCCACCGCAACAACCAGAACTTTGGAGGCTGTGGTAATTTGAGGTTGTCCGAAAGCGGCCCGGCTTAGTTGCTCAAGCTTGGCAGGGTCGGCTACCGTAATAAACCGGTAGGGCTGCAGGCCATAGGAAGAGGGCGCTAATTGAACCGAACGGAGCAGATCATCAAATTGCTCATCAAGGAGTTGCCTTGACGTATCGTATTTCTTGGTGGCGTAGCGCCATTCAAGGGCTTTTACTAATGACATAGGTTTGCTTGGCTTAATTTTTCCTAGTAGCTTTGCTTGCATTATGCAAGTTGACAAAGGTATGGTGTTGTGCTTGCAAATTGCAAGTTAATTACGAGTTTTTTTATGAAAGAAATTAAAGCCCGCTCCGATTGCCCCTTGAGTTATACCCTTGATTTTTTCGGGGATAAGTGGTCGCTACTGATCATGCGTGATATGGTATTGTCCGAAAAGGCGACGTATGGCGAATTCATGAACTCAGCGGAGAAGATCGCTACCAACATTCTGGCCGACCGATTGAACATGCTGGAGACGTACGGTTTTGTGACGAAGCAGGTAGCGCCCGACAAGAAGTCGAAGTTTCTCTACAGCCCGACCGAAAAAAGTATTGCCCTGGTACCCGTCATTCTGGAAATTGGCCTGTGGGGATCGAAGTTTAACCCACCGGGACTGGATCAGAGCCTGATGAACGCGCTGCAAACGGACAAAGAAGGGACCATCCGGCACATACAGGATAAGCTGAGAACGAAGCTGCAGCAAGCCGAATCACGCAGGCACGAAAACTAAGTCTACAGTATGATCCATTCACTTGACAATCCTGTATGGTCGGCATTGACCTCGGGTAATCAGCACCTGGCTCTGGGTACGCACCAGGCCAGATACTTTCAGGCCAATGTCGCTCCCTTTGTGGCCGTAGCCGAAAACACGCGTGCGCATTTCGACGCTTTACTGGAAACAGTTCCGCATGGGCAGCCGGTGGCCCTTTTCACCAACGACAGGCAGCTTGACGCTTTGCCCTGGTCGATCGTGGACCGCATCGATGGCTTCCAACTGTTATTTGAGGGAGCAACGCCCAAACCGCAGGCGGGGGCTGAACTGGTCAAACTAACCGAACAGGATGTTCCTCAGATGCTTGATCTAACCCGGCTCAGCCCTCCCGGCCCGTTTCAGGCAAGGACCATCGAGTTTGGTGGTTATGAGGGCATTTTTGCTGGGGAGTCGCTGGTGGCTATGGCCGGTCGGCGGTTTGATGATGACTCCCACGTGGAGATTAGCGCGGTATGTACGCACCCTGACCATACCGGAAAAGGATATGCCCGGCAGTTAATCGACAGTCAAATCCGGCAGATCCGGTCAGAAGGCAAACTACCCTACCTCCATGTCAGAGCGGATAATACGCGGGCTTATGGCCTGTACCAGCATATGGGTTTTGTAAACCGTACGGAAATGATCATCTACATTTTAAAGAAAAACTGATTTGGGAGCCTGCAACCAAATAGCGTAGTTGCCCATTGTCGGGAAAATAATACAGCCCAATGCTGGCTCCAAGGGCCGCTCCGTCCGGCCCTATCACGAAGCTAATAGAGCTGCTCGGTACGGTGAGCGTCAGCCCAACTGACGCTCGGCGTCTGAAATGACTTTCCCGGTTGGCAAACGTGTGATGGCAAGTTGCTCAGGGGTCACTTAACGTGCTTATTGAACGAACCATAACCTACACTGCCTGATGGAATTTCTAGTCGACAGGATCAACCAAATCATCCGCCTTTCGGAGGATGAAGCGCACTTGATAAAACAGCTATTTACGGAAAAGAAACTCAAAAAGGGGGAGCATTTTTTGCGTGAAGGGCAGGTATGCCATTCCGTAGCCATGATCAGCGCCGGACTGGTCCGGTATTACATGAATGAGGATGGCAATGAGGGCACCTATTATTTCAGCAGAGAGGGCGAATTTGTCTGTGATTATGAAAGCTTCCTGCCTCAGTCGCCATCCAATAAAAATATCCAGGCCCTGGAGGACACGTCGCTGTATCTGGTAAGCCATGCCGGTCTGCAACGGATTTATCAGGGTGTAGAGCAGGGAGAGCGCTTGGGCCGACTGGCTATCGAACAGGTTTTCGTCACGGTCCTTCAGCAGCTATCCTCCTTTTATAAGGATTCGCCCGAGCTGCGTTATCAGCGCTTCCTGACCACCTTTTCTGCCATTAGCCAGCGGGTGTCACAATATTATATTGCCTCCTATGTGGGCATTAAGCCGCAATCGTTATCCCGGATTCGAAAACGAGACACCCGACCTCATTAATTAACCTGGGTGAATGAATAAAAAATGTAGCCGGAGGACATTTGCTTAACAAATCAGATAAGCAAATGAAAACACAACCAACCAATTTCTGGGGACCGCGTTCGGTCTCGTACTGGCTCACGGCGCTGGCAGCAGTGGGCATTATCTTCCTGGGTCTGCGGTTTATCGTGGACCCAGCCGCTGGTGCCGAAGGATTTGGTATTCCACTCGCCCCTACCAAAGCGGCTATGGCTTACGGTTGGATCAAAGGCATCAGGGATATATTTTCAGGTCTGGTGGTGCTCCTGTTCCTGATCCCACGGAAGCCCCGGGCAACGGCCTTTGCCTTCGGCGCAGCCATCATTATTCCCATATCCGATTGCCTCACCGTTCTGGCGGTCAACGGCGCACAGGATATAACGCATCTGCTGATCCATGGGGTTACGGCTGTGTACATGCTGATCACAACCTTCTTTTTATTGAGAGCAGAACCCAAAAACTAAAGCAGGAAACACGGTAGTCGTGTCGGTACGGTCAGCCAGTATTTTCGCCAGATTACCTCGGTTAAGCTTTGCCAGGGACACGTACAACGGCGACCGCATTTTCCTGATACAACTGCACAGACAGGTATACATCTTATCAGGGCCTGGGTGGATCAATGGTACGAAAAGCGACTGGCGTCCGGGACGTTTGCTTTTTAAAGTAGTTGCTGAAGTGAGCCTGGTCGTCGAAGCCAAGCGCATAGCCGATTTCGGCAACGGTCCAATCGGTATGCTTGAGCAGGATTCTGGCTTCCTGAATAATTCGCTGGCTGATTATCTCCGAGGTCGTTCGGCCCATTACCTCTTTCAATACTTTATTGAGGTGGTTTATGTGTACGGCCAAACGCTCTGCATAGTCATTGGGGGTGCGTAGGCTTAGTCGCTGTTGCTGCGATTCGATGGGAAACTGCCGTTCCAGAAGTTCCAGAAAAAGCGAAGAAATTCGTTCAGAAGCATTCTGCGTAGTACTCAGCGCCGACATGGGCTGGAGTTTCTGTCCCAAATGAATCAGCTCCTGCACTAGATTGCGAATCAGGTCATATTTGTATTGGTAATCGGAACTCAGCTCATTGACCATTTTACGAAAAATGTACTCCACCTCGCTGGTCTCTGAGTCTGATAACTGAAATACCGGGATCTTGCCTGGCTGAAACAGGGGCAGGGCATCCAGGACGATTCCCGTTTTTTGGGGAGACAGAAAATCAGCCGTGTAAATGCAGAACATACCCGCCTGGTTACTGTCGGCTGGTACCCAGTGGTAAGGAATCCGGGGGGTGGCAAATAGCAGGGCATTCGCCGGAATATCAATTACTTTGTCAGCGTACTCCGCCCGGCTGTTTCCCTGGAGCCAGCTTATTTTGTAATAATCCCGTCGGCTGTAGGGCATGATGCGCATACCGGTCTGCTTATGAAAGAGCTTTTCGCTTTCGAAGACATTGAAATGACCAATGTCGCGGCTAATCCCTTCCGGAAGAGACTGACCATTGCGCTGATAAAAGTCATTTACTGATGAATGATCCATATTGGTTTGTTGTCAACAATACGTCGTGCTAAAATCCGAATCCAAACTAGCCCTGTCCGCTGCTTTTTTACCGATGAAGCAGGTCTTTTTATGAACCTGCTTCATCGATTTGATATAACACGAATTGTGTTAGATAAATAGACCCCCCGAGACTTCCAGTCGCTGCCCATTGACCCAGCGGGCATCATCCGTACAGAGGAAGGCAACGACCCCTCCGATGTCTTCGGCCACCCCCGGCCGACCCAGGGCGGTCATGCTGCTGACATACTTGATCAGGTCCTCGTTTTTGCGGAGGTGACCACCGCCAAAATCCGTGGTCACCGCACCGGGCGCCACCGTGTTTGCCCGGATATGCCGGGAGCCAAGTTCTTTGGCCAGGTAGCGGGTAAAAACATCCATGGCCCCTTTCATGGCCGAATAGACCGCCGAGCCCGGCACACTGATACGAGCCGTTACCGTGGATACATTAACAATACCGCCCCCCTTATTGATGAAGGGCAGTAGCTTCTGAGTCAGAAAAAGAACGCCTTTAAAATGCACGTTCAGCAAATCATCGAACAACTCTTCGTTGATTTGGCCAAGGGGGGCATAACGACCGATTCCTGCATTGTTGATTAAAAAGTCCAGATGATCCGCACCAAAGGTAGTGGCCAGTACCTCGTTGAGCCGCTCAACAAACGTGTCAAGTTGGTGAATATCGCCCGTATTGAGTTGCAAAGCGGCTGCTTTCTGTCCGCTCTGGATCAGTTGATCAACCACCTGCTGGGCTTCCTCAGCCTTGGTATTGTACGTTAGAATGACATCGAGCCCTTTTTGGCTGAGCGTTAGAGCCATGTCTTTACCTAGTCCGCGGCTCCCCCCGGTTACCAAGGCAATCCTATTTTTGGTATCCATTGTATACGTATTGATTGTTATACAAAGGTCGCGGGAGCAAGAGCAGATGGATTTGAACGAATCAATCCGTTATTTGCAAATATCAAACATACACCTACCAGTGCCTGACAGCAATCGTACCTGGTAAGTAATCGATCACCATTTTTGCGGACGATTTTATAGTAGGTGAGGAGCCTGTTTCTAATATCGGTCAGCCTTAATCCAGAGCATACGGTTAAGGCACGTATCGCTTCCCGATAACGAGTTTGTCGCCCGATAGATCGGCTTCGAAGAGATAGGGGACGCGGACAGTGCGCCCGTTTATGCTTCGGTGGCTATGTACGGACATCAGCAGCTTCCCATCGAACGTGGAAAACAGCATACCGTGGCCAAAATTAGGCGGAGTGATTGGGGCTTTTTCCTGTATCCAGGGACCATCCAGCGTGCCGCTTTTCGAGTACGCTACGCCCTGCGTGTAGACATCGTAAATCCAGCTCGTCCAGAGCATACCCAGCCGACCGGTCTTGGTCAGGAACAGGAACGGCCCGTCGGTAACTTTGTTTGGCCGGTCGTGGCCCGTCGAATCTTTCTCGCGGCTCCAGGGCGAATCGCTGGCGCGGAACAGCACTTTACCCGCGCCCAGGCTACCGCTCAAATCTGGTTTCAGTTCGATCTTTTCGATCGTACCATTATTGTTCTGCAGCCATTCGTAGCAATACACCATATAAGGCTTTCCGTCCTTATCGACCCAAAAAGTACCATCGAGTGTCGGCATGGCAGCGGGCAGGTAGGTGGCATCACGCATGGGTACATAAGGGCCATCGGGTTTATCGCTGGCAAGCACGTGACTGGCCCGTCGTTCGATGACGTTTTTCCCAACGGTGTCGATCTTAACGGCCCGGTTGGTGAAGGTGGCAAAATAATAGTACTTATTTTTAAACGAATGCAGTTCGGCGGCCCAGATCATTGGTTTGGGGCCCATCCACGAGTTGGGGTCGGTTTGAGCAACGGGATAAGGCCCTTCCCACAGGTTCAGGTCGGGGCTTTTCCAAAGCATACCACCCGTTCCAGTCATGAAGTACCAGTTCGTCTTTTTGTCAGCCAGAATAAACGGGTCGCTCAGCCGAATCGAATCAAGTGGCACGTTTTTTCGAATCTGGACTACTCCATTGGGCTGCGCGTTTAGCCTGAATAAAATGAATAGTAAGCCAAATGCCATTAATCCCGCAATTCTCATAAGCGTATTCAGGTAGGTCGGTACCTGCTAATAAGCGAGCATCCTATTTTTTTACTCGTGTTCACAAGCCCCGTTGCCGTAGGTGAGGACTTTAGTTACATCACCGTCTTTCTGACGTTGTGGGTAAACTAAATCCTTTCATACCCTCAATTTACCTCTAACCCTATTTCTGTTGTAACCTGTGAAGTCCTTGAATTTCTTTAAACAGATTTAACCTTGAACGTACTTTTTATGAAGCAGAACGACCCGATCGATTCAATAAACATGGCACAAACAGACATGAGACGCGATTATAGAAATGGCGCTACAGGTGTGCTCGTTTCGGGAATCGTATGGATTACAACGGCCGTTATCGTTTACAATTTTTCGGCCAGACAAGCTGTCTGGGCACTTCTGGTCGGTGGTGCGCTCATTCACCCCATAAGCACACTTATCAATACCGTGACGGGCGTAAAGGCGACTGCTAGCAAAGATAACCAGCTGACTAGCCTGGCATTGGAAGGAACATTGTTTATGCTGATGACCATCCCCCTTGCTTACGGACTTTCACTAATACGGGTAGAATGGTTCTTTCAGGGCATGTTGTTGATCATCGGAGGCCGGTACTTGACCTTTCACACGGTGTACGGCAACAAGCTATACTGGCTATTGGGTGGGCTGTTAGGTTCGTCGGCTTATTATTTATATGCCTCCAGCACGCAATCGCTGGTGACCACGCTCACGGGCGGAGTAATCGAAGTAATTTTTAGTGTTGTTCTGTTTTATGACTTTGCCGCCAGGGAAAAAGCGGAGTCTGCGACACAGTACCCATAGCAGGGGCGAAATCTAGCCGTTTTCTGGGGCGCTACCAGCGCTGCTTAGCCTACAATTGATTACCCACCAGCAAGAATGAATACAATAGACTCACTCCGCGAAAAGACAAGTGTTGCGCTTTTTGTCATTTACGTGCGTTACCTGATTGGCGGAGCCTTTGTTTATGCGGGGGTAGGCAAAGCCGACTAGGTAGGTCATCCCCGTTACTGGGAAATTCTGGGCCTGCTCATTTTTCTGACATCGATCAGTTTTGGTAATCGAGCAAATCCCCCGCTGTGGTTTATTCTTTGTTTTGCTGAAGGGATAGCGGGCTGGCTTGGCTGGTGGTTCGTGATGCGTCACAAAGCGAAAACAGGCCGACATAGAGCCTGGTAAAGTAGTGAGTTTGGCTATAAACGTGCCAATCGTTGCGTTGGAGAGCAGGAACCAAGCCATTTTTTATACATTTGGTCCTAACCCTGTCTAATTTAGGCGCTTCATGAATCAAGCTCTACCAGCAGTACAGATAGCAAAAGCTCGACTGGCCACCCAATTGTTTTTTCTTGTTTGCGGCTTAGGTATGTCAAGCTGGGCACCGATGGTGCCCTTCGCCAGGGATCGTTTGGCCCTGAATGAAGCCAACCTGGGCTTGCTGCTCTTGCTGTTGGGAGGTGGATCCATGCTCATGATGCCTACATCGGGTTGGCTGGTAGGGCGCTTTGGCAGTCGCTTCGTTATGGTCGGTGCGGCTCTGGTGATGGCCCTGGCTTTACCGCTGCTGGCGATCCTGTCCTCTACCGCGGGCATGGCTATAACGCTATTCGTATTCGGGGCTGGCATTGGTACCATTGATGTGGCTATGAATGCGCATGGTCTGCAAGTGCAGAACCTCTACGGAAAGCCCATTATGTCGTCCTTACATGGTCTCTTCAGTGTGGGGGGGCTGTTGGGTTCATTCGGCTTGGGCTTTCTGATAAAACTAGGGCTAAATCCCGTCTATGCCGCCACGAGCATTGCCGTCCTGATGGTACTTATTGCGTTAACTCAGTTTCGTTATCTATTGCCGTCCGGGGTAGAGCAACAGGCCATTGCCTACTATTCGGCGACTGATGAGAAACCAACTTCCGCTAGCCAGCGGTTAGGGTGGTTAGACAGCCGGGTTATCTTTCTGGGGCTGATGTGTTTCGCCATTTTTCTGGCTGAAGGCGCTGTCCTGGATTGGAGCGCCATCTTCCTGCGAGATAGCAAAGGCATCGAAGCGGAGTTTGCGGGAGTAGGTTATTCAGCCTTTTCAATTGCCATGGCCACGATGCGGTTAATAGGGGATGGGCTGGTGGCCCGGCTGAGCAGTAAAACGGTCGTCGTGGTCGGCAGCTTGCTAGGGGCAGTAGGTCTAGGCATCGCCCTGTTAAGCCCCTGGGTCGTAGGGGCTTTGATCGGCTTTGTCTTGCTGGGGTTGGGCGTGGCCAATATTGTTCCGGTATTTTTCAGCCAGGCGGGCCGCCTGTCGGGCATTTCGCCAACGGTAAGTTTACCGGCCATTACGACCCTGGGCTATACCGGTATGCTGGCGGGCCCGGCCCTCCTGGGTTTTATCGCTCACTACGCTTCGTTGAGTATTGCTTTGGGTGGCCTGGTGTTGTTGTTGCTGTTGGTCGCCCTGAGTTACGGAATAAAAGGGGAAACGGCTTAAGGAACGGCACCGAAAATTACGTTACCCGTTGCGCCTTGCAGCCGCGTATTTCGCACCGCACCAGGGCCATTGAACCGAACCTGTACCCCAATGATCTCAGCCGATCGGTTCTTGATACGAGCCTGATAAACCGCCCGCCGATTCAGATAGAAGGTTGCCAGTCCTGCCCGACAACTTACGCGCAACTGATTCCACTGGGTGGGGTGGCAGCCAAAGCCCCTTAAATCTGCCGTTCGGCTGGACGCATAATACCCATAAGCGGACACGTAAATATCGCCGATGCAACCCGGCTCGACGAGTGGGACAACCAACAGATCATTTTTGGCGTGCAGCACTACCTCAACCCGCTGGCAAGCATCAGCCCCGTCGTCATTTAGGCTCTTGACCTCGGTTTCAAACTCAAACGCATCGGTTCTGATGCCCTTAATAGTCTGTTGGTTGACCAGCACAATCTTGGGTGCGGAAGTACCCCGTTTTACGCCATACTTCGCCAGCAGTTCGCCGGTAACGCGAATCGTCTGATCACTTACCACATCGGATGGCTTGAAGTACACCGGTTGCTGACCCCAATCCGCTTCCACCAGGCCTAACCAGCCGTCCGTGTTGATCTGAAGGTCATGCTCCCGCATCACTTGATCGCCAACCATCAGTTTAGCCCGGTAAAAGCCGGGATAATAATAAATAGCGGAATGATGATGGTCGTTTTTATGGACGAATACCTTGCGCCGGGTATCCCAGCTCTGGCTAATGAAAACCGAATCGTCGTCATGCGCCCTAGTGGCATCATAGCTAAAAACGACCGAATTGGGCAGCCCCTGGGTTAGTATCGTGCTTGAGGTGAACCGAAAGTCAGTTGGGCTATACGGCGTATCTCTACCCAAAAGAAAACTGACTACACCGACTAGGACGATACCGGAGAGGACTACGCCCAACCACTTGATGCCCCATCTGGGCTTTTTGATCGACTTCACGGGTACAGGCGGCTCAACCCGTGTTGCCGTCGTCTCTGCCGTTTTGAGCTGGAAATCGCGCCAGTCGGTATAACCCAGAAATTGCGCTAACGTATTGAGCGTCGTCACGGATGGGGCGCTCTTGTAGTCTACCTTACCCAGAACCCGCTTTAAGGTGGACACACTTAACGACACGCCCGTTTGCTGGAGGATGCGTTCGCATAAGCGCTCCACATCGTAGTTACTCCAGGTTTCGCTGGAGCCCCAGCCCGATTGGGTTTCCAATTGCGCTTTCAGGCTGGCGATGGCGGTAGGGGGCGGGGCTGAGGACATATCCCGCAAAAATAGGAGGAATACGTCTTGAACTCAACTTGACCTGAAGTTGAGTTCCTTTTGAGAACTGCCGCCCTGGCCCTCAGCCCCACCTTTGGCCAAAACTAGTTGACCAACTCATGATGAAGAATGTATTTTCGGTGGTGCTCGTGTTGCTGGCTACCCAAAGCCTGGCCCAAAAAAACAAGTCCTCCCTGGCGTCAAAACACCGGGATTATGCCATTCCCCTGACGGCGAGCCAATGGCGCTTCCAGGCCGGAAAGGTCGATTTTCTTGACTACAAAGGCCAACGGGCCATGCGGCTCGCCCAAAATGCCGGCCCCGTCGTTCTCAATGAAGTCGTCTTCCAGGACGGAACGATTGAGTTTGACCTCGAACCACTTCGGCCCGAATCGGCTCAGTCAATTTATTTCCACCGGCACGATTCAAACGATCAGGAGATTGTCTATCTGCGTACTAACAGTACAACCAATCCGCTAGCCAATGACGGTATCCAGTACAGCCCCTATGTGGGGGGCGTTAATCTGTGGGACTTGTATCCCGAATATCAAGCCCCGGCGCTGCTCAGGCCCGGTGAGTGGAATCACCTCAAACTAGTCATTTCCGGTAGCCGACTACAGGTCTTTCTTAATCAGGCTCCGCAAGCGGTACTCGATATTCCTAAGTTGGAAGCCACCGCTCGCCAGGGTAGTATTGCCTTTGAAGGGGCTTCGTACGTGGCCAACGTGCAAGTAAAACCGAACATAGTCGAGTCCGTGAGTCCGTCAGCCTCTCCCGACTTGACCGACCATGACCCGAATTATCTGCGGACTTGGGCAGTATCTACCCCTCAGGAGTTGCCTGACGGGCATGAACTGTCGGTTCGTCAGTTACCCAGCCCCGAGCAGTTTACTGATAGCATCGGGGCGGAACGGCGCGGGTTGCTGAATTTGACCCGTAAATACGGGGCCAGTAAGACGCGACGAGTGGTCTGGCTACAAACTACCCTTCTCGCTCGGGAAGCTGTTAAAACGTTCTTGCAAGTGGGATTTAGTGATGAAGTGTGGGTTTTTCTGAATCATCAGCCGGTGCTGGTTGACAAAAACTTATACCAATATAATATGCGCAAATACCCGGATGGGCGGATTTCGACGCTGAATGCAACGGCTCCGCTCAACCTCAGGGCGGGCCAGAACGACCTGTTGATTGGGGTAGCCAATGATTTTTATGGCTGGGGCCTGATGGCCCGTTTAGAAAGCACCAACCAGATTCAGGCAACCGGGCAGGTAGCCCAAATTCTATCGTTAGCCAGCGAACTGGCCTCGCTGGATGTGTCGGTGTATGAGGGCACGTACCGCAATGCCGATGTACAGTTTACGCTTCGTTTTCTTAAGAAGGGCAAAACTCTTCAGGTTCAGCTATCGGGTCAGGATGGGTTAGCCCTGCAAGCGTTAGGCCATCACAGCTTCCTGTATCCTTCGTCGAGTGCAACGTTTGACTTTGATTTGGCTCATAACAAAGTGACGCTGCGTCAAGGGAATGACACCCGAGAATTTACCAAAGAGTGAGCATTCGACCGGTAGGTGGGACTGGTATACAGCACCAGGAGCGACGAACGCTCCTACATGAGAGGAGGGGCGTTCGTATGGCTACTTCTTAAACAGGGCGTTTTATGCGCTGAACACAACCAAATTTATTCGTTACGTAAGCTCTTGACGGGATTCATCAACGCGGCTTTGACACTTTGAAAACTAACGGTCACCAGGGCAATGCCTACCGCAAGTCCACCCGCTATGGCAAATGTCCACCACTTAATGTCCGTTTTATACGCGAATTCCTGTAACCACCAATTCATCGCATACCAGGCCAGGGGGGAAGCCAGAAGAATAGCCAGACCCACTGGCTTCAGAAAATCACCGGTCAGCAGCATGACAATACGGCCAGTACTGGCTCCCAGTACTTTTCGAATACCAATTTCCTTCGTGCGGTTTTTAGCTGTGAACAGGGCCAGTCCCAAGAGACCTAAACAGGCAATACTGATCGCTAAAAGGGCAAACCAATTCATTAGCAACGCTACCCGTTCATCCGATTCGTATTGTTGCTGGAAATGGTCATTCAGGAAAAAAAACTCAAATGCATTGCCGGGAAACGCTTCCTGATAGACTTTTTGGAGCATCGCCAGTGATTCCCGCATCGTAGGTCTACGTAGCGCAATCGTCAGAAAGGCACTACTCCAGGGAATATGCTGAAAAATGGTAGGGCGATTGGCCGTTTTCAGCGATTGTTGATGGAAGTCATTCACGACGCCGACAATCTTTTTGGGGATTACGTTGCCAATTTCCTGATTGAGTGCCTCTTGGGCGGTTGCGAAGCCGAAAGCCTTTAACGCGCTTTTGTTGATGATAACCGCGTCGTTATCAAGTACCAACTCGTTGTCGAAGTTCCGCCCCGCCAACAATTTGATGTTATAGGTCGGAATAAAATCTTCGTCAACAGCCAGCATACGGCACAGTTTATAATCGGCGGCAGCCTCAT
The DNA here is from genome assembly GCF_054776575.1 of Spirosoma humi. Lineage (NCBI taxonomy): Bacteria > Pseudomonadati > Bacteroidota > Cytophagia > Cytophagales > Cytophagaceae > Spirosoma > Spirosoma humi. Next base: position 105,272 of record NZ_BAAHBR010000005.1, read on the forward strand.
GGAACCGCTGCCATTCGTCCGTCCAGAAAATTTCCTGCCCCGGAACTTCGGAAGAAGCCGTTACTTGCTGGACACCCGTATGCGTTAACAGCCGATCCTTAAAAAAGCGAATGTCATTGGTAAAGCTTTCCGTTCGTAACACTTTGGGGGCTTTTATAATCAGCTTCTGGTCGATGTTCATTCCCAAATCCTGCTGCTGCATGAAGGAAAGTTGCTGATTAATGACCAGGGTGGCAATAATCAGGCAAATCGAAGCGGTGAACTGAAACACCACTAGAGCCTTGCGGAACGATTCGCCACCGGCTTGCTTAGGCAAATGCCCTTTCAGAATGGCAATTGGTTTAAACGAGGAAAGAATAAAAGCGGGATAAAATCCGGAAAGTAAGAATCCCAGACCAATTACGGTCAGGGATACAATCCAGAACAAAGGCTTTTGACGGCTGGAAAAGCCGTTGGTGGACTGAATCCAGTCGCCAAATAAGGTAAGCGCCAGTAAAAAAAGGCCAATGCCAATAAACACGGATAACAGATTAACACCAAAGGATTCGACCAGAAACTGCTTGATCAGCTGGCCTTTTTCTGAACCCATTGCTTTTCGGACGCCTACCTCTTTGGCTCGTTCAATACCTCTGGCCGTAGCCAGGTTGATGTAATTAAGCCAGCCAATGGCCAGAACCAGGAAGGCAACGAGGATAAGCACATAAACTATACTAATCTTTCCGTTTGCTTCGACTTCTGATGCCGTCTGGGAATGGAGGTGAATGGCCTGAAGAGGTTGTAAAACGAAGGTTTGTCTGATCTTGTAATTTTTCAACTGATTACCAATATGCTTGTCGATAACACGGGATAATCGGCCTTCCAAAGCTTCGGGCGAGGTGCCTGGTTTCAGGAGCAGGTAGGTATAAAAATTGGTCCAGTACCAGCCGCCCGTGGCAAACTGCTGATTCTTGAGTAGGTTCTGGATGGAAAAAACAAAATCGAAATGAATATGACTGTTCGTCGGAATATCAGCGAATACGCCTTCCACTACGTAGTTGCCCCCCTGCCAATCAGTGCTTAACCGAAGCGTTTTGCCAATCGGATTTTCCTGACCAAAATATTTCCGGGCCACCGTCGCTGAAATCACAACGGACTCAGGCCGACGTAGCACCTGATTGGCAGCACCTTTTAGCAACGGGAATGAAAATACACTGAATAAAGACGAGTCGGCGTAGAAGGCTTTTTTCTCGTGATAGCTAACCTGTTCGCCCGTTGGTTTGCGGTAGCTGATCATGCCATCGGCCCGGTGCAGCCGAACGAAATTTTCTACCTCAGAAAAAGTTTCTTTGATGGCCGGCGCTTCGGCGTAGTAGCTGATGACACTGCTATTCGTCAGAACGCCTTGTTTGTAATCATCCAGTCGGATACGATAAATGTTTTCCGCATGCGTGTGGAATTCATCATAGCTAAACTCCGCGAACACGTACTGAGCAAGTAGCAGGAAGGCAGCGATACTAGCGGCTAATCCAAAAATCATAATAGACGAAATAGCCTTATACTTTAGCAGATTACGCCAGGCAACTGTGATGTAATTCCGAATCATGGCCAAGGTGAAATAATGGTCGGATAATGCGTGAAAATCCTATCTCAATAACTACGGGTTAAATGTATAACTTATTTATTAGTTATAAAACTATAATAATAGTTGATTTGGTGAAATTACTATTGTTACTATTCCGACATTATATTATTTTGATCTGCGCTATTATTTCGCTTGACAAGTGAAGACTTTCCAAAACAGGTTGCGCCCACAGAAATATTCTCAACCTATACTCCCCTTCAAGACGAAGGAATGCATAAGAAGAAGCTTCCTGAAGAGGGGCAATTTTCTCGATGGTGTCATTTCGCCGGTTCTACACATGATATCTTCGCTTTAAAATCCTCTTTATCAGTTGACTTAAGCATAGCTGCGGTAAACTGATAGCGAAACCGGCCCATCGTTTGGTTACTTTGCGACAGCCTTTCTTCGTATCCAAATAGGGAATTCATCATGTTCGAAAAATTCAGAAAAAATTTCCCGTTGCCGCCCGAAAAATGGGATGAGTATATCCGCTACTTCCGGCAAATCCATGTACCGGCCAGGACCATTCTGCTTCGGGAAGGTGATATTTCCCGCAAAGCGTATCTTATTGAAAAGGGATGCCTGCGTGTTTGGTTCAATAATAAAGGGGAGGACATTACCTTCCAGTTCTTCTTTGAAAACAGGACCGTTTCGTCAATTGAAAGTTTCCGAAAAAGTAGTCCAAGCTTGTTTTCCATTGAGACGATTGAGCCCTGTACCTTGTGGTGGATCGACAAAGGTAGTGTTGATAAAATTATCAAAGAGGTCAGCGAGCAACCGGCCATGAGGAGTCTGATTCTGGAGGCATTGTTTGGGCGAACACTGGATTACATGAAGCATTTTCTGTCGTTTGTCCGGGATACACCGCAGGAGCGCTATGAGATGCTGATGACCCAAAACCCGCATATCATCCAGCGCGTCCCTCAGCATTATATTGCTTCTTACCTGGGCATTAGCAGCGTTCACTTGAGCCGGATCAAAGCAAAAATTGCCCGGGCCAAATAGCTAAGGCAGGGCTTTGTATTTGATAACAAATGTTATCGTTTGAGGGTCTGGCGGCCCTCTACCTTTGTATCAGCAACAAATAAAATAAGCGATACAATGAAACGATTAACGATTCTTTATTGGGTGACGACGGCCCTGTTCAGCCTGTGGATGCTCGGCAATGCCTATGCCTATCTAACGTCGGAAGAAGCCCGACGGCTGTGTGTTCACTTTGGTTTTCCCGACTATTTCCGCGTTGAGTTGGCAGTAGCTAAACTGATTGGTGTAATCGTACTGGTGCTGCCTGCGCTAAGAGGAAGGATTAAAGAGTGGGTATACGCTGGTTTTGTTATCACGGTGGTTTCAGGATTTATTGCGCATCTGGCGTCTGGTGATTCCCTCCGCGACTCAGCTTCCGCTCTGCTCGCCCTGGGGTTGGTGTTGGTTTCTTATGCCAGCTACCACTACGTACAAACAGTCAAATCAATCACTAAATCAACACCAACCGGCTTTTTGACGGCTGTTGTTTAATCCGTAAAACTGAAATCGACCATGAAAGCTGCCATCATGTATCCGCAGGGGACTGGACCGCGTTACGCGGAGGTTCCCAGTCCCGTTGTCGCGAATGAGGATGAAGTATTAATAACCGTTAAGGCGGCTGCGATTAAGCATATCGACCGCGGCCAGGCGAGTGGTAGCCATTATTCCGCCGATGCGCAACAGGCCAGCCAGGCGAAGGTCATTGGGGGCGATGGAGTGGGACTGCTGGCCGACGGTACCCGCGTCTATGCGATAGGAATTAGTGGTATGGTCGCCCAGCAAGCCGTCGTAGAAAAAAAACGTATGGTGCTGATACCTGATGGGGTAGATGACGCTACGGCAGCGGCTTTGCCCAATGGTGTAATTGGGGCGGCTATGGGGCTACGCTTCCGGGCGGGTATCCAGCCCGGCGATGTAGTCTTGATTAATGGGGCAACGGGCTTTACGGGCCGGGTGGCCGTGCAGCTAGCCAAATACTATGGCGCTAAAAAAGTGATTGCCACGGGGCGCAATCCCGACTCCTTGCAGACATTGTTAGGCTTAGGAGCGGATGAGATTATCTCGGTAAATCGAAGCGACGAAGATTATCTAACTCAACTTCGCACGATTCACGGTAGTACGCCAATTGATGTGATCATCGATTACCTGTGGGGCCACTCGGCGGAACTGCTACTCGCTTCGTTGAAGGGCAAGGGGGCCTTTACCCATCCGGTGCGTTTTGTTTCGATCGGAAGCATAACTGGCGATAAAGTACAGCTATCTGCCGAAATTTTGCGGAGCGTTGATCTGCATCTATCAGGCTCGGGGCTGGGTAGTTGGACGCGGCAGGATGTGGGTAAACTGTTTAGCGAAATCTTACCTGACATGTTTCAATTAGCGGCTGACGGAACGCTTAAAGTGGATACCGTTACGGTGGACTTATCCGACATAGAATCCATCTATAACGTAGCCATCACTGATGGAAAGCGACTCGTCATTACCATGAACTGACGCTCATACAGGAGGTTTTGTCCTATGGTGGCCAAGCTGGATTGCGAAGCACGACGAATCAACCGACTTGTTATGTATGTGGATTGATTTAACCGAGAACGTGGAAAGCGCACTTTGGTGCTGGAAGAGTTTAAGAACTCTTCCAGCACCAAAGTGCGCTTTCCATTTAGTTACACCAGCGTGACAACAATACGCTCAGAAAACGAATTTCTACGGTCGGTGACCAGAAACGGATTCATGCATGACACCGCATTGCCCTTCGTACATTCCGAAATGGGCTCAAGTCAGGCCGCTGGCTCGGCAAAACCAGTAGACACGGTCAGTGCTTTCCAGTGCGTCATATCAGCCTGAAATGCCGAGATCTTTCCCGTGGCGACATCATAAGCATCCTGACCGAGCAACAGGTGCAGGGGTGGGGTGGGCTCAGTGGCAATTTGAATCATGGCCGCCACTGCTTTCGCCGGATCGCCAGGCTGATTTCCTCTGATTTGTTGCAGATGAACCGCTTCCGATTCGCGTACCAGCGCATACTCATCCATCTGGTTTGCAGGCGTTCGCAACGAACCGGACGACAAAAATTCTGTCCGGAAATAACCCGGTTCCACGATGGTTACCTTGATACCGAACGGAGCCGCTTCTGCCGCCAGCGATTCGGATAACCCTTCGACGGCAAACTTCGTGGCGCAGTAGATGCCCCAGCCGGGAAAGTTGCCCGTAATGCCCGCAATGGAGGAGAGGTTGAGGATATGACCCGACTGCTGTTTCCGCAACTGAGGCATAACCTGCCGGATTACGTTCAGCATGCCAAACACATTGACCTCAAAATTAGCCCGGGCCTCCTCGTCTGTGAGTTCTTCCAAACTGCCCAGTTGGCCATATCCGGCGTTATTGACCACCACATCGATCCGTCCGAACTGGCTGATAGTAGCCTGGATGGCCTCCTCAACGCTGGTTTCGGTGGTCAAATCGACGCCCAGTGGCAAAAAATCAGCGGATTCATTGCCGGTGGCCCGGCGAAGTTCGGCAACATCACGGGAAGTAGCCGCGACCCGATGGCCCTGACGTAGTAGCTGATCGACTAATTCGAGGCCTAAGCCTTTAGAGGCTCCGGTGATAAACCATACTTGTTGATTGTCCATAAGTGTTACTCGTTTAAGGACAGCAAAGGTAGGCCGGTAGACTAGGGGCAGATTGCCAAATTCAAGCCAATACTTACTAAATTCAAACACGCCGAAACGTCGACGGGGTCAAGCCGGTATGCTTTCTGAAGAAGTAGTTGAAGTGGGCCGGTTCGTCGAAACCCAGGCTATAGCCAATTTCGGCAATGTTCCAGTCGGTATGCCTGAGCAAAGCTCTGGCCTCACCGGCCAAACGGTCGGCAATATGGTCGGTTGTGGTTTTGCCGGTTGTGTCCCGCACGCAACGGTTTAGGTGATTGACGTGTACGGCGAGTTGGTGGGCAAAGTCACTCGCCGAACGCAGGGCAAACCGCCGGGTCGGCGACTCAATAGGAAACTGCCGCTCGAGGAGTTCGATAAAAACCGCCGTCAGTCGCGAACGGGCATCGGGGTGCTGGTGCAGGGCATCGGAAGGTCGCCGTTTGAGGGCAAAATGAATTAGTTCGGATACGTAATTACGAATCAGGTCATACTTAAGAATATAGTCTGAGTTGATTTCATCCAGCATTTTCTCGAAGAGCGCACTCACTTCGGCATCCTGCCCGGCCTCCAGAGCATAAGCTGGCTTACCACCGGGCTGAAACAGCGGCAGTTCCGTTAGCCCCGTGTTGAACCGCCCGCTGAAGAACGATTCGCGAAAAATGCAGAAAAACCCGGTTGTGTCGCCTGAAACCGCTTGCCAGGTATAAGGCACCTGCGGGTTAAAAAACACCAGCGTTGGCCCATCGATCTCAATACTTTTATCCGCATAATGGTACAGATTACGTCCCCGGATAAGCGTAATCTTATAAAAATCCCGTCGGCTATACTGAACCGGAGCGGTACTGGGAGCCAGGCAATCCTCCAGCCGAAATACATTCACATCCCCGACGGTGGCTTGTAGCGTAGTGGGCGGGTTAGTTAATTTATGCCGATAAAATTCTTCGAGACTTTCGGTCTTTTGCATGGAACAAAGTTACCATATTCAATCCTACGGTCGGCTAAAAAAAGAAGTTTATTGTACAGGCTATTGACTGCCGCCAAGGCCCAGAGTAGGTCACCGATCAGGTGAAGCGATTGGTCGTTTGGGTACAAAACCCTTGAGCGCTTCCGCTACTTCGATAGGGCGATCCGACTCCAGAATGCTGGCCCCATCCTGAACGATTGCTCGGTAAGCAGCGGCTCGCTCTTGGGGATCGGGCAGTTTGTCGTACGACGAAGCTGCCGAAATCATACACATAATACCCCGGGCATTCAGCAACCGGTACAACGCCTGATTTTCGGGCTTCACCGTCGGGCCGATGTAGGCAATCATGTTGGTTGCCGGGATACCGGCCTTTTCGTAGGCGTCTAATTCCTGCTGGCTCTTGATAAACACGGAGAACATCCGCTCTTTGTTGTCCTCATAATAATAGCGGGCTTGTTCGGGCGAGTGGACGGTGAGCATCACAAACGCATCTGCTTTGTGTTTGCGAATCAAAGCCGCCGTCATGGCCCACGGGACATCTTTTCGGTCCAGGTTCAGGACAGTCTTGCCCCGAGCCCACTCGATGGCTTCGGACAGGGTCGGAATGCGATGGTGCGTAACACGACCTTCCGCATCCTTGAGGTAGAGTTTTTTTAGCTCGTCCCAGGTATAATCCGACAGTTTCCCCGTGCCGGTCGTAGTTCGGTCCAGCGTGGCATCGTGCATGAGTACAATGACGCTGTCTTTGGTCAGGCGCGGGTCAGTTTCAAAAAAAGCAGGGGTGTGTGCCAGTGTATTGGCAAACGTGGCCAACGAATTTTCCGGAAATCCCGGAACCATACCCCCCCGGTGTCCGCTCACGATCGTTTTTTTCTGGTCTGACCAGTGAAAAAAAGCGTGGAGATCCTGAACCGTTTTGATGGGTAAAACCGATACGGTTTGTGCGTTGGCAACACCAGCGATGCTAAGGCCCAGTGCCAAGATCAACAGGTGTTTCATTCGACCTGGTATTTGTTGCTGGGCGGAAACGTACCCGGTCATTTTTTGGCTGGTCCGGAGTTTTATAAGTGTAAGCATTGGGCGTAAAGCAAGAAGAGTGAGTCAAGGGGCGGCCGGCAGTTGCACGCGTTGAATCAGCAAACTTCGAAATTTACTATTTCGTTACCATGAAGCTAGGGTTACCTTACTGTGAAGATGTCGTTAAGTAACCTCGCCAGTGGCTCATTTTTTATTTCCATGGGCGAGTACTTTTTGATTAAGGGCTAATGAGCCATTTCTACTGGCTCAACGTGGCCCAGTAATACCTTCTCCAGATGCGTTTTGTAAAGTCGTTTGTCGCGGTCTATATCCGCGTTTTTCTCGACGTCGTGAAAGTGAATGCTTTCCAGCGGCTTCATGCCCGTGAACGCATTCATGCGGTGAAAGCCGAACATCACGCCATCATCCACACTTTTTTGTCCGAAAAATTCGCCCGGTAGGGTAAAGGCTTCCTTGGGGGCATTCCAGCTTGTTGTAAGCAGGTAATGCCGACCCTGTAGCGAGCCACCTGTACCGTAGTTAATCGCCGGGTTTCGATGCGAGCGGCCGTCACTCGTGTAAATTCCCTGCTGATGTCCTGCCGTGAAAACAAGATCGATGTACTCCTTCAGCCGATGGGGTACCTGAAACCACCAAACTGGGGTATGGTAGATAATAATATCGGCCCACACGTATTTTTTGACTTCTTCGGCCGGGTCGTACTCGTCGTTGATATTGGTAATCTGCACAGCAAACGCGGGGTGCTGATTTAAAAAGTCGACTGTCCAGCTCGTCAGGGTTTCGTTGAAAGTACCTCCCGAATGAGCGAACTTCTGACCACCGTTGATAACAAATACATTTTTCATGTTTTTTCGCTATGAATTAGCCCGTTTATGGCCAGCTGGCATCCAATGATGAAGCTGCCAGATCGGGTGATTGATTACTGATGCAAAAGTATAGCCCCGGAAAGTATCATAAAAATAAGTTAACTAGTAGCTTTGTATCATAAAAATGATCGATAAGCAATATGGTTAATCTGGAATGGTTTCGTACGTTCAAGGCGATTTACGAAACGGGCTCATTGACAGCCGCGGCTCAGGCCCTGTATTTATCCCAGCCGGGAGTAAGCTTGCACCTGAATTCGCTGGAAGCGCACACGGGCTATAAACTGTTCGATCGGGCTGCCCGAAAAATGGTGCCGACAGAGCGGGGAAAGCTGATGTATAATTTTATTCTGGAGCCGATCGGCAAGCTGGAAGCCGCTGAGCAGCAGTTTCATAAGAACTCGAAAACGGACAAAGCGACCATCAGCATCGGTATGTGCTTTGAGACGTTTCAGTTCACGCTGGAGCCTTATATGAGTACCCTGCCCTTCAATGTGATTATCAAGTTTGGCGAGTATGCTCAAATGCAGCAGGATTTGGACAAAGGTTTGCTGGATTTAATCATTACGCCCCAAAAAGGCTTACAGGCCAATCTGACTTACCAGCCTTTTTCAAAAGAACGTATCGTGCTGATAGGCGGAGCCAGGTCAAACACGGATGAGCTGAAAGTCCTGCTTGACAATGGAATGGCCGAAGAAGCCGAAGGCTGGTTGAAACAGCAAATCTGGTACAGCACGGCCGCCGATATGGAAAACCTGAAGAAATTCTGGCACCTGAATTTCAACCGCCACCCCGATTTTAAACCGAATTACATCGTCCCCAATATCTGTTCCATTGTGCGCTGCCTGAGTGGCGGGGAGGGCTTTTCAATCATCCCTGATTTTCTATGCCGGAATGAACTGGAGCGTGGACTGGTAAAGCTGGTCTGGGAAGGAAGAAAAGTGATTGAAAATACGCTCTACTTCGGTACGCGCAAGAAAACCATCTATGCTCAGGAGATTAGCCGGATTCAGCAGATTTTCGAAACGCACGATCAGTAAAACCCGCCCGGAACTCTCATAAGCTCCTCCTTATGGAGGCTGATTGCCGGGTTTTATTCTTCAGCAGGATGAAGGGTAGGTGGGTATCCCAGGCGGGTTTCAGGTCGGACTGGTTAATGAATCCGTGTGAAAAATTACCCAATAGTATATCCGGATCGCCGTCCTGATCCCAGTCAGTCACATCCATACAGATCCACCGGCCATAGCTGGAAACGGGCAGGGTATGGGCTTGAAACTGTAACGTTTTTTCCTGCTCCAGATAAACACAACCTTCGGCCGGATTGTCCAGAAAATCAGCGAAGAAAGCAATACTCACTATGTCCAAATCCCCGTCCAGATCAAAATCAGCAGCCATGGCTTTGACGCAACCATTGATCGGATAAAAATACGTTTGCTTATAACGAAAGTTGCCTTCATTGAGGTAAACATATACGCCATGATAAGGCTTTAAAATCTGGGAGTAGTCGCTATTATCTCCGCTGGTATAGAGAATATCCAGTCGACCATCTTTATTAAAATCGACTAACTGAAAACTGGTCGAACCGGAAACGGGTGGAAACCGAAGCAGATTTTGTTCGGTAAAACCACCTTTTTTATCGTTCAGAAATAGCCATATTCCTTCGTCAGCGTGCGCAAACAAGACCATCAAGTCGGGCCAGCCGTCGGCGTTAAAATCACCGGTGGTCGCTTGGATTGCTCCCGCCACTTCACGGATGGGGTGTTTCGTAAAGGCATGATTCGGGCCTTGTTGCAGCCAGTATAAACCGCCTACCAGGTGCCCAAAGCCGCAAACCACCCAGTCTGTCAGGCCATCTTTGTTGAGATCGGCGGGCAGGGATTGTAAAGGGCGTGGTAAATTGGCGAATAGGGTAGCCGGTTCTGCTGGTTGCGTTCCCGAAATCGCTAATCCGACCAATTCACCCTTTGCGTTGTCATCTGGCAGCATAGTGCCCAGGCACGTGAATAACCCCTGCTCATTGCCCTGTTTATCCCGAAAAAACTGGGCATTTACCGCGGGGGATTTCAGTTGCTTCTGTAAGGTTGGTCGTAGCTGCTGATCCCAGCGGGTAAGATCATTGCGTAACCCATCGCTCGTGTAGAGTTGATGGCTAATCGTATCCACTGTCACCAGGGTTGTTTCGGCCGTTTTTGATGTATCCCGCTGGGGTTTTTCCAGGGAGAAAATAGCCCAGTCATTCACCGCGGATGGCTGAGCGGGCTTAAGCTTTGGCGGAGCCAATGTCAGGTAATACGCCACAATTTTCTGCCAGTCATCGTAGGAAATCACCGCTTTATTACCGGCATAATAGAGGCCGCCATCGTACGATTCAAGCCCCAGCCTGGGGGCCATGGCAGGCAACACGTGCTTTTCCCAGGTTTCTTTATCCAGCGTATTCGGTGAGACGGCCAGGTGGCACGTACTGCAATGTTGCAAGGCCAGTTTCTGACCGGCCGCAATGTACGGATCGCTCAAGGCCGCTTCATTTCCAGAATAGCAACTTTCAATAACGATGCACAAAGACACGAACGCCAACAGGCCGAGGTATACTCGGTAAAAAGACAAATTTTTATAAATCATTAGACAACGTATTCTTCTTTTTCTGTGCTTCCAGCGCACAGTCGTTTATCCGGCTGCTCAACAGCCGCGGTCAATGCACGCAGCCTTGACTTTCGCCGAATTCAGCCTTACCGGGGCGTTTTTTACCGCTGTGCCAGCTTGGCCGGGCTGAGTTCCTGCCGTTTGTGCCCTTGCGAATCCGTTATTTCAATGGTCTTCACGAATGGACTTATCAACAGGATGCGAGCCGATTGTGACAGAAATGAATTCCCGTAGCTAAACTCTACCTTTTGCTTCTTGCCATTGGCAAAAGTCAGCAGCGCCGACGCATCGGTAGGTCGAAGTCGTAGGCTGGTGGCCGGTTTGTGATTGCGGAAGATGCACAGGCGGCCCCGGTTTTGTGTCGCTACCAATAATTCGCGGCCCTGCTTGTCCGTAAGTTGTGCCAAGGCTTTGGCGTTGCCGGGCACATAAAAACCACTACTGGCAATGGACTGAGCCGCAAAATTTCCGGTACCGTCGCCCCGAAGAAACAACCCGTTCATGGCATCATAGCGCCCGGCCAGCACTTCACCCCCAAAATCGTTACCGACCAGCATTACGTCCAGGTTACCATCGCGATCTACATCGTCGGCGACCATGCCAAAGATGGGGGCCAACTGAGCCTGGATGGGTAGGGGCCGCATAGCAAACGTGCCGTCGCCTTTGTTTTCAATATAGGCAGATTCCAGGTAGTTGGCTTCCAGTACCAGCGCACTCTGTCGTTCTTCGGGGGTAAGCAGCTTGTCGATGTTGGCGGTGGCAAAATCTTTGAAATAAGGAAATCGCCGACGCATCGCAATCATTTGTTTGATCAGGTCTTCCCGGCCGTGGAACGTATATTCCTGCCGACGACCCGTCGAATCAGGAATAAAAATAGTCGGTATGGCATCGTAGAAGCCGTTGTTGTCGAAATCACCGCCATAGATGCGTACAGGTTCCTTGTCGCTGGCCTGCATCCGGCCATTGCGGCCGAGATTACCGGCAATGTAATCCGTGTCGCCATCCCCGTCGAAGTCGCCGGCTACCAGCGAGTTCCACCACCCTTTCTGCGATTCGAGCCCGGTTGTGGTTTCCGTCAACTTACCGTGTTGATTTTTTAATAGTGTGAGGGGCATAAATTCGCCCGCCAGCAGTAAGTCAGGCCATCCATCATTGTCGGGGTCCGTCCAGAGAGCATCGCACACCAGACCGATGTTTTGCAATGCCGGTGCCACCGTCTTGGTCACATCCGTAAAGCGAACCTGGCCGGATGGGCCGCCCGTGTGGTCATTGCGCAGGATGAAACTCGATACAGGTTTGGGGTAATGATCCGGTTCGACGCGTCCGCCTATGAACAGGTCCAGGTCGCCATCCCGATCAAAATCGACGGCTTTGACGCACGATTTACTGGTCATGTTGGGGGGAAGCGCATTGGCGCTTAAGGTAAATTTTCCTTTTCCACCGGGACCGTCGTTTATATAAAGCCGGTCCTGAAAAGCAGGCGAGTTTGGTTGTCCTTCCGACCCTCCGCTGGCCACATACAGGTCGAGGTCTCCATCCCCGTCGGCATCAAAAAGCAGCGTACCCATGTCTTCTTCAAGCTTTCCGCCAGGACCCGTCTGATCGGGTAGCAGGTCTTGCTCTACGAATGTTCCGGCGGCTGTCTGAATCATGAAATGGCCTTTGTTGGCTCTCGAACCACCAATAAATAGATCGTCCAGGCCATCGCCGTTTACATCACCGACCGACAGGCCGGGGCCATACTGCGAAAACTTATGCGGCAGGAGTTTCTGCGTATTGAAGTCAATGTATTCCGGTTCCTGATGCTGAAAGGCCACTTTCAATGAATCCGTAACTTCGTTGAAAAGGCTGGCTGGCTGTCGGGTCGGGGCAGTGACTGGCTCATGGGCGTTGCGCCTGTCGGCCAGCAGCACCTGATTGGGTTTTATATTACGCAGTGTTTGCTGCCGGGCAGGCTCAGTGCCCTGAGCGGGCCAGATAATGCGGACTTCATTAATGGTGCTCACCGCGCCCAGGCCAAAATGGGCAACTGGCTCAACCGTTGAGAGGTAACCCCGGTAGGGACTATGTTCATACACCTGCTGCTGTTCATTCTGCTTTCCATAGTGCAACTCTACAAAAGTGCCAAGCCCCATTGGATTAGTGCCCGACCCGGCAAATTTTATGCGCAGGTAATTAGCCTTCTCGGGTTTTTTCTCGATAAGGTTGTTCCGGTACACAAAAGCCGAATCATTGATGTTGTTAACCACGTAGTCGAGGTCACCATCGTTATCAAGATCACCATAGGCTGCTCCATTGGAGAAAGAGGGCTTGTTGATGCCCCATTTTTCAGTAACATCGGTAAATTTCAGATCACCCGTATTCCGAAAGGCGTAGTTGTTGATCTTGACAATCGGGATTTGAGCTAGTTTGTAATCTTTCGTAGCAATCTGTGCATTCTCCGTCAGAAACGTCATGAAATCACGATCCGTAACATCCTGCGGAAACCCATTCGTGACGATCAGGTCACGGTAGCCGTCGTGGTCGAAATCAGCTACCATGGGGGCCCAGCTCCAATCCGTTTCGGCTATGTCCGCCAACAGACTTATTTCACTGAAAGCCGGCGTGGTTGAGTTAGGCCGTGGCCCCTGGTTAAGCTGAAGCGTATTACGGACAACCTGATAGCCATATTTATATTCGTCATTATATAGGTAGGTTTGGTAATTATTAGGCGCCAGCAACATCTTCTTCCGGCGATTCTCCCGGGGCATCATATCCAGCGCCAGCACATCGACCAGGCCGTCGTTGTTGATGTCGGTTACGTCGTTCCCCATCGCCGTATTACTGGTATGTTTGAAGTACTCCGCGGCCCGCTCCGTAAACGTGCCATCGTGGTTATTGATGTACATCAAATCGTCGGACAGGTAATCGTTCGTTACGTAAATGTCTTTCCAGCCATCCCGGTTTATATCCGTAATATTCAGTCCGAGTCCATACCCGTCGTGCAAAATACCTGCCTGCTTCGAGACATTCGTGAACAATGGATGACCAAGTTTGGCATCGAAGTCGTTGCGATAGAGCCGATCCGTATTCAGGGAAGATCCATCGTTTATTTTGGCTCGATACACATTGGGCGAATCCTCAATGCGGTCGGTAAGCAGGTAAAGGTCCAGATCACCGTCGTTATCGTAATCAAAGAAAGCGGCATTGGTCGTATACGTATCATCCGCAATTCCGTACTCGTGAGCCATCTCCCGAAAGACCGGTTTCCCGTCGCGCATCCCCTGGTTCACGTAAAGTAGGTTCTCCCGTTGTTTAGCTGCTTTATGGAGAGTAGCACTTACGTAAATATCGAGTTTACCGTCACTATTGATATCAACCAACGTAGCGCCCGAACACCATTTGCCGTTTCCTGCTACCCCCGCTGAGGCTGTGATGTCGTCAAATTTAAAATTGCCCTTATTCAGATAAAGGCGGTTTGCTACCTGATTGCCGGTAAAGAAGACATCGGGCAAGCCGTCGTTATTGAAGTCGCCCAGCGCAACGCCACCACCGTTGTAAAAGTATTCGATATCAAGAATACTCATCGAGTCATTATTGGTGATCCGATTGGAAAAGTTAATCCCGGTTTCTTCAGCGGGCAGCAAGGTAAATAACTGATTGGAGGAAGACTGACAGGCGGTGATAAACCAGATAAGCAAGCCAGTCAGCGCAAGAGGCAGGTAACGGTGAAACATAGATAAATTAATAAATAAACAGCTAATATACACATTAATGCAGGATAATGCCACTATGCTAAAAGGGGGCAAATGATGCCCTCAGTGGGTATCTGCTCTAAAAATGGCACTGCCGACACAAAAAAAACGCTACAATTCTAAACAATACTAGAATATTTATACGGTAACTATTTGTTACTGCTAACTTGTTAACATTCTGATAATAAGCAATTTAATTCTTAGGGTTTTACTTAGAGCAGATTTATTTATACTATAGGACTATTTTGGCGTTGGAAAATGGCAATATAAACTTTGAAAAATGAACTTAACCCGCTAATATTGATTCGTTATTTTTCTAATTATACCAACCTCTATGTACACAAAGTTTTACAAGACCTTTCAGTTTTCACTGCTGGGGGCTATTATGTTCCTGTGGAACGTAAACGTTTTTGCACAGGGTATTCGGGTTACAGGTACTGTGACCAGCGTCAGCGAACCGGTACCGGGTGCTAACGTAGTTATCAAGGGAACAACCATTGGTACAACAACGGATGCTAATGGCGCTTATACTATAACAGTACGCAGCGCAACCGACGTGCTTGCTGTTTCTGCCATTGGCTACAAAGCAACCCAGGTGACGGTAGGCAATCAGACCGCCATTGCCATTCAGCTTGAAGAGGAAGCCTCTACACTGAATGAAGTTGTGGTAACGGGTTATACGACCGACAGCAAGCGGGACAATACGGGTGCTGTATCTACCGTGAAAGCGAAGGACTTAAAAGCGATTCCTTCTGCGAACGTTGAAACCCAGCTTCAGGGCCGGGTTGCCGGGGTTACCGTTATTGCCAGTGGTCAGCCTGGCGCTAACAACACGATTCGGGTACGGGGATTCGGGGCATTCGGTGGTAACACACCATTGTACATTATCGATGGCGTACCAACAGGTGGCAGTGCGCTCCTAAGCCCAGACGATATCGAATCAACAACCGTTTTGAAAGATGCCGCAGCGGCATCTATCTACGGTGCTCGTGCGGCTAACGGCGTCATTGTTATTACAACCAAACGAGGACAGCGCCGGGCTCAAAAACTGAGCGTTACGTATGATGGACTTTACGGATTTACGGATCCGGGTAAAGCGCCAGCCGTACTGAATCCACAGGAGCAGGCTGACTGGACCTGGAATGCAATTCGCAACAGAGAAATCGCATTGGGCCAACCAATCGACTTCTCGGGTATCGCCAGTGGCCAATATGGGGCAGGCGCAACGCCCGTGTTGCCTGAATACCTGCAGGTTGGCAACCGGTTTGGGGTAACGGGCGGTGTCGATTTAGCCGCTGAAGCAGCCAAGTACAACATCAACGCAGCCAATGGACCTATCTATCAGGTAACTCGCGCGAACAAAGAGGGGACCAACTGGTACAAGGCCATTACACGGACACCCATTCTGATGCGTCACACCTTAGGCTTCTCAGGCGGTAGCGAAAGTGGTCGTTACTATGTTGGTTTTAGTGAGCAATCACAGCCTGGTATTATCTTAAACAACAACTTTACCCGGTATACTTTCCGCGTCAACTCGGATTTTGACATCCTCAAGAATAAGAAACTGCGGTTTGGCGAGAATATCCAGGCTACGTATATTGACAACACGGGTCAGTTCGGTGATAATAGCGGACAGAATGCATCGCAGCAGGAGAATGATATTCTGCTTGCTTTCCGGATGGCACCAATTATTCCCGTCTATGACGTATTTGGTGGCTATGCCGGTACAGCCGCTAAAGGATTTAACAACCCATCAAACCCTGTTGCTAACCGGGATGCGGCTAAAAATAACCGCAACTTTAACCTGGGTCTTTTTGGAAACGCTTATCTGGAGTATGACATCATTCCCGATCTGACAATCCGGAGCAGCATTGGTGGCTCACTGAGTAACTATTACAACAAAACGACTTCCCGGAACACCTACGAAAATGCCGAAGGAAACAACGGTGGTTTCCGGATCAATGAAGGAGCGGGCTATAACATTGCCTGGACGTTCACGAACACGGCTCAGTACAAGCGGAAATTCGGTATTCACAGCATCGACCTTCTGGGCGGTATCGAAGCCCTGAATACGGGCTTTGGCCGGAATATCAGCGGTGTTGGTCTGAACCCGTTCTCGACCGATCCAAGCTACGCCAGCATCACGACTTCGTCAGCTTCCGGTCGCCAATCGAACAGTGACTTGTTCAGCGGTGTAACATTCTACTCGCAGTTCGGACGGGTTAACTATAGCTTGCTGGATAAATACCTGGTTACCGCGGTTGTTCGTAGAGACGGTTCGTCTCGCTTTGGTGCTTCCAACCGATATGGCGTGTTCCCCGCTTTTTCGGCGGCCTGGCGCGTATCGGGTGAAGATTTCATGAAAAACCTGCCCTTTATTACCGACCTGAAAATCCGGGGCGGCTGGGGCCAGATGGGTAACTCGAACAACGTAGATCCGAACAACCAATACAGCCTGTTCCAATCGAATATTGCTAACTCGTACGATATTACGGGCAGCAACTCGGCGGTAGACCCTGGCTTCTTCCGGAGCCGGATCGGTAACCCCAATGCCAAATGGGAAACCAGTACGACCACTAACGTTGGTATTGATGGTTCGTTCCTGAACAACAAACTGGAAGTAGTTTTCGATATCTGGCGCAAAGACACCAAAGACCTCTTGTATCAAGTGCCCATCGCAGGTGTTATTGGTCAGCGGGCAACGGCTCCTTCGGTGAACATTGCCAGCATGCGGAACCAGGGGATCGACATTCAGGTGATTACCCGTGGTAAAGTAGCAAACGATGTTGGGTACGAAGTGAACGTAACGGGTAGCTTCCTGAGCAACCAGATTCAGACTTTGGCACCGGGTGTTCCTTACTTTGACGTTACTCCTGCTTCTAACCGGTTATCCTTGCCAGCTACTCGTAACCAACCCGGTCAGGCAATTGCTTCGTTCTTCGGCTATAAAGTAATTGGTCTGTTCAACTCACAAGAGGAAATTAAAGCAGCTCCAACCCAGGAAGGCGCTGGTCTGGGCCGATTCCGGTATGCTGACATCGATGGCAACGGTATCATCGATAACAACGACCGTACCTTCATCGGTAGTCCGGTGCCGAAATTTACGGGCGGTGTGAACCTGTCGGTTAATTACAAAGGCTTCGACGTTGCAACGTATCTGTATGCTTCGTTGGGAAATAAAATTTTCAACCTGTCTAAGTGGTATACCGACTTCTATCCATCCTTCTCGGGAGCGGCTGTCAGCGCACGGGTAAAAGATTCGTGGACACCGACTCACACGAACACAACACAGCCGATCTTCGAAGATGTAGCGAATATCAGCACCAACACCGTTCCTAACTCATTCTACGTTGAGGACGGCTCTTACCTGCGGATGCAGAATATTACGCTGGGTTACACCTTACCAGCAAGCTTATTGAATAAAGTAGGCTTAGGTCGTGTTCGGTTCTCTGTTTCGGCAAACAACGTCTTCACGGTTACAGGCTACAAAGGACTGGATCCGGGTGTTGGTGGTGCTGCTGACTCAAACTTTGGTATCGACATCGGTAACTACCCAATCACGCGGAGCTATAACGTAGGTCTAAGCGTTGGATTTTAATAAATAAACTCGAAACGCTGACTTCTTACCAAACAAAAAAGTCAGCGTTTCGAAAACATGACAAATCTGTTTCTCGAAAAAAATATAAGATGAAAAAGACAATCACAAAAGGGGTGGGTCTTACAGTGCTGTTGACGGTAATTTCGCTGGCTTGTAAAGATTCGTTCCTGAATGTAGCCCCAACGGGTCAGTTGGTTAGCTCTCTCTTGACAACGAATGCCGGCCTGCAGGGGCTGCTGATCAGTGCTTATTCGGAACTGAACGGGCGGGGCTACTCGCAGACGGCCAGCCCAACCAACTGGGTGTACGGCAGCATCATGGGGGGCGACGCCAACAAAGGCTCCGACCCCTCCGATTTCAACGCCATCACCCCCTTCGAAACCTACCTGGTGGCCGCATCCAGTGCAGAATTGAACGCCCGCTGGCAAGCCCTGTACGAAGGCGCAAGCCGGGCCAACTCCGTACTCCGGCTCCTGCCTACGGCTGATCCAACCGTGACCGCTGCTACCAAGCAGCAGATTGGGGGCGAAGCCCGCTTCCTCAGAGGGCTCTACTACTTCGACCTCAAGCGGACTTTCAACATGGTTCCCTACATCGATGAAACACTGGATTATGGAACGGGAGCTACCACGGTGAAGAATGACACCGACATCTGGCCTAAGATTGAAGCTGACTTCAAATTTGCCTACGACAACCTGGCTGAGACCAACACCTCGGCAGGCCGCGTCAACAAGTGGGCTGCGGCTGCCTATCTGGCCAGAACCTACATGTACCAGAAGAAGTACACTGAAGCCAAAGCCCTGTACGATCTGATCATCGCCAACGGCAAAACCACCAACGGCAAGAAGTATGGCCTGGTGGCGCAGTACGCTCAGGTGTTCAACGCAGCCAACGAGAACAGCGAAGAAGCCGTTTTCTCGACCCAGAACGTAGCCAACGCAGGTAGCTCGGATGCAGCCTCGGGTGACTTGAACCTGAACTATCCCTACAGCGCCGGCATTGGGGCCACCTGCTGTGACTTCTTCAAGCCCAGCTTCGATCTGGCCAACTCGTTCCGGACCGATGCTACGGGTCTACCGATCGACATGGCCCAGGCCAACGGGGCGTATGATAACGCGACCAACGAATTGAAAACGGACATGGGCCTGCTGCCCGGTGATGCGTTCACGCCCGACACCCGCACGGTCGATCCTCGTCTTGACCATACGGTTGGTCGTCGGGGTATTCCTTATCTGGATTATGGCAACTTCACCAGCGCCTGGACGCGTAACCAGGCCTTCGGTGGTCCCTACTCGACGAAGAAGTATGTTTTCTATCTGGCTCAGCAAGGCAAAGTGGCCGACGTATCGAACTGGACGAAAGGCTGGGCCGCTACGAACGTCGTTCTGATGCGTTACTCGGATGTGCTGCTGATGGCGGCCGAAGCCGAAGTGGAAGTGGGTAGCCTGACAACGGCGATGAACTATGTCAATCAGGTGCGTAACCGGGCTGCCAACCCAGCTGGTTTCGTGGTGACTGCCGACGGCAAGCCGGCTGCCAACTATGTAGTTGCTCCTTATCCGGCTTCTGCCTTTGCGTCGAAGGATGTGGCTCGTAACACGGTTCGGTTCGAGCGTAAGATCGAGCTAGCCGAAGAAGGTCAGCGTTTCTTCGATCTGGTGCGGTGGGGCATTGCGGCACCGACGTTGAATGCGTTCCTGGCGTACGAAAAGACGAAGCTGTCGAATGCTTACAGTGGTGCTGTATTCACGGCGGGCAAGAACGAGTACTTGCCGCTGCCACAAACGCAGCTTGACCTGCAGAACGGTAGCACGGCTATTTTGAAGCAAAACCCTGGTTATTAAGACAAGTAACTTGCTTCGATCAAGTTTTCTCTAGTCATAATAATTGGGCAGAATAATTTTGAGTACAGAAAAGCGGTGCTGAGTTTTCTCAGCACCGCTTTTCTGTTAAACAGCACGTTAGTTTTTGTGCTTTCTCCGCCACTCATTGACTCTGCCCGTCGCCGTAAAGTGAATATCTTTGAATTGACCAGGCAGTCCTGTCGTTAAGGCTTATTTTAAGAGGAAACACGCAGCCAACCATAGCAGTGGTATCCACAACTGTCCATGAGCCAACACTAACCCATACAGAAAGGAGGGATACAATCCATCATCATGCCATTCCAGCCTGACAATCGCACAAAAAAAGATTGTTAATGCTACAAACAGCCAGAATGAAAGCAGTACAGCATATACGAATGCCACGTATAGCTGGTTGACTCGCAACATGAATTTGTTCCCCTGTAAACATCGTCAAGGGAATATGTACTGGTAATGAGTAGAGGGCAGGTTTAGCCAATCAACCGTTTGAGCGCAAATTTTTTCAGTTTCTCCTTTTCGCCAACAACCGTATTAGCGGCCAGTTCACCAAATGAAGCACCTTGTTTATAGCCATGCCCAGAATCACCGCCCATCACCCAAAGATTATCGGCTTCGGGATGGGTATCCAGAATGAAGTTGCTATCGGGTGTAACGGTGTATTGACAAACCCGCTGCTCAATCAGGGGCTGACCTACCATTTTAGGAAACCGTCGGGTAAGTATGTTCAGAGCCATATCCAGTTCCTCCTGTTTTGCCATACGGTGATAGGTGTCAAACCGGTCGGTTACGTTGTTGTCAGGGGGCGTTAGCCCTATTTTAAACCCTCTGGAATCGCTTCCCGGCACGCCAAAAGAGCGGAAGGGACCTGTCATGTCGCGATCCATCCAGGTAGGCAGTTTATTCTCCATCAAGTCAGATTGACTGGGCGGAGTCGCAAAGAAGAAACACAACGCGCGCGTCACTTTGAGTTTTTTAGTGAGTTCTGGGAATAAACGAACCAGCCATGGGCCACAGGCAACTATAAACTGATCGGCTTCCAATGTACTCCCGTCAGAAAGTGTGACAGATGTCGCTTTACCGCCCTTGATGGTTTCCTTTTGAAGCTGTTTTTGCAGGAATATACCGCCTTCTTTAATGAACAAATCACAAACGGCGTGACAACCCTTGCGGGCATCCAGATACCCGGCATTGGGGTCATACATGACGTGGTCGAGGCCTTCTGTTCCAATCTGAGGCCACCGCTTGACCGCATCATCCAGACTGACTTTTTCGAGGGGCAAACCCGCTTTTTTGTAAATCGAAACGGCCGTTTCGGATTCGGCTTTACTGGATGGGTAATTGAACAGGAGCAACCCGTTCTGGTGCAACATTTTCTGACCCATGCGTGGCTCATTTTCCTTCCAGAGCGTCATGGCTCGTATTGCCATGTCAACATAAATCGGGTCGTCATAATAGGCTCGAATCAGGCGGGTTTCCCCACCTGAACTCGACTGATTATTCCCGGCACCAAATTGGTCAATGAGCGTTACCTGATAGCCTTTTCGCAGCAGATGCAGCGCCGTCCAACCGCCAAATGCACCAGCGCCGACAACAACAAGTTTTCCATTCTTTGCTGGCTTTTTAATGAAACTGGTAACACCGGCTTGCGCAGGATGAGGCAAAGTCCCACCCAAAGCAGTTAATGCAGTACCCTGAACGCCGTACTTCAGTAACTGGCGTCGGTTAATCTGCGCGGGCTTACGTTCGTTCTGGGCATCGGTTGACATATCGCAGTTAAGTAACTGATCGTGAAAAGAAGGAAGGAAAGTCAATGTATATTCTTACACAGCATCGGAAAGAGAAGTGAACGTAAACTCCCGAATTTTCATCGATGGAATGAGGTAATTGGTAAAGGAGCCTTCGCTACTCACGACCCGCTCTACTTTTCCTAATGTTTCCAGATTATTAAGCATGATAACCGGACTTTCATTAAACCGGAAATTTTTAATAGGATATTTAATCTTGCCGTTTTCGATGTAAAAAGTACCATCACGAGTCAGGCCAGTGACCAATAGAGACTGTGGATCAACGGAGCGGATATACCAGAATCGGGTTACCAGAATACCACGTTGCGTGGTTTTTATTAGCTCATCCAGGGTTGCATCACCTCCCACCATCATGAAATTGGTGGGTGCTGGCACGGCTTTTACTCCCTTTTTCTGCGCCCAGTAGCGGGAATAGGACAGGTTTTTGACAACGCCTTTGTCAATCCAGTTTATTTTTTCCTGTACCCGACCATCGGATCCCCAGGGTGAAGCGGGCAATTCAGGATTAGTTGGATCCGAATAAATTGTTACCCGTTCGTCTGTAAGTCGCTCACCAAGTTTCGTTTTGCCACCGGGTTTGCTCAGGAATGAGCGTCCTTCATCGGCACTGCGGGCATCCAGAGCACGGAATAAATGTTCCAGCAGTACCGCAGCCGCCAGCGGTTCAAGAATAACGGTGTATTTGCCGGGTTCAATAGCGCGGGCATTCACCGAACCGAGCGCCTTTTGAAGGGCAACCTGTGTGGCTGATGCCGTATTCAGTTTTAAGAAATCACTTACGCCCTGAGCGGCAAACCCAGAACCCGTTCCGGTCCCCGTACGGATGGTTGCGCTAAAATTGATCTCTGTACTTGGGTAATAGGCAAATAGTCCTTTACTGTTCATCATTGCCGAAAAACCAACGCGGTCTTCCAGATAGCCCGCTACGGTCTGTTTTTGCGAACGGGCTATCTGAATACTTTGGCTTACTGCTTTGGCCCGGTCAACGGCCAGCATATTGGCTGCCGAGTCGAAAAAGCCGGTTGATGGTAAATAGGTCTGTGGCCCAAGAAGGCCAATATACTCAGGATTTTCCGGGGCCAGTTGAGCCACTTCTTCTGCACGACGGACAACTTTTTCCAGCGAAGTTTCATCGAATTCGTCGATGGTTGCAACGCCAACCTTTTTGCCAAAGGCCGACTGAACCGACAGCGTTTTATAGGCTTTGGATCCGCAGGTTGAGACTTTGTTAAGAGCATATCGGATGTTGCTCCATTCTTCACCCTGCAAATTTATTTCGCATTCGTCGGCTTTGGAATAAGCCAATGCCTTCTGTAGCAATAGTTTCGCTTCTGTTTCTGATAATAAGATAGCCATGTCGGAGGAGCTTAAATTTTACGACCGGTATTAATGACATTGACGCCGTTGAAACGTGCTGTTGCGCTACCATGCGACACGGCATTGCTCTGAATCGGTTGCCCTTTCCCGTCGAAAAATGATCCGCCTAACCGGAAATCGCGCTCGTCGCATACCTGTACGCAGGAGTTCCAGAATTCCTGCGTGTTGGACTGGTAGGCTACATCTTTAAGCATACCAACAATCTGCCCGTCTTTGATTTCGTACGCCAATTGGCCACTAAATTGAAAGTTATACCGCTGTTGGTCAATTGAATAGGAACTGTCACCGATAATGTAAATGCCTTTTTTTACGCCTTTGATCATGTCATCGACGGATAGCGGTTCTTTGCCAGCTGCCAACGATACATTGGCCATTCGCTGAAACTGAACGGTTCCCCAGCTATCGGCATATGCACAGCCCTGCGACTCTTTTTCGCCCAGTAAGTGCACTTGATCACGAATGGCCATATAGTTGACCAGAATGCCATCTTTAACCAGATCCCAACGCTTTGTTTGAACGCCTTCATCGTCGTAACCAACGGCTCCCAGCGAACCTGCCTGCGTTTTATCGGCAAAGAGATTGACGTGCTGACTGCCATAGTTGAAGCGTTTGCTTTTCCACTTATCCAATGTCGCAAACGAAGTGCCGGCGAAGTTGGCCTCATAGCCCAACACACGATCCAGTTCCAGGGGATGACCCACCGATTCGTGAATGGTTAGCCAGGTGTGCGACGGGTCAAGAATTAAGTCGTATTTGCCCGCTTCGACAGACTTAGCGGTAAGCTTTTGTTTGGCCTGTTTGGCAGCCGCTGCCACATCTTCCAGCATATCGTACCCTTTGTTATATCGGGTCGTAATGCCCGTTATCTTGTCGGACGGATTTGTTTGCAGGTACTCGTAACCCATCCCTACGGGGGCACTTAACGCATCCCTCGTTTCAAATTTACCGCTCTTAGGGTCGATGACGGTTACCGTGAAGCCAGGCCATTGTCGATGAATATCCTGATCGATATACGACCCCTCCGTAGACGCAAAGTACTTCTGCTCATTAACAAAAAAGAATTGCGAGTTCACGAAGTTAGCGCCTTGGGTCATGGCGGCTCCATTGACGGCCATCAGTAGATCGACCTTCTCTTTAATGGGAATTTCAAACGCGTTTTTCTGAATCGGTGTTTTCCAGTTAATTTCCCCGAAACCTTTCTGGGGAGCCAGTTGAACGGGTTCGTCGGATAGCAATACATTCGCCTGAGCCATTGCCACCGCTTTTTCGGCTGCTTTGGCTAACTCAGCCTCTGTTTTGGCATCGCCAACGGCTGCAAATCCCCAGCAGCCATCCACGATGACCCGGACCCCCACACCATACGACTCCGTATTGATAATATTCTGAACCTTGTTTTCGCGGGTGATAATAAATTGATTCAGGTAGCGGCCAATGCGCACATCGGCGTAGGATGCTCCTTTTGACTTAGCGGCATTTAAGGCGGCATCGGCCAACCGTTTCTTGATGGCTACATCCAGGCCCGGAATGAGTAAGGCTTCAGCCGAAACTGACCGACCGAAAATGGGAATCTGTGCCAGCATGAGCGCACTGGCACCCTTACCCGCCACTTGCATAAAATCTCGTCGATTCAGGGGCATTTCTTACGGTTGAATTTAAAACGGATTAGTTTAGTTAGCATCGGCTTTTACGAGCAGATTATTATACTAAACAGAAGAAACTTAAAAAGATGATCAATGTAAGTAAATATCTATTTATGCAAAATATAATTAATATTAATTTTGATTTTTATTAATAAAATTCTATTATTTATATTTTATGGAGAATAAAAATTAGGTTTTCTTGTAGAAGTAATTTCTTGTTGTCTGTGCCTCAATTTGAATGTTCGTAGCTCCGATTCTATCGGCTCCAGCCCGCTTTTTCGGAATATGACCTACTTGAGACGGATCATAACGAAGGCCGAACACCCTTTTGCTGACGACTCCGACAGCCCGGTTCAATGAGCCGAGCCGTTCCTGGTTGCCTTATTGCTGGTGAAGAAGCTGCCGGAAAGTAGTGGGGGAGAGCCGGGTTTTTTGCTTAAACAGTTTGTTAAACGACTGTGGATGCTCAAATCCCAGGCTATAGGCTATTTGGGCGGTGCTCAGTGTGCTTTGCGTCAACAACTCTTTTGCCTTATCAATCAGCTGCAAATGAATATGCTGCTGCGTAGTTTTGCCGGTCAACGATTTCAGCATGTCGGATAAATAGCGTTGAGATACGTTTAGGTGTGCCGCTACTTCCTGGGGAGATGGCAAGCCCGCTATGACGGCCTTCTTCGTGTCGTAACGATCCAGCAAGTAGGTGTTCATTCGATCAATCAGGTCCGTGTGCGCGACCTTTCGGGTCAGGAACTGCCGATTATAGAAGCGGTTACTGTGATTCAGAAGCAACTCAATCTGCGATACCAGTACATCCTGACTGAACGAGTCGATTCTGTTGGCTAGTTCGGAAGCGATGGCTTTGAACAATGAGGCCATCACTTTTTTCTCTTTTGCCGACAAAAACAACGCTTCCGACACGGTGTAGGAAAAGAAACCATATTGATGAATCGTTTGAGCCAGCGGGTAATTACGAATCAGGTCGGGGTGAAAGAACAGCGCATAGCCCTGATACTCCTCGTCCTCGCCCGACAATTCAACAAGTTGATGCGGATTCAAAAAGGCCATACCCCCTTCCTTAAAATCATAGTAGCCCGGTCCATATTTTACCTGACCGCTGAAACTGGTTTTGAATGATAGTTTATAAAAGGTCAACAGAAAGCGCGAACCGGCTTGAGTTAGGTCGGGCTTTACCTTTTTGTAATCAAGTAAGGCGATGAGCGGATGCAGCGGTCGGGGCAAATTGAGCCGCTGCATCAGATCGTCGATACTGTCAAAAATCAGGGGCTGGGTTGTGGCGTCGGACTTCATACTAGTTTGTGTTTCTACAGAAGGGGGTTGCCTTACAAAAACGTCTAATTTAACCCTGAATCGTTGGGCGAATCACAATATCACCAACGTCCACATTGTCGGGTTGTTCAATGGCATAGGCTACCGCCCGCGCAATCGCTTCTGCCGGAATGGCAATCTGGTTGGCTTTCTCCTGAATCGTGTTTCTTATCTGTTCATTCTTGATATTACTGGCAAACGGCGTTGCCACAAAACCGGGCGATATACCCGTTACCCGCCAACGACCTTCTGACTCCTGGCGCAGGGCTTCACCAATTGTACGAATCGCATTTTTGGTGGCGGCATAAACGCCCATCGTCGGGACAATATTGATGCCGGCTACGGAGATGATATTGATAATATGACCTGATCCCTGCTCTTTAAAGATGGGCAATGCCGCGGCAATACCGTAGAGGGTGCCCTTCAGGTTTACATCAATCATCTGTTCCCACCCCTCTATATCCAACTCGTCCATGTAGTGAAGCTGGCTTATTCCTGCATTGTTCACCATGACATCGAGTCTGCCAAACTGTTGTTGGGCTAAGGCTGCCAACTGGACCACATCATCCCGCTTCGTAACGTCTGTTTGCCGGTAAGCTGCCTGGCCACCTGCCTGCCGTATCCGATTGGTGAGCGATACCAGACGGTCGGTCCGCCGGGCACCGAGAACCACTTTCGCGCCATAACCTGCCAGTAATTCGGCCATGGCCTCGCCCATACCACTGCTAGCGCCGGTAATGGCTACTACTTTTCCCTCAATTCCGATTTTCATAATACTATCGATAAGTTCGAGGGCAAAGTTCGGTTGGTCGAATAAGCGAAGTGTAGCCGTTGTGGTTGATGATGTAGTTTAAATGACAAGGCATACCCCTTTCTTGATTGTCCACACAACTTGGTGTTGGATTCGAGAAATGGGCAAACTCAGCTTAACTTTCT
The DNA here is from genome assembly GCF_054776575.1 of Spirosoma humi. Lineage (NCBI taxonomy): Bacteria > Pseudomonadati > Bacteroidota > Cytophagia > Cytophagales > Cytophagaceae > Spirosoma > Spirosoma humi. The sequence goes on from NZ_BAAHBR010000005.1 coordinate 132,329, forward strand.
CTGCCTGCCAACATTTACGCCTACCTCGAAGCCGCAGGGTGAGCAGACTACCCGGATACGAACCTGGGAGTGGAATAGGTGACGATTGCCTGGTAAAAATCAACGATTTCGCCCAAAGATGAGTGGTTTTAGTTAGAACGGTTCCTTTTCAAATCCCTCACTTTTTACCGCAAAATCGTCGATTTGTACCGCTTCGGCCGGTGCTGGACGGTGTAGGTTTGTTCTTTTTTAGCGTAGCCAAATCGTATAATACGGGATGCATCCACTGGAAACGGTTCTTTTATTATTAACGTTTGTCATCGGATTGGCGGTCGTAGCTCGACGACTCAATCTGGCCTTTCCGATACTATTGACCGTTGGGGGGCTGTTGATCAGCTTTTTCCCCGGATTGCCAAACGTAAACCTGGATCCATCGGTTGTTCTGGTGGTTTTCTTACCGCCCCTTCTCTACAGTGCGGCCTGGTACACCAATTGGAGCGATTTTCGCCGACAGATGGAACCGGTTGTCGTGCTTGCCCTGGGCCTGGTGCTGGCTACCAGCCTTGGTATTGCCTACGTAGCCAGCATGTTTATTCCGGGCTTTACGCTGGCAACGGGTTTGTTGCTGGGAGCCGTTGTTTCGCCTTCCGATGCCGTAGCGGCAACGGCCGTGATGAAGACGCTGGCGGTGCCCCGAAAAATTGCCATTATTCTGGAAGGGGAAAGTCTGGTGAATGATGCGACGGCCCTGGTGATCTTTCAACTGGCTTTAGCTGCCGTTGTCGGTTCGGGAAGCTTCTCGATGGCGGACTCACTGCTCGATTTCGTGCGGCTCGCCGGGGGCGGTATAGTGACTGGATTAGTCGTAGGCTACCTATCGTTCTGGCTGCATAAACATGCGAAGCTGGAGCCGGCTCTGGAAACGGTATTGACGTTTGTAACAGCCTACTCGGCTTATTTAGCGGCTGAACACCTCGCGTTAAGTGGCGTATTGAGCGTAGTTTCGGCCGGGTTGGTCGTTGGCCATAAGCAATCGAGACTGCATAGTGCAGCCACGCGGATGCAGGCGGTAGCTGTCTGGGATTTTGTGGTTGTCCTGCTGAACGGCCTGATCTTTATTCTGATTGGATTGCAGTTGCCCGATATAGTGACCGACATCGGAGATCAGTCGCTGGGGCACCTTGTCTGGATTGGTCTGCTGATCAGTCTAACGGCAGTAGCGATTCGCTTCGTGTACATCTTCCTGGCCGATCTGCTTTCCAATCAGGTACACAAGGTGCTGCATAGACCCCCGCTTTTCCCGTCCGGCAAGCACACCACGTTGCTGGCCTACATCAGTATGCGGGGTATTGTATCGCTGGCCGCAGCCTTGTCGATTCCCGAACGGCTACCCAACGGCACTCCTTTTCCGGAGCGCAATCTGATCGTCTTCATTACCTTTTGCGTCATTCTGTTTACTCTGGTCGGGCAGGGGGTATTTTTGCCTGCTCTCATTCGGAGGCTGCATTTTGGCGAGCAGGCCACCGATTATCTTTCCAAAAAAGAAGTGCGTCGGCGGCTCTCGAAACAGGCTCTGGCCGCGATTCTGGGGGTAGTCGATAAGGAGGGGCTTTCCGGGGATATCGTCCGGAAAGTCATCGATCGGCACCAGGCGCAGGTCAGGGAGCTTGAACAGGGCGATCCTGAAACGGTTATAGATCAAGTTCAAGTCCGTGAAAAATTACTGTTAGCTTCCATTCAGGCGCAACGGACGGCGTTGCTGGACCTGCGGGACACCCAGCGAATCGACGTTGACCTGTTTCATGAGTTTGAAAACGAACTGGATCGGGAAGAGGTCCAAGTGCAGAAATAGCTAACTAACAGCGGCACGGCGCTGGTCGGCCGTGTAGATTTGCTCACTCTTTATCGCCGTTTTATCATGAATACGACCCACTATCTTCGGTCCGGAAAAGCACTTTGGTACCTTAGCCTGCTCTTTCTCCTGATGTCTTTTAGTCCACTCAAGTCAATAGACCACACTATGCCCAGCGACGATACAAAGCGATACAAGAAGGTGCCTGCGGGCTATCTGATGGTGCTCCGACAGGGCGACGACGTATTTGCCCAATTGGAGAAGCTGGCCAAAGAGGAAAAAATCCCATCGGCGACGGTGTCGGGTATGGGCTTCGTTAGCGCTACGTTTGGCTATTTCAATCAGAAAACGAAGGAGTACGATCCCAGGGAATTTACTGATGTGGAGCTGGCTAGTCTGAATGGCTCAATTGCCTGGGAGGGCCAGAATGTTTCGCTGCATCTGCACGGGGTTGTGACCGATAAATCCTTTGCGGCCCATGGCGGACACCTGCTAGCCGCGACGGTTGGCATGGGCTCGGTCGAGCTACTGGTTACCGTTCACCCGCACCGGCTCAATCGCGCGAAAGACCCGGCTATCGGGGCCAATGTGCTGCGGTTGGACTAAAAGAGATTTGGTTTGTATGCAGGTAATTGTTTGTCTTATATCCCTATATTGATGTTCATTCGCCGTTTTTTGCTCTGTTTGGTTTTTGCCGCTTTCCCCATTTTACTCAACGCGCAAGGCCCTAAATCCCTGCCGCAGCTTCAGCAGGACTTTGTCGATCAACGTTTCGGTATGTTCATCCACTTTAACATACCCACGTTTATGAGCGATGACTGGGCGGACCCCGATGCGAAACCCTCGCTTTTCAATCCTACCGCACTCGACTGCAATCAATGGGCAAAGGCGGCCAAATCGGCCAAAATGACCTACGGCGCACTGACGACCAAACACCATAGTGGCTTCTGCATTTGGAATACGAAAACGACGGACTACAACGTCATTAACAGCCCCCTCAAACGCGATGTGGTTAGGGAATATGTCGATGCGTTCCGGGCCAATGGACTAAATGTAATGCTGTATTATTCAATTCTGGATACTCATCATAAACTACGGCCAGGCTTCATTACCAAACAGCACATTACGATGGTAAAGGCCCAGCTTACCGAATTGTTGTCCAATTACGGCCCTATTTCAGCGCTCATCATCGACGGCTGGGATGCGCCCTGGTCCCGGATTTCGTACGATGATATCCCCTTCGAAGAAATTTACCGGCATATTAAATCGATTCAGCCCAACTGCCTGGTCATGGACCTTAACGCGGCTAAGTATCCGGCAGAAGCGCTGTTTTATACCGATATCAAATCGTACGAGCAGGGCGCCGGACAGCACATTTCCAAAGAAACCAACCAACTGCCTGCCCTCTCCTGTCTGCCTATCAATAAAGCGTGGTTCTGGAAGAGCAGCTTTCCGGATGAGCCGGTGAAAGACCCCAACGAACTGGTACAAAAGAATCTGATTCCATTCAACCGAGCCTACTGTACATTTTTGCTCAATGTGGCTCCCAACCGCAAAGGATTGATCGACGATAACGCGCTGGCCGCCCTGACCCAAATTGGGAAGAGTTGGCAGGCCGACCCACAAACGCCGAAACTGCCGCCTTTCGAAGCACCTGTGATTTCGCACAACATGGCTAAACACCAGCCTAGTAATGCTACCTGGAGTGACGACATGTGGATTATGGATTTCGGTAACGACGATAATTTTAAAACAGCCTGGGAATCGAACCCCAGCGTGGCCAAACCCATCTATGAGGTCTTACTGGGAAAGGAGCAAGCGTTTAACCTGATCACTATCGTGGAGAAACAGCCGAGTATAACCGCTTACCGGCTGGAGTATTTCTCCGGCAACGTCTGGAAACCCATTCCAGGGACCAGCGCTGGTAACCTTAATGCAGTAGTTCCCGGCCGGGCCACTCTAGGCCGGGCCAAAATTCATCGCTTCAAGTCGGTTCGGGGCAGCCGGGTTCGGGTACTGATGGATGCGTTCACCGCGCCCCCCGCCATTGCCGAATTAGGCGTTTATAAGGAGAAGGATCGCTGACCCGGCTCCCGATGAAGGCCATCGGGAGGCTTTGTTCCCAGGTCGATAAAACACCAGTAACTCAACAACGCATGGAAACCAACTCACTCCCGATTGACCGGTGGCCCCAATTGGATTTTGCTGCCTGGAGCCCAACACTGACAACATTACACCTCTGGACGCAGATTGTCGGGAAGGTGCGACTTCGGCAAATGCCCTGGATCAATCACTCCTGGCACGTCTCTTTATATGTGTCGCCATCGGGACTTACGACCGGTAGTGTGCCTTACAAGCAGGGTGTTTTTCAACTGGATTTCGATTTTCTGACTCACTACCTGCGAATCAGCACCAGTACGGGTGCACAAGCGGCCGTGAAGCTATATCCCCGTTCAGTTGCCAGTTTTTATCAGGAACTGATGGAACAGTTGGATCGACTCGCCATCGACGTAACCATTCAGGGGACGCCGAATGAGGTGGAGGTCGCCATTCCGTTTCATGAAGACGAAATTCACTGCGCGTACGATGCGCCCATGGTGGGGCGGTTCTGGCAGGCACTGGTTAGCATTCACACGGTGTTTACCCGATTTCGGGCGGGCTTTACGGGTAAATGCAGCCCTGTTCATTTCTTCTGGGGCAGTTTCGATCTGGCCGTTACACGCTTTTCGGGCCGTCGGGCACCGCTTCATCCGGGAGGAGCCCCTAACATGTCGACCCGGGTGATGCAGGAAGCCTATTCCCACGAAGTAAGCTCCGTGGGATTCTGGCCCGGCAGCGAGCAATTTCCTCAGGCAGTCTTTTATTCGTACTGTTATCCTACCCCGTCGGACTTTGGTCAGCAGCCGGTCGAACCCGCCGAAGCCTATTTTAGTCCCGAAATGGGCGAGTTTTTGCTCCCCTACGATGTGGTCCGCCAGTCGGCCGACGCGGAACAGACATTACTGGCTTTCCTGCAAACGACCTACGATGCCGCCGTGTCGACCGCTCACTGGAACCGAAAGGAACTGGACTGCGATCTGACCTCTTTCGAAGCAAAAACTGACGATTGATCGTCGCTACCTGATCCGCATCTGATCGACACGTTACTGGATTTTTTGAGCCAGCACCCGGACACGCTGATTCAGGTGAATGGTATCACCCGTTACCGTTATTTTTTCGCCTACCTTCACCAGTCGGTACGCCTGTTGCATCCGTACCCGGCTCACCAGGGCGTCGAAGTCGCTGCCCTCCGGATCACGGAGGCTCGCGGTATAACCGTCTTTCCCCGGCTCGATTTGCTGAACGATGCCTGTCTTCGAAAATGGTTTGTGGCTGGCACAGGAAGTGAAAATGGATAAAATTGCCAGCGCTGTGAAGCCTGGCAAAACAGCGGTTAAAAACGTTTTACGACGCATAAGTAGGTTTGCTTGCTCGCATGGCTGCCTTAAGTGGCAGCGTGAAAGGCATTGGAATTGTTGAACTAGAGACGTTCTTCCAACGCAGAGGTATCGACTAAATTGTAAGTTATGTATCGCTGCTGCGTTGCCAAACGGACCGAATACTGACCAGCAGGGCGCAACGCGTTCACTGTTAGCATCTTTTGTAGAAGCGATGGGCAAACGTTGATTGCCTGGACGTTGAAAAGCTTCTTCGCCTATAAACCTGCTGGGTGCTCAGCAATAAACGTGGGTCTGACGGCAAATTTTTCCCCGCTTACATTTGTATCTGGCGTAAAGATCAAGACGTGTAGGAGACAAAGGGATTAATAGACAAGATCCGTTTGTCCCGGATACACCCAAACCGATTTCACCAACCAGCAGGGAGCCAGCACTGTGGAAGCGGCTGGGCAACGTATCGTCAACTATGCGCTAATTGGTCAGGATGGGCCAACCGGATTTTTAGTGAAGCGTATTTTCCTGAACCAGGAAGCATACCCTGATGATGGTGAAAATGATGAGCGATCACTTGTTTCTTACGGTTATAATGACCCGCTGATACCTTGTCAGCGATGGCGTTCCGTTGTCCGTTGCTTCCAGGATCAGGTGAATCGTTTGGCCGCCCGTAGCATCCGAGGGAATAAGAACGTCAGCCTGCACCGAAGCCGGATTCGAGATACTCACGTTGTTGGGGTAGCTGCCTACCCGGAGCTGCCACCAATTGGTGGATACTGCATTCCCGTCCGGATCTGAAACCGCCCCGTGTAGCCGTATTTTTTCTCCGGCAGAAGCCATTATCGTTAATGGCCCCTCAACGTTTACGACGGGTTCATGATTGGCATTGGCGTACTTGGGCGTGACGGACCATTTCAATCGGGCCGCAAAGTCGCGCTGGGCCTGCGGAAAGAAATTAGGGTAGGCTAATTCCGTAGCGCTTTTGGCTAGTTGGTTGTTTAAGGTGCTTAGTGTAGTGGCCATTGCGCTGGCACTTGTATCCTGGGTAGCCGGAAGGAAAGAACTCGTAGCGGCCTTCCGGTTGCTTACTTCTCGTCCGCCCCAGCCACCGTACGAACCTGCTTCGTAGGCACGCAACCCATTGCCCAGCATATTCATAAAGGTAGGGTTGTCACCTTCTCCCAGCCAGGAGTTTTTCGGCTGCACAGGCATCCACACGACGTAGCCCATTTTCTTAAGTTCGTCAGTCGAGTGGCCCGACAGGCCAAAGTAGTCCATGATGTCGTCCTTGACCATCTGTTTGCCATCGCCCCAAACACGGTATAAAGCGCCCAGCGGGCCACGATCGAGTATATTTTCTTTCATCCAGGATGCCGTCAGGTAAGGTGCATTCTCTGGTTTGGCTGACAACTGTGCTCCATACCCATAGTTTGGACCCCCACTAAATTGCCGGTACGCTATCGCAGGCCAATTCGGTTGAATATAGGTGGCATAGGTATCATCCTGATCGCCGGAAGGCAGCAGGACTATTTTTCGCTCTAGTTTTTTCTTGATGGCTTCCCAGTCCGTCGTGAATTCATACTGCTCCTGAATGGATTTGAGCGCTCGGGCAATCGTGCTGTGCCCACCCCAGGCGGCAAGAAAGAGAGGGCCGGGCTTATCATCCAGCATGAGGGCTTTGATCAGGTCTGAGCCCGGTGAATTTTTAGAAATATCCCCGTCGAAATCGATGTTACCATACCGGATTTTCGACCGGAGTTCACCCGGTGGGGGATAACCAGGGTTATGCACGTTCAGGTTCGGGTATACTTTCGCGTACGCTTCGACGGCATCATGGATAAACCGTTCGTCTTTAGCCCACCGCCATGACTCACAAGGACACAGCTTCAAGCCAAACCGGGAATATTCTCTTCCGGGAACAAACCACTTTGTTCCTTTCCCGTCTCCTTTCCAGTGAAATTGGCTACTGGCATAGATGAGCCCTTCTATGTTCAGATCGCTACTGTAGAGCAAAAAACGGATCAGCGAGTTGTTGTCATCGAGTTCCGGATCCGCCGTAATAACGATGCGTGGCCGCACCTGCTGAGAAGAAGGCTGGGCGGTCGCCTGATTTGCCAGGAGGCTCACGAGAAGCAGTCCGATTACATGAAGACGGATACGAATCGGTGAAAAGGACGTAACTGAAGGCATAAATTTTGGTGAAAATGTCAGAGTAGGAATGGGGCCAAGTAAAATGGCAGACAAGCTTTTTAGCTCATTTGGTTTACTGATTTAAGCAGGAAGTGTTCCTGCCCGACCTAGTCAAAAAGGATTGTTGACAAATTCGCTACTCACCCGCTACGCTAGGGCGGGGTTCGTAGAGGCTGTAAACAGTAAAAAGGGCAACCAAGCTTTACTGCCTGCTTGCCGCTTGCCAATGTAGGAACGATCGCTAGCGCTCAAAATTTGGGTAAGCTCCCTGATTATCTGCTATCTAGTATTGATTCGTCCCGCCAATGGCCTCATTCATCAACCAGATTTGTGGGCTCGTCGCCTTTCGTTTTCTGACCTGTAAATCTCATGGCAACTTTGTTTCACCGGCCGCCAAAGTGGTTAGCCGGGATAACTAATCAACTAAAAAAGCCATGAAAAACATACTTATTTTGATGCTGAGCCTGGTAGCCAGTACCGCATCGTTCGCCACATCCAATGAGCCCAGCAAACCCGCAGCCGTTCAGACCCGCCTGGTGATGACTGACGCCCATACGATCAAACTCTATGTGCAACCCCTGGAGACGAAAGGTCAGCTATCGATACAGGATGCGATCGGGCGGACCGTCTACACCGAAAGCGTGAACCTGCAAAAAGGGCTGAACCAGCAATTCAATTTCGCTAATTTAAGTACTGGCACCTACCGGTTAACGCTGGTGGCAGGTACCCAGGCCCTGAACCGAACGTTTGTGGTACAGGCCGACCCGAACACGAGTTTTATCGTTCAATAGTCTTGGAGTCATGCGGAATCGACAAAAATAGCCCTGCCCTTCAATAATTTCCCCATCCAAAGGGCAGGGCTGCAATACGTTGCATTTCGTTTCCTGAACAATACGGCTCAGGCCATCCCGAAACTAGTGCCGACCGATTCGTGGATGCGATTAGCTGTAATTATATGACCACCTAGTTTATACTATACCGTAGCGACGGTTCGCAGCTAATTACAGCTAGCCAATCGTCTTAAATAGGAGGGTTCTGTAGAAACGCAACTCGTAGTGAAAGAGCCACTTAACCCGGATAAGAAGCTTTTTGAAGGCATGGGCAATTCATCAATGATCGTCGGCTAGTTGTAGGCGTGGTACTGTGCGTTGCCAGTAAATACCTAGCCTGAAAACCACCTAGAGCCAAAAAAATCAAGATTTAATCCTGTATTTGTGTTGATTATGTCTGGCAGATGTTATCTTTGTTTTGAACACGATACCATCATGCTGTCAAGAAAGGTTTCGATTGGCTTATTTGCCCTCCTGCTATGCCATACACTAGCCAGTGCTATTGTAGGGTTTAGTAGTTGGTGGCGGGCCGAAAATGACCTTTCGGAACGGTTATTAGTGTATCGATCCGTGGATAGTATTGTAGAGTTTCAAGTTCCGCTGACTGATCCAGCGGAAGGAGCGTCGATAACTCGCACAACAGAAGATGGGTTTAGCTACCGGGGGCGCTACTACACCGTTGTCAGCATGGAAGCGAAGGGTAATATGCTGCTCATCGCCGGTCTTGAAACGCGTAACCATTCGGTGTGGCAAGATGATCTACTCGCCTTTCTCAATGATCATTTGGCGACATCTTCAGACACGGGTCATAAAACCAGTTTATTGCTGAAATTCCTACTCAAAGAGTACTCCCCCAATAACCCGATTTCACTCTGTTTTTTGCATCCTGGCAAGTATCAATCCGAGCGCATACCGGATGCCTCTTTTAGATTCACCACGCGTTCGGCATCTATTCCTTCCCCTCCTCCCAGACAGGCGTAAGGCTTTGGCTTACCTGGCACATGACGCACTCATGCTGGGTAGCCGTTTTATTTTCCCTGAGTTTTTATTGATGGTGATTCCGCTCAAGCTGGTGCCAAGAGTTTATTTTTTGATCTCTTCGCTATAGCTGGCGTATAGCTTATCCAAGAGCTAAGCGCTGAGGATATGCCCTTCTATCTTTTTCTGTTATCGAATGATTTTCAGGAAGATAGGGTGGGCATGCCTCAAGCTGTTCAATTCTTGGTTAGAGCTGGCCGGAGCTGTTGTGATCATCCAACAATTGGTTAGGGAAAGTTATGTTCAGATTGGTCTATACGGCTGGTCTGCCTACTCCATTATCCTCATCTTCTTTCCGAATACAAACATGGCACATATTCAATTACCCGAAGGATTACCTGGTATTTTAGGACCAATGGCTTTTAGTCCGCAGACCACTAAGCCTCTCAACGAATTAGCCGAAGTATTACTCCGCACCCGAGCCAGTGATTCTCTCACGCAAGGTGAACGTGAGCTGATTGCTTCCTATACATCCCGATTAAATGACTGTTTCTTCTGTTCGACCAGCCACGGGGCAGCCGCTGACTATTTGTTAGGGCGGGAAAATCAGGTAGTTGCTCAAACATGGGCTGATCCGGAAACAGCACCCGTTTCAGCCAAAATGAAAGCACTGCTCGCCATTGCGGGTAGCGTGCAGAAAGGTGGCAAGCAGGTTACAGCTCAGCAAATTGCCCAGGCACGAGAAGTGGGCGCTAGTGACCAGGATATTCACGATACTGTACTGATTGCAGCCGCTTTTTGTATGTATAACCGCTATGTAGATGGGCTTGCTACCTGGGCCCCTGAAGATAGGGCTATCTACGCAGATATGGGTGAGGCACTAGCCACAAAAGGATATGTGCATGCTAATGAAGCACAGCCCGTTTAAAACGAAAAAACCGGATCAATAGGGCCTATTGATCCGGCATACTTTTTTATCATAGGTTGGTATTCCATGTTCCTCACCGGGTTTAACCCGGTGAGGACATTGTCCTCCGCAAACTTACTAGTCTGATTAATAAATACCTACAGCTCTGATGAAGATGTGTTGATTTGTGGCGTTTTTTATTTTATAAATCTCATGAAAACAAATAAGTGGAAGATGGCGCTGCTGGTTTGGCTGGCAATGTTCCCCTACAGCACCGCGATCCATTATGGTCTGGCACAATTACCGTTTATAGCCGACTGGCCCCTGATAGCTCGAGCCTTTTGCCTGACCTGCATGCTCGTTCCCTACATGGTTTTTATTGCTTTGCCTTTTCTGAACCGGCGTTTTCAATACTGGATACAAGCGCGTGCCGGACAGGGACCTGAGCAAGCACCCAGCCCGCAACCCGAAGCCAACGCGAAGATAGGGCACGAGCAGTATCCTCGTTTAGTAACCAACGGAGCGAGTATCTGATTAGCCTTACCAGGTTACGTACTATCGTCTGTTGTCAGCTATAATGATTGCACTCAATACAAGCTGTTCGTCGTCGCACACCCATTGATAAACCATGTCTTATATACCAACTGAACCTATCGGCAGCGTGCCTCGCCCTGCCTACTTACTGGAAGCCATGAACGCCTTCCAGCATAATCGAATTAGTCAACAAGACCTTGATCAAGTCACAGATCGGGCGCTGCAGGAAACGATACAGGCTTTTGAAGCGACAGGCTCGCCGGTCATTACCGATGGGGAGCAATCGAAACCTAGTTTCGCAACCTATCCCATTACGGGTCTGGACGGTTTACTGCCCGATGGTGTAGTCATTCCCTTTGCGGATGGTCATACCCGTCAGTTACCCGTTATCTCGAAAGGGCCTTTTCGATATACTACCTCCGCCGATACGTTCCTTAAACGTGCCCAGCATTTTACCGAACGCCCGGTCAAGCAAGCTGTTATTGCTATTTCAGCTCTGAGTTTGCTCTATCCAGCTAATGGTATCGATGGGTACAGTCAGGAGTCATTTTTAGCCGATCTGGTTGACGAAGCGGAGAAAGAAATCCGGCATTGTCTTCAAGCGGGGGCTTATAACGTACAGATTGATTTTACCGAAGCTCGACTGGCGATCAAACTGGACCATAGCAAAAACCTTTTGCAGGCTTTTATCGACCTCAATAATCGGGTTTTAAATCGCTTTAGTCCAGATGAGCAGGCCCGCATTGGCGTGCACTCCTGTCCCGGTGGCGATCATGATTCAACCCACAGCGCCGACATTTCCTATAAAGAGCTGTTACCCTATTTGTTCTCGCTGAATGCCGGTAACTTCTACCTGGAATATGCCGCTGAAGCCGATAAAGAGGCCGTACTGGCGTCAATTAAAGCGAATATCAAACCAACGCAACGGGTGTTTCTGGGTGTAACCAATGTGCTTGATCCTCGCATTGAAACCCCGGAAGAAATCAGGGATTTGATTCTGGAAGCCGCACAAGTCATCCCTGTAAATCAGCTTGGCACGACCGATGATTGCGGGTTTTCGCCCTTCGCCGATGATGTGTCCACCGCTCGCGATATTGCGTTTGCCAAAATTAAAGCCCGAATCCAGGGGACTGCCCTGGCCGAGAAAGAACTGGCCTAGTCTGTTACTTCATCCTAAACTGGCTATCAGGCCGGTTTAGGATTTGTTGCTCCGGTCGTGGGTCATAGTCAACGACAAAAATTACCCATTCTTCCATTGAGAAAAATTGCTGCCATCGGTCTACTCAGCTTATTGCTGTGCCATATTCTGGCCCACATGTTGGTCGTATGGATGATTAGCTGGCAGGAAGAAAGCGACTTATCTAGCCGCCTGAGCGTGTATCGATCAGTCGATAGTCTGGTGGAGTTTTACATTCCTCTTCATCAACAAGCTGTTCAAGACAGCTTGCAAACCCACCCCACGGAAGGATTTGTCTACCGGGACAATTACTATGACATTGTTCGGCAGGAAATAAAAAATGATACGTTGCTCATCCTGGGGTATGCCAATAAACAAGGCTCCTTCTGGCAACAGAACTTACTCGATTTTATTAACCAGCAAGTTGAGAGCGACTCGAATAGCCTCCCTGAGAAAGCAAATCAGTTGCTCAAAAACTTACTCAATGATTATTATCAGGGCGTTCGATTCGTAATCAATTTCTGTCACCCTTCGGTGAGGGTGCCTGTCTTAATCCCCACCTTTACGGCTATCCTGCCCACCTTAGTCCTTCCTGTCAACTCGCCCCCGCCAGAAGCTTAAGCGGCTTTATTGTCCTTTCCGATCCTGCGGTAATTTATCCATGATCGCTAGTTCCCGTCTGCGTATAGACCAGACGGTAGGAATCTTTATGTCTGATTGATTCACTTTCCCCTGGTCAGGAATCAATCAGTATAACCGGAATAAGCCTTTTCAGGCTATCCGTAACCATTTATCCATTTAACCTGATGGACACCAAACTGCTTATGCATTATGAAAAAAATATTTTATGTCCTGGTTGGCGCTGCGACCGTGCTGGCTATGGTTGGCGGGTTTCGATCGCGCCCCAAATCCCATAAACAAATGATCGATTTGCTCGGTCAGGCCAATCATAAACATCGGGACTATCGGAATGATTTTAGCCCGGAATCCGTACTCGCTCACCTGGACTCGATAGCGAAAAATTTTGAATCCAGCGAAATGGAAATGTACATGAGGGCCAATACGCTCCTCAAATTAGGCCAGGAGGCAAAAGCAATACCCCTGCTGGAAACGGTTAGTAAAGTACTGGAAGCTAGAAACCCGCGAGCAAGTCAGGTAGCCCTGTCCGATCTGGCCTTGGCTTATCTCAGGCTAGGCGAGCAGACCAATTGCCGGGCCAATCACTCGGCGGAGTCGTGCATTCTGCCTATTCAGGGAAAGGGAATTCATACTACTCAAACCGGCTCGAAAAAAGCCATCGAAATCTATGAAACCCTGCTGAAAAAGAACCCGGATGATATCGAATCGCGCTGGCTGCTCAACCTGGCCTACATGACGCTGGGCAAGTACCCGAAGGAAGTCCCTAAAGCCTGGCTTATTTCGAATATGGTCGATACCACCAACCGGGTTAATGCCTTTCAGGATATCGCTCAGCACCTGAACCTCGACGTTAATACGATGGCGGGTGGGGTTATTGTAGAGGATTTTGACCGGGATGGCTATCTGGACATTGCGCTGTCGGCCTGGGGGCTGGATGAGCCTATGCACTATTTTAAAAATAATGCGAATGGCACCTTCACGGATCAATCCGAGCAATCGGGGCTTGGCCAACTGACGGGTGGGTTGAACATGCTGCAAACCGATTATAACAACGATGGATATCCCGATATTTTTGTTCTCCGGGGAGCCTGGCAGGGTGAATACGGCGAGCAGCCCAACTCATTGCTTAAAAATAATGGTGACGGTACGTTTACCGATGTGACAACCGTCAGTGGGTTACTGTCCTTTCACCCTACCCAGACAGCAACCTGGGCTGATTTTAACAACGACGGCTGGCTGGACGTGTTCATCGGCAATGAAACCGGTAACTGGTTTCGAAGTAATGGAAAAGTCCATCCCTGTGAGCTCTATCTGAATAACCAGGATGGTACTTTCACTGAAGTAGCGCAGCAGGCAAACTGCGGTATTATCGGGTTTGTGAAGGGCGTTACGTCGGGCGATTTTGATAACGATGGCTGGAAGGATCTCTTTCTCTCCACCATGGATGGGAACCGATATTTGCTGAAAAACAAAGGCTCAGCTACACGAATACCTTCGTTTAAGGATGTAACGGCACTGGCAGGGCTCAATGACGAAACCTATAATAGTTTCACGACCTGGTTCTGGGACTACGATAACGATGGTTGGCTGGATATTTTTGTTGGCAATTATACATTCGAGAGATCGCTGGCTTATTATGAAGCTGCCGAAGCCCTGAAGCGGCCTGTTGGCAAGAATGGCCAAATTTGCCTCTACCGGAACAACCGAAATGGTACCTTTACCAATGTTTCTGCGGAAGCGGATGTGCAAAAAACAACCTTCTCGATGGGGGGTAATTTTGGCGACATCGACAATGATGGGTTTCTGGATATGTATCTGGGTTCGGGCAACCCCAACTATCGTTCGCTGGTTCCTAACAAACTATTTCTCAATAAGGGAGGGAAAACCTTCGCAGACGTAACAGCCTCGGCGCGGGTAGGCCATCTGCAAAAAGGGCATGGTGTATCCTTTGCTGATCTGGATAATGACGGGGATCAGGATGTGTATATCGAAATGGGGGGTGCATACATTGGCGACCGGTACCCAAACTCCTTTTACTTAAATCCCGGCCAGCGTGCAAATAATTGGATCTGTCTTACGCTGGAGGGCACTCATACAAACCGGATGGCTATTGGCTCGCAGGTTAAGCTAACGTTTCGGGAAAACGGTGTGCAGCGGAGCGTTTATCGTGACGTAAATTCAGGGGGAAGTTTCGGTGCTTCACCGCTCCGACGGGAAATCGGCATTGGCAAAGCCACGCTGATCGACAAAATTGAAATCCGCTGGCATGGCTCAAAAACGGTCCAGGTATTTCGGAACGTTCGTCCCAATCAATTTCTACGTATCACGGAAGGCAGTTCGAATGTGGAACGGGTTTCGCTCAAACCAATTCGTTTTTCCGCCGAGATCGCACCTGTTTGTAGGCCTTCTACCACGTTATAATGAGGCAGTAAGCCCAGAGTTAGCTTAACTTTGGGTCTCAATTTCTTACCCGTTTATTTATTTCACTAAAATAAAAATGACCATGGAGTCCAATGAACAAGTGCTGAAAAATCAGGAATCAATTCTGGCGAATCAGAGTGACATTCTCAAGAATCAGGAATCAATTCTGTCTAATCAGGAGAGTCTGGATTCGCTGCTGTCTAACCAGAAAACCATTATTCAAAACCAGGAATCAATTTTAGGTAACCAGGATGCTATCCTAAAAAACCAGGAGGCATTGGACAAGATTCTGGCCAATCAAGAAGAGATTTTGAAGTTACTGAATAAGTAAAGGTCTTCTGGCCTAACGGCTGTTCAATCCTAGTGCTAGTCAATAGAAAAGCCAACCCCACACATAGAGGGGTTGGCTTTATACTTCTACGTATAATAGCGCTACTCGATATAGCTATTTGTTCGTAGAGGATAGCTGTGCCACATCGATCTGCGCTTCTTTGATCACGTCAGGCACAAAATTGCGGTCAATCAGCTCATTCATTGGGGTTCGTTTTGTCAATAGCCCCATGCTCAGCCCCATATCCTCAATGCGGGACAAATCTTTATCGGTCGGGGTAAGATTTACATAACTCACACGTTTGGGATCAGCCGTGAGCACATATTTCAGGACTTTTTCATCCTGCCGGTAATAGGGTGCTACCAATTTTGCTGCTTCTGCCCGGTGCGTTTCGGCCCATGCTCCGGACTGGGCAATACCACGCACCAGATCCTTGACGATATCTGGCTGGCTTTTGATGAGATCTTCGTGGACAACCAGCGCACAAGAGATAAAACTGGGCCATATGTCGCGCGCATAATAAAGCACGCGTCCAACCCCATCGAGTTCTGCCTTCGCGCAGAAAGGCTCACCCACAAAGTAGGCATCGATCGCGCCAGCAGCCAGCGAGGTAGGCATGTCAGGCGGAGGCAGTACTACAAAGTTGATGTCGTTAGGCTGCATTTGATAATCCGCCATCAGCTTGTGAAAAACGAAATTCTGATTGCTGAACAGACTGGGAACCGCTACTTTCTTGCCCTTAAGGTCGACGAGGCTTCGGATCTTGCTGTTTTTGGCAACCACTACCTCCGAGCCGTCTCGGTGTCCGAGGTAGCAAATTTTTACGGGCACACCCTGTTCCCGTAGCTTCATTGCCAGGGGCACGATCATAAATGTGGCCTGAATCTGTTTCGCTTCCAGCGCACTGACGACCGTCGGGAAATCGGTAAAAACCCGCGAATTAAAATTCGTATTGGTCGCCGTTGTCTTGGATGCGAAATCGGTAACCGGGCAGGTCAGATGACAGGTTACGGGTAAAAAACCTACGGTGAGCTCCCGGTCGGCACTTTTGTTGCCGCCTTTATGAATAACTGCCGCACCAGAGCCCGAAAAACTGCCGAAGGGCCGATAACGAAGGAGCCCCAGGACTGTAATCACAGCGGCTACACCTATAAGGATTTTTATACCTGTTCGTTTCATCTTGTCTGCAAATTACTCTTAAACGTTTGATGAGTCAACGCGCTGCTATTCAGGCACACTACCGTCATTATCGAGGCCCAGCGCCTGCAGGATCATCCGCATGGCCTCAACGACCTCATCGTCTGCCAAGCCCCGTGGACGAGGAGCGGTAATCGGGAGTTCCTGGCAAACCGTTGCCGGTCTTTTCGATAACACCAGAACGCGATCCGCCAATTGAGCCGCTTCCTCGATATCATGCGTCACGAAAACAACCGTTCGCGGCTTTTTCTCCAGTACCCGTACCAACTCCCGTCGCATGGTCAATCGGGCCTGATAGTCAAGTGCGGAGAAGGGCTCGTCCATCAGCAGAATATCGGAATCACCAGCCAGCACCCTGGCTAACTCCGCCCGTTGCCGCATACCGCCAGACAATTGGTGAGGATAGTGATGCGCAAAACTCGTAAGATTTACCAGCGCAAGCAGTTCCTCTATTTCATTGTCCCGGCGCTTCTCGTCCTGCACCGCACGCAGGCCAATGCCGATATTCTCCCGGACTGTTAGCCACGGAAACAGTCCATCCTGTTGATATACTGTTCGGGCAGTGCCTTCCCGGCTGATCGTTCCGGACACGGGAGCTAGATGCCCCGATAGCAAATTCAATATGGTTGTTTTACCACAACCACTTGGGCCTACCAGAACAACTACTTCGCCAGCCTTGGCAGTAAGGGTAAGATTCTCCAATACGGCTACCTCGCCATAGCGATGAGATACCTGATCAACTACCAACTTGCTTGATTGCTTATCGCTCATAACCCCAACGTACAGCCGGTAATTTTGTTAACTGCGCCAAAAGACGATCGATACCCATACCGAGCGATCCTATTACGATCATATAACAAACGGCAGAGTCTAAGCGCAGTCCGTTCCGCGCTTCCCAGATACCATATCCCAACCCATCCTGACAACCAACCATCTCCGCAGCAACGATCACTACCCAGGCAATCCCATAACTCATGCGCAAGGCGGTAATTATTGGTGGAAGTACGGCCGGAAAGGTTACCTGCGATAAGAGTTCTATGCCGCTGTAGTTATAGTCTTTCGCTACCCGAAAGTAGATACTCGGAATGCCAGCTACAGCGACCATCGTAGCCAGTGTCATTGGAAAGAAAGTGGCCATAAATATCAGAAATATAGCGGGCTTATCGCCAATGTGAAACCACAGGATGGCAAATGGAATCCAGGCCAGTGGCGATAAAAAGCGAAAGAAATTAAGCATGGGGACAAGGGCCTGGCGCACCGGAAGACGTTGACCCAGCCACAAGCCAATGGGTATACCCAAACCCACTGCCAGGACAAATCCGATGACGACACGCCAAAGGGAGGCAACAATATCGTTCAGCAGACGACCTGCGGTTAATTCTTCTTTAAAGCTCAGAAATACAGCGGTAGGGGATGGAAAAGCATACTCAGGAAACAAG
Organism: Spirosoma humi; assembly: GCF_054776575.1. NCBI lineage: Bacteria > Pseudomonadati > Bacteroidota > Cytophagia > Cytophagales > Cytophagaceae > Spirosoma > Spirosoma humi. The sequence continues at coordinate 150,234 of NZ_BAAHBR010000005.1, forward strand.
TTGATCGCTGAAATACCAAACCATAACAGGATTACTCCTAGCAATACCAGGATTGAAGAGAATCTGCCTAGCGGTGAATTTCCTTTTTTCGTCGGCGATGGTGGACTTTGCATAGGTACGATGGTTGGCTTCAGCATTATTCCAGCTTTTCCTGCGTTCTGCCGCAGTTCAGCATCATTTGTCCCATGTAGGGATTATTCACCTCTTCGGTTGCACTTAGCCAGTTTGCTCCCCGATTGTTGCGTGCCATAGGGCAATATTGATAGTAGAGCGGAGAATTGTTAGCCCGAAATGCTTTCACAACGGCATACACCGCTTCACTGACATCGGCAAGACCTGATCGAGCCTGGTCAATATCGGTACTGCTACGGATCACGACCAAACCCGTTTTCAATTTGGATGATTGAATGAAATAAAAATCCATTTGCTCACCTGTCAGTTTCGATACATCAATTGTTTCGATTGTTGCCAGCAGGTTAGTAGCCGCCGTCTTTGCGCCAGCCAGGCTATCCCCAATCAATGCCTGATTCAACTTGAAATAGCTGCTAACCAAACCGCGGATTTGATCTTTAACAATGGGGGCCGCATTGGTAAATAACGGCATCGATACGGTCGTTACGTCGCTCTGGGAATCAGTCGTATGAGTCGTCTCATCCCGGCGAGATGAACATGAACAATGCAAAAAGATGGCAATTACGCCAATGATGGCAAGTGATGGCAAACCAGGAGGCCGTTTCATAGCCGCGAATTTATAAGTTCCTGGCAATATCTTGCTAAGATGCAGCTGGTTACCGCTTTTATTCTCTCAAACATGGTGTATGATGGATTGAGTTGGGAAGGGATTAAAACCAGCGGCTTAGTAAGAGGGTCTGGCAAGCTTTGGAACTGGCTAATCCGCTAGAACCTCCCCAATCGCTACCACAAAACGGGAAGCCGTTGATTAAAATAGCAAGCACGCCATGCTAAAGACCTAATCCAGTGGCTACACCTCCCTAATCTGCCGATTTATAAACAATTCCGACTAGATCGTCTTCTAGCTTAGATTGATCTCCGCTTAATTGGCTCTATATTGATCAGACGTTTGTCTTCTTACTCTTTATCCGATATGACCATCACTTTTGAAGCCGTTACCTTACCATTCAAAGTCGGCGATACGATTTATGTCAACGAGAAACATGGTCAGCAGTTAGACCAGCAAACAGGGCCGGTAGATGAGTATTTTCAAGCCGAAATAGAACGTATTTTCTTTGATGGCCGCCTAGAGGAAATTAGTGTGATTACCGACCCGGTCGAGTCCTACGAAATGAATATCAGGACGGCCATTTATGTGGTCAAACCAATTGGCAAAGACCAGGACTTAGCGAGTACGCCCATCAAGCTCGATCTACCCATCAAGGAACCCAAATTGTTTGCTACTGAAGAGGAGTTGAAAAAGTTTTTGGCCGAGCGGAATCAGATCGATGATACCATCACACCCGCCAAACCTGACTAGTCTAGCGGGATCTTATTCGCTGGGCAAATTGGTTTGCAGCCAGTACTGGCCCATTTGGGTAATCATATCCAACTGGTTTTTAAACTCAACCTGCTTTCGAATAAACGAGTTGGCTCCGGCTCGGTAACAATCCCGAATTTCATCCGAATTAGCCTCCGCACTCATCATCACAACTGGTATAAGTTGATAGGCAGGATTTTGTTTTAACTGAAGTAGCGTCTGGTAACCATCCATCACAGGCATGTGCCGATCCATCAGAATCAGGGAAGGCAACTGCTCCAGTTGTGGGAGTGCATTGAGCAGGGCCTGGCCATGTTCGAAAAGGATTACTGGATATTGCGGAAACGATAAGCTAAACAGTTTCTGTACAATGAATCTAAAATCGGCTTGGTCATCCACCACACAAATCACCCCTACTTTGTTCATAAATCACTCTAAGCCAATGGCTCTAAAGGATGAGAACAGAGCTGATAGGGTATTGTTCAGAATCAGACGATTTTATAGGCAAGTGCAGAACGGGCAAGTAATCCGTCATTGCGAGCACGATAAAACTACGAATTGAGTGGAAGGTATGCGAAATTATACTTACTGGCCGGTTAGCGACTGGCAACGAGATTAATTTGTGATTAACGGTGGGTTACTTTTTATAGACCCCCGTATTAAAGGCAAATCATTCACCATCACTCATACATATATCTTATGAAAACAGTTAAATCAGCGTTGTTCGTTGCTGCTATGTTTACGCTGGCTTTCGCCTGCCAGTCCAAGAAAACAGAGTCCGAAAAAACCGGGCAAGATACAGCGACAGTTGTCGAGAGCGAAACGATCGTAAGTGGTGACAGCATGGAAGTTATCACGGATACAGCTAAGATTGCTATGCCCGATTCAGTGAAAAAATAAGTCTGCTTGACTTTGTCTAAAACGAAAGCCCTGACAAGTACTTGTCGGGGCTTTCGTTTTAGACAAAGTCAGTGCGCATGGCCAATCCGGATAGGATGGTACGTAAAGCTGTCAGAATAAGTTAACCAGATTTTTGTTACCCTTTATTTAACACCTGTCTGGATGTCCTTTTCTTGAGAGCCCAGTAAAAGTACTTATCTGCTCTATTTCTTTTATGACGCTGGCTGTATCTGCTAGTAACTCAGGTCAAACTAAGGATGCCAAGAAAGGCTACTGTGGCAGAAACTAAAAAGCAGGTTGTGGCCGATAAGGCCGATCTGAACACGAACAAAGCGGTCTGGCAAGCTGATTAACTGACAGGCGACGAAGCGGACTGAAAGCCGATCACTGGTATTGGTGGATTGACCGAAAGCGGAATAAACGAGTCGTGTCAGCAGTACCCTGCCTATCGAAAAGGCAATCGGGTGAATCAGAAGGATAGACTATTGATCGTCTGGTTATTGGTAAAGTCGTATTGGTGTGTGGTAAAAGCCTCTCCCGACTGCTCAACCAGCCGAAACCCCCGGTAAGCAGTTCCCCAGCTACTTCCGAAATGGGCGTCGAATAGTAAGGCTGTTTTGCCGTACAGAATGCCTAAATCCCGGGTATGATCGTGGCCGTGGAAGACTGCCCGAATAATGGGGTAATCGGTCAAAACACCCAGTATGCCTGTACAGATATCCGTTGCCTGGGCATTGTGAATGAAGGGAATGTGCATGAACAAAAACGCTGGCACCGACGACCGTACGGACTTCATGGTTTGCCGGAGCCAGACATCATCCCCGCAGAGCGTATCGCCTGCTTCGTTGGATGTGTCGAGCAGAATAAGCGTTGCGTTGTCGCGTTCCACCACATGGTTCGTGTCATAGCCCCATAGTTGTTGCCAGGTAGCAACACTAACCCGGTCGTGGTTGCCCCGCGTAACGTAGTACGGAACCGGCAATTGATCCAGGTAGGCCTTAGCTTTCGGCAGCAAGCCATTGTTCCCCTCGTGCACCAAATCGCCATTGACGACTACAAATTGAAGCGGTGTGGTCTGGTGGGTTAGGCGTAAAGCCGCTAGTAAATCCGTATAATATTGGTCTGATGGAGTCGATGGCTCGCCCAGATGACCATCAGAAGCAACCGCGAACCGTACGGGCAAAACAGCGGGTGTGGGAACAGTCATAACTGAACTTCGACAGGCGGTCCAAACGCCGACTGATGCGCTGCCTAGGGTAGCTTTTAAGAAAAACCGGCGACTGATACTATTCATAAGCACAACGGGCTAGCGATAACCTTCTCAGGCCAAAAGAAGGGTTTATACTTAAAAACGGCATTAGCTTGGCATTAAACATTGATTAGTCTAAGGGTGCTGGACGGTAGAGCGATTTATGAGTTATCTGCCTTGGCGTGAATTGAAAGGTAAAAGATTACCCAAGCCGTAGGTAATGGGACCCGTCGCATTGCCTACGGCTTGGGTAAAGGGTTTTGTTTAATACCAACTTAGAACAGGACTTCAAAAACTCGATCCTGAGTCGGCTTATACGCTTGAATTTGTTTGGACCGGTCTGAATGACGAGCGAATTCAATAAATTTTTGGAAGTGCTCCGATGATTTGTTGCTCTTACGTTGGAAACTGCCAACAGCACAACCATTCATCCCCAATTTTTGCCATTAGTACGGATTTAGAGAGAAAAAACATAAGGTACCTTGCATCGCATAGTACCTTATTGTACCTTTGGTTCAGGAAATTAACGAAAGCCAATACACCAATGAATATAGAAAATGCTCAGGTGCAAATGCGGAAGGGAATTCTGGAATTCTGCATTTTGCACATCATATCGAGAGGGGAAATATATGCCTCCGATATGCTCGACGAGCTGACTTCCGCCAGAATCATGGTTGTAGAGGGTACGCTGTACCCACTGTTAACCCGCTTGAAAAATGCCGGTCTGCTCGATTATAAATGGGTAGAATCTACATCGGGGCCGCCACGCAAATATTATATCCTGACCGACCTCGGCCGCAATTCGCTGGAAGCCCTCAACGACACCTGGCAGGAACTTGCCGAATCCGTTAATGCGATTATTGGAAAAGTTGATCTACATAAAAAGATTACAAACGGGGCTGTTGCCGTTTCGCCTTCACCCGATCCACTCATTCCTCCAGCCAACGCTTAACCTATTCCCTTCATAAAACCGCAACGTCGGACCGCAATGAAAAAGACCATCAGTATTAATATTAGTGGCGTCATCTTTCACATTGAAGAGGATGGCTACGACAAATTGAAGAATTACCTGTCTACGGTTCAGCAGTATTTCTCGACTTACGAAGACAGCCAGGAGATTGTAACGGATATTGAAAACCGGATTGCCGAAAAGCTTTTGGCGAAACTGAAAGCGGCCGACAAGCAGGTTGTGTCCCTCGACGATGTGAATGAACTCGTTGCGGCTATGGGTACCGTAGCGGACTTCGAAGCCGTGGAGGAAGAAGAAGTGCTGGTTACCAACGGGGGCCGCCATTCGGCAACATCGGCGGGAAGCGCTCAGGCAAAAGGCAATCCGGCGGGCGGCTCTGCAACGACATTTGCGCCAAACCCCAACCCGGCCGTATCGTATGAGCCCCGCCGACTGGTGCGTGACCTGCGCCGGAAAACGCTGGGTGGTGTCTGTGCCGGACTAGCTCACTATTTCAATATGGACGTGGTGTGGGTACGGCTCATTTTTGTCGCGCTGTTCATTGGTTTACCGGCTCTGAGTGGAGCGTCCAACGGGCCCGGTGAGTTTTTCGGTGGCCTGAGTGGGTTTACGTTCATTGTTTACATTGCCATGTGGATTGCCCTGCCCGGCGTCGTGACGATTGAAGATGACAAAACGGTCAAGAAGTTTTTCCGTAACCCTGAAGATAAAGTACTGGGGGGCGTCGCTTCCGGAATTGCTGCCTACTTCGGCATCGATACGGGCATTGTTCGGTTGTTGTTTGTGCTGGGTATTGTGTTTTTTGGCGTAGGTTTTCTGTTGTACCTGGTTCTCTGGATGATCGCGCCGACGGCCAATACGCTTACCGAAAAAATGGAGATGCAGGGCCAGCCTATCACGTTGTCTAATATCGAGAACAGCATCAAACAAAACCTGAATATCAACGAAACGGCAACGAATGAAAGCGCCCTGACACGCATTCTGCTGTTTCCCTTTCGAGCCATTGCAACGGTCATTGGCGGCCTTGGCCGGGCGCTGGGACCCCTGTTGAATGGTGTTGTGTCGCTGATCCGGGTTTTTGCCGGGGTCATTATGCTCCTGCTGGCTTTTTCGTTCATGATCGCCTGTCTCGCCTTTATCGGGGCGGCCATTGGGATCTGGTCAAGCACAGGCTTTGGCCCCGGTGGGTTTCCTTCCGACTTGATTCGGGCCGACGTAACGGCTCCGATGGTCCTGTCGGGAATTGTGGTAGGCATTATTCCTGCCTTCGCGCTGGCGGTGCTGGGCATCATGCTGATCACCACGCGGGCCGTCATCACCACGCGTACGGCCCTTACCCTGGGCGGTATATGGCTTGTGGGGCTGGTTGTCTTCGGGGGAACGGTAACGCCACTGATCAGCAGCTTTCAGCGCCGGGGAACGGTCGAAGAAACGAAAGTATTGAACGTGCCGGCGGCCATCCCGCTGTTCGCCCTGAATGATGTCGATGATGACAGCGACAATTGGAATGACCGTCCGTCAATTGATTTGAAAGGATACGAAGGTGCGACGCTGAGTCTTGTCCAATCCTTTCGGGCACAGGGGCGTACCCGTGCCGAAGCACAGGCCAACGCGAAGCAGATTCGTTATGTTTATGCCATCAAGGACTCGGTTGTGCGGTTCGATAATTCGATGGAGTTGTTGCCCAAAGCGCGTTTCAGGGGGCAGGACCTCGATATGGATTTGATGATTCCGTACGAGAAGCCATTTCGGATGACCGAAGATTTCGCCCGCTATATCCGGAACGAGTTTGGTCAACGTGAACTGGACCGCATGTCGTCCAGCCTCTGGAAATTCACCAAGGAGAATGGTCTCGTCTGTATCAATTACCCGCGCGAAAAAGACCATGATGGCAACGATGAAGACAACGACGTAACCGATCTGACCGACGATGTACAAAGTGCCGTTGCCAGTGAATTGGGTGATGATTTTGACCGCATCAGTGACCATACGCGCCAGTTCAATATAACCGCCTTCTCGAAAGTAAACGTAGCCGGTGCCTTTGTGGTCCGTTTCCGTAAAGGAGATACCTACAAAGTGATTGCCGACGGTCGTGAGGATGACATGAGTGACATGGACGTTCGGGTAAACGGGAGCACGCTGGAAGTGAAAATTGATCGGAAAGGAGGCCTGTTCGACTGGAACAACCGCAAACGGGTCGGCCTGACCATCACCGTGCCAAACATCGACGAACTGAAATTGTCGGGGGCTTCCAAAGCGAGCCTTGTTGGTTTCGGTAACTACAAAAACCTGTACATCGACATGAGCGGTGCCTGCCGGACGGTTTTCGACGGGACGGTGGAGAAGCTGACGATTCAGCTATCGGGCGCATCGAATGCCGTGTTGCGGGGTCATGTCGATCAACTGGAAGCGGATTTGAGCGGGGCCAGTAAAATCGAAGCTACCGGGCTGAATATCGATAAAGCGTCGGTGGATGCCAGCGGGGCCAGCCACGCTACACTTGGTCATGTTGGATCACTTGATTCGGAAACGTCAGGTGCCAGCAAAGTGACTCGTCAGTAACGATTGCTTTATCTTGAAAACGGCTGCAGAAGTGGCGGGGCTTTGTTTAGGATTTCCAGACAAACCGGCCAGTTCTGCAGCCGTTTTTCACGGAAAAATTAACTCAAATGAGCCAGTAACCGTACTTTTTTGTCGGTCTCTTTACCCCTCCCCCCCCTGAAGGGGACTTTGTTCACAAGTGAGTAAAGTCCCCTTCAGGGGGGTAGGGGTAAAGAGACGAAGAAAATTAATCCAAATATAAACTACTCATGTCTCGAACTCACCATCTACTAATACTCATTGCTTCTCTAGTTACTTTCTCGACAGGCTATGCCCAACAGCCTGATACCTTATGGACGCGCCTGCTGAAGGAGAATACGCTGTTACTACAACCGGGTCCAGCCGGTTTTACGGGAAGAGGATGGGACTTGATTCAGGCGGGTGTTAAAGACAACCAATATGTACTGATTGGGGAAGATCATTTTATGGCTGAAATTCCCTACTTCACCGAGCAGGTTTTGAAGACGGCTCCATTCAACACCTTCGCGCTGGAAGTAGATCCCTACATTGCGCAGCTACTGAACCAAAAGCTTGCTCAGACAGATACGGCGTCACTCATGAAATGGGCCGTTCAGGCCGGGCCGGCACTCTCATTTTACAGCTTGCAGGAAGAGTTTCACATGCTTCGGGAAGCAAGCCGTAGGCACACATCGTTGATCGGTCTCGATCAGATCATGATGATGTCGGACCCGCTACTTTACGATGAGCTGGCACACAGAGCCGCCCGACCCAGCACACGCCAGCGGTATACCGCAATGAGCGAACGGGCTAAGGTCTCGGCTAACAAAGCCGCGCTGAATTTGAGCCACCCCATGTACATGCAAAGTGCAGCTTTCGAGGAGGATGTTGCCGCTCTAAAAAAGGAGCCCCTGTCGGCTCAGGAGAAAGAAATACTGGACGCGGTTCAACTATCAGCCCGTATTTACAAGACCCAGAGCCATGCTCTACGCGTACAGTTAATGAAGCACCAGCTTATGGCGGCCTTTCCGTCGGCTATAAAAGACAAGAAGGTGCTGGTTAAACTGGGTGCCATGCATTGCGCCCGTGGGGAGAGTTACCTGACTGTATATGACTGCGGAAACCTGCTTAGCAACCTGGCTGAGAGCGAGTATAAGAGCTCGTATCACATAGCCATTTTCGGGAAAAACGGCATCCAGGGAAGTCCATTCAAGGCGTTGCCTGCCCGGAAATTAGATCCTGATAATGGGGATTTAAAGTTTGTAAAGCCATTTTTTGACGCTACGCCCACGGATAGCTGGGTTGTTTTCAACCTGTTGCCTATCCGTAAAGCATTACAAAAGCAAAAGATCAACATCGATGATGTTGATCTTCGCAGAACGATTCTGGGTTACGATGCCCTGGTGATTTTTCCAACCGCGCATCCTTCGCACAGTCTGAATTAATGACATTCAGATACATCGCGTTTTCATGAATCGTAAATTTTATCGAACCAGATATTTTTTTGAACCACAGAGGCACGGAGGACACAGAGATTTCATCACCGTTTTACTTTATGTAACAAGCGATCTCTGTGTTCTCCGTGCCTCTGTGTTTTATCTCTTTTTTGAGCTTTCAGAGACGACCTATTTCTTCAACTCGGCTTCTTTTTCTACGCGCTCCTGGGCTACAGCTACTTCTTTTTCCTGCTGCTTATTCTCCCGTTCGAATACGTTGATCAACACGATAAAGTAGGAGAGGAGCAAGGGACCGACGACTAGCCCCAGAATGCCGAAAATAGGAACGCCCAGCACAATGCCCGCCAGGGTGACCAGTGGGTGAATATCGCCCATGCGCTTGGCCAGCATGATGCGAAGCAGGTTGTCGATGTTGATAATAACGACAACGCCCACCACCAAAATACCAATGCCCTGACTTGTATTGCCCTGCGATAGCTGAATCAGTCCGGCTGGTCCCCAGACGAGGGGCGTGCCCAAAACGGGTATGAAGGCCATAAAGAAAGCGACCGTACCCCAGAATAGCGCATCGGGAACGCCAAATATCCACAGTGTAACGCCTGTCAGCAAGCCCTGCACAAAACTAACCAGCGCCTGTCCCAGCACATTGGCGTTAACGTTGTTTTTGAGGGATTCCCCAAGTTCTTTCTGTGTGTCGTGTTTAAACGGCAGGTATTTTCTAAGCCCTTTCTGAAAGGCTTCCTGCTGCACAAACATGAAATACATCGTGAAAAACATCAGGCCCAAAATGACAATGAAATCCAGGGCACCACCTGCCAGTGATGGTAGCAGCCGACTGGCATACGTACCGCCCTGCCGGAGAATGGCCTGGATGTTTTGCTGGCTGGTAATCTGGTAACCGGTTAACTCTTCGGCTTTCTTGGCCAGGTTCAGGATGTCTTCGGTATGTTGTGAATAGTACTGGATGCGATCAATCAGCAGCAGGCTTAGCGTGAGGAAAGGCATGATAATCACAACGACAGAAAAGATGATCAGCAGCGTAGTGACCAGGGGCCGATTCCAGTTTCGTTTAATGGCCAGGGCCGTAAACCAGGGGCGGAAAACTACATAGAGAATGCCAGCTCCCAGAAAAGCCGATATGTAGCCACTTAAGCCGAAAATAATGAAGCCTGCAATAATAATCAGGCTTGTAATTAGTAAAATGCGTTGTTGCTGGGGTGTATAAATCGTATTCATAGGTTCGCGTAATGCCACATTAATGAGCGTATTTATTAAAAAAGTAATAAATACAGGCAATTGTTTAACTCAAGGCACTGGCAACCTTAAAAGGAAGCGAGGGCGAAAAAGAGAAAAGCTTACTGCAGTCTCTCTTTCGCCCTCGCTATTCGCGCGTCCTGGTAGACCCCATGACGAAATGGGTAGAATTACTTAGCACTCGGTTGCGCTCAGCGCCAACCCGGCTTCTGATGTTTCCTTGTACTTAGTCGACATATCGCGGCCGGTGGCTTTCATAACTTTAATGACCGCATCGAGCGAAATTTTCTGAAACGAAGCCGCCCCCGATGTCGCCAGCAAATAAGCATTATAGGCTTTTATGGCCCCCATAGCGTTGCGCTCGATGCACGGAATCTGTACATAACCGCCAATGGGGTCGCAGGTCATGCCGAGGTGATGTTCAATGCCGATTTCGGCAGCGGCTTCGATAGGCCCAATGTCGCTGACAGCCTGGGCGCAACGGGTCAGGAAAGCCGCTCCCATGGCCGAAGCCGAGCCAATTTCGCCCATACATCCCATTTCGGCTCCTGAAATACTGGCGTTGTGCTTGATCAGAAATCCGATAACGGCGGCCGCCAGCATACCCGCCCGCATCGTCGCCCGGTCGTAGTGAAAATGATGTTTGGCCAGAAAAGTCAAGCCCGGAATGACGCCCGATGCGCCCGAGGTAGGAGCCGTCACAACGATGCCTCCTGCCGCGTTTTCTTCCGATGCCGCCAGGCAGTAAGCATTTAAAAAAATGAGGAAGCTGTCCGAGCGGAGAGCCGCCCCCGGCTGGTTCATGCCTTTTGCCTGCTGGAATAAGATAGGCGCTTTCCGACTCAGCCTGATATTGCCCGGTAACACGCCTTTGTGCTTAAGCCCGCGCCGGACGGCTTTGTGCATAAAGTCCAGAATCTGGTCGATTCGCTGGTTTATTTCGGCACGGCTTCGGTTGGTCAACGCCATTTCGTTCGCCATCAAGAGCTCCTCCAGCGACAGGGAATGAGTGTTTAGATGATCTTTCAGTTTGGCCATCGTACTGTACGGATAGGGCACGGTATGGGTGCTGGCACTGGCTTCCGGCTCTCCCTTGCGAATAATGAATCCGCCCCCAATGGAGTAATATTCTTCTTCGGCCAACACCTGATCGCCCGTTGTTAATTTGAGCACCATTGTGTTGGCGTAGGGTGATTCATACCGTTTTCGTTCGAAATGAATCTGTGACGCGCCAATACCGATGGTTTGGTCACCCAACGAAACGGGGTATAAAAATGCGGGGTCGCGTAATAACTTCAGCATCGCTATAGGGTCCGTTGTTTCGGGTTGCCAGCCCAACAGACCCGCCACTACCGCACGGTCGGTCCCATGTCCTTTCCCGGTTGCACTCAGGGAGCCGTATAGATACACATGAATAGCGTCGGCTCGCTGCCGGGTGTCGGCCGGTAGCTGAGCCAGTCGTTGCCGGAAATCAAAGGCCGCTTTCATCGGGCCAATGGTATGCGAACTCGACGGCCCCGGCCCCACCTTAAACAGGTCGAAGACAGACGTGGTGATAGGCGAAGTGGTCATATTGATGAAGTTGATGGCGCAGGGCCGGGCCACGTTGGCTGAACCCGTGCGCGAATACCGTAAACCTACTACTGTAAACTCACCGGTCCAAACCCCTGATTTGATCGAGGTATTCCGTTGGCAGCAGCACGCGCTGCACCACAGAACGGAGACCAAGAACGTTCAGGACTTTATACAAGCCGATCGTGTACGTCAGAAACGGTTTTTGGGGTAGGTTCAGTCGCTGGCTGACCTGCCTCGGAACCAAAACGGCCTGCGCCTGCCGGAGCAGATCATAACGCCAGTTTCCCAGTTGTTCACGATACCGCTGAAACAGCTTATCCGTAAATTCACTTCTGACCAGATCGCGGTTCAGGTGGGCTTCCCGGTCGATTTGCCAGTCTGCGTAATTCGTCGGCAGATCAGGCACATGCATCCCCGCACCCACTTCCCGGAAGGTGGCGAATACGTCTTCCCGCTCGGGGTTCGTCAGCGGGCGGTGGAGGGTTTCGAAAGCTCGTACGGAGTAATCGATCAGCATATACAACACATCGCGATAGGCCCAGTCGGGAATCTGATAGCCCCGCTTCTGCTCAACGCCCCCGTGAATAGCACTCATCCGGGCAATGGCCTGCCGGGCTTTCTCATCCGACGAGAAGACGATATCCTGCGCGTAGCGCACCGTCGAAAAGAGCCGGGCGATGGGGTCAGCCGGGAGCTTGCCCGTAAAAAATAACCAGTCTACCGCCCGGTTCAGCGCGAATTCGGCGGCCGAACCGGCAAAAACAAGAAGAATAACGTCCGCATCGCCCCATATCTGGCGAGTGATTGAGTCGGGTTTGACGAAGAAATGCATTGATTTACAGTCTCGATAGCCATTTGTGATCAAGTCGTTCTTCAGCACGGTCTATTCGAAAATAGTGTGGGAAAAACCAACTGATCGCTACAAGGATAAGACAACAAATTCAACGCGTCGGTTCTTTCGTTTATTATCTTCTGTATCATTGGGGGCGGCCGGTTTGCTACTGCCATAGCCTGCATGCCGTAGTCGTCGTTCCGAAATGCCGTTGTCGATGAGGTAGCGGGTAATGATTCGGGCCCGGTTTTCGGATAGTGCCTGATTGAGTCGTCGGTCGCCTACATTATCGGTATGCCCGGCAATCTCAATAACCAGCTTAGGCATACTCATTAACGTTCTGACCAGCTTATCTAACTGCGGATAGGACGCTGGCCGGAGCACGTAGCTGCTTTGGTCGAAATAGACATTGTCTAATCGAAACGCCTGATTGACTTCCAGGTTTCGAAACACACTGTCGACTTTTGGGTCTTCTTTTTCAAGCCGGATCACGTAGCCACAATCGGCACACCCATCGCTTGACACGACCAGCAACTCCTCGACTTCATAGTAGCCGGGGGCACTGGCCAAAACGTTTATGGTATCTGTACGCATTAACGTGAACGAATAGGGGCTCGTCCGTTTGCTTTCGCCAATGAATTTCTGTTTGGCCTGCTTGGCCTGAATTGTGAATTTAGCCGCTATCACCGCCGATGTTTTATCATCTACGGCCGAAATCGTGAACGGCATGTGCTGGCGTTCAGCCGGTTGCCGGATAAGAGGCCTTTTTCCCTGGCCGAATGTATTAAGCAGACTCAGCAGATGGAAAAGAACAAGAAACAAAAGGCGCATTTGGGTACAGTAGATGGGCGTCAAGACCCATACTGCAAATAAAATGCCGGATATGAAATCATTGCTTTTCGGGGCCTGCGCTGCCTGATACGTTGTCTGTAAAGACAATTGAGCCCAATGGTTATCAACTAGTGGCCAGTTGTATTGGGGAGGGCATGCCAAATCCTTCGCGCAGGGCAACCCGAGCCGCATGATAACCGCACATGCCATGTACGCCACCACCGGGTGGGGTGGAAGACGAACAGATAAATAGGCCCGGTGCCGACGTTTTGTAGGGCGATAAACTAACAACAGGGCGCGTATATAACTGGCCGATATCGATGATCCCCCCGTTGATATCGCCCCCGATGTAGTTCGGGTTATAGCGCTCCATCTGAGCCGTATTCATCGTATGCCGATCCAGAATCCGGTCCCGAAAACCGGGGGCAAACCGTTCTACCTGTTGTTCAATAATCTGGGTTCTATCCAGCGTTGACCCGTTTGGGACATGACAATAGGCCCAGGCTGTCTGTTTGCCGTCGGGGCTTCGGCTGGGATCGAACAGGCTTTGTTGCGCCAGCAAGACGTAGGGTTTGTCGGGATGTTTACCCGCTGACGTGGCCTGTTCCGCATCGGCGATTTCTTCGAACGTACCGCCAAGATGAACCGTCCCGGCCTGTCGGCATTCGGGGGCTGTGAACGGAATGGGCCCATCCAGCGCCCAGTCAATTTTGAAAACGCCCATACCGTAGCGGTAGTGCGCCAACTGGCTGCGGTAAAGGGATGAAAAGCGCTCTCCGGCGATGCTGAGCAGTTGCCGGGGTGTAACGTCGAACAGGACGACCCGTGTGGCCGGAATATCGCTAAGCGACTGGACTAATCGCCCCGTTTCAATTTTTCCGCCGATGGATCGGAAATAGGACGCCAACGCATTGGCTATGGTTTGGGAACCACCTTTGGGAATAGGCCAGTCGTAGAGGTGGCCGGCGGTCATCAGTACCAGCGCGATAGCCGAGGTGGTCAGGTTGCTCAGGGGCTGAATAGAATGAGCGGCCATACCTCCGAAAAGCCCCCGCGCTTCTTTCGTCTTGAACCGTTTCACTAGCTGCGTGCTGGGTAAAAGGGCATCCAGTCCAAAACTAGCCATGTTGATCGGATGCTTCGGGAAACGCAGCGGCCCCAGAATATCGGGAGCCATGGTCGGCCAGTCACGAACGATCGGTTCCAGTAGGTTTCGATAGGCCTGTTCATCGACACCCAGCGATTGAGCCGTCTCGATGAGGGAGCGTCGGAGGGCTGCGGCAGTGCCCCCATCGAACGGATGAGCCGCTGCAATGGGTGGATTGATAAACTCAAGTCCATGCTCGGCGAGGGGCAGGGTCCGGAAAAACGGTGAACCAATGGCCATTGGATGAATGGCCGAACAAATGTCGTGCACAAAGCCGGGTTGGGTTAGCTCGGCCGAGCGAAGCCCCCCGCCAATTGTGTCTTTGGCTTCCAGCACCACGACCGACAGGCCAGCGCGTTGCAGGGTGATGGCTGCACTCAGTCCGTTGGGGCCTGAGCCAACAACCACGGCATCATATTCAGGTTTTGCCATGTCGCAGGAGAAGGAATCGAGAGCATAACAGCCGTTACCGGCTTAAGTGTTCCGGCGTAGGCATGATCTATGGTTGCCTTTATCTAATACTCCCCCGCATTCAGGGTACTTTTCGACAGAGCATAGGGACGATCAATCCGGTCCAGTACCACATAGATGGCTTCTTTATGCTCGTTGGTACCCGTCAGCACAACGTGCGACCCGTCAGTTGTCTGGTAGTTGAGAATCATGCGTTTACGAGAGCCGTCTTCCTGCCGGGCTTCAGATCTTATGCCTTTGGTACGGCGGGTACTGCGGGCAATAGACGCAATTTTTGGATCTTCCGGGCCAATATTGGCCAGCGCTGAAGCGGGAATCCACTGATCATCAGCATTGGTCCGTTTACTTTTTTTGGTTGATGCCTTTTTTGAGGCTCCCTCTTCACTCTCTCCACCTTCGCCCCGCCGACCGGTGGCGGGGCGGTATTTATCCTGCAAATACAGCACATGGTTGACCGGATCGGCATCGTAGTAAAACACTCGCTGACCACCGGCCACACCTGTTAATTCAAACGTTCGGTTGATGTCGCGCATGGGTGAGCCGCCCCCGTTGGAAAGGTCAAGTGGGACGGCTCGATTCACCTTGAACGTCAGTGTCGACCAGTTTTCGAAAGTCGCTTCCTGCCACCGAACGGAGTCTACGGGCGAATAGGGAATTTCCTGGTTATTGATCCTGAATTCGGTTACGGCATAGTTGCCCCGAAGTTCCCGGACGCCTTTCTGAGCGGGCTGTTTATACGGATCGTACCGGAAGTTAACGTATTGAATCCAGAAGAGAAGAACCAGAAAAATGCCGATGGTTGCGGTTTTCAAGCCGATGCGGGCGCCCTGTTGCCAACCTGTAAACGAAGGGTAATAATGAACCGGGATGGTAGGCTGTTCCCGAATCAGGAGGGTGTACAAGTCCCGGATGTAATACACGAGCAGAAAGCCGGACAGCACCACGAAATAGGAGCTGTATCCGTGCACGCCACCATCGTAGGCCAGGTTGACATAGACAATATCGGCCAGGGCACCGAATAGCAGAACAGCACCCCAAAAGGTAGTTGCCCGGAAAAATAAAAACGCACCGGCCAGCACTTCCACCACGCCCGTAAACACTTCATACCAGGGTACTATACCGATGGACAGCCAGTAGATTTTCTGAGCGGTAAGATCACCAAAATTGGTATTCAGCAACCCGAGCGACGGATAAGGCAACTGCGTGGGTAGTAGTTTGGTGAAGCCAAAACCAATAATGCCGATACCCGCCCGGTAGCGGACAACCACCCGAAGCCAGTAGTAGAGCCAGTTATAATCGCGCGGCTCTGTTCGCCGAAGCGCTACCACGGCGGTCCAGATCAGGCCCACTACGGCAGACACCAGTAGGATGAAAACCCACTCCCCGTATCCCATCCACGCAGGCCACCAGCTTACCCGGCCCAGTATGTTTGGCTGAAAACGGGCTACGTCATACAGATCGCGGTAGTGCAGATGCAGCCAGTCGAGCGAGGCTACGTTTTTATACCAGCTCGCACTGGTTGGTATGGACATCACAATGAAGAAAACAAACGCAATGCGGAAGGCAATCTTCTGGCTGCGTGTCCAGGCTGGGTAGTTATCCGTTTGTGGATCGATCAGGGGCGGCTGTTTAGCTGAAAATAGCCGGTCTGCGCTTTGGGGGGCGGTTAGCTCTTCGGGCGAAACCAGGCCTAAGTCCAACCGTTCGGGATTGATATTCGGGAGTGCCATTGTTTTGCGTAATTAGAGAGTAAGGGTTCCCCGGCGACCGGCTTTGGCAGCCTCGTTCAGCAGGTATTTTTTGTTGAGTTTATTCAGGACTACGTATACCGAATCACGGGTTTCGGTGAGCCCCGATAAGACAAGTTGATTGGGAGCCTGCTGATACCGGAGCGTCAGCGTTTCGTTCGGGTAATTCGGGTTGCGATTCCTAAGCGTCAGTACGTGTTTGGCCGCGTCGATCTGATAGCTGTAATAGTGACGGCCCGTTGTGCCCGCCTGCTCGTAGGTTCGATGGGCATCATCGATTTGAATCTGCTCCGTGTTCGACCGATCTGCGATAACCGGCCGGTTCGACTTGATACTAATCGTGTTCCAGGTTTCGAACACAACATCCTGCCAACGCACCGAATCCGTTCGGGAATAGGGGAGAGTTTCGCCAGCGAGTGTAAACGTCTGTACATCGTATACGCCCGCGGCTCCGGGCAACCCCGGCGTTTTTGGGAACTGATATGGACCGGTTTTATACGCTGCGTAGGTCTTATACCCGTAAAAGAATACAGCAAAAAAAACGAAACTACCCTTGAGAACCAGCCGACCATAGCGTTGCCAGGTTTCGGCGAATACGGGTTTAAACCGATTGGGTAGGGCGAGTTTTTCCAGTGAAACCAGGCGAAAAAGTCGAATTGCGTCGAAAGAAAACAACAGCAACGCAAACGTAATGAGCAGTAAACTATAAACATACTCACCCCCCTCGTAGGCCAGGTTGGACACAAAAACGTTACCCAGAAATGGAAGAATAATCAGTGTGCCAATACTGGTTGTCTTGCGGTTAAGCAGCAGCAGGCCCCCCAGAATTTCGACAATGCCCAGAAAGGATTCATACGAAGGCGTAATGCCCAGACTTAGCGAGAAAAGTTTCCAGGCCGTAAATTCCCCATAAGGCGTGTTGAGGTTGCTCAGGGATGGAAGCGGGGCCTGCATGGGGAAGAGTTTGATAAACCCATAAGCGAGGATGGCCACCGCCAGTCGATACCGGACAACCACCCGAAGCCAGTAATACAGTTGGTCATAAGCAAGCCGTTTCTGATCCCGAATGGTCCAGATTATGGTGCCCACCAGCGCGATCAGGGCGACAACGGCCCAGTTAACGAATGTATCGGCTGGGCCAAAAAAATGGGGAGCGTATCTGGCCAGATTGAATAGATCGCGGTAGTAGTAAGCTCCCCAATCAATGGACAACAGGTTTCGGTAAAACTGCCAGTCGAGCGGAATTGCCTGAAGCAGGAAATAGATAAAGACGAAGCGAAAGGCTATTTTCTCTCCCTTGCCCCAGGTTTGCGCTGATTCAACTGATTTGGCCGTTGATACTGTCATAATGATTAAATTCTATGGAATATATAGTGTAGTAAATTCTATCCTGGCTTATAAGGCGATCGAGTACCCCTAGTCCCTGGAGAGGAGCATACTGGACTCGGATTGCTCCTCCTCAGGGACTAGGGATAGGCTGTACGGTTCAGGAATCTACAGAAATACGCCGGGCCAAGAACAAACGAGCCCGTCTACTTCGCGGGCTCGTTGGGCCGTTGTGGTTGCGCGCTGATTACTTTACGTTCTTTCAAATCAAATTTCTGCCCCTTGCCCAGGAAGTAAAACGGACCTCCGCTACTGTTCTGGCCCGATGGATATTTGGTGCTACTGGCAATCTGTCCGGCTTCGTAGATGCCCACGTAGGAATTGCCAATCACGTCGAAGGTATTTTGCTGGACGACAATAGCGGTGCCCTCATCAATGGCAATGCCCAGTAGTTCGGGTCGTGCTTTGATCACCTCAATAAGATCGAATTGACGATTCCGCCGTAGAAAGTGCTGGTCGATGGTTACGTTATGAATGAAATCCAGCCCCTGGGTGTGGTCACCGATCATGATCGAGTTGCCTTTCGTGTCGCCCCGCACCATAAAGGAGCCCAGAATGGTCGCACCCGCTGATGTGCCACCAATCACTCCGCCCCGGCTCAGTACGGCATTGAACTCCTTATGGGCCAGCGTATTCAGGTACGAGTCCGCCAGCCGCCAGTGACGACCACCCACAAACCAGATACCGGTGGCTTTGCGTAGCGGAGCGACGAACGACTCCTGATTGGCAACTTTCGGGTCGCGGGTGTGCAGGACAGTAATGTCTTTAACACCCAGACTAAGCAGTTTTTCCTTTTCGCGCGGAATGCCATTGGCCGATGAATCTTCGCCCGCCGTTGGGATAATAACGATGCTGGCTTTGGCAGGTCCACCCGCCAGTTCAACGAACCGATTCCAGAGTTCGGGGCCCATGCTGCCCCCACCCACAATAACGAGTGCCCCTTTTTCAGGGCCTACGGTCTGGCTTGTTTGGGCCAAAAGCTTCCCGGCGAGTAGGGTCAGAATGAGAAGAGGTACAATGAATTGCTTTTTCATGTCAGGAGTTATTTGTAGACACCAATTTAATACCCTTGATTCTGCTTTAATGCTTTATCGGCCAGAATTTCGCTGTTCGGAATTGGCAGCACGTATTTACTGGCATCGGTAATGCCCAGTACGGTTGCCACCCGACCCGTGCGAATCAGATTGAACCAGCGGTCGGCTTCAAATGGAAACTCGACCTGCCGTTCCGTTTCAATGGCCAGCAACAGAGCTTCTTTCGTGTCGGCCTGCGATGCGGGGACGGCTGCCCGATCCCGAACGGCGTTCAGATCGGCCAGCGCAGCCGCTGTTTTGCCGAGCTGCGCCCGTGCCTCGGCCCGAATCAGATACAGTTCAGCAATGCGAATGACATAAGCCGGATCGGTACCGAGCGGAGTGCGGTAGTATAGCTTGCCATACCATAAGTTGCCCGGCGGACTCGTCTGGGCAATCAATTCTTTTCGATTCCCGCCCACATTGGGGTCATTGAGCAGCGCCACGAGTTTGTCGTTGGGCGCCCACTCCCGGCGGCCGCTGAGGGCTGGCGGCAGCCACCAGTTGTAATGGCCATTTTTAAACGAGTTGCTGTAGGCGATCTCAAAGACCGATTCTGGCGTGGCTACGGCGTTGTTCGCGAAAAAAGCACTGTACGGTTTGGCCAGTTTGTAATTTGTATCATCAATGAGTTTGCTGGCGTAGGTTTCGGCCTGATCCCATTCCTGACGGTACAAATGGTAGCGTGCCCGCAGCGCCCAGACGGTTTTTCGAGTAACCTTGTTTCGGTTGGTCGTGGCGCTCAGTAAAGGCTCGGCCGCTGTCAAGTCTTTGAGCACCTGTGCATACGTGTCATCGACACTGCCGCGGGTGATACCTGTATTGTCGGATGACGTACGGGTTGCTTTCAAAATCACCTGCACACCACCCCAGCCCCGGACCAGGTCGAAATAAGACAAAGCCCGTAAGGCGTAGGCTTCTCCCTGAATCTGATTTTTCCGGTCGGTGGTCAGGACAGGGTCTGTTAGGGTCGGCACGGTTTCCAGCAGGTAATTGGCCTGAAGAATGGTTCGATAAATAGCCGACCAGGCCGAACCAACATAGCCATTGTCGGCGGTCAACTTGCGGGACGTGATCTCCTGGGGCGCACCCTGTGAACCTGTCCATTGAATATCGCCACCCGACAGATAGGCCAGCGACTGAAAGTTGGAGCCATAATAGCCATCGTTACCCAGGCGGTTGTATAAACCATTCAACGCTGCCTCGGCCGTGCTGGCATTGGTAATGGCCTGTGATTCATCGACCTGTAATTCAGGCTGCACATCTAAAAAGGATTGGCAGCCCGTTAGCAGAAGAAAAAAGGGAACTAGCTTGAATTTGATTTTCATGGTGAATGAGCGCTAACGAATCAAAGTGTCAGATTAAGGCCAAACTGGGCCGTCCGGGGTTGCGGGGGCGTCCCCAAATCAAATCCCTGGGTGGTTGGGTCGGCCGTTACGTTAACTTCGGGATCGGGTCCCTGATACTTGCTTAACAGCCATAGGTTCGAGCCGCTATAATAAACCCGGGCCGAGGAAATGCCCACGCGCCGAAGCACCGATTTTGGGATTGTGTAACCAAGAACCAGCGAGTTCAGCCGCAGGAACGAGCCATCCTCCACGAAGCGGCTGATTGGGCTGAGGTTGTAGTTATTGCCAATCGTGGTGACCCGTGGTACATCCGTAATATCGCCTTCTTTCTGCCATCGGGTCAACTGATTCTTGTTAATAGCCCGCCGGTCGTCCCGTGTACCGCCCGATTCATGGAAGAAGCGGTTGTTGTTGAAGACCTTGTTTCCATAGGTGAAATTGAAGAAGACGGACAGGTCAAAGCCTTTGTAAGCGAAGGTGTTATTCAGGCCACCGAAAAATTTAGGTAGTGCCGTGCCGTAGAACTGCTTGTCGGCCACGGTGATCTTCCCGTCTTTATTGACATCGTCATAGACGGCATCGCCTGTTTTGGGATCGACGTAAAGCTGTTTGTATACGTAGAACGAGTGGAATGACTGGCCCTGCGCCATTCGCTCGGCTGCGTAGCTGGCATCGACGGGAATGGATAATTTCTCGATCCGGTTAACGTTGCCAGCGATGTTGAAGCTGGTATTCCATTGGAAGCCCGCTTTGTTGATGTTTTGGGAGTTGATGGCAAACTCAAGCCCCCGGTTGCTTATTTCGCCGTCGTTCCGGTAAATACTGGCAAAGCCCGAGCTTTGGGCAAGCGGCACCTGCAGAAGCAGATCGTAGGTGTATTTCGAGTAGGCGTTGAGTTCCACGCCAATGCGGTTGTTCCATAACCCCAGGTTAAGGCCGATGTTGCTTTGTCGGGTGGTTTCCCACTTCAGGTCAGGATTGGCCAGTTGCACAGGCGTCGTTCCGGGATTATCCAGGTAGTTGTTGCCACCGCCCCACAAACCCCGCGACGCGTAGTTGCCGATCCCATTCTGGTTCCCCGTCCAGCCCACGCTGGCCCGGATTTTTAAGTCGCTGACGAAATTAACATCGCGTAAGAAATTCTCCTGCTTGAGCTGCCAGGCAACCCCGGCCGATGGAAAATAACCCCACTGGTGCCCCCTGGCGAATTTTGACGACGCATCGGCCCGGAGGCTGGCTTCAACGAAGTACTTCTTCGCAAAATTGTAATCGACCCGACCAAAGTAGGAAACCAGATTGTACTGGTTGCGATTCGACGATGCCGTTGTTACCGACGCCGATGCAATCTGTTTGAAGGCGTCCGACGGGAAATTGGTGCCCTGCGCCAGTGTCTGAGTAGACACGTTACCCTGTAACGTATTACCTACTAAGGCGCCAAAATTGTGCTGGGCACCCATGCTTGTTCGGTAAGATAACGTCTGCTCATTAATCCAGATCGTGTTTTTGCTGACACTCGATGTAGCCAGTCCTTTGCTGGCGCTTCCCCGGTTGGTGAGCGTGTTCCAGTATTCGTATTCGTCGTAGTTGTTGTAGTCGATGCTCCAGCTACTGCGCAGTTTCAGTCCGGGGACGATGTCATATTCGCCGTAGATATTGCCAATGTAGCGAGTGCTGGTCGAATGCATATCGGTGTTATTGATCAGCACATCCAGGTTGTCGAAACCAGCCCATTTTGCATACGTACCGTCGGTGTTGAACTTAGGCAAATACGTTGGCGTATGCAGCGCGGCCTGTAAAATGCCGCCCTGTGGGCCATCGCCAACGCGGGCGTTGGTGCGGTTGGATTGTGAGAAAATGTTGCTCGTGCCGATGCGGATTTTATCGGTAATGTCCTGGTCCAGATTGATTTTGAAGCTCGCCCGGGCAAAGTCATTGGTACGCAGCGTTGCCTGTTGACTGGTGTAGCCGCCACCCAGGTAGAAACGGGTTTGTTTCGTGCCGCCTGATACGGCCAGATCGTAATTTCGCAGGGCACCCGTCCGGAAAATATCACTCAGCCGATCGTAAGTTGGCTGGTCTTCTGGCAAGCCGCGCCCCCCTTCCGAAACGGGACGGAAGGGCCGGGTAGAAGCGGGTTTGCCATCGTTTATCCAGGCTTCGTTGATGATCGTCGCGTGTTCGGGGCCCGTAACCAGATCCCAGAGTTTGGGCGCCCAAGCCTGTCCGACCGATGCGTTCAGGCTAACTTTCGTTTTACTGTTATAAGCACCCCGTTTGGTCGTGATCAGGACAACCCCATTGGCGGCCCGTGCTCCATAAATAGCGGTTGCTTCGGCATCTTTCAGAATCGAAATGGATTCAATGTCGGCAGGGTTAATGTCGGCCAGCGGGTTGTTGGCCTGGCCCTGGGTGGTGATTTTCTGGAGCGACTGATTATTTACAAACACACCATCGACCACGTAGAGCGGATCGTTACTGGCGTTGATGGATGTGGTGCCCCGGATGCGGAAGAAAATACCATCGCCCGGCACGCCCGTGTTAGCGGCTACCTGAACACCAGCCGCCCGACCCTGCAACTGTTGATCGAAGCTGGCAACCGGGCGGTTCTTGATTTCGTCTGCGTTGACTTGTGTAACCGAACCGACCAGATTTTTGCGGTCCTGTGTGCCGTACCCCACTACCACCACTTCATTGAGTTGCGAGGCAGATTCCCGTAGGGAAATATCGAGGGTTGTTTTTGAGCCAACTTTAACCTGGGTCGTTTGGTAGCCGATGGCCGAGATGACAAGCTCATCGCCCGAGCGAGCGTCCAGGCTGAAAAGACCGTTTGCGTCTGTTGTGGCCCCTTTTGTCTGATTTTTTAATACCACGTTTGCACCCGGCAGTGGCTCGCCATTATCGGTTCGAACGGTACCCGATAGTCGTGTTGCGGTTGACTGTGCCAGCAATCCTCCGCAGGCGAGTAGCCAGACTACTCCCGCAAATAAAAGTTTTTGCATTACTTTGTCTTGGTTATGTGAAAAATGAGGCCAGTCCGACGCTTCGGATGTCTAAGCCTTATTGTTAGCCAGCCGGAACGGTTGCCGCCGTTTCGGCTTTTTTATGAGCAAGCCAATCAGTTGCCGCTGATTAACCCGCTGGTAACCGAAAAAGGATATACTAGATTTCCTGCACACTCACCATACCCCGTACGGAGCGCAAGCGCTGAACCAGAGAACCGTCGCGTCGATGTTTTTCCTGCATCTGAACCGTTAGTAAACCACTGGCCTGTATACCATCACCTTCGAAGGATAAGGCCTGAATGATGTAGCCGCCATCCTGAGGCACTGTATTCGCAATATCACTGACGAAGTTCAATCGGTCGAAACCCGCAATCTGGTACGTCACGTGCGCAACAAGACCTTGAAAATCGGGCCGGGAAGAAATAAGTGAAGTGTGCATAGTTGATTTGCTGATGGAATGAGAAGGTTCATTTTATGTTTATGTATTCTATTGACTAAGTAGGGTAATTTTCTCTTTACTGTATCCTGCTGTGATTACGGGTAGGCACTTGAGTCAGTGGAAACGAACGAGTCCGTCAACTAAACGGGTACTCAATCAGGATGCAGGGCGGAGTTGAACCTACCTGCAACAGCAGAAAGGCATGGGCATTCGGCACATCGCTGAATTCCGGAAAGGAGAAGCGGTGATGGTTGAAACGAAGTGTGCCGGTTGGTGTAACGTAATCATGTCAATCGAACGGGTAAAGCGAGTAAAGCTAGGGGAGCTTTGTTAGCTGCTGAGCAAAGGTGACTAGCGTATTTTGTTTTTCCAAAATAAATGTAAAAAAATGATTATCAGACTTTTACCTAATACTCTATCGAGATATACGGTTATTGATGGCCACATGCTGAGTTATTAATGTATCTGCTCAACGCGAGTAAGCACGTCAGGGGATGCTCTAAGTTTTACAGTTTGAGGCTATTAAATAAGGTTCGCCTGGTTCAGACAAGAGTAATTCTTACCATAATTTTTGTTTGTGCATTGCTACTATTTTCGGGCTACCTGTGCCCGGATTCGGCTTAACGATGGTCCTTTTATTCCCAGATAGGATGAGATATGACTCAGCGAAACGCGGTTAAGAAGGTCCGGATGATTATTGAGTAAGTCAACGTAGCGTTCTTCGGCAGTTTGAGTCAGCAGACTCTCGGATCGAAGTTGATTCATTAAAAAAAACTGCTCCGCCAACAGGCGACCAAAGCGTTCCCAGCCGTGCGAACGGTCGTACAGTTGCTGCAGGTGATCATACTGCATGACCATCAGTTCCGATGTTTCCAGCGCTTCTATTATGTAAGGACAAGTGGTTCGGGTGAGCAAACTTTTCAAGGAAGTAATAAACATATTCTCGGCAGCGAAGTAGAGATTATGTTCCAATTCTGTTTTCGGATCTACATAATAGATTCGGAAGATGCCCCTGACGATAAAGCCGATATGCCGACAGAGCGAATTAGGTACGTTAAAAAATTCATGCCGACTGACGGTTTTGGCTTGCCAGAATTCATAAGACAAGTCAATATCCGCATCCGAAAGCTGGGCGAACTGGTGTAACTGTTGCTGTAATATAGCGTGCTGTGGTGATGTCATTGGTTGGGTTCGAAACGGCGATTCTATTTTCTGACTACCGATCACTTTTTAACATAGGTGAAAAATTGGTAGAATTGTACTGCTTACTTTTGACCCAACAAAACGAAATAACAAACAAAGTCAATTGGTAAAATTATGAAAATTACCCGCAATGCACAGGCTCATTGGGCCGGAACTGGTAAGGATGGTCAGGGCACCGTTACGACGGCCAGTACCGTTTTAAACAAAACACAATACTCGTATAAAACCCGTTTTGAGGATGGCGTAGGAACCAACCCGGAAGAGTTAGTGGCAGCGGCTCACGCTGGCTGTTTTGCCATGCAACTGGCGTTCAACATTCAGCAGGCTGGCTTTGCCGCCGATTCGCTGGATGTAAGCTGCGCGATCACCCTCGAAGATGGTGGAATCACGAGTTCCGTATTGACACTCAAAGCGGCTGTACCGGGTCTTGAGAAGGCTAAGTTTGATGAACTCGTCGATCATGCCGAGCACAACTGCCCAATCTCGAAATTATTCAATACGACAATCAAAGTAGACGCTACGTTGGCGTAAGACTTAATTTATTCAGTGAGGCATATATGAAAAATGACCAGCTCTTTCGGGCTGGTCATTTTCTTAATTTATCTTCAACACGGCCATAAAGGCTTCCTGGGGTATCTCTACGTTGCCCACCTGGCGCATTCGCTTCTTCCCTTTTTTCTGTTTGTCGAGCAGTTTACGCTTCCGGGAAATATCACCGCCATAACACTTGGCCAATACGTCTTTGCGCAGGGCACTCAGGGTTTCACGGGCAATGATCTTCTGGCCGATGGCGGCCTGAATCGCAATTTCAAACTGTTGGCGGGGAATCAACTCGCGGAGCTTTTCGCATAATTTCTTACCCCACTCGTATGACTTCGAGCGGTGAACAATGGCAGAAAGAGCATCGACCTTATCGCCATTGAGCATTACGTCGAGTTTCACCATGTCCGACTCGCGGTTGTCCATAAACTCGTAGTCGAGGGAGGCATACCCGCGGGAGATCGTCTTGAGCTTATCGAAAAAGTCGAACACGACTTCGGCGAGCGGCATTTCGAATTGAAGCTCAACCCGGTCGGCAGTCAGGTATACCTGGTTTTTAAGCAAGCTCCGTTTATCCATGCAGAGCCCCATAATTCCACCTACGTATTCAGCTTTGGTAATGATCTGCGCCCGGATAAACGGTTCTTCAATATAATCGATCTGGTTCGGATCGGGCATATCGGCGGGGGCCGATACCTGAAGTTCTTCACCTTTGGTGGTCATGACTTCAAAACGCACCGAGGGCACGGTCGTGATCACGGTCATGTCGAATTCGCGTTCCAGGCGCTCCTGCACAATTTCCATATGGAGCATACCCAGGAAGCCACACCGGAAACCAAAACCCAGGGCTGCTGACGTTTCGGGTTCCCATACGAGGGCGGCATCATTGAGCTGCAGTTTCTCCATGGCATCGCGTAAGTCTTCGAATTCGCTGGTTTCTACCGGGTAAATACCGGCGAAGACCATCGGTTTCACTTCTGAGAATCCTTGAATAGCCACCGTAGCGGGGTTGTCGATCGTCGTAACGGTATCGCCAACTTTTACTTCTTTGGCCACTTTGATCCCCGAAATCAAATACCCTACATCGCCACACTCGATCACGTCTTTGGGTTCCTGGCTCAATCGGAGCGTCCCGATTTCATCGGCGGTGTATTCCTTACCGGTGTTCATGAACTTCACCTTATCACCTTTGCGAATACGACCGTTCTTAACCCGGAAAATAACTTCGATACCCCGGTAGGAGTTGAAGTGCGAATCGAAAATCAGCGCCTGCAACGGGCCCGCCGGTTCGCCTTGCGGGGCCGGGATTCGTTCGACAATGGCGGCCAGAATTTCCGGAACGCCAATACCTTCTTTACCCGATGCCGGAATAATGTCGTCCCGCTCGCAACCCAGCAGATCCACCATTTCATCCTTAATTTCTTCGGGCCTGGCACCCGGCAGGTCGATCTTGTTCAGGACGGGGATAATAACCAGATCGTTATTCAGGGCCAGGTATAAATTCGAGATCGTCTGAGCTTCTGTTCCCTGCGATGCATCGACCAACAACAACGCGCCTTCGCAAGCGGCAATGGAGCGCGATACCTCGTAGCTAAAATCGACGTGGCCCGGCGTATCGATCAGGTTCAGGGTATAGGTTTCCCCTTTGTGTACGTAGTCCATCTGGATGGCGTGGCTTTTGATCGTGATGCCGCGCTCACGCTCCAGATCCATATCATCCAGCAACTGGGCCTGCATATCGCGGGAGCCAACTGTTTTGGTGAATTCTAATAAACGGTCGGCCAGGGTACTCTTACCGTGATCAATGTGGGCGATAATGCAAAAATTACGAATATGTTTCACGTTGGAATATCGGATCGTCCTTACGACGGGGAGTCTATCTTAAATAAATGGCAAAAATACGCAAAAAACTCCGCGTTCAAGCTAAGTATGGGCGGGGTGAGTACGACAAGTTTGTGGTAAGGCCTCAGCAAAGAGGGGCAATGGAGCTTTTTTCCGAACAGGGCTTCCGGATTGACGGGAATGTCGAGCTAGTATCCCGGCCGGCCAGCCAGGTGTTTGTTGTGGAAGGGACATAAAAAAACAAACGCCGGACTCATCGGGGAGCCGGCGTGTTCAATTACACTTCATCAACAAACTAAAATCGTTACCCGCTGAAGCGGAAACTTGCTGTAGGAGGGGGACTCGAACCGCCCACGGTGCAGTTAGCTACAGTACAACTCTGGTGGTCAACCCCAGTCGCCCTTGCGGGCGGCATTATGCTGCGTTTATCCTTTATCACCACCCCCGAGACAGGAGGGCACGTCTGCCAATTTCGACATCCTACAGTGTGAGGAAAAGAATCAAGAAGACCGGCGTGTGACCCCGCTCGATCAACTTGACAATACAAAGATAAGGTATATGGCCCTTTCGTTGCAAATTTTATATAAAAATTTCCTAAAATTTATAAGCAGTTCAAAAAAAAGCTAATTTTGTTAGCACTCATCAAAAAATGCGCCGAAATGACGGAGAAAAATTTAGAAATTGATAATACTGATCTGAAAATACTGAGTTTACTGATGCAGGACGCCAATATGGCTTATACTGAAATAGGAAAACGTATTTTCGTATCGGGCGGTACGGTTCATGTTCGGATGAACAAATTAAAGCAGATGGGTATCGTGCGGGGGTCGCAGCTGGTTATTGATCACGCGAAGCTCGGTTGGGATATCAGTGCTTTCCTGGGCATTTACCTGGACAAGAGTTCTTTATACGAGGAGGTTTCCCGGCAGCTGGAAAAAATTCCGGAGGTTGTCAACGTCCACTACACAACCGGTATCTACAGCATCTTTGCCAAAATTGTTTGCCGGGACACCCAACACCTGCGGGAAGTGCTACACGATAAAATTCAG
Organism: Spirosoma humi; assembly: GCF_054776575.1. Lineage (NCBI taxonomy): Bacteria > Pseudomonadati > Bacteroidota > Cytophagia > Cytophagales > Cytophagaceae > Spirosoma > Spirosoma humi. The sequence goes on from NZ_BAAHBR010000005.1 coordinate 178,602, forward strand.
AAAGTAAGTGGCATTCAGCGCACTGAAACTTTCATCTCGCTCGAAGAGAGCGTAAACCGGCCTATTCCTTTTTCGGAAAACAGTCTATAGTTTTTGGATCGATGGACGAGATCAACCAACGACATCGCTTCCTGCGTCGGGTAATCACGAACTACAAACCACAGACTTGGTGTTATACACATCAACAATGTACAATTCATGCAACCTAAAATTCATGCAACTACAGTAGTCGGTATTCGGCACAACGGGCAGGTGTCGCTCGGTGCCGATGGACAGGCTACAATGGGCAACACCGTTGCCAAAAGTAACGTACGCAAAGTACGCATACTGATGGGCGGAAAAGTGCTGGCCGGTTTTGCCGGATCTACTGCCGATGCGTTCACACTGATCGAACGCTTCGAAGAAAAACTCAACGCCTACGGCGGAAACCTCAAACGGGCTGCCATCGAACTGGCAAAAGACTGGCGGACTGATCGCTATCTCCGTAAACTGGAAGCCATGTTAATTGTCGCTTCCAAAGATGATCTATTATTGGTATCGGGTACTGGCGACGTCATTGAGCCCGATGCCGATGTGGCAGCTATCGGCTCGGGCGGCATGTACGCTCAGTCAGCTGCTTTGGCCCTGAAGAAACATGCATCGGGCCTGTCGGCTGAAGAAATGGTTCGGGAAAGCCTGCACATCGCTGCGGATGTGTGTATCTATACGAACCATAATTTAGTTGTTGAGACGTTGTAAGTATAGATAACCCCTACGTTATCTATCTTTGCCCTTCATTACTCCCCGTTATGGAAAAAGTAAACTCAATTGGCTCATGGCGCATGAACCGTCGCATTGCGATGGGTTTTGTGGTCGCTATGGTGCTGATTGCGTCAGGGTTTACCATATCGTTCTACAGCTACATTCAGTATGGGAATGATACGCAGCGGGTTCGTCACACGTACGAAGTAATAAGAGCTCTTGACAATATATTGTCTCTGGTAAAAGACGTTGAAGCCAGCTCAGGAGGGTATTTGATCACGAAGGATGTCTCGTACCTGGAGCCCTATCGAAAGGCATTGAACGTGTTGCCAGGGGAAGTAAAGAAACTGAAAAACCTGACCACCGACAATCGAATTCAGGTCCGGCGTCGTATCCTTCTTGAAAAACTTATTCAGGAAAAGCTGGCTATCACAAAAGTACGCCTTACAACGAAGCTTTCGGACAGAAACAGTCTCCAGATCAATGAGGATAGCAAACGCCGAATGGATCTATTACGGACCCATGTGGCGTTGATGGACGAAACGGAGCAAACCCTGATGGATGTACGAAACCGGCAGGCCGATCGATCCTTTCGGAACACGCTCATTATTATTGCGGCCCTATCGCTGCTAACATTCCTAACATTAGTTGTGCTGTACCGGTTGCTGGAGCAGGAGTTGACGCATCGGCAGCAGACTGAAGACCAGTTGCGTGCATACGACACTCAGTTAAGAGGCCAGATTCGACAACTGGAAGCCTCGAATGAAGAACTGGAGCGGTTTGCTTTTGTGGCAAGCCACGATTTGCAGGAGCCGTTGCGTAAAATTCAGTCGTTTGCCAATCTGATTACTGATCGATATGGTAACTTGTTCGACGCGGATAGTATGCTGTTTATGGGCAAAATATCGAATTCGGCCGAGCGCATGTCCAAACTCATAAAAGACCTGTTGAATTTTTCCCGTATTTCCAGTCACCGGGAGAACTTCGAACGGGTTTCGTTACGTGACACCGTGCAGCGTATTCTGGATGATCAGGAGTTGCGAATCAAGGGGTTGGATGTTCAGCTTGACGTAGGTAACCTGCCTGACATTGAAGGGATTGCCAGTCAAATGGATCACTTGTTCAATAACTTGATTTCCAATGCTTTAAAGTTTATTCGACCCGGTGTTCAGCCGCTACTTCGTATTCATGTTCAGGCAATTGATGGTGAGTCTTATCCCGGATTGATACCCGGCCGTACTTATTTTGAAATTACCGTCGAGGATAATGGAATCGGGTTTGAGGAGAAATATCTTGACCACATCTTTAAAGTTTTTCAACGATTACATGGCAAAAGCGCTTTCGAAGGAACCGGTATTGGACTGGCTATTTGCAAGCGCGTTGTTATGTATCACCACGGCTATATCACGGCCCGCAGCCAACCAAATGCCGGCACCACGTTTGTAGTCGTTTTACCAGAAAGCCAATCACAACAACAGTATGACCGACCAACTTCAGAAACCTATTCATATCCTGCTAGTTGACGACGACGAAGACGACCGTTACCTTACTCGGGAGGCATTTCATCAGCATTATCCAGCGAGCCGTATTTCCTTCGCTGAAGATGGCGAAGATCTGCTAGATTTCCTACGGTATGAAGGGAAGTATGCAGGATCAGCTCATACGCTGCCTGAACTCATATTACTTGATTTGAACATGCCCCGCAAAGATGGCCGGGAGGCCCTTCGGGAAATTAAATCGAACGATACTTTTCGCCATATCCCCATCCTGGTGCTGACTACGTCGGATGCCAAAGATGATATTGAAACGTCTTATTTTAATGGGGCCAACAGCTTTATTACAAAGCCCCCCACCTTCCAACGGCTAAGCGAAGTAACAAAAGCCATTGGCCAGTACTGGTTCAATGTCGTAACCGTTTGCGAGCACTCGGAAGACGAATAAAAGGTAAACGAGCGAACGAATGAACGAGCAAAAATGCGGAGGCCAGCCATTTTCGCTCGTTCATTCGTTCGCTCGTTCGCTTTTGCCGTTTAGCCCAACCAGACTGACGAAAATTTTCTCCAGCGCGTTGGTTACGGCGCGGTTCTGGCCAGGGGTGAATTTATTGACCAATACGCAAAAACTCATGCGTTCGCCGTCCAAAGTTGTGAAGTAACCCGCGTAAGCACGAACGCCCTCGATGGAGCCACTCTTAGCCCGAATGTTACCCGCTGCGGCCGTTCCACGAGCCAGATTTCGTACCGTTCCGGTTTGTCCGACAACCGGAATCGTTTCATAGAATTGGGGGAAAACTTTCTCCCGACCCATGGCGCTGAGAATCCCGGTCATGTTATCCGCTGTCAGTGACCCCACGGTTGATAGGCCGCTTCCATCCCGAATTCGAAACCCATTCAGATCGACCCCTTTGTTTTTCCAATAAGCCGTTAGGGCGTTTACACCAGCCTCCGTCGACGGAACGGATTTCGTCAAGGCCAGAGCTGTCGTTCGAAGAAAAGCTTCGGCGTATAGATTGATACTCTGGTAGTTTGTCTGTTGAATCAACTCCGTCAGCAACGGAGACTTGTGCTGATTGAGAAGCGTTCGTTTGCCGGTTGGTACCACCGTTTTGGGTAAACCGCCCCCTTCTGATACGGGTGATCCGCTGACCGTTATACTATCCTGAATAAGCTGATTTTGAAGCGCAAAGGCGGCAAAAAAGGCGGGGTCGGGCAGGGAGCCTTTTACACTGAACTCGTTGGCTGGTTCACCCAGGGGAACTTTGCCGGTCAGCCACTGCTGATTCGTAAATGGCGCTCCATAGATATTCACCTGATCGCCGGTGTTGGCGGCATCGGTTGTAACGGTGTTCTGAAAGTTAATATAGGGGAGTGCGGGATCCGTACGCAGCACACGGGTGGGTGTACCCACGGATTTGCCTGGCCTGAAAAAAACGCGGTACAGATTTTCATTAATATTCAGGGCGCTTAAACTGGCTCCGTAATAATTACCCAGATCACCAAACGGCCAGGTGCCTGGCGTCGTCAGGTCATTGTACAGGCTGGCATCCCCCACGACCGCCCCCTGTATTTTTCGAATGCCGGCAGCCCGGACGGCGTCCGACCAGCTCCGGAGTAGCGTTGGCAACTCATAATAAGCCGGAAATCGCCAGCTTCCCAGGGAGGGATCGCCCGTGCCCCGGATGTATAAACTGCCGGTCAACACACTGTCTTTTATCGTGCCATCGTACTCAAGATTGGTCGTGTATGTATAGTTGGGTCCCAACACGGCCAGGGCGGTCGCCGTTGTAATAAGTTTTAGAGTTGAGGCCGATGGTAGGCTTAACTTCGCGTTATAACTAATAAATTCCTCCCCATCGCGTACCCGCCGAACCGACAGCGCAACGGTTCCGTATCGAATGGCCGGGCTCGCCTGGAACGTTTCTACCTGCCTGAGCAGTTGCTGAATAGCCAGCGAATCGGCTGGTTGCCTGGGTTGGGAGAATATGGGTAAAGAGGTGAAAAAAGCAAGCAGACTGGCGACCAAAACAAACGAAAGGTCAGCCCGAAAATGGGGAATAAAGCGCATTCAGGAACAGTTAGGCGATTCAATGGCTATTTCGTACTTTTGCAAACTTACGAAGTTTGCGCCACCCAACTTGCGTTAAAAGCACCTATCCTAAGATATCGAATAAACGACACCGAATAGTTAAAGTTGCACGCATGAAATTATCATTTTTGGGGGCGGCCCGGCAGGTAACTGGCAGTATGTATCTGCTGGAACTGGAGGATGATTACCGCATCCTAATTGACTGTGGTTCCGATCTGGAGCGCTCCGCACCACGAGAGGCCAGTTCAAACGGTCAAACACCCCCCGCCGTTGCTCATCCGGGATTTTTCCCATTTGAGGCATCAAGTATAAATCTGGTCCTGCTGACCCACGCCCATGTGGATCACTCAGGCAATTTGCCCAATTTGTTTCGCGAAGGATACGAAGGTCAGATACTCTGTACGGAACCTACGTTCGCCCTGACGAATGTGCTCCTCAAAGATTCAGCATCGCTTAATCAGAAGCGCATCAACGAGCTGAACGCCAGTAAGAAACAGCGGGTGAAAGATCGGCAGGTGCAGATGCAGAAGGACTTGTTCTTAGACAAGCAGGTTCGGGAAACGATGGAGAATGTTGTTCCCATCGGCTTCAATCGCAAGTTCAGGGTTGCCGATGGTGTCGATGTGACATTTATCCCGGCAGGACACTTACTGGGCGCAGCGCACATTGTGATCAATGTGATGGAAAAGGGCGAGCGGAAAAGTATTTGTTTCTCGGGCGATATTGGCCGCAAAAACTACCCGCTCCTGGTCGATCCGGCTACGGTGCCTGCCGTTGACTACCTGGTTTGTGAAAGCACCTATGGAAATCGCCTTCACGAGAACCTGATGACGCCCGAAGATGCCCTGGCTGATATTATTCAGCGGACCTGCATCGACATACCGGGTCGGCTCATCATTCCATCGTTCAGTGTTGGCCGGACGCAGGCGTTGCTTTATACGCTCAACCGGCTTTATACAGAACGAAATTTTCCGCCTATCCGGGTATTTTCGGATAGCCCAATGGGATTCGAGAGCACCAAAATTTACATGCAGCACATCAGTATGTTGAATAAGGAGGCTCGGGAGTTTTACAAGGAAAACGAAACGTTGTTCGACTTTCAGAATTTCCAGTTTCTGGAATCATCGAAAGCAAGTAAAGCCGTTTCCAATTTCGCCGAACCCTGCATCATCATCTCATCGTCGGGTATGGTGCAGGGCGGTCGGGTCGAATACCACGTGGCCGAAAACATCAGCAATCCCTACGCGACCATTCTGATAATTGGCTATTGTGCTGAAGGAACACTCGGCTGGCGCTTATTGAACGGGCAGCAAACGCTCAGTATCAAAGGGACCGACCATCAGGTGTTGGCCAATGTCGAAAAAATCGACGTGTTCAGCGGTCACGGTGACCGAAATGACCTGATCAACTTTGTGCGTATGCAATCGCCCGAAACGCTCAAAAATATTTTCCTGGTTCACGGTGAGTATGAAAGTATGGAGTCATTTAAAGCCACATTGGCCGAAGAAGGCTTCCCACAGGTGATTATCCCCAAAAAAGGCGAAAGCTTTGAGTTATAAGTAGCGAGGGGTGAGGAGTTAGAAGTGAGAATGGCTGACGCATTATAGTCGCCGAACGATACGCCTAACTCCTCGCTCCACGCTTCCAACTACTACTTCATGAGAACATACCTTGACTTTGAAAAGCCCATCGCTGATCTTGAAGCACGGCTGGAGGAGACTAAGAAATTAGCGCAAACCAGCAATGTGAATGTCAGCGAAGCGGTTAACGTGCTGGAGCAGAGCATCGATAAACTGCGACGGGAAATTTTTCGGAATCTAACCCGCTGGCAGCGCGTCCAGTTATCGCGGCACCCCGATCGCCCGTATACGCTCGATTATATTTCGCTTATGTGCGATCAGTTTATCGAACTGCACGGCGACCGCACCGTTCGCGACGATCCAGCCATGGTTGGTGGTTTCTGCGAGCTGGGGGGGCAAACGGTGATGATTATCGGGCAGCAGAAGGGACGAAATACCAAACAGCGTCAGTACCGGAATTTCGGTATGCCCAACCCCGAAGGATATCGGAAAGCATTGCGCCTGATGAAACTGGCCGAAAAGTTCAACAAGCCTATTATTACGCTAATCGACACCCCCGGCGCATTTCCGGGCTTGGAAGCCGAGGAGCGCGGTCAGGGCGAAGCAATTGCCCGCAACCTGAAAGAAATGTTCATGCTAACGGTACCCGTTATTTGTATCGTTATCGGCGAAGGGGCTTCGGGTGGTGCGCTGGGTATCGCGATCGGCGATAGAGTGCTGATGCTGGAAAACACCTGGTACTCAGTTATTTCTCCCGAAAACTGCTCGACCATTCTCTGGCGTAGCTGGGACTTTAAAGAGCAGGCTGCTGAAGCCATGAAGCTGACGGCCCGTGATATGCAGATGAATAAACTGGTGGATGATATTGTGGAAGAGCCACTTGGTGGGGCCCACAACGACCATCAGGCCATGGCCAACCAGCTCAAGAAAGTTATCCTAGAGTCGATTGAACAATTAAATGCCATTGACCCGCAGGAGCGTATCAATCAGCGCATTGATAAATTCTGCGAAATGGGTGTCGTTCTGGAATAAGTGTCCGGACCAATCTTTAGATTGGCCATAGAATTAGCGAATGAAGCCGCCGGGAGATTCTTCTAGCGGCTTCATTCGTTTGGGCGAAGCGCCTGGTGTTGCTTTACTGTCAACTTTGCCATCCTGTTTCACCGTTTGTCTGCAAATCTAACGTTATCTTTGGCTTCCGGTTCACGCAACGCCCGAACCGACGCTATACGTGCAGGTTATGCTCAATACATCAACGCTCAAAAACCTTATTTTCGACCTCGGTGATGTGATCATCCCGATAGATCTGACCGCCCCCATTCGGAATTTTGCCATGCTGGCCAACCTGCCCGAAGAGCAGGTACGGGAACTTTGGATGCAACACGACATCGTTGGGCAGTATGAAACCGGCCTGATCGATGACGATGCCTTTCGGGCGCATGTCCGAACGTTGCTGAAAAACCGGGCCAACGAACCGGGTGCTGAAACGGTAGCATCAGACCAATGGGCTGATGAGGTAATTGACACGGCCTGGAATACGATTCTCCTCGACTTACCAATCGAACGCATCGAGCGGATCAAACAATTGAAGTCGGGTTATCGCCTGTTTCTGCTAAGCAACACCAGTCCGATTCACATCCGAAAAGTAAACAGCGTATTGGTAGGCATGAGTCAGCCACCTTTGGAAGAGCTTTTCGAACGGGTTTTTTATTCGTACGAGGTTCGTCTGGCAAAACCATCGCCCGAAATCTACCAGCATGTGTTGTCTGAGGGTGGCCTGGTTGCCGAAGAAACCGCTTTTTTCGACGACAACGCTGCGAACATCAAGGCTGCTGCCGGGTTAGGCATTCAGGCTGTACACGTAGAGCCGCCGTTGACCATACTAGATTATTTAAAGGATGTATGAGACTGGATGTGTGTTGTAACCACCATGTGTTCCATACCGTATGTCATATAGTCTACATCGTACATGAATAGAAGTACCAAAACGTACCTCCTCCACGGAGGTCTTTTTTTAATTACCCTGATTACAACCACCATGGCGGGAGCCGAGTGGATGTTTGGGCGGTTGTTCATTCCGATCGAGGGCATGAAAACGCTCGGCTGGGCGGAGTTTGTGGACGGATTCAATTTTTCGATTCCTTTTCTGGCTATTCTGACCGTCCATGAATTCGGCCATTATTTTACGGCCAAAGCCAACCACGTTCGGGTCACCTTGCCCTACTACATTCCATTATGGATTGGCATCGGCCAGAGTATCGGTACGCTGGGGGCGTTCATTCGGATAAAAGATTACATCAACAGCCGCCAGAAATACTTCGATATTGGCATTGCCGGGCCACTGGCCGGGTTTGCCCTGGCACTGATTGTACTTTGGTACGGTTTCACCCACTTGCCACCGCCCGAATTTATCTTTACTATCCACCCGGAATATCAGAAATGGGGACTCGATTATGGCCGCTATGCCTATCAAAATTTACCTGAAGGCGTTTCTCCCCTTCGGCTTGGCGACAATCTCTTGTTTAACTTTTTCAAGGACCATGTAGCCGATCCTGCCCGAATTCCGCACCCGTACGAGATGATCCACTATCCGTATCTGATGGCGGGCTATCTGGCCTTGTTTTTCACCTCGCTGAACCTGATTCCCATTGGCCAATTGGACGGTGGCCATATTTTGTACGCCCTCATCGGCCGCAAGCGGTTTCAATGGGTTTCCCCTGTACTGTTTACTGCATTTGCGTTTTATGCCGGACTGGGCATGTTCAAGCCCAGCGATTTTGCCGTACAAACCGATGAAGCTTTTTACTCAGAGTTAGGCAACTTTGGCTTGTACATTGGCTTCCTCTATCTGGCTTTTTCGCGGATCAGCGAAAACCGCATGACTTCCCTGATTATTACCCTTAGCGTTGTCGCCACGCAATTGGTGGTTGTCTGGGTGCGGCCGGATATCGAGGGGTACTCTGGCTTTCTGGCATTTGCGTTTGTGTTAGGGCGATTTCTGGGAATTTACCATCCAGAAACTGAACTCGAAGAGCCTCTTAATGGCAAACGGCAAGTACTGGGCTGGCTGGCGGTCGTTGTTTTTATCCTGTGCTTCAGCCCACGGCCGTTTATGTACTAATCCTGTGGTCATAAATCTTCTCTTGAGATTCATGAACGCGTGGCGCTTCCTTTAGCGAGTTTAATCGGCTTGGCCAGGACATCGAACTGCAAGGCAAACTCATTTTTGATTGCCTGATCCCCCAGATCAGTAAAGAAACTTGTTGAGTTATACCGAATCCCGAACTGCGTCCGGTCAATCAGCGCCCGACCCTTGATGCGCAGACTGGTGCCATCTGGGCTTACAGAAACGGGGAAGGAAACCAGTTTCGTGATGCCTTTTAGCGTGAGTTGCCCCGTAGCCGTCGTACCGGACAACGACCGCAGCACAAACGTGGCTGTCGGGAAGTGAGCGGCATCAAATAACGCTTCATCCCGGAGGTGCGTTTGCAGCCGCTCATTTTCATGCCGTATGCTGGTCATATCCATCGTCATTATCGCACTGGTAATCTGGTTGCCCGTACGCGTCACCTGTCCTTTGGCCAGACGGAGGGTACCGGTAGGCGCCCAGGAGCCTACTTCAGCGTAACCCGTCCAGGTAAGTTGGCTGGCAGTGGGGTCGATGGTGAACGATTGAGGCTGTGCCTGAACAGATGTCGATAGCATAAGTACGACAGCAAAAGCAACGATAAGGATTGTCAACGGTTTCATGGGTGTATCTGGTTTACTGGGGTGATTAATTAGTGGGTTTACCTTCTGTCTCGATCAGGCCGTAGCCTTTATACCGTTTTCCCTCGTGATCCTTCGCAATGATATACCAGAGGGCATCGCCCCCGTATGCCTGTTTGCCAAATCGCCAGTTTTTGTCGAATGTGTAGGTTTGCCCACTTTTTAAATTTCCATTGGGGCAGTCAAATTTTTCAGCGAACAGGTTAGTATCGTACGTTATGTTCGGGTGCCATCCTGTTGAGTCGTACCAGATAAAGCTACCTGCTTCCACCAGTTCGAGATCGCTAACGTCGGCGCGAACCATCGTGGCATGCTTCCAGTAATACGTACCGCCTTCCAGCGTTGGCACGCAGGGATTGTTCGTATGCCAGAGCGTAAGTCCAACCGGCAACGAACGGAGCTTGTCGGGTAGTAGTCGGCTCTTGTCGGACCAGCCCGTGATCGAACGCTGGGCTATGGCAATGGGGCCAATGAACAGGCCGGTGATGAGGGTTGTGAGGAAAAAGAATGTGCGCATCGCAGAAACGGGTTTACTTCGTTTGAACGATACAAAGGTGTCGGCTCAAGTGGCCCCGGGCGCCCCAGAATAGGATTGGGACGTACCAACGGATGATTTGGGCCTAATTGGGCTGGGCAAATTCGCTTGGCGATTGCCCGGTATGCTGACGGAATATCCGGTTAAACGTCGTTTTTGAATTGAATCCCGATTCCAGGGCAATACCCAGCAGCGTAAGGTGAGCCAGATCATTGGATCGCAGACGCTGCTTTACTTCGTTAACCCGATAGTCGTTCACAAAATCATTGAACGACTTACCAATTCCCGCATTGATGGCCTGCGAAACTACTTTGGGGTTCAGCTCGACATGCTGGGCAAGTTCGGTTAAGGTCAGCGTGGGGTTAAGGTATAACTTGTCGATGTCCAGGGCCCGACGAATGCGCTCGACATGGTCAGGGTTTATATCGATGGCTGATTTTGCCGGGCTTAGTGGTATATCGGCTACCCCATCATTTCTGAATTGCACGCCAGCTAAATTGCCCTGTTTCAAACCGGCCACGCCCAATACAATCAGGAGCAGACAAAGCAGCTCATACGAATAGTCATATTGGTAAAACGAATGAAAAACATCGCGTAGAACAAGCTCGACAGCCCATTGTACGCACACCACGGCTAAAATTACCAACAACATCTGAAGCCACCGTAGCGTTAATCGGCTGGTTTCCGAGAAGTTTTCCTGTACATAATGACTATACTTTCGGAGTAGCCGCAACGATAAAATCAGGTAGATCAGCAACGAAAGCCAGGTGCCGTCGAATTCGATACTATAGGTGATCGGGTAATGAACGTTTGCCCAAAACCAGTTTCTGAATTCGTAAGACTGGCAGGTGAGAAAGAGATAAAGTAATGCCTGAACCGCAACTGGCACAAAATGCAGCCAGTGGGTTCGCTTAAAACGAAAGTTGCTGTTTGTCAGGCTTTTGACGTAAAAATAAATAAGCGGGCCAAAGGCGAATGAATAAAAAATGGGCAGAAAATAAAGCCCCGCATTTTGTTTATACAGGCCCGATACCCGAAAGAAGCCGTCAATTTGCCAGCACGAAATAGCCGCCATCAACCCCGCCAGAAAGCGGTTAGCCAGCCGGTTGTAACGGGTAAACCACAGTAGTCCGGCCGAAAAAAAGCCGATATTGATGATGGACAACGCCAGGATTACCTCAAATGCGAAGCGAATCTGCATGGGGTTAGCCGACCAGTTTCATGTCGTCGGCCAGTTTAAAGACTTTTTTCAAGCATTTGGCCGTTAGTACCGCATCTTCAAGTGCATTATGAAAGCCGTCTTCGCGGGTGAACCCAAAATAACCCGCAATGGCCGTGAGACTCAGCCGGTCCGGCACTTTTTGTCCGTTTGCTTTTAGAACGCGAAACGTAAAATAAGCCAGCGTATGCAAATCGAGCAGCACACGGGAGTACGGCCATTTGAGTTTCTCATAGCGGTACGCTTCTTTAAGAAAGTTGATGTCGTTTATGACGCTCTGACCACAAATGATCACATCGCGCAAATACGGGGTGCGGTCCAACTGTCCTTTGGGCACGCGCAGACCAAGCTGGGCACAAATCCATTCTTCCAGCTCGGGCAGTACATCATAAATCATGGGCGCATCTTCCAACTCAGCCAGCGATAAGTTATGAATCTTTTCGGAAGAAGACGAGAAGGCTTCCTTATTCTCCGGGTAAACATTTGTGAGGTAGGTGCCTTTTTCGATCCAGTTATCGTCGAACAGGACAGCACCAATCTGAATAATCTCGTTGTAATCAGGCTCTGGTCCCGTCATTTCGAGGTCAAGAACTAGGTAAGGCATGCTTTTGAGCGTTTATACAGTAGAGAGAATTTTAAAAAAAATGAAAAATTATTAGACAGTTTTTCTGTGTCGGAACAAACTGAGCTTTGAAGGTGTTTCACCTATAACCATCCAGAAATGTCCCCGGTAGTGAGTCTATCGGGGACGTTTTTATTTGTCTACCCGCTCCACCAGCTTGCCAATATCGCTGCTAACTTGCTGAATAAATGCCAGTTGATCACTCAGTAGTGGATCGGGTGGGTTTTCTACAAGGAGTGAAGGGACTGACGTTGAATCCTGAATAGATTTGTCCGTAACTGTACCCAAGCGACGAAGGCTTTCGGTCAGCGTAAACAATGCCCGTTTGACTGGGCGCAGCAACGTAGCCGGGTAAACCGTAGGCTGAGTACCTATTTGTGCCGATGTGATCGTGGCGATGTTGGCTGACAGGATGTGATTTAGAACAACGAATTCATAAATCAGCTTCTCATTGCGCTGTTTGTGTTTCGGTTCAGACAGCATTCGGTCAAAAGCCGCCGATAGGTTAGCCGATGTGACATATACTTCCTTTCGGGCCAGTTTATATTCGATCAAATTGATTTCCCTCCCAGACAGGCTATCGAGCAGTAGTTGTAAATACCGAATGTTGGCGTGCAGAATCGCTTTCATGGGTTTGATTAACTGATCCGATTCCCACTGCGGAAAAAATGCATACCCGGCCGTCAGCGCAATGATGCCTCCCAGCAATGTATCGAAAAAACGCTCTTCGGCGACGCCCAGGTAGCTCACGCCCAGAAAGCTGAAGAGAATGAGTACAAAAGGCGTTACACAAATCACCATGACGATGTAATTGATCCGCTGGGCGCTGTAAGTGCCTAGCATGAACAGCACCATAAAGCCAAACTGGACATTTTTATTGGGGAAAAAGGTCAATACAAGCACCCCGATGATGCCCCCGGCCAGTGTGCCGCTAATCCGCTGGATATTTCGTTGTTTGGTCAGGCTGAAAGCGGGTTTTAAAATCACCGAAATCGTCAGCAATACCCAGTAACTATGGTGGCCATAGGGCAGGAGTTTGGTAATGACAAACCCCAGTAACATGGCAATGGCGACCCGTATCGAGTAGCGGAAAGTTAAGGATTTGAGGGACAGGTTATCCAGAAATGATTTCAGGTCGATTTCCTGGTGAGAAACAAACCGACCGTATTCCATAGCCTCGTTATCGACCGTATTCAGTTTGGTCGAAGCCAGGTTTTTTTGCAGGGTACTGACCCGCTGGCTGATTGTGCGCAGGCTGACCAGCACTTTTTTAAGAACCAGGGTACTGCCGTCCTGATCGCCGAGGGCGTCGATGCTGCGTTTTAGTTTTTCCAGTTCGACCGTGCTGGCGACGGGTCTATGAAACGGTACGGGTAATTGAATGGCTAAGCCGATGTGATCCAGTTCGACCGACAACCGACGAATGGAGCGGGCAAACTCATCCAGCACGCCCGACTTCCCGAAACGATCACGGATGTCGGAATAGTCATAATACATGGCGATGATCTGCTCATACAAGTCGATTACATCCACAAACGTCAGCAGTAATAACCGCCCTGTACGTGTGGACTCGGCGACGATTCGCCGACTTTTGAAGAGCACTTCCCGAACCGCATCCTGCTTTTCGCTTACATCGACCTGCTGAGCAATCAGTCGGCGGTAGTTGTCGTCCAGTTGGGTACTGGTGTCGTAAAAATCTGCCTTGATCGCCATGAGCTTGGCGATCTCATGAATGCATTGCCCGAGAGCCTGCTGTGCCAGCCGGTAAGGTTGCAGCCGCGACGCCACTAAACTAATGGTACTGTACCAAATACTCCCGGCCAGCACTAACGTACTCTCATGTACGACACCCCGCGCATCGAGTGGCCGGTCGATCATTAGAATCATGATGAGCAAAGCGGCTGTTCCGACAGATGTGGCCCGGTTGCCGTAGATGGCAAACATGGAGAAGAAAAAGCTGAACAGGAATATTTCAACGCCTAAAACGTAGGGGTGCATCCGGGCGAAGCCCGTTATGAAGGTTACCGAAAAGCTGATCAACGCACTGATCGCCATTGCGTTGCGCCGGTGCATGACGGGTCCGGGAGCGTCACTCAGGCTGACGTTCAGGGCTCCCAGCGACATGGCCATCCCCGACTGAAGCTGCCCGAACTGAGCGAGTAGTAGAGAAGGCAGCAGAATGGACAGCGTTGTACGCAAACCATCTGAAAAATACTGGCTGGACAAAAAATAACTGACCTGCCGACTAGGCTTATTCATAAGGAGACGCCGTAATTACTGTCCAATCGAAGTCAGACTTGTTCGGCGTTCGCCGATTTGTTGCCGCCACATGGCATAATATAGGCCTTTTTGAGCAACCAAGGCATCATGACTGCCCATTTCAACAATTTTACCTTTCTCCAGCACGAAAATAGTATTCGCGTGCAGGATGGTCGACAGGCGGTGAGCGATCAGGATGGTAATCTGCTCATTCAGGGCCGATACACTCCGGACGGTATCCGTAATCTCTTCCTCGGTCAGCGAATCGAGTGCCGACGTTGCTTCATCGAAAATTAACAGGCGTGGGTGCCGGACAAGAGCGCGGGCAATGGATAGCCGTTGCTTTTCGCCCCCCGACATTTTGAGGCCACCCTCACCAATTTGCGTGTCGAGCCCGTTGGCTGAGCGGGCCAGCAGGTGGTCGCAGGCCGCTTTATCCAGTGCGTCGAGCATTTCGGCTTCGGTGGCATCGGGTTTGACAAATAACAGATTTTCGCGGATGGTTCCGGCAAACAGGTGGGTGTCTTGGGTAACAAACCCGATTTGCCGACGCATCGGATTGAACCGAATGTCTTTTGTGGAAATGTCATTGTAATAAATCTCCCCGTCGACGGGTCGGTAAAGCCCTACCAACAGCTTGACCATCGTGGATTTTCCGGAGCCGGATGGCCCCACAAAAGCAATCGTATCGCCCAGTTCGGCTTCGAAGGAAACGCCATCAATGGCATTCTGACCAGCGCCATGGTGTCGGAAGACGACATCGTCGAAGCGCAATCGCTCCAGTGGTCCGACAACGATTGGCGATTCCGGATTGCGTTCGATGGGTTTCTGCATCAGCTGGTCGAAACTATGCAGGCCCGCTTCGGCTTCGCGATATGCCAGAATAATGTTGCCCAACTCCTGTAGCGGGTTGAAAATAGCCACCGAAATAAACTGCATGGAAATCAGTTCACCGGTGCTTAACACATGCCGGAAAATAAGCCAGAGCAGCGTGAACAGGACTGATTGCTTAAGGATATTGAGGGTCGTGCTTTGCCAGAACGAAAGCAGCCGAACCCGTTTTACCTTAAACATTTCCAGATCGAAGATGCGTCCTGTCTGGACCTTCAATCGTCGGATTTCCGGAAACGTCAGGCCTAAACTTTTGATCAGTTCAATGTTGCGGAGTGACTCGGTAATGACGCCCGACAGCAGGGCTGTTTCGCGGTTGATCGACCGTTGGGTGGTTTTGATCTGGGTGCTGAGCAAACCCGTCAGGCCGCCCAGCAGCAATACGCCGATCAGAAACACCGGAACCAGCGCCCAGTGTTTCGTAACGGCATACCAGATCAGAAAGCCAATGCCGACCAGCGATGAAAACAGGATATTGACGAAGGCATTGATAAATTTCTCCGTGTCCGTTCGGACTTTCTGCAGAATCGACAGCGTGGCTCCACTGCTTTGATCGCCAAACTCCTGGTACGATAACCGAAGGGTTTGTTTGAGGCCATCGTTGAAAATGTCCGTACCGAATTTCTGGACAACCAGCCGCGTGGCATATTCCTGAAATGCCTTGGTTATGTTGGACAGAACAGCCACCCCGACGGCTATTCCCAGCAGGAACAACACCCCGTTGATCTTTTCCGAGTCGGTTTTCCTGCCGGGATTGGTCGCGTATTCGTCGATAAGTTTACCGAAGATAATTGGGTCGACCAGGGCCAATATCTGGGCAATACCCGCCAATGCTAACGCCAGCACGGCCAGCCAGCGGTACGGTTTCAGGTAAGTCCAGAGTATGCGCATGGGCTGATCAGTTACCGGTCCAGCTCCTCGATGCGGGCTTGGTGCCGACCACCTTCAAAGGGCGTATCGAGCCAGATTTTAACCAGGCTAAGGGCCGTTTCTTCGCTCATCATTCGTTCACCAATTGATATCACGTTGGCGTCGTTGTGCTGGCGGCACAACCGGGCCGATTCTTCATTCCAGCACAGGCCGCAGCGCACGCCCTTGATGCGGTTGGCCATGATCGCTTCGCCATTGCCCGAACCACCCAGCACGACACCCCGCTCCACCTCACCGGCAGCAACGGCTTCGGCAACGGGACGGATGAAAAGGGGGTAGTCTACAGAGGGGGTTTCGGCATACGTGCCCTTGTCAACAACCTCATGTCCCAGACCGGTGAGAAATTGTTTGATCGCTTCTTTGTAGCGGAAACCAGCGTGATCGGAGCCTATGGCAATTTTCATATGTAAACGATAGGAATTAAAACAACAGCCAAAAGTAGTAGAATCATGTGCTAAGATGAAACCTTAACGGAGTAAACTTGTTCGGAAAACAGACTGGCGGTAATTTGCAGCTCGTCAATACTACTGACTATGATTCCAGCTACTAATCAGCGCCCATCGGCAACGATCTTATTTATCTTTGGTGGCAGCGGAGATTTGAATCTTCGCAAATTGACCCCTGCGCTTTATAATCTTTCGCTCGATAACTACTTATCAGACCAATTTGCGGTAGTTGGATTGGGTAGGAGTGAGTACTCGGACGAATCGTTCCGAGAGCGGTTGCTCGAAGGCGTACAGTCCTTTTCCCGGCGGAAAGATGACCTGGAAACCAAGTGGACGTCTTTCTCAAAAGTTATCTCCTACCTGCAAATGGACGCCGGCGATGCCGCTGCGTATACCAAACTTAGCGACTTCGTATCCCAGAAAGAGGGTGAATGGGGCGGCCCGGCCAATATTGTCTTTTACCTGGCTGTAGCGCCCCAACTGGTGCCTGGCATTGCCACAAACCTGGGCAAGCTCGAACTTTGTTGTGATAAATCACGCGTTAGAATTGTGGTAGAAAAGCCATTCGGGCATGATCTCAAAACGGCGCAGGAACTGAATACGCTGTTGGGCGGCCTGTTTGCCGAAGAGCAGATCTATCGAATCGACCACTATTTAGGAAAAGAAACGGTACAAAATATTCTGGCCCTTCGCTTTGCCAATTCCCTGTTCGAGCCAATCTGGAACCGGCGGTATGTAGAATACGTACAAATTACTGCTTCGGAAACGGTAGGTCTCGAAGGCCGGGGCGGTTATTACGAAGGGTCTGGTGCGCTGCGGGATATGATCCAGAATCACCTGCTTCAGATGCTCTGTATGGTGGCTACCGAAGCGCCTATTTCGTTCGACGCCAACGAGGTTCGTAATAAAAAAGTGGATGTATTGAATGCCATCCGCCGGATTAAGCCCGATCAGGTGAAGGATATTGCTGTTCGGGGCCAGTATGGTCCCGGTGAAAAAGACGGGAAAGCCATTCCAGGCTACCGCGAGGAGGAAGGCGTTAAGCCCGATTCAAAAACGGAGACGTTTGCCGCGGTTAAGTTGTTTGTCGACAACTGGCGCTGGGAAGATGTACCCTTCTACCTGCGTACCGGTAAGTCGCTTCCCGAAAAAGCAACGGTCATCAATATTCAGTTTAAACCCGCTCCCAACTACGCCTTCCCCGACGAAGCCACCGAAAATTGGTCGTCGAACCAACTGACAATCGGTATCCAACCGGCTATGGACATTCGGTTGCGGTTCCAGGCCAAACGGCCGGGACAAACCCTCGCCATCGACCCGGTGGAGATGGTATTCAGTTACAAAGAGGCTTATGAAGGGCAGGAGCCGGAAGCCTACGAAACCCTGTTGCTGGATGTAATGACCGGTGACGCTACGCTGTTTATGCGGGCCGATCAGGTTGAAGCGGCCTGGAAAGTTGTTACCCCGATTCTGGAAGCCTGGGAATCCGAGACCGTCGATTTCCCCAACTATGCACCCGGTTCCTGGGGCCCCGACGCGGCCCGGCAACTGGTGGAGAAAGATGGCTTTCAGTGGATGATGAAATAAAGGTATTAACGGTTTGAAATTCTCTCCGTGGTCCAAGAGGACATGAACCACGAAGAGAATTTCAAACCAAATTCCACAGACCCATGACCCAACTCGCTGCCCTATTTGTTGATGACCAAAACTTACCGTGGGAACAGGTAACCGAGGGCGTAAAGCGCAAAATTATGACCTACGATGCCAATTTGATGATGGTCAAAGTTGCGTTTGAAACCGGTGGCATTGGGGCAGCGCACAGCCATGTCCATACGCAGATGAGCTATGTCGCCAGCGGTGCATTTTCCATCTTGATCGGCGATGAAACGCGAACCGTTCGGGCGGGGGATGTTTACTATATTCCACCGAATGTTTGGCACGGAGCCGTTTGTGAAGAGGCTGGCGTACTGGTCGATGTGTTCACGCCCATGCGCGAAGATTTTGTCTATTAACCTGTTGCTCAATAGTATGAGCGAAAGCTGAACTGTCTGTTATGCAACTCATTATAAAGAAGAACCCGGCCGATCTGGCTAAGGCTGCTGCTGACTTTATTACCAAGCGTATTAAAGAAGTACTTAAAACGCAGGATCGCTTCACGATTGCCCTGTCGGGGGGAAGTACACCCAAAGCGCTACACGAGTTATTGGCGAAGGCTCCTTACGTTGACCAGATTCCGTGGCTTCAACTGCACGTTTTCTGGGGCGATGAACGCTACGTGCCTATCGACGATGAGCAAAGCAACGCGGGTATGGCCTATGACACCCTGCTCGGACACGTTTATACGCCCGAAGAGCAGATTCATGTCTGGCGTACGGACCTCGAACCCGAGGCTGCTGCCGCTGATTACGACCGGGTGCTACATGATTATTTTGGAACTACCGGGCCCACCTTCGACCTCGTTTTGCTCGGTATGGGCGACGATGGCCACACGCTTTCGTTGTTCCCCGGTACGGAAGTGGTCCATGAGGCAACTGCCTGGACCAAAGCCTATTTCCTGACGCAACAGGACATGTACCGGCTGACCTTAACAGCCCCGATTGTGAATCGGGCTTCCTGTGTCGCGTTTCTGGTGGCCGGTCCTAAGAAAGCGGATCCGCTGAAAGAGGTGCTGGAAGGAGATTACAATCCGGATAAATACCCATCGCAGGTTATCAAACCGACTGATGGGGAACTGGTTTGGCTGGTTGATGAAAAAGCGGCTTCTCTTCTGAAAAATTAAGCTTAGATCAATCCTGTATACTGACAAAGGCCCTCAATAATGAGGGCCTTTGTCAGTATACAGGGCACAAAAAAAGACTACTTGATCGAGTCTTTCTTTGTGGTATCACTCGTCATGGTCGATGACGAGTCGGTCGTCATTTTCGTTGAATCGCTCATCATCGACGTGCTGTCAGATACAGTCGTTGTCGATGTGGTTGATTCAGTTTTAGAGCTAGAGCAGGCTGTTGCCAAAGCCATCATTGACAGAAAGAAGAATGCAGATTTTGCCATGTCGTTGGTAAATTGAAGTGGTTAGTAGATTTCTACGTCATTAATACGCTTCGCAAACTAAAGTAACCCATCGTAATTTTTTATTTTTCTGATTTTGCCAACTTTTTGGTTATTGTTTGCGCAAAAACAGCTAAAAAATTGCGGTATGAATGGCAGCTATCAACGAATTGATAATCCGTTACCACTCAGCACTAAAAGGGGCCGCTGACAGAGACAAACAAATACTACCTAAATTGTTCTGAATTATTATTGAGTGGCGGGTTCGCTACACCAGTTTGGCCTTCAGAAATTTTGTTGTCCGCTCCCAGGCTAACTTTGCTGCGGCTTCGTTGTAACGCGTGGGCGCCGTATCGTTGTTGAAGGCGTGTTGAGCACCTTCGTATACATACAGTTCGTAGGGAACGCCTGCTTTCTTCAGGGCTTCTTCATAAGCGGGAATGCCTGCATTGATACGCTCATCCAGACCGCCGTAATGGAGTTGCACGGCGGCTTTTATTTTAGGAACATCGGCGGCTTCGGGCTGGCGACCGTAGAAGGGGACCGCAGCTTTGAGGTCAGGATAGTGAACGGCGAGCTGGTTGGCCATAGCACCTCCCCAGCAGAAACCAACGCACCCAACTTTACCGTTGCTTTCAGGACGTGTTTTAAGATAGTCGAGGGCTTTCTCGAAGTTCTCACGGGTTTTCTGAGGATCCAGTTTGCCGAATAGTTCGCGCATCTGCGTTTCGTCGGCTGGTGTTCCGCCCGCAGCCGAAAGAGCATCGGGGGCCATTGCCAGAAAACCAGCCAGCGCTAACCGGCGGGTTATGTCCTCGATGTGCGGATTCAATCCCCTGTTTTCGTGGATGACTACCACAGAAGGGTACTTGCCGGCCGCTGCTGGCCGGGCCAGATAGCCCTTCATTGTCGTATCTGAACCGGGAAACGTAACCGACTCGGTTTTGATGCGGTCGTCCTGCTGAGGCACCGTTTCAGCATGCGCATAATTAACTTCCAGGAGCGGTAAAACAGTTAATGCTGCGGCCATACTGCCCGTCAGTTTCGCTAGTCGTTTTAAAAAATCGTCGCGTTTTAATGGTTTATGCGTGTATTCGTCGAAGAGATTGATAATGCGTTGATCCATGAGTCGTCTGGTTAAGGGCTTATCCTGTAAAACTGACGAATCGTTCACGGAAATACAAACGCGTAAAGCGGGTTCTCAAGACAGTAACTTCATTCAATACCAGTGGTTTGGTCCGACCAGGTTTCAACCCGGTCGAACCAAACCACTGGTCTGAACCCGAAAAGGGTTTGTGAAGACACAGACCCCGGCTTTATGCGCGGGTTTTTTTTATAAAAACATCCCTCCCGAAACCTCAATGCGCTGCGCGTTGATCCAGCGGGCTTCCTCGGTGCACAGAAACGCAACTACTCCGCCGATGTCATCGGGCAGACCAACACGACCCAGCGCCGTAACCGAGGCCAGGTGACTGTTGATCTGGGAGTTGTCCCGCACAAGGCCTCCACCAAAGTCGGTCTCAATGGCACCCGGAGCAACTACGTTGGCCGCAATGCCCCGTTCGCCCAGCTCTTTGGCTAGGTATCGGGTGAAGACCTCCACTCCCCCTTTCATGCTGGCATAGGCCGGGTAACCCGGCGTGGCGAAACGGGCCAGTCCCGTCGAAATGTTGATGATCCGCCCCCCGTCGTTGAGTAGGGGCAAGGCCTTCTGCGTCAGGAAAAAGACACCCTTCAAATGGATATTCACCATCTCGTCGAACTGCGCTTCGGTCGTGTCGGCAAACAAGGCGTACGAAGCCGTACCGGCATTGTTGATCAGAAAGTCGAAGCGGTCTGCCGTAAAGGTGTTTTGCAGGGCAGTGCTGAGCTGTTCATAAAACGCGTCGAAACTCCGGACGTCGCTGGTGTTAAGTTGTAGCGCCACCGCCTTTTGGCCGAGCGCTTCTATCTCAGCTACGACCGATTGTGCCTCGTCTTGCCGGCTGTTGTACGTAAGCACCACACCAATGCCTTTTTTCGCTAAACTGAGGGCCATGTTTTTGCCCAAACCCCGACTGCCGCCGGTCACTAATGCAATTTTGTTTTCAGTTGCCATCGTGTTGTGTTCAAGAATGATGGCACAAAATTGAGCTTTACAGTCCGTCGGATTATGGTGATAGCTTCAGATTAAATGGTGAGTAGTTCAGTTTTTGCCCATTCTTCCTGAAAAACCGATTCCCGGTATTGTTTGGGCGTCACTCCCTGAAAGCGTTTGAAGAACTTGGTAAAGTTTGAGGGATCGAACGTAAGGGTGGTGGCAATGCTGGCAATGGAGCGTTGGTTCTCCTGCAGCATCGCCCGGGCAATGACCATGATCTTTTCTTCAAAAAAGAAACAGGGCGCTTTGCCGGTTGTCAGTTTAATGGTGTTGCTCAGGTGCGTCGGGTGGATGTTCATTTCGGCGGCAATATCCCGGATTTCGTACATGTCCAAGACGCGACCGTCGACAATATCGGCCAGGTGCCGGTCGATGATACGAAGAAAATCCGCCGTTATTTCGTGCTGACGAGCCGCTATTTTCTGAGGTAATTTATAGGTAGGCATACAGAGGGGCTTATGGCCTTTCGACACTAACTATTTCCGGGCAGTTTTAGATCACCACCAGGCTTGTTTCTGCGTCCACTTTAACCATCGGTCAACGGAATGCTGTTCATGGTAAGAATTCAGGTCAGCCGAAAATAGGCGGGAATTGTTTTTCAGCTTTACCTTTGCACCAACATCAAAGAGTGAAAGAGCGAAAGACTGAATGAGCGAAAACACGTCGCCTTTCAAAATCACTCTTTTGCTCTTTCACTCTTTCACTCTTTATTCATGGAATACCGCATCGAAAAAGATACGATGGGCCAGGTACATGTTCCGGCCAACGTTTATTGGGGCGCCCAAACCCAGCGCTCGATCGAAAACTTTAAAATTGCGCAGGACATCAATAAAATGCCCCGGGAAATTATCCGGGCTTTTGCGTACCTCAAAAAAGCAGCCGCGCTGACAAACCTGGATGCGGGTGGATTGACGCAGGAAAAAAGCGACTTGATCGGGCAGGCCTGCGACGAGATTCTGGCCGGAGAGCTGGACGATCAATTTCCGCTCGTGGTATGGCAAACCGGTTCCGGTACGCAGTCGAACATGAACGTAAACGAGGTAATTGCCTATCGCGGACACGTTTTGCATGGCGGCCAACTCAGCGACGAAAAGAAATTTCTGCACCCCAACGACGATGTAAACAAGTCGCAGTCGTCGAACGATACGTTTCCGACGGCGATGCACATTGCCGCCTATAAAATCCTGATCGACGTTACCATTCCGGGCATTACCAAACTGCGCGACACGCTGGCGGCCAAATCAAAGCAGTTCATGCACATCGTCAAAATCGGTCGGACGCACTTCATGGATGCGACGCCCTTAACGGTTGGGCAGGAGCTTTCGGGTTATGTTTCGCAACTCGACCACGGTTTGCGGGCCATCAACAATTCGCTGGCTCACCTCAGCGAACTGGCTCTGGGTGGTACTGCCGTAGGAACCGGCATCAATACGCCCCCGAATTATTCCGAGAACGTAGCCAAACACATTGCCAGCGTTACGGGCTTGCCTTTTGTAACGGCTGAAAATAAATTCGAAGCGCTGGCTGCCCACGATGCCATTGTGGAAGCCCACGGTGCGCTGAAAACCGTAGCCGCCAGCCTGATGAAAATCGGGAATGACATTCGGATGCTGTCGAGCGGTCCGCGCGCGGGTATCGGCGAACTGCACATTCCAGACAATGAGCCGGGTTCGTCAATTATGCCGGGCAAGGTGAATCCTACCCAAAGCGAAGCCATGACCATGGTCGCTGCGCAGGTAATGGGTAACGACGTGGCCATCAACATTGGGGGCATGAGCGGTCATTTCGAACTGAACGTGTTCAAGCCGGTTATGATCTACAACTTTCTGCACTCCGCCCGGCTAATCGGCGACGTTTGCGTGTCATTCAACGATAAATGTGCGGAAGGCATTGAGCCGATCGAAGCGAACATCAAAAAACACGTCGATTCGTCGCTGATGCTGGTAACCGCCCTGAACACGAAGATCGGGTATTACAAAGCCGCTGAAATTGCCCAAACAGCCCACAAAAACGGGTCGACGCTGAAAGAAACGGCCCTCAAACTCGGCTACCTGACCGAAGACGAGTTCAATGAGTGGGTGAAACCGGAAGATATGGTTGGTAAGATTGAGTAATTTCGGTTAGTACACGCGTAAATCTGCTCAAAAAGCGGTCGGCTATTTATTGGCTGATCGCTTTTTGTTTTTACTTTTAGAGCATTGACTTTTCTCTATTATCCGTAAATAACGACGCGCAACCTCAATGGCTAACGAATCTCCGGCCCTGAAAAAAGCATTAACCCCGATTCATCTATGGGCTATTGGCGTAGGGCTGGTTATTTCCGGCGAATATTTCGGCTGGAATTATGGCTGGGGGGTGGCCGGAACTGTGGGGCTGTTGCTGGCTACGTTGTTTATTACGCTGCTCTATTTTACGTTTATTTTTAGCTTCACCGAACTCACAACGGCCATTCCAAATGCCGGTGGGCCGTTCGCCTACGCCCTGCAAGCCTTCGGGCCTTTGGGAGCGTTAATTGCCGGCTATGCCACCCTGATCGAGTTCTTATTTGCAACACCCGCCATTGCGCTGGCGCTGGGCAGTTACGTCCACTTTCTCTACCCCAGTATTTCGGTTGTCTGGTGCTCAATTGGGTCGTTCATCGTGTTCACGCTGATCAATTTGCTGGGTATCAAAGAAGCGGCCTGGTTCTCGCTGGTGATGACCATTATTGCCATCGGCGAGCTACTGCTTTTCATTGGCGTCGTGTATCCATACACTCGCTTTGAGACGTTTTTGCATAACCCGATGCCTTTTGGCTGGTCGGGGGTCTTTGCTGCGCTGCCGTTTGCCATTTGGCTGTTCGTTTGTCTGGAGGGGATTGCGATGGTGGCCGAGGAAGTGAAAGATGGAAAAAATACCATCGCCAAAGGCTACATTTCGGCCGTGTTGACGCTAACATTTCTGGCCCTCACGGTCATGATCAGTGTGGGGGGCATTACGCATTGGGAAAACCTGGATCACCTCGATTACCCTATGCCCGAAGCCATTGCCATTGTGCTTGGCCGACAGAATCCACTAACCAAATTCTTTGCCAGCGTTGGCCTGTTTGGTCTGATCGCATCGTTTCACGGCATCATCATCAGTTACTCCCGGCAGATCTTTGCTCTGGCCCGTAGCGGCTACCTGCCTCATGGGCTGGCGTCGGTCAGTAGAACCCGGAAAGTACCGGTCCGGGCATTGCTGGCAGGTGCTGTGTTTGGCATTATCGCCCTGCTGTTGTTTGATACGAGCAAACTGGTGATTCTGTCCACGATTGGGGCGGTGGTTGTTTACATCATCAGTATGCTGGCATTATTCCGGCTCCGGCAGACCCAGCCCGCCTTGCCACGGTCCTTCAAAGCCCCGTTGTATCCCTACGTTCCGGCGCTTGCCCTGTTGCTGGCGGTTGTGGCGCTCATGGCCATGATTTACTTTTATGGCTGGTTAAGTTTTCTATTCTTTGTCGGGCTGGTCATTCTTGCTGGCGTATTTTACGCATCGGGTAAATATCAAAAAGTGAAACAGGCATGGCAGCAAACCCTGACGGGCAGCTCCTAAAACCACAAATTTGGAATGGCCTATACATGCACCATTGATAGCTTTACGTACCGCTTCCAGGACCTGAAGGAACTGTTGGCCAAAGCGACCCCGCTGCGTTCGGGTGATGCGCTGGCGGGCCTGGTTGCCGAGAGTTACGAAGAGCGGGTGGCGGCCCAGATCGCGCTGGCCGACGTGTCGTTGACCACGTTCCTGAATGAGGCCGTAATCCCTTACGAAAGCGATGAGGTGACGCGTCTGATCATGGATACGCATGACAAGGCAGCCTTTTCGTCGATTAGTCATTTTACCGTCGGAGAACTCCGTGACTGGCTGTTGAGCGATGAGGCCAGCACCGTCCAATTACGCCAGATAGCGCCCGGACTTTTACCCGAAATGGTGTCTGCTGTATCGAAACTGATGCGAAATCAGGATTTAATTCTGGTGGCGAAGAAGTGTGAAGTGGTCACCCGGTTCCGAAATACGCAGGGATTATCGGGGCATTTATCCGTTCGCCTGCAACCGAATCACCCAACCGACGACGCGAAAGGAGTGGCCGCCAGCATTATCGATGGCTTACTGTATGGCAGTGGCGACGCCATGATCGGCATTAATCCGGCCACGGATAGTCCGGCGGCCACGGCGCAACTGCTGTACATGCTCGATAACCTGCGCGAACGATTCGACATGCCAACCCAAAACTGCGTGCTGAGCCACATAACGACCACCCTGCAGTTGATCGGGCAAAACGTACCCGTTGATTTGATCTTCCAGTCGATTGCCGGTACCGAAAAAGCGAATGCCAGTTTTGGCGTTACCTTATCGCTCTTGCAGGAAGCGTACGAAGCGGGCCTTTCGCTGAACCGGGGGACTCTTGGCAACAACCTGATGTACTTTGAAACAGGGCAGGGGAGTGCCCTCTCGTCGGGTGGGCACCATAACGTCGATCAGCAAACGTGCGAAGTGCGGGCCTATGCCGTAGCTCGAAAATTCAACCCCTTTCTGGTTAACTCTGTCGTTGGCTTCATTGGTCCCGAGTACCTGTTCGATGGCAAACAGATCATTCGGGCGGGGCTTGAAGATCACTTTTGTGGAAAGCTTATGGGCTTGCCTATGGGCATGGATATTTGCTATACCAACCATGCCCAGGCCGATCAGGACGATATGGATACGCTCCTGACACTGCTGGGGGTAGCGGGCATCAACTTCATCATGGGCATTCCCGGAGCCGACGACATTATGCTCAACTACCAGTCGACCTCTTTCCACGATGCGCTCTACCTGCGCCGGGTGCTGGGCCTGCGACCAGCGCCCGAATTTGAAGAGTGGCTTCTTCGGCAGGGGATTATAGACGGCATTGGCAATCGCTTGTCGGGAAGTGCGCAGAAACAACTATTCGCGGCCCTTCTTCCAGCATGAACGAACCGCAAAAAAACGGCCTAGAACCCGACGAATGGCAGCCGCTCAAGGCATATACCAGGGCCCGGATTGCGCTGGGGAAAACCGGCGTTTCGGTACCCCTTAACGAATCCCTTCAATTTAGACTGGCGCATGCGCACGCCAAAGATGCCGTGTACTCGCAGTTGGATCTGGCTGATCTGCGGGCATCTCTGGGCGACGCCGGCCTGCCCATCCATACCCTTCGGAGCCGGGCCGAAAATCGGGATATGTACCTGCAACGACCCGATTACGGGCGGTTGCTTGACGACCCTTCAATTAACTACCTCCAACGGCTTAACAGCGTTCCGGCAGACATCTGTATAATCATCGCCGATGGTTTATCGGCAATGGCCATTATGAAAAATGCGGGTCCGCTGATTCAGTTGCTGGTCAGTAAGGTTCGGCAGGCGGGTTACTCACTGGCCCCCATACTCGTGGTCGAGCAGGGGCGGGTGGCCATTACCGACGCCATTGGGGAAATTCTGCGCCCCCGGTTAGCCATTGTATTCATCGGTGAACGACCAGGCCTGAGTTCGTTCGATAGCATGGGTGCCTACATTACCTATGCGCCCAGGTCTGGCTTGACGGATGAACGACGAAACTGCATTTCGAACATCCGGGAGCAGGGACTATCGGCAGAAATGGCCGTCGATAAGCTGATGTATCTCATTCAGTCGGCCTTTCGGTTGCAACTGACGGGCGTCGCGCTGAAAGATAATAATGCCCTTGACGCAAGCGACTTACGGGGAACTATCACCGAATAGTTACGTAAATAATCGACGGTTAAAATTTCTCTTCAAATGATTTGCCCCAAACGGGAAGGGATTTTTGTTTATATCAGTTATACTTTTGACAGGTCATTGACACCCTATGTTGATTGACGATTGGCTTAAAACGACTGACCGCTACCCTTATGAATATTGGTGATAAAGTCCGGTTGCTCCGGGCAAAAGAACAAGGCGTCGTATCGCGCTTATTACCCGGCGATATGATTGAAATTGAAATCGAAGACGGATTTCGAATTCCGGTAATGCGTTCGGAACTGGTTCCGGTTTCACCGTTGGAAGCCGACCGTTTGCTCAGGACCAGCACATTCGCTCCGCAGAAAACAGTAGAGCCGAAGGCACCGACCATCCTGTCGAACCAGGGTATTTACCTGGCGTTTATGCCCGTCAATGACCGGGAGTACACGCTTCATTTGATTAACAACACCGATTGGGAGTTTGCTTATGTGCTGGGCGAGGAGTCGGCCGGGGCTGGTGGAGGGGTTCAGTTTCGGGGGCTTCATAGCGGCCTTCTGAAACCCAAGTCGCAGCAGAAGATGAACGATCTGTATGCACATGCCAGTTTCGAAAGCTGGCCGACGTTTGTGGTGCAGGGGCTTTGGTTCAGGGCGGGTAAATCGACGCTGCGCCAGCCGCTGATCAAACGATTCAAGGCAAGGGCAACGACTTTCTTCAAGAATAAAACTACCGCCCCCGTTATCAATCTGCCCGGTTTCCTGACGCAACTGGATGCGGAGAGCGATCTGGCACAGCCATCGGCACCCAACAGCAACCGGACTGCCCAGCCGAAGCCTACGGTCATTCACCCCGAGGATTTGAAGGCGGAAATGCTAAAGCCTAAATCAGATTCGGACACGGTATCCGTTGAGCGGCCGACCTCGATTGTTGATCTGCACGTGGAGCAATTGCTACCCAAAGGAACAGGCAACCGAAATCCGGCGGAACTACTGAAACTGCAGCTCGATACGTTCGAAAAAACGCTCGAAAACGCCATTGCCAGCGGTATGAGTGACATCACATTCATTCATGGTGTCGGGAGTGGCTCGTTGCGTACCGAACTTCACAAGCGATTGGGGCAACACCCGCATGTTAAATTCTTTGAAGACGCTCAAAAGCAGAAGTTTGGTTATGGTGCCACCAAGGTTACGCTTAAGTAAACAGATTATGCTCGGTAGAGACTATCTATCTCCCTATTTGTGCAGTGTTGTTCTGTGTTGTAGTTTTTTTCTAGTAAGTTGCGGACATCCGTCTGGTAACCGACTGACTACCAAGGCACCCAAGGAAGCTTATAATACCACCGAAATGGAAGTTCGAAATGAACGCTTTTTGTCCACGGCTCACGTACCTGTGTCCATTGCGCTGGGCGACGTTGAACGGCAAATCAATGCGCAGGTAACGGGCCTGATCTACGAGGATAACAGCTTGGATGACAACAACAAGGACCAGTTCATGACGAAGGTGTGGAAGCGGGGTACGATCCTGGTCAATGCGCAGGATAGTCTGTTCCATTTCACGGTGCCGTTACGAATCTGGGTAAAAGCGGGCGTGTCGGTACTTGGTTTCACGCAGTACAAGGAAACCGAATTCGAGCTGGACCTGCGGTTTAAAACGAAGTTCGATCTCGACCCTGACTGGTCGGTCAACACGCATACCGAAGCCGATGGGTATGGCTGGGTACGCAAACCAACGGTAAATGTTGTGGGGCTGAATATCCCGATTACCAATATTGTTGGCCGGATGATCGACAAAAACCTGGGCAGCATCACCAAAACGCTGGATCAGCAGATACGCCGGAACATCGACCTGCGAACCCCCGTGTTAAAAGCCTGGAACACAATTCGGGAGCCTTACCTTATCTCCGACAAATACCGGACCTACTTACAGGTGGTGCCCAAACGAATACTCATTACACCCTTGCGTTTTGAGGGTCGGGTTATCCGGTCTACCATTGGCTTTGAGGGATTTACGCTTACCACGACCGGTGCTAAACCGGATGTGAAACCGGCCGTATCGCTCCCCGACCTGGTCGTTGTTCCGCAGGTAAAAGATGATTTTCAGATAGGTTTGCTGAGTGAGGCCACGTATCCGGAAGCGGCTAAACTTGCCGCTGACGAATTCGTTGGAAAATCGTTTTCCTTCAGCGAGAATCGATATACCATCACGATCACGAGTATGGACATGTACGGTCAGAATGATAACCTGATTATCAAGGCTGGCCTGAAAGGCACGATCAACGGCGACATTTATTTAAGTGGACGGCCCTACTACGATGCGCAACAGCAAACCATCTCGTTGAAAGACCTGCGGTATGATTTGGACACCCGCAACGTTCTACAGCAGTCGGCTAGCTGGCTGCTAAAAGGCACCTTTGCCCGAACCCTCGAAAAGCAGCTTACCATACCCATTGGCTCCCAACTGGCCGATATGCAGAAACTATTGCAGGAACGGCTGAAAAATAACCAGCTTGTCAAGGGCGTCACGATCAATGGGCATATTGACGAAATAAAGCCCGATCAGGTTTATTTGACCCCAACCGCCATGCTGGCCGTTGTCCATGCCAAAGGACGGGTCGATGTGAAAGTAGAAGGGTTGCAATGAGAAGCCGATCAGCACGGAACAAGCCACATTGGTTTCTCAAAACCGGTACATATCCGTACCTTTGCGCTCCCTGAGCGATACGAGTCGGCTTATCGCGTCTAAGCAATTGGGCGAGGAAAGTCCGGGCAGCATAGGGCACCCTACTTCCTAACGGGAAGGCGGACGGTTGGGAACGACCGTTCGACAGCCAGTGTCACAGAAAACAAACCGCCCCGCTACGGCGAGGTAAGGGTGAAAAGGTGGGGTAAGAGCCTACCGCCCGCTGGGTGACCAACGGGGCAGGATAAACCTTAGGGGCTGAAAGACCAAATAAGCGTCGGACGTGGGGCGGCTCGTCTCCGTTTTAGCGTGCTCCCAACCGGGAGGGCGTTGACTGCCGACGTGGGTAGGTCGAACGAGGTGGCCGGTGACGACCATCCTAGATAAATGATAAGCCATCCTGCTTTCGGTGGGAGGACAGAACCCGGCTTATAGACTCGTGTAGTGAGGGGATTTCGTGAGCATTTGAGGTTTGTTGTCAGAAGTTTAAGGTTTTCTTAGTCAATCTTAAACTTTTGATAACAAACCTCAAACTTTTTTCTTACCTTTGCGGCCACGTTTTACAAGGGGGATGCGTCTCCCGTCAAAAACAAGCAAGCACAAATGGCTGTTAAAATTCGTTTAGCGCGTCGTGGACGCAAGAAAATGGCGATGTATGACATCGTGATCGCAGAGTCAACCTCTCCTCGCGATGGCCGGTTTATCGAAAAAATTGGTTCATACAACCCCAACACCGACCCGTCGACGGTCGTATTGAAGTCGGAACGGGCTGTTTATTGGCTCATGGTAGGTGCTCAGCCGACCGATACCGCGCGTTCGGTATTATCGCACGAAGGCATTATGTATCGCAAACACCTGCAGGTTGGCGTCAACAAAGGAGCCATCACACAGGAACAGGCCGATGAGAAATACTCGACCTGGAAAAGCGAGAAAGAGAACCGCAAAGCCGGTGCTGCCGACACTAAATCGCAAACCAAAGAGCAGGATCGTGCTGCTCGTCTGGATGCTGAGAAAAAGGTGAACGAAGCGCGCGCTGAAGCTATCGCTAAGAAAAACAAGGTAGAAGAACCTGTAGTTGAAGAAGCTCCCGTAGCTGAAGCACCTGCTGCTGACGAAGCTCCCGTAGCGGACGCGCCTGCTGCTGAAGCTGCTCCTGCAACGGACGCGCCTGCTGCCGAATAATTTTCTACGGAGCCTCGTGCTCCACTAAAAACGGTACTAAATAGCCTGTTCATCGATGAACAGGCTATTTTTGTACAACAGACGGTCGATCGGCGCGCCAACGGTCGTTGCTCAACGGACTTGCCGCATTGATAACTCGTAAAGACAGCGTTCTGCTAAAGCGCCACGGGCCACATTATATATGACAAAAGATGATTGTTACCAGCTAGGACACATTACCAAAACGCATGGCGTTAGTGGTGAGCTAGTTCTTTTTTTAGATGTAGACAACGCGGCCGAATACGCCGATCTGGAATCAGTTTTACTGGAGGTAAAAGGAGACCTGATTCCGTACTTTATCGAATCCATCGCTATTGTTAAAGGGAGTCGTGCTATTATTGCGTTTGAAGATGTAAACACCATTGAGCAGGCCGAGCGGCTCATCAACTGTGGTGCCTTTTTGCCGCTGGACGAGCTGGAGCCCATTACCGACGAAACTCGGTTCTATTTCCACGAAATTGTTGGATACCAGGTTGTTGATGCCGAAGCGGGTGAACTGGGCCTCGTTCGGGGGGTCTATGCCATGAACGCACAGGACCTGATTGCGATGGATTATCTGGGCAAAGAAGTGTTGATTCCCATCAACAGCGACATTGTTCGAACGGTCGATCGGGCCAACCAGAAACTCAATGTGGCCTTGCCTGATGGGCTACTGGCGATTTACATGGAAGAGGATAGTAAAGAGAATGAAAGCGCAGACGTAAACGGCGACGACGCTGACCGCAGCCCGGACAATACCGATGAGGATTGATATTATAACCTGCCTGCCCCGGCTTCTGGATAGTTTCTTTGCCCATTCCATTCTGCAACGGGCGCAACAGGGTGGTTATGTGGAGGTTGTGGTACATGACCTGCGCGATTACACGGCCGATAAGCACCGTCGTGTAGATGATTATGCCTTTGGGGGCGGTGCCGGTATGGTCATGCAGATCGAGCCGATTGCCCGGTGCATCCGGTCGCTACAGGCCGAACGTACTTACGACGAGGTTATTTACATGACGCCAGACGGCGAACGACTGAACCAACAGACGGCGAATTCGCTTTCGTTGAGACAGAACCTGATTATCCTGTGCGGGCATTATAAAGGCGTCGATGAGCGGGTGCGGGAGGTATTCATTACGAAAGAAATAAGCATCGGCGACTATGTCCTGTCTGGGGGAGAACTGGCAGCCTGCGTATTGTCGGATGCGATAATCCGCTTATTGCCGGGCGTACTGAATGACGAGACATCAGCTCTGACCGACTCGTTTCAGGATAACTTGCTGGCGCCACCCGTTTATACGCGTCCTGCCGAATTTGAAGGTCATCGGGTACCCGATATTTTACTGTCGGGCCATGAAGCTAAAATTGACGAATGGCGGCACGAACAGGCGCTTGAACGAACACGTATCCGACGACCCGATTTGCTCGAATAAAAACCCTGCCGTACCTACTAATCGAAACAAGATGGCCCCGCTCTCATCCTATACGTATTTCAACCGGGATTTAAGCTGGCTCAGTTTCAACCGTCGGGTCCTTCAGGAAGCGGCTAATCCGGCAGTGCCGCTCTACGAGCGCATCCGGTTTTTAGCTATTTTCTCCTCAAATCTAGAGGAGTTTTTCCGGGTTAGGGTGTCGGCCCTGATGGCATTAGGCGAGCTGGGAGCGCTTGATAGAGAGGCTACTGATCCGCATTTGCTGCTTGACGTACAGGCGACGGTGCAGCAGTGTCAGGAAGAGTTCGGACGATTGCTGACAAAGCAGCTTCTGCCGCAGCTGCTGGAAAATGGTGTGCATTTATATTATGGTGAATCGCTATTACCGGCTCATGAACCGGCCGTAACCGATTACTTTTTTAGCCGGGTCTTAGCCTTCATCCAGCCCGTATGGCTCACTCAGGACCGTCGGGAAGCAATTCAGTTGCCCGATAGTTCACTTTATTTTGTCGTTGTCCTGGCCACATCTGAACCTTCGGCATCAACCCAATACGCCCTGTTGCCTATTCCTCGCCAGCATCTGCCTCGTTTTTATGAACTGCCTGCCTTGGCCAATGGCTGTCATCTGGTGTTTCTCGACGATGTGATTCGGCAGCATTTGGCCGCTGTCTTTCCGGATTTTACCATACAGGGGTGCTACAGTATCAAGATCAACCGAAATGCCGATGTCAGCATCGTCGATGAGTTCTCGGGCGAGATGGACGAAAATGTAGCCCGAATGCTTGAACAGCGGAGTGCCGGTCGCCCGACCCGGTTTTTGTACGACGCAACCATGCCCGCCAACCT
Source organism: Spirosoma humi (assembly GCF_054776575.1). NCBI lineage: Bacteria > Pseudomonadati > Bacteroidota > Cytophagia > Cytophagales > Cytophagaceae > Spirosoma > Spirosoma humi. The sequence continues at coordinate 212,265 of NZ_BAAHBR010000005.1, forward strand.
GCTCGATTTCCTCTGCGATTATTTTGCTCTGACCCGGCAGGAACTGACAGCAGGAGGACGTTACCATACCCTGAGCGATCTGGCCGAACTACCCAATCCGGTAGGCAGCCGACTACGATACCCGCCACGTCCTCCGCTGGCCTATCCGGTTCTGCAGGGCGACTCATCTATCTTTACCCAGCTCGATCGGCGGGATCATTTGCTGCATTTGCCTTATCAGTCGTATAACTCGGTACTGCGTTTTTTCAACGAAGCAGCCGTTGACCCGTACGTGCGCGAAATTTACGTAACGCTGTATCGGGTGGCCCCCGATTCGGCGATTGTGAATGCGCTGATCAGTGCGGCTCTGAATGGCAAGCAGGTAACGGTTTTTGTCGAATTAAAAGCCCGTTTTGATGAAGCCAATAACCTTAAATGGGGTAAGCAGCTGAAAGCGGCCGGGGTTCGGCTCGTCTACAGTATTCCGTCGTTGAAGGTACACGCCAAAACGGCGCTGGTGAAACGGCAGCAGGGCTCACAGAGCCAGCACTATGGCTTACTGGCAACGGGTAATTTTAACGAAGGAACGGCCCGGTTTTATACCGATCATGTACTGCTGACGAGTCAGTCGGACTTGACCCAGGAACTGGATTTGCTTTTTACCTACCTGCAAACCCGCGCGCAGCCCGATGCCTACCCGTCTCTTTCCTTTCGGCACCTGCTTGTGGCTCCGTTCAACCTGATGAATCGGTTTTTAGCCCTGATTGATCGGGAAATTGCGCATCAACGCGCTGGTCGTGAAGCGTGTATCACGATTAAGCTCAATAATTTACAGGAGAAAACGATGATCGACAAACTCTACGAAGCCAGTCAGGCCGGGGTGCGGGTAGAGTTGATCGTTCGGGCAATCTGTACGTTAGTACCGGGCGTGCCTGGGCAGAGTGAGCATATCACCGTCCGGCGTATTGTCGACCGCTACCTCGAACATGGTCGAGTATACATCTTTCACAATAATAACCAGCCTGAAACGTACCTCGGTTCAGCTGATTGGATGAACCGAAATCTTTATCGGCGAATTGAAGTATGTTTTCCTGTCTATGACGCGCAATTGCAGGCCCAAATCCGACAACTCATTGATTTTCAGTTGGCCGATAATACACAGGCCTGTCTTATAGATGATCAGTTAAGGATGCTACCCGTTCCGGCAGACGGGGCCCCGATACGATCGCAGGAGGTTATTTACACGCAACTGTCCACCGATAACCACTTTTCAGTTTAGCTATGACTACTCGCATCGCCATAGGCCTGTGGCTATTTATTATCCGTAGTGCATATGGCCAGCCGGATTCTACAAATCAGAAGATTTACCAGGTAAACAAAAAGTACGAACTAACGGGTTCAGTCCTGTTTATCGGAGTATCCTCGGTTGGGTTTAAGAAACTGGACCGACTGGCATCGTTTACTGCCGACGATATCAAGGCCCTGGACATCAACAAGATCAACGCGTTCGACAGGCCCGTTGCCCTGTATGATCCGGCTGGATTTGAGCGGGCGCAGGCCCGGTCCGACCTCTTCCTGAATGTTGCTGTTTTAAGCCCGGTACTGCTGATGGCCGACAAACGTATACGAAAAGATTGGCTCGACTTATTGACCTTATACGCGGTAACGCACGCCGTCGATAACATTATTTACTTTGCATCGGCTTATTCAATCCGGCGGGCAAGACCATTGACCTACAATCCGGGTCTCCCGCTGGAATCGAAAATTGGGGAGGCCAAAACCAACTCATTTTACAGCGGCCACGTTTCGTTCAGCTCTACATCTACCTATTTTCTGGCCAAGGTTTTTACCGATTACCATGGCATCAAAGGGTGGAAACGTATCCTGGCCTACTCCATTGCCAGTGTACCGCCCGCTCTGGTTGCCTGGAATCGAATGGAGGCTGGTAAGCATTTCAAAACAGATGTTATCACAGGATTTGTCGTAGGGGCTGCTTCCGGTATACTCATTCCGGAGTGGCACAAACGGAGAAAGCACATGGACAGGGTAACGCTTGATCCGTATTTCACACCGACCGGCCAAAGCGGTCTGACGCTTGGTCTTAAACTTTAAGAGATCCTGCCAATACGGTTGACTGTAAAGATATTATGGCAAGGATACGTGGCGTGATAAAACTGAACGGCTGGTTTAGGGTTATACACAAACCCCAATCCAGCTTTTTATGCAATTACTCGTAGTAGGTGCCACCGGAGGTACAGGGCGGCAAGTGGTAGAGCAGGCACTTCAGGCAGGTCATTTTGTGACGGCCTTTGTTCGCGACCCGGCTAAACTTTCTATCCAGCATCCCAATTTAACCCTCCTGACGGGCGATGTACTGAAGCCTGAAACGGTATTGCCCGCTGTCCGGCGTCAGGATGTGGTTATTTGTTCGTTGGGAAGTCGGCCGGGCCAGTCCGATCGGGCTGTTGCCGAGGGTACCCGGAATTTAATAGCCGCTATGCGCAGGGCGGCTGTTCAGAAGTTATTCGTCGTGTCATCGCTGGGCGTAGGAACAAGCTACGAAGAGGCTTCCTTACCCAGTAAGCTGATCATCAAAACGCTGCTGAGCGGTGTTATGGCCGAAAAAGAAAAGCAGGAGCAGGCTGTTCGGGAAAGTGAACTTGACTGGACAATCGTACGGCCTACCAGCCTGACAAATGGCCCTATAACCGGACATTACCGAATTGGCGAGCATTTGCCATTCAGTCGATTTGACTTTCCCCGAATCAGTCGCGCCGATGTAGCTGCTTTTCTGCTGGGTCAACTTGATAAAGATACGTATCGACAAAAAGCCATAACGCTTACCAGTGCCTAGAACAATCTATTAACGAACGGGATGCGAGCTAACGATTTTGCAATCGCAACGTTTGGTTTCGGCGGGTAGCGTAACGGGCTTGTCGAAGTTGCTGTTCGGCGAAAGTGTTCGGGAAAACGTCGTGTATTTCTCCTTGAGCACCTTTCCGTCATCGTCGTAGGCCACTAGCTTTACCGATATATCATTGTGTGACCGGGACGACAGATTCTCGACAACCACATTGACCGTAGAGGTAACCAGCACATTCTCCAGATCGGAACAGTCGACCCGCAGGTCAATGGTTTGCGGACTTAGTGATGTGTTATTTTGCCGGGAAACGACATACAGGATAATACCACCCAGCACGGCAACCACCAGTAAAAGTCTAAAAAGCGCTTTCATGCGTTACAGATTTATTGATTACTGTTCTCCAAGGCCTGCTGCGCTTCTTTCTCCCGCCGTTTCCGTTCGCGCCTTTCCTGCCGAAGTTGCTTACGGGTTTTGACCGTGTCGGTTGGCGCTGGTACGCCGGGGAGCGCTTCCGTACGGTCTGGCTGAACCGTTGGTTGCTCTTCGCTATTGCGGCTGTCGTCGGTTTTCTTGCCTTTAAACAGTCGACGGAAGAAATTGCCAATACCGTTCCCGCTTTCTTCATCGATATCGATTTCTGTATCAACCGGGTCGGTCATCAGGCTGTCGCCCTGAAACAGGGAGTCGACAGGAGCCACCTCTTTCCGGAGGCCCGGACGCAAGCGGACGTCATAAAATCCATAAGCACCGGAGTCTGGCGCCGTCAGGCCACGACGGGCCATAATACGGCCAATCAGCTTGAAATAGCCCCGTACGTTACGGGTCTGAAGGGTGCCATCGGGCATGAACCAATTGAGGGCTGCTTTGGGTCGCGGAACCACGAAAGCCAGGAAAATACTTTCGCCCAGATTCAGATCCGCCGGACTTTTGGCAAAATAATAACGGGCGGCTTCACCAATGCCATAAATGTTGCGGCCCCACTCGATGATGTTGAGGTACACTTCATACATCCGCTCTTTCGAAACGATGTGCTCATTCTCGATGAGCCAGACAATCAGGATTTCCTCAATCTTCCGCGAAAGCGTTTTGTTCCGACTCAGGAACGCATTCTTTACCAACTGCATCGAAACGGTACTGGCTCCCCGTTTGAATGACTTCTCCTTAAAGTTGGTCGCAATTGACACCCGGAACGCCTTTTCATTGAAGCCATTGTGGGTGAAAAAGTTGTAGTCTTCTGAAGTCAGCAGGGCGTTCCGGAGGTCGGGTGAAATCTGGTTTATGGGTGTATAATCCGGGTTTTCGGGCCCAACGATGATGTCACGAACCGGCTTGCCTTTTTCGTAAGGCGTATAGACAAAAGGTTTATTGATGGCGGCAAAATCCGTTCGGCCCATTTTGATGACCCGGAAGTCGTCCTGTGTCAGGCCGGAGTTGAATTTGACCGAATCGGGGAGGGCGGTGTCGAATTGAAATGACAGATCATATTTGAGCTTCCCGGACACCTGCATACCCTCAAGCGATTCAAAAAGCCCCTGAGGAAACGAGTTGAACAGGGCCTGGGCATCCATCGGATCGGTATGTAGCTGTACGTCATACAGTTTTCCCTGCCCGGTAGACGAGCCTGCATCGGGGAGTGTATATTTTATAAAGGGCCGCGCACTCACTTCGCCCAGATGTAAAGTCGATGAGCTATCGATACCGATGTAATTCTCCCCGACAAACAGATTGGCATCTACCGCAGCACTGGTAACCAATACGTCGGTGCGGGCAATGGCGGGGTGGTTAATCCGAAGATTCCGTACAGAACCTGCCCCTTCGAGCCGGAACTGCCCACCAGACCGATCCACGTCCCGTAGTTCGGCACGGAGTGTATCTGCCTGAATTTTAAGATTATACTTCTTCTGAATGTAAGGTATCACAATAGGTTGAGGGCGACCGTTCTGGCCTTCGGCGTAGAGAGCCAGGTTGTATTCACGGTCACCGGGATCAGCTGTACCCGCCAGATGCCAGATCGCCTGGTTTCCATTCAACTTGATGGTTGAGGTAACATTTTCGTCTTTGATGACGGCCGTTTGCGTGAGTAGGTTAATGGTATCGTTTCCGACATCCATACCCCTGAATTCCAGATTACTAACGTTGAGGTCGTCCGGGATTTTGGACAAAATGTTGTCGATCAGGTTCTCCGTTACATCGGCCAGATTCGTTCGTCGAGTCGGTTCCGTGGGCGCGCTGTCGGTAGCCGTCGAATCGCGTTTTCGGTGAAGCAGGAAATCTACGTTGGTCAGGGAATCGCGTTTGATTACCTGGATCAAACCATTTTCGAGCGTCATACCCGACAAGCCGATTTTGCCCGCCAGCAACGGCCAGAACCGGACCTCCAGCTCCACCCGATGAATACGGGCCAGGCTGTCGCGCTTCTCGGGAACTATGGAGATGTCGGTAAAGGCTAATGAGCTCAGTCCGGTGAAGTTGACTGATCCAATCTTGACATCGAGATTATAGTCGCGCTTGGCTTTGCGAATACCTCGGGCAAGAGCGGTTTTTAACAGACTTTCCCGTTTGAAATAGGCAACGCCAGCGCCCACAAGAGCCAGCAAAAAAATACTTAAAAACACCCATCCTGCGATCCGGATGGCTTTCCGTTGACGATACGTCATGCTTAATGTCTATGCTCGAAAGGCAAAGGTAAGGTATTCGTGGCAGTATTAGGAGTGGGGAGCGAGGAGTTAGGAGGACTAACCTATAAGCTTCGCTAATGCGTCAGCCCTCCTAACTCCTCGCTCCCCACTCCTAATACTACGTTAAAAGTCTAAATGGCAGTTTGTCCAACCATCGTCGAAACGGGTGCCAAACTGTTTATAAAAACCAATGGCGGGCTCATTCCAGTCGAGCACCTGCCACATCATACCCGTACACTGGGTTTTGCGGGCCATCTCGATGGTGGCGTCCAACAGTAATTTCCCAACCCCATATCCCCGAAAACTCTCCGTAACGATAATGTCTTCAAGGTATAATCGTTTGCCCTTCCAGGTCGAGTACCGGTAAAAATACAGTGCCATGCCAACAATCTTGTTGCGATCGGAGTCTTCGGCCATGATCATGCCAAAAAGTGGATTTGGACCAAAACCATCAATGGCCATTTGCTCGATGGTGTTGGTCACCTGATCGGCTGCTCGTTCATAGATAGCAAGTTCTGTGACCAGTGCGAACGCTTCTGGGACGTCTTCAAGGGTACCGGGGCGAATAGAAATCATGTATCAGAGAAAAGTAAGGTAGTGAATGATAGATAGGGAATGAATACGTGTGACTGCTCGAATATACTACTTTATTGGTCATCCCCTCCGGCGGATCGGTTCGTCATTTTGCTTCGCCATTTCGACAAAGCTGCCTGGAAATCGTCGGGTAAATCAGAATCAAATTGAAGCCACTCGCGCGTGCGGGGGTGCGTAAACCCTAATGATTTTGCGTGCAGGGCCTGGCGAGGTAACAATTTGAACGCATTTTCGACAAAGGCCTTATAGCTACCAACGGGTGTACCACGCAGAATCCGGTCGCCCCCATACATGGCATCGTTGAACAATGGATTGCCAATGTGCTTGAAGTGTGCCCGGATCTGATGGGTCCGGCCCGTTTCCAGTTTACACTGTACCAAAGCCACGTAACCCAGTTCTTCGAGCGTTGTGTAATGCGTTATGGCCCACTTTCCCTTCGACTCGTCATCATAAATAGCCTGTACTTTACGGTCTTTGATCGACCGTCCGATAAAGCCCGTGATCGTGCCAACCAGCGGATTGGGTACGCCCCAGGTCAGTGCATTGTAGGTGCGCTCGATGCTGTGCTCAAAGAACTGCCGGGCCAGGTGCGTCATGGCGTATTCCGTTTTGGCGATCACCATCAGACCCGACGTGTCTTTATCGATGCGGTGGACTAAACCCGGCCTGATTTCACCGTTCCGGGAGGTCGGCAGGTTCTGGAAGTGATAGACGAGCGCATTGACCAGCGTACCGTCCCAGTTGCCGTGGGCCGGGTGAACAACCATGCCGGCCACTTTATTGATGACCAGCAAATCCTCGTCTTCAAAAACAATATCAAGGGGTATATTTTCCGGTTTAACATCCGTTTCGCGGGGCGGGTGAGCGAGCGAAATCGTGATGACATCCAGCGGTTTTATTTTGTAACTGGCTTTGGTCGGCTTATCGTTGACCCGCACCGATTCGGTATCGATAGCTGCCTGGATTTTAGTACGCGTCGCATTTTGCAGCCGATCCATCAGGAAGCGATCAATCCGTAGAAGGCTCTGGCCTTTGTCCACCACAATACGGTGGTGTTCGTATAATTCGTCGTCTTCGGGTAATTCGTCTTCCGTTTCCGCTACCATTTCTATGCCTAATAGACCTACCGGGTTCAAAAACCGCCTAGGTTTGTAATGAATCAGCAAAAATACGGATTATGGACGAACTTGCCCGGCAACTCGCCAATTTGGCCGGTAACTCGCCACTTCAGCTACTGGCCAACCCCTTTGCGGAACCCGTCGATATCAAGTTATTTTTGAAACGGGACGATCTGCTGCATCCGCTGGTGTCGGGAAACAAATGGCGTAAGCTCAAGTACAACCTACTGGCGGCCCGCCGGCAGGAGTACACCACTCTGCTTACGTTTGGTGGAGCGTATTCCAATCATTTATTTGCTACGGCCGCGGCTGGGCAAGTGTTTGGTTTTCAGACAATCGGCATCGTTCGGGGAGATGAACTTGCCGAAAGGCCGCTAAACGATACGCTGCGGTTTTGCCGAGAGGCTGGTATGTCTCTCCAGTTCGTTAGCCGGGACGCGTATCGGCGTAAAGATACCCCTGATTTTCTGGCCGAATTAACGGAACGGTGCGGGCCTTGCTATGTCATACCTGAAGGCGGCACCAATGATTTGGCTATTCAGGGGACCGCCGAAATTATGCCAGAGATCGTGGCTCAGCTTGGTTACGCGCCCGATTACGTCTGTTGCCCGGTCGGTACGGGCGGCACCCTGGCTGGCCTGGCGCAGTCGGCACTGGCTGAAACGAAAGTCCTGGGGTTTATGGCATTGAAAGTGCCCCACAGCCAAGGACTGTTGGAACTACCTGCATCGACAGCCCAAAGCCAGCGGGTACCAGATTACCACTTCGGCGGATACGCCAGAACGACGCCCGTCTTACTGAATTTTATACGTGATTTTGAACAGAAAAACGGAATCCTTCTGGAGCAGGTGTACACCGGCAAACTGCTCTACGGCATTTATGATCTGGCCCGACAGGGATATTTTCCTAAACGAGCGACCGTTGTCGCGGTGCATACGGGGGGCTTGCAGGGGCGGAGTAACGAGCTTGACGACGAAGCCTAGAACCCTGCTTTTTAGGATCCGTATGAGTCGACGCAGATTGGCTGACAAAAGCTAAACTAATCCCCAATATAGATACCTCTTAAAATCATTTTTACGCATAACCATCATAAAAATCAGCGGTCTATTGTTTTTGCAAAGTACTATTTTAGTGTAAAAAAATGCCATAATTTGCCTGCCCTTAGGTAAACAAACGATGGACACGATTTTCACTACCGAACGCGTCAAGCCCTTGCTGGCCCGTGTGCGCGAATTTGTTGACACGCAATTGATTCCGCTCGAAGACGGCTTTTCACACAATAAACTCAGTGACCTAATCCCCATTCTTGATAAGAAACGCCAACTGGTGAAAGACGCTGATTTATGGGGGTTGCATCTGTCGGAAGCGGAGGGCGGGCACGGTCTGACGCTCTGCGAGTTCGGGCAAATTAGCGAAGTATTAGCCTACGCGCCGTTTTTCGGACATTATGTATTTGGGTGTCAGGCTCCCGATATCGGCAATACCGAACTGCTAAACAAATTCGCATCCGACGAACTGAAAGAGCGCTATTTGAAACCCCTCATGGCGGGTGAAATTCGTTCCTGTTTTTCGATGACAGAACCCGAGTTTGCGGGTTCGAACCCGACTCGTATGGCTACTACAGCCGTACGTGACCGGAATGCCGGAGCGGGGGACGAATACGTTATCAACGGACGGAAATGGTTTACTTCATCCGCCGATGGCGCTGCGTTTGCGGTCGTCATGGCGGTAACCAATCCTGACGCAGCACCGCACCAGCGGGCGAGCATGATCATTGTTCCAACGGACACGCCGGGCTTTGTTATCGAGCGGAATATACCCGTCTTTGGTGAAGCGGGAGAAGGTTGGTTCAGCCACTCCGAAGTTACCTATACCAATTGCCGTGTGCCCGTTGCCAATGTAATTGCCGGGGAAGGAATGGGGTTTCGGCTGGCGCAGGAACGGCTGGGGCCGGGGCGCGTGCACCATTGTATGCGGTGGATCGGAAATGCCGAAAAAGCGCTGGACCTGCTTTGTAAACGGGCCGCAACGCGCGAAATTGAAGACGGTGTGATGCTGGGTGAAAAGCAGTTTATCCAGGATTTCATTGCCGAGAGCCGGGCCGAGATCGATGCCTGTCGGTTGTACGTGCTCAATACGGCGTATATGATCGATACGGTTGGCGTGAGCAATGTGCGCGAGGCCGTTTCTGGGATTAAGTTTTATGTGGCCAATGCCTTTTTGCGCGTACTCGACCGGGCCATTCAGGTGCATGGTGCGCTGGGTGTTACAGACGACACTGTTTTATCGGCAATGTACCGCCACGAGCGTGGGGCTCGCATTTGGGATGGCGCCGATGAAGTGCACAAGCAGAATCTGGCCGTTAGCATTCTAAAAAAATATGGCCTCGACACTAAGCAGAAGGCCCGCGAATTACGCCAGTTCCGCCAGCTGATGGCGGCTGAGAAAATGATCGATGCAAACGGGTGAGCAGTGACCTCGGTAACGAATTTTTTTCCTATGATTCTTTCTGACTTATCACGTTCGGTCCGCGCGGGCGAAGAGCTTGACCTGACTGCCCTGAACGCTTTTCTGCTAACAAGCGCGCCCAATGTGGGTACGGTGCTGGAGATCCGACAGTTTGCAGGCGGGTTTTCCAATTTAACGTATCTGCTCAAAACGGCCGACCAGGAATTCGTGCTCCGCCGACCACCCTTTGGGGCCAACATAAAAGGAGGTCATGACATGGGCCGGGAGTTCAGGGTTTTGTCATTGCTGACGGGGCATTACGACAAAATTCCGAAGCCGGTCGTATATTGCGAAATAACCGATGTGCTGGGTGTTCCGTTTTACATCATGACGCGGGTACAAGGGGCTATTTTACGCGCGTCGATGGCCTCAACGCTGAACCTCGCCCCCGACCGCATGCGTCAGCTGTCGGAAATACTCGTCGACGATCTGGTCGCTATTCATGCGCTGGATATAGACGCTACGAGGCTTAGGTCATTGGGAAAACCGGAAGGTTACGTGCAGCGGCAGGTTGAGGGCTGGATAAAACGGTACCGTACTGCTGAAACCGAGAACATGCCGGTTATGGATACAACCGGAAACTGGCTTCAGGAAAACTACCCGCCCGAACAGGCTGCCACTTTCCTACACAACGACTATAAATTCGACAATGTGTTGCTGGGATTGGATGAGGCTACGGGCCAGCCAATGCCCGTGATCAAAGGGGTACTGGACTGGGAAATGGCAACCGTAGGCGATCCGCTTATGGATGTAGGGGCCACGCTGGCCTACTGGTCGGAAGCGGGCGACAGCCCGGCCTATCGGAACTTCAACCTGACCTGGCTTCCCGGCAATCTTACCCGGCAGGAAGTGATTGCCCGGTACGCCGAAAAAAGCGGTCGGGACGTAAGCCGTATCCTGTTCTATTATGTGTTCGGCCTTTACAAAAATGCGGTGATCGCTCAACAAATCTACGCTCGCTGGAAACAGGGACACAGCCAGGATGCTCGATTTGGACATCTTCTGCCAATGATTATTGAACTGGCTGACAAGGCAATAGCAGCCATTGAGATCAGAAAGGTGTAGAGAACAAGACTTATGACTGTACGCTGGCGCGTCTGAGCCGGTCATTCATTGCCCAGCCCAATCCCTCATTGGGTAAGGGTTCGGCATAAATGACATCGATGGGTAAAGTATCCAAAGCCCGGAGGTGGGCAAAGAGGTTTTTTGCCGCTTCGGCTAAGTCGCCGGTGGGCGAGAGGATGCGCTGATTCTCTTCGCGAATGCCGCCGAAGGGTTCCCGAAAGGCGAGTGCGCCCACTCTCTCACCCGGTTCAGGGCTGGTGCCAGCGGGTAAGAGAATCAAGGGTTTACGGGGTGCATAATGGCTACTCAGCATCCCCGGTGCTTTAGGGTTCGAGGTGGAGTGCGTTCGTACCGAGACAGGACCAATCAGGGATTCGATCTGCTCAAGGGCCATGCCACCCAGTCGGAAAACCGTCGCTTCCTTGTTTTCAAATCCAATGATCGTGGATTCAATCCCGACTCCGGCGGGGCCACCGTCCAGAATATAGGGTACCTGATCGCCCAGTTGATCGGCTACGTGTTGCGCCGTTGTGGGGCTGATGTAGCCAAACGGGTTAGCACTTGGGGCTGCCAGCGGAAAATCGAGCGAACGAAGGAGGTCGAGCGTAAGAGGGTGCCTGGGAATGCGCACCGCAACGCTGGCTAGACCTGCCGTCACGAGATCAGGAATTACGCTCCGTTTGGGTAAAAGTAAGGTTAGTGGGCCAGGCCAGAAGGTTTCGGCCAGTTGATAGGCTTGGTCTGGAATGTGTGTAACAAACTGGCTGAGCTTATCGAACGAATCCGTATGGACAATGAGCGGATCGAAGGATGGGCGGTTTTTTACCCGAAAAATAGTTAGAACGGCATCGGGGTTAAGCGCGTTACCGGCCAATCCATACACGGTTTCCGTTGGCATACCAACCACGTTTCCCGCTTCCAGCCATGCCTTAGCAATCTCCTTATCTGTACCTAGTTGTGCCATGATTTTGTGGCGCAAAGATAAGGACAGTTCGTGGTTTGTGGTTCGTCGATACCAACGAGCCACAAACCGCGAACCGATTAATGATGGCCGCCGGGGCCGTGCACGTGGCCGTGCGATAGCTCATCGGACGTAGCGTCCCGAACGTCAATAACTTCAACATCAAAGTGCAGGCTCTGATCCGCCAGGGGATGGTTCGCATCGACCGTGACGGTTTCCGGGCCAACATTGGTCACGGTAATTACCTGGCCGTCGTTGGCTTCAAACTGCATACCGACCTCAATCTTCTGTCCACCAAAAGCCTTGATGGGAACTTCTTCTACAAGTTGAGGATCACGTTTGCCGTAGCCCTTTTCGGGATCGACGTCCAGCTTCAGTACATCGCCTTTCGTGCGGCCTTCCAGACCTTCTTCCATACCAGGAATCAGGTTATTGGCACCATGCAGGTAATACAGTGGATCGCGTCCTTCGCTGGAATCCAGTATGTTACCATTACTATCACGCAGGGTATAATGGATAGCAGCAACTTTGTTTTTTGTAATATTCATGATTGATTCTGCCCTAAAATGATTCTTTACTAGTAACAACTGAGCGGACAAAGTTGCTGTTAATTTTTGGTATAATTTATTGAAAACGAGTTTTAAAATCATCCGTCGGTATTTTGTTGATTCCTAGATGACCTTGACTTATGTTTACATCATTCATCAATTATTCCCGTATCATCGTCCAGTATGAATCGGTATTTGTTTTAGTAAGCTGACGCGGTTGCCGGTGTGAAGTGAATGGGCATAAAGGCATATTATCTTTACGATATGAATGAGCGGTTTAAATTTTGGCTCAAACGCGTTGGTTGGGGCGGCTTTCTATTTTTTCTTATCAAAGGCCTCTTATGGCTTTTGATTCCATACCTTATTGCTAAAGGAATCCTCTCAAAATGAGGGATTTTAGTCAATACTTATTTCTGTTGTATTTCTCTAAAGTACCATAGGATAAATAGAGTGTAGCCGCATGACGGACTAGTGCTGCCCGTGTTTGTATATTCAGTATTGTTTTTTCGTGCAACTGACTGTACAAATTTGACTAACTGGCACTGGCGTGATGCGACGGGTGAAGAGTGAGCGCCCATCTTCGATAAAGGTGGGCATGGTATTGATCGCCAGTATACTACTGTCGTTCTGCGCTCGGGCAACACACATAATCGGTGGCGATGTAAGCATGCACGCGGTAGGCACAACACCCGGCCTTTTTCTGTTGCAGTTAAACCAATACTGGGATCAAACCAAAACGAGCAGTGGCAATCGGGATGCGTCCGTCACATTGCTGATTTACCGGAAGCAGAATCCTATACTTATCGAACGGATTGAACTCAAACTTCAGGAAACGCTTCCCCTTGCATTCGACAATGCCGCCTGTGCGACGCTTCGTCAGTTAGAATTTACGCAGGCCAGGTACTACAAAACCTATCAGTTCGATACGAAAAAATACACGGATCCGGGGGGCTACTACCTGGTCTGGGAACGTTGTTGCCGAACGGATGATTTAACGAACGTCAACAGTGGCACAGCCGCCGGTGTTGGCATGGTCTATTACCTGGAGTTTCCGGCAATGACCAAAAATGGCATAAGATTTAAAAACTCAGCTCCTGACTTCAGAGTGCCGAATGGCAATTACATCTGCATAAACAAGTCGTTTACCGTCAACGCAGGGGCTACTGATGACGATGGCGATCAACTCCGGTATTCGCTCGTGACTCCACTGAACGGCTACACGAATCGGGGTGTCCCCAACAGTATAGACCAGTCGCCACGCGACAGCTACCCAACCATTTTGTGGGCACCGGGATATGGCCTGACAAACATAATTCCGGGTAATCCAGCTTTGCGTATCGATCCGGCAACCGGGCAGTTGTCGGTTCGGGCTAGTCGGGAAGGCCTTTATCTGTTCACGGTGCAGTGTGAAGAATACCGAAACGGACTGCTTATCGGTGTTGTGCGTCGGGATTTTCAACTGCCCGTTGTCGATTGCTCTAAAAATACACCGCCCCCGGCCGTCGTACTGGCCAATGGAAAGTCGACTGCAGAACTCAATTGGTGCAGCACGCAACCACTGGTGCTCAGCGTTGAGAAAAATCCGGCCTGGGCTTACCAATGGCAGAAAGACGGAATCAACCTGCGGGGCTCGATAACCGACACGCTTCAGGTTGCGGAGTCGGGCGTGTATACCGTTGTCAAGAGTCAGGCCAAAGTCTGTGCAAACGATACCGTCTCACAGGCCATAAAAATTAACGTGTCAAAAACCGCAGCCGTCAGCCTATCGGTAACAACGCCAGCTCCATACTGCTCGGGCGATACCGTCACGATACAGGCCGATGGGCAACCCGGCACCCAATACCAGTGGCGTCGGGACGGGCGGACTATCGCTGGTGAGCAGGCCACACTTCGGGTCTATCAGTCTGGAACCTATCGGGTGTTCACAAAATCATCGGTGGCCGAATGCGATGGGCTGGATAGTATTCGACTTACGATTAACGAACGGCCGGTAGCGCAGATCAACGCATCGGCTGCCAAACTTTGCCCCGATTCGACTGTCCGGTTGACGACGGTTTCCGGAACGGATTACAGCTATGTCTGGCAGCGTGATGGTACTACGCTGACGAATACGGAAAGCCAGCTCTTGGCAAGCCAGGCGGGAACGTATCAGGTCACCGTTGCCGCGCCAACGGGCTGCACGGCCGTTTCCGAAGCGTATGCGTTGGATCAGTTTGACCCCCCAACGGTGCAGTTCGATTCAATTTCGCCGGTTTGCGTAACAAACCCGAATCCAATTGCCTTGCGGGGGCAACCGGCGGGCGGGATTTATGCGGGTGCTGGCGTGATAAATGGCCGTTTCGAGCCAACGACAGCGGGCGTAGGTCGACATGAACTAACCTATACGATAACATCGGCGGATGGCTGTCGGGTATCACAGGAGCGCTGGGCCGTTGTCTCGGGCGGACCAAAACTAACGGGTCAAACGACGTACGGTATTGTAAAAGGGGCTACCGTTCAATTGGTGACGGAGAGTGATGAGCCTATCAGTCAATACCAATGGAGTCCGCCAACGGCCTTGAGTCGGGCAGATGTAGCCAGCCCCGAAGCCAGTCCGGTCGAAACGACGTCCTATGCGCTAACGGCGATTAGTGTGAGTGGTTGTATCGCTACGTTTGCTGTGCTGGTTGACGTAAGTGAGCCGCTTTATATTCCGTCGGCGTTCTCGCCCAATGCCGATGGCATGAATGATTCGTGGGTCATTCCCAACATTGGTTCGTTCCCAAAAGCCGAAGTGTCGGTGTATAGTCGCTGGGGCGAGCTCATCTTTTTTTCAAAAGGCTACGACCATCCCTGGGATGGTACCTACAAGCAGGAAACCGTACAGACCGGGATTTACACCTACCAGATTAAAACGGAAAATGGCCCGTTGACTACCGTTTACCGGGGCCAATTGTCGGTTATTCACTAACCGATTGTGTCCCTTTTGCTCAGTTTCTTTCTTTCCTGAACAATTTTCTGGGGTAGATTAACCGTTTAATCAATAAATCGGCGCGTTTGCTCCGGGCTTGTCTGTATGGGGGCAGGTCGAATGTTTTATTTCTAACTAAATCCAAATGAATAAGACACCATTTTTAGGCTTGGCAGTATCATTCACTCTGCTCGTGGGTTCGTATGCGACCGTTGTGGCGCAAAGTCAGAATTCAGCAGGCCAAACCGCTACAACAACGGCTACGGTAAAAACGGGTACGTCGACGGGAAAAGACCTGGCGATTAGTGCGGCTAAATCGGCCAACCATACGATCTTGTTTCGGGCTTTGCGGGTTTCGGGCTTAACGGAGCAGGCCAGCGGAAAAGGACCTTACACCGTTTTTGCGCCGACGAATGAAGCTTTCGAAAAACTCCCGGCCGAATCCGTTGCTGAATTATGGAAGCCCGAAGGCAAACCAAAACTGATAAAGCTGCTGGCTTACCATGTTGTGAAGGGTAAGTTTACCGCCGATCAGTTGCAGGATGGTCAGAAATTGAAAACCGTAACGGGCGGCACGCTGACGGTAGGCAAGCAGGGCGATACCATAACCATTACCGACGGGGCGGGCAGTACGGCAACCATCAATCAGGCCGATGTTGAAGCCACCAACGGTATTGTGCATTCGATCGATACCGTGCTGATGTCAACAGCTCCGAAGCAGTAAGTCTCCTATAAATTCAACAGTACGGAAGTCCATAAAGCACAATCGCTTTATGGACTTCCGTGTTTACTCACCGGGCTAGTGCCAGACTTTAGGCGGGTATACGGCGCACTGATTAGGCTGGTTCCAGATGCCGTTAGCCGGTTGCGTTCGTGTTGGAAATCCGCCGATTTTTGGTAGTAGTGTTACAATGAATGGCTGGCTTCTGGTGCTTACAACAGGCCTGTATGCTGATAAATACAGATGCTTGACCGACAATCCGACTGGTTATTAAATTAGCCTCCCGACAGATCTAATTCCGTGATAGTTGCTAACTTGACCGGCGGAACCTCCCCTATAGCTACCTGTACATTACGAACAATGAAAAGACTACTGTATTTCTCTCTGGCGCTGGTGTTGGCAGGAGCCTGTAAGCAAGTTTCGGAACCAAAACGGGTAGTCATAACCGGCATAGACAAATCCAAAAAACCAGGGGATGATTTCTTTGCCTACGCCAACGGTATCTGGTACGACACTGTCCAAATACCGGCCAGCCAAACGGGCGTTGGTTCGTATTCCTTTTTAAATTACCCCCAACGTATTCGGCTGCAAGCGATTTTAGACAGCATTTCGGCAAGCAACAATCCGGCAGGAAGCATCGAGCAAAAGGTCGGTGACCTGTATGCATCCGGCATGGACACGGCCGCTATCAATAAACGCGGGTATGACCCCATCAAACCGGTGCTCGCCCGCATCGACGCCCTAACCGATGTGGCGTCGATGCTAAAGCTGGTAGCCGAAGAACAAGAAGTGGGGGATGGGTCCATCGTTGGTTTTTCGGTAGGCCCGGATGATAAGCAGAGTACGGTCAACATTGCCCAGTTTTATCAAACTGGCATTGGCTTGCCCGAACGAGACTATTACGTCAAGACGGATTCGTCGACACGCGCGATTCAAAACGCGTACAAAACATACCTCACCCGGTTGTTTGAATTGACCGGCGCTGATGCCACGACGGCCCAGAAAAATGCAGCCGTTACCTACGGTATTGAAAAGCAACTGGCCAGCGCACACCGCACGAATGTTGAACTCCGGGATGTAAAGGCGAATTACAACAAACTGGCGGTTGCTGCTCTGGCCAGGAAACAGCCTAATCTGGGCTGGCCTACGTTGATCCATACATTGGGGCTTACGGTCGATTCCGTCAACGTAGGGCAACCCGCTTATTATGACAAGCTGAATACGCTGTTAAAATCAGTTTCTATCCCTGACTGGAAAATCTACTTAAAAGCCCATGCGCTGACCAATTACGCTGATTTCTTGAGCCAACCCTTCGTGAATGCGTCTTTTGACTATACAAAAATTCTGACCGGACAGGCCGTTAAGAAAACGCGGGCCGAAGAAATGACGCAGGCCGTCGATGGCTCGCTCGGGCAGGCACTGGCCCAGGTGTATGTAAAAAAATATTTTCCGGAATCGGCTAAGAAACGGATGGTTGTTTTGGTCGACAATCTGGAAAAAGCATTTGAAGCCCGTATCAACAAGCTGGATTGGATGAGCGATTCCACCAAGGCAAAGGCCAAAGAAAAACTTTATGCCTTCACGGAGAAAATTGGTTACCCGGATAAATGGCGGGATTACTCGAAGGTGACCGTGAAACGGGATGCTTATTTTGAAAACCGGTTGTCGGCCAATAAAAATGATTACCTCTACAACCTGGCTAAGGTGGGTCAGCGGGTCGACCGGACGGAATGGTTCACGACTCCGCCAACGGTGACGGCTTACAACAATCCGCCACTAAATGAAATTGTGTTTCCGGCCGGTATTTTGCAATCGCCTTATTTCGATTTGTATGCCGACGATGCGCTGAATTATGGCGGCATCGGCATGGTGATCGGCCACGAAATAACACACTCATTCGACGATCAGGGCGCTCAGTATGATAAAGAGGGTAACGTGAAAAACTGGTGGAAAAAAGAAGACTATGCCAAATTCAAAGCGAAAACCCAGCAGGTAATCGATCAATACAATTCGTTTATCGTTCTCGATTCAGTGCACGTAAAGGGAGCCTTGACCGTGGGCGAAAATACCGCCGATATAGCGGGCGTTGCTATTGCTTATGATGCCTTTAAGCTGACAGAGCAGGGCAAAGACACCACAAAACTGGACGGCTTTACTCCGGATCAGCGGTTTTTTATCTCCATAGCCAGAATATGGCGCGTAAAAACCAGGGATGAGTTCTTACGCATGTATGTCAATACCAATCCGCATTCACCGGCCCGCTGGCGCGTGAACGGACCACTCATGAACTTTACCCCCTTTTACAAAGCCTTTGCGGTGCAGCCGGGCGACAAACTCTATAAACCCGAAAAGGACAGGATAACCGTTTGGTGATTACCGCCATTGGCCGAAGGGCAGGTGGCCCTTCGCTGGAGGCCGATTGCTATGCGCTCCTCAGGCCTGTTGGCTATACCGGTTAGCACTCGTTTCGTAGCCGGATCTGTTCATGAAAAACGAACACTGGACGAGAACCGGCACATCCTTAACAGCATTACACGCGCTTGAGGACAGGTAGTCGATGTGGCCTGTTCGTGTGGGTTAGCCAGTACAGCTACAGAACTGACAGCTGAGTTAACCTATGCTTCTGAGGAATAATATTACAACCAATGGCTTGCTTACGGTGTTATATGATGTAAGTATATCGACTACATACATATGGATAACCGAAGAATAGGAATTGGCGTAGCAGTGGTATTAGGTTTGGTCGTTCTGTTCTTTGTGGGGAAATACCTGTTTACAGACAAAAGCGGAAAGCCAGATCAGGCTAAAATAGAGAAAGAAAAAGCAGAAGCTTCAGGCCGACGGGTCGCTCAGCTCGTGCACCAGGCCTGCCAGTACGCTGACTCCATAGGCATCGATACGACCCGTTATAAACTTAGTGCCAATGCCGCTAAAAATGAGGAAGTTTTAGCAGATGTGATGATGGAAATCCGCTACGGGAAAAAACCTTCCCGCATGGCGTTTAGCGGCCTGAAAGAAACGGTAGACTCGACCTGGTCGGCCAAGGCTGAACCCAGTTCGCTGGCCGCATTGGCAACGTTTACGCCCTACAAACAACTGGTTGGGCATTATAACCGGCTTCGAAAACAGGGAATGGGAAATCCTGCTTTTGCCGATTCATTACGCCTGATCCGGCAATCGCTTAACTTCTATCGGTACGTCAATCGATTCGATCCCGACCAGTTTGTGCTGGTCAATATTCCGGCTGGTGAATTGAATGTGTTCGACCGGACTGGCAAACGGTTACTGCCCATGCAGGTTATTTCGGGTAAACCTGATAAAATGACGCCCTGCATGACTACCTACATTCAGGATATTGTGATGTATCCGTATTGGAACGTACCGAAAAATATTGCCCTGAGCGAAATGCTGCCCCGGATGAAACGGGACTTATCGTATATCTACAACCAGAACCTGCAGATTCTGGATGAAAAAGAACACGAAGTTGACCCGGAAGAGATCGACTGGGAAAGCCTTTCTGAAACGAATTTTCCGTATCGCGTTCGTCAGGCATCGGGTTGCGAAAACTCGCTTGGTTTATTGAAGTTTAACCTGGCGAATCCGCTGGCAATTTACCTGCACGATACGAACAGTCGCGATCTGTTTACCAAGACGAAAGATCACTGGCGCAGCCACGGTTGTGTGCGCGTTCAGAAACCCGTTGAACTGGCCAATCTGGTGCTGGGTACCCCTACCTTCGACGCTGCGTTTATGAACAAATGCCTGATCGACCAGAAACCTCGCACGCTGCCTATCCCGAAGAAGTTTCCTGTCTTCATTACGTACAACATTGCCGATGTGGATGCCAGCGGAGAGCTGCATTTTTACAAAGACGTGTACTCGTTGGCCAAGTAGGCCGACTGTTTGAGGTAGTCGGGGTTAGGCGAATAAACGAACAGGCAAGAGCCGCCTTTCACCGCCTGAATGATGCCCTTCGAGTCAGCATAGGGTACGGCCGGGCATCCCTGGCTACGACCTAGGCGGCCCGTTTTGCGAATAATATCTTCGCATACGTAGTCCGCTCCGTGCAGAACAATGTTCCGATTGTATACATTGTCGTTGAAGCCTTTTTCCAGCCCTTTGAGCTGTAGGGAAAGGCCGTGCTTGCCCATGTACGTATTCAGTGTCTGGTAAAAACCCAGGCTACTCTGAAACGACGACTGAGTATTGGAAAACCGGTTGGCCATCAGGTCACCGGAGTTGCGGCCGTGAGAAACGTAGGTGTTAAACAGCAGTTTCTTGTGGAGCAAATCGACCACGTATAAGCGCTTATGGGACGAAGGCTGGCTGAGATCGACAATCGTCAGCATTGATTTGGCGGTGTCGATTTTTTGCCAGCCGCGCAGGGCGTACTCAAAAACGCTCTTCTGCAGGCCGACTTTGCTCAGGTTCAGCTGGTCATAAACGTCCAGATGAGCGATGTTTCTGGCTTTCTTGGTTGTTGTCGCCACCGTTTTGACGGTGGGGTTCGGTATGGTTTTGTGTCCGGTGCTGGCAAAATAAATGAATACCAGAGCCACCATAACAACCAGGACATTCATCATACCTACTAACTTGCGACGTCGGGATTTATGAATATGCATATTATTTCAACAAGCTTACGGATCTTTTGATTCGATGAAGATACCACTTTTTGCCAAAAATAGCAGCATGAATTCGTATGAACAAGCCGTCCAGACGGAACTAATCCGCTGGCAGCAAGCGATGCAAAAGCCACCTTCAACGTTTGGAAGACTTTCGACATCGGTACAAAGACGGATCAACCGAATCATACCGGATCGTATTCACGCCATCATTACGGCGACCATCAAGCAGATGACCAGGGCGGTCTTGTTCGGGGCTGATTTCCTGAATCGAGCGCCCGTAACCGGGCAGACCTTAATCCAGCGGGATGCGGCTGTGGCCCGGCGTATCGAGTTTTACAAGAAAACCAGTGCGGCCGAAGGGGGCGTTACGGGGGCTGGCGGTATTCTGCTCGGTTTGGCGGACTTTCCGCTGTTACTGAGTTTAAAGATGAAACTGTTGTTTGAAATCGCCAGTCTCTACGGCTATTCGACCAGTGATTACCGTGAACGGGTTTTTATTTTATACGTTTTTCAACTGGCCTTTTCGAGCCAGGAGCGTCGGCAGATTGTTTATCAGCACATTGCCAACTGGCCCGAGCACAGCCGCCAATTGCCCAATGACATCAATCAATTTGATTGGTTAACCTTCCAGCAGGAATACCGCGATTACATTGATCTGGCCAAAATGGCGCAGTTAATTCCTGGCATTGGAGCCGCTGTTGGTATCGTGGTCAACTACCGACTTGTCAACCAACTCGGCCGAACGGCCATGAATGCGTACCGGATGCGACTGCTACAGGATGCGCCCTCCTTGTTGAACGGGTAGGAGATTTTTGTGAGGCTGTGAGTGACAACTGGCTCATTATGAGTAGATTATCTTTGATTGGTAAGGGGCGCTACATCTTATGAAGACTAGCAGATACTATAGCGCGGTTTAGACCTCTCCAGGTCATACTAGATTCACCCAAAGTGGTTTCCACAGAGAAGTTCTCACCTATGAGCCCAATGCTTTGAAGGTAATCCACTTCGGGAGAAGTTATGTTGAGACCGGCTTCTTTAAAATTGAAGTCTACGAACATAGTACCTATTAGCTTCGTATCGTTTTGGATTGGATACAGTTTAGCATAGATTGGGTACTCTTTGGCTCGGAACTGTAGGCTACCCTCTAGTTCAAGAATGCGCGCATCAGATTGTATGCCAGATGAAGGCTGCAGGCTAAGGATTGCTAAATCTTGTAGTAATGTATCTTTTGTGATCCCTGTCGAATAGTAAACAGAGACTAAATTCTTGTGACTGATTTGGGCTTGACGCATCTGCCATGTCCCTATGAGTTTCGGTCTTAATTCATTAACAAATTTAATTGTCAACTCAGTAGGTGTAGGTCCAGATTCTTGTTGACGGCATTGACTAAAGAAAAAACATAATGCTAAAACAACGAGTCGACTATTCATCATTGAAGGAGTTTACGGCTTGCGGTTGTTATTAACTATGGCTGTCAATGCTCCAAAGAGACTTGCGGTGAACCAAACGGATCTATTCAACTATTCGTTTAAATGAAATAGTTTTACCGTTTGGATCAGTCGTTTCAAGTTTCCATACATTACCATCAAGCGGAAAAATTTGATGTTCATTGTATGAACTGCTAAATTTATAACTCAAAATTTGATAATCTGCTCTATCATCATAATCCCATGTACCTGTTGTTGATACAAAAAAAGGCGAAGGTCTATTGATCTCAAAGCTTAGGTCTTTTTTTACTGTTACAGTTAAATCAGAATACTTACTGAGCTTCTTATGAGAAATTTCGCTATTTAAAGTATCAATTAAGTATTTTCCAGTAAATAGCTTTCGTTCTTCGCTGGATGGTCCCCAATTAATAGAGAGTAAAATAAAAAGGAGAAAAAAGATCATCGCTATTTTATAAAAAGCTCTGAATTTTTCAACTCTAACAACAACTCCCAGCAATAAGAATAGTAGAGCAATGACAATGAAGAAAAAAGCTACTGTAAAAATTGAGAACATAAATAATTATCTCTTTATCCTGCCAACCCAAAATAACCCAATTGGGGCATTTAATTTGCCAAAGAAAATCGGGGCAAGTTTACATGATAGATCAAACTATTGAAAAGCGTTGTATAAGCTGCTGATTATTAGTCAGTAAGTAGTACTAAAATGAATACGCCAACTGTGTCTGCAGGCTTAGGTCAAACGTTGGATTGTTGGTACTGGCGCCACCCAATTGCCCCAGTCGGTACGTCCAAATGGGTTGAGCCGTCAGCGTATACCGACGGCTTAACAGGTATTTGGCACCGGCTCCCAGCATGAGGTTAAAAACAGGACTATGGCTATTCTCCAGGACAAGATTCTGCGTCGATTCGGCCGCCCGCACAACGACCACCCGCGCCGACAGGGGAATATCTGTTAATAAGCCCAGCGAAAAATACGGCGATAAACGCTTTATCGACGATGCGTAATTGAGTAGTACAGGAATGCGGATGGCCCGGTTATGCACCGTCGTTGTGCCATCGCCGGCTGCTGTCTGGCGTGCCTGTCGCGTGGTTAGCTGTTGATACCAGATGCCCGACGCAACCGACCAGCCCGGTGCGTAATTGTACAAAACGGACAAACCGGCCGAATAACCTGGTGCCCACCGTTTGCCACTCATGTAGATGGGCTCCACGATTTGGCCGGCACTGTTGGGGTAGAAAAAACGGGATTTATAGAATGTATGCGAATAGGTAGGGGCCGCCGTAGCTGAAATCGCCAGTTTCTGCTGCCCGAACAGTAGGGTTGTTGGAAACCATAAAAGCGCAATCAGCAGGCGTACATTGATGGGCATAACGGAGCGGCTATCGGTAGAATCGAGGCTTAAACGGCCTTTAAAGATAAGCGCACAACCGAACAGTGGAGTATCTTAGGCCAAAATTAATCAGTCAATACCTGCCGCTCATGCTCTTTCTAAGCCTAAGTATTCTTCTGTCGGTAATTCTGCTGCTGAACTTCCGGCTGTTTCCACGCTACGAAATCAATACTTTTCAGGCCATTGTTTTCAACTACCCGGTCTGTTTTCTAACGGGCTGGCTGCTGTTGCCAGCCGGCCAATCGTTTACCATCGATTTTTCGCAAACCTGGACAGGGTTGTCGCTGGGCCTGGGCGTGGGGTTTATTCTGACGTTTCTGCTGTCGGGGGCGTCTACCCAGCGAACCGGGATCACGGCTACGTCGCTGGCCAACAACCTGTCGCTGGTCATTCCGGTCTGTTTTAGTTTGTTTGTTTTCCAGACAGGCGGTGGGGCGTCGGGCTTCGACACGCTCAACTATCTGGGATTAGTTCTGGCGATCGTTGCGGTTGGGCTGAGCACCTATAAAAAAGAGCCGCCTACTGAAAAGCAGGGGGGGGCTGAGTCGGGAAAATCAAGCTGGCTAGGCCCCAGTATTCTCTTACCCATGAGTGTATTCCTGTTTTACGGAGCTACCAACACCATGATCAACTACATGAACCTTCACTACATTCCCTCTGCCGACAAAACAATTCAGGTAACCCTGACAATGGTTCTGGGCGCTGTGGTGGCCGGACTTGGTATGCTGATCGTTCGGATCCTTCAGGGAAAAGAAACGATTCAGTTCAAAAGTCTGATTGGGGCTGTTACCCTGGGCGTTCCTAACTTTCTTAGCTTTTATACACTCTTGCTGGCTTTGTCGGCTTTTGGTAGCAATGGGGCATTTGTCTATCCACTTTACAACATTGGCGTTATTCTGTTGGCTGCTCTGATGGCCGCACTCTTCTTCCGCGAACAGTTGTCGACCGCGAACAAAATTGGGCTCGGATTGGCGATAATAGCCATTGGGTTGATCTCGTGGCAAGAGTTGGTGAAGGTGGGGGCGTAGCGTACGAATTCCGGGCCTGGATAGAACAGACACACAAGTCTGAAAAGTAAAAACAGGCTGAACTAAGCCTTTTCCTGCAAACGGTCGAGTTATGCTTATTCTATAATCCGTTATGAACCGAAAAAATACCATTCTTTCTACTCTTGCCATTGGTACGCTGCTATCCGGTCTGTTGGCAGTATCCGGTAGTACCACTAAAAAACAGGAAACACTTCCACTTGCCCGCCGGAATGCCGTACCCCATGCGATGGCCCAGCCCAATATTATTTTTATCTTTTCCGACGACCATACGTCTCAGGCAATCAGCGCTTATGGAAGCAAACTAGCTAAGACCCCAAACATCGATCGGATTGCCCGGGAAGGGGCGATTCTGCATACAAATGTTGTGACCAACTCCATTTGTGGACCCAGCCGGGCGACGTTGCTCACTGGAAAATTTAGCCACCTGAACGGCTATAAACTAAACGAAAAAGTATTTGATATAAACCAGCCGGTATTTACGGAAGAACTGCAGAAAAACGGCTACCAAACGGCCTGGGTGGGCAAAATGCACCTGGGTAGTTTACCCCACGGATTCGATTACCTGAACGTA
Organism: Spirosoma humi; assembly: GCF_054776575.1. NCBI lineage: Bacteria > Pseudomonadati > Bacteroidota > Cytophagia > Cytophagales > Cytophagaceae > Spirosoma > Spirosoma humi. Next base: position 237,334 of record NZ_BAAHBR010000005.1, read on the forward strand.
CTGCCGGGTCATGGGCACTATTACAACTCGGAGTTTATTAACGCCAAAAATGAATCGGTTCGCTATCCTGGCTACGTAACCAACGTGATTACAAAGCTATCCATCGACTGGCTCAAGCAACGCGATCAGTCGAAACCGTTTTTTCTGGTCGTAGGCCACAAAGCGACCCACCGGGAATGGCTACCCGACGCTCCCGATCTGGGCGCTTACGATAACGTCAACTTTCCATTACCCAAAACGTTTTATGATGATTATGCGGGTCGTGAAGCGGCCAAAGATCAGGACATGACCATCGAAAAAACCATGCGCCTGAAAGAGGACCTAAAAGTGCATGCCGACTACGAGAACAGCGGTATTTTTAACCGATTGACGCCGGAACAGAAAAAGCCCTTTTACGATTATTACGAAAACAAAATCAGCAAGGAGTTCGACGCAAAAAAACTGGCTGGCCGCGCCCTGGCCGAATGGAAGTACCAGCGTTATCTGAAAGATTATTTGTCGGTTGCCAATTCGCTGGACCGTAATATTGGTGAATTGCTGAATCACCTGGATAAAAGTGGCCTGGCCCGGAATACAGTGGTTATTTATGCGTCTGACCAGGGTTTTTACCTCGGCGAACATGGTTGGTTCGATAAGCGGTTCATCTACGAAGAATCGCTGAAAACGCCCTTTGTGATTCGGTATCCGGGGGTTATAAAACCGGGGACGCAGATCAACGATCTGGTCTCGAATATCGATTGGGCTCCTACACTGTTAACGCTGACCGGCACCGCTGTTCCCAAGGAAATTCAGGGTGAATCATTCCTGCCCTTGTTAAAAGGCGAGAAGGTCCCCTGGCGCAAAGAAGCGTATTATCACTATTATGAGTACCCACAGCCGCATCATGTGTATCCACACTTCGGCATCCGGACAAACCAGTATACATTGGCCAGGTTTTATGGACCAAAGGATTTTTGGGAGTTGTATGACGTTAAGAAAGACCCCCATAACATGCATAATCTGTACGGCATGAAAGGCTATGATGCCATTACGGCTGATTTGAAAACGAGGCTTAAACGGCAGATACAGAAGTACAAGGATGATGAAGCGCTTACCCTTCTGGAACGTAAACTGTAACGGACTAAGTACCTTCCTGGGCTGTGCTCTTTTGGCCGGGTTGTCCGCCTGCAACACCACAACTAAATCGGCAAACGAGGAGGCCATGATGGCCGATACGGGTGCTTACTGCGTTGCCAACAGAATGCCTTCCCGGCCGGCGGCTACTCGCGGGGCGGCTTCGAAGGCTGGTTCGGGAGCCACGGGTACGAAAGAGATGGTCTGGATTCCTGGCGGGACGTTTCTGATGGGCGCCGACGAATTTCCCGATGCCCGGCCAGTCCATTCGGTTCGGGTGAAAGGCTTCTGGATGGATGAGCATGAAGTGACCAATGCCGAGTTTGCCCGTTTTGTCTCGGCTACGAACTACATAACGGTAGCCGAGCGGCCACTTAATCCGGCGGATTATCCGGGCGTCCCGGCTGAGCAGCTTGTGCCGGGCTCCGCGGTGTTTACGCCCCCGGCTCAAAAGGTTTCCCTGGCCAATCCGTTACAGTGGTGGGAATACGTGAAAGGGGCAAGCTGGAAGCATCCCAATGGCCCCAAAAGTAGTCTTGTCGGGCATGAACACGAGCCTGTCATCCACGTCAGTTATGAAGATGCCACCGCCTACGCCAGGTGGGCCGGTAAGCGTCTGCCCACCGAAGCCGAGTGGGAGTTTGCGGCTCAGGGCGGTAAAGGAAATCGAACGTATTACTGGGGAAATGAACTGAAGCCCGCCGGGAAGTGGATTGCCAATATTTACCAGGGTGATTTTCCTGCCCATAACACAACTGAAGATGGTTTTGCGGGTGTGGCCCCCGTCAAATCGTTTCCCGCTAATCCGTATGGATTGTATGATATGGACGGCAATGTGTGGGAGTGGTGTCAGGATTTATACCGGCCTGACTACTATCGCCAATCGCCCCAGGATGATCCGAAAGGCCCCGCCGACAGTTACGATCCCGAAGAACCGGGAGCGGTCAAACGCGTGCAGCGGGGTGGGTCGTTTCTGTGCAGCGACCAGTATTGCATCCGGTACAAAGCCGGTAGTCGGGGCAAGGGTGAAATTAGCAGTGGAAGCAATAATCTCGGCTTCCGATGTGTTCGGGAAGAGTAAACGATTGCCGGTAACCGGCCAGGCTGAGTTTACAACCCCAGTCGTAGGAGTCAACACGATCATACCCGGAATTCTCGCTAATATTTCGTACCTTTGCGGCTCAATCTGAACAGGAAATCACGTCATGATATCGGTCCAAAACGTCTCACTGCGCTATGGTAAGCGGGTGCTTTTCGACGACGTAACTATAAAATTCACTTCCGGCAACTGTTACGGCGTTATTGGCGCCAACGGAGCCGGGAAGTCCACGTTTCTGAAGATTCTATCGGGCGAAATCGAGCCGCAAACGGGATCGGTCACTATGACCCCCGGCGAACGTATGTCCGTACTGAGCCAGAATCAATCCGCTTTCGATGAGTATCCGGTTTTGCAAACGGTTATCATGGGCAACCGACGCCTGTATGACATCATGCAGGAGAAAGATGAGCTCTATGCTAAATCTGAGTTTACCGACGCCGACGGCGAAAAAGCCGCTGAACTGGAGTCGGAATTTGCCGAGATGAACGGCTGGGATGCTGAGTCGGATGCCGCTAGTCTGCTATCGGGCCTTGGTATCAAAGAGGACATGCACTATACGCTGATGAGCGAAATAAACGGCTCTGAAAAAGTGCGTGTTTTGCTGGCTCAGGCGCTGTTCGGCAGCCCCGATGTCTTGTTGCTTGATGAGCCGACCAACAACCTCGATGTAGAGTCGGTAAGCTGGCTCGAAAACTTCCTGGCTAATTTTAACAACACCGTAATCGTAGTATCCCACGACAGGCACTTCCTGGATCAGGTTTGTACGCAAATCGTCGATGTGGATTTCAGCAAAGTCAAGCTCTTCGCGGGTAATTACTCGTTCTGGTATGAGTCGAGCCAACTGGCCCTGAAACAACGTCAGGATCAGAACAAGAAAACGGAAGATAAGCGGAAAGAGCTGGAAGAATTCATCCGTCGTTTCTCGGCCAACGCATCTAAATCGAAACAGGCTACGAGTCGCGGTAAGTTGCTCGAAAAACTCACGATCGACGATATTCAGCCTTCGTCACGAAAGTATCCGTACGTCAATTTTAAAGCCGAACGTGAACCCGGTGATCAGATTTTGACGGTCGAAAACCTGACGTATACGGCTGAAGACGGCACGAAATTATTTGAAAACCTGTCGTTCACCATGAACAAGCAGGATAAGATATTTCTGTTCAGCCGGGATGGGCTGGCCGTTTCCGCCTTGCTGGATATTCTGGCGGGCGAGCGTAAAGCCGATTCGGGTACATTCCGTTGGGGCATCACCATCACCATGTCTTATTTCCCGACCGATGCCGAAAAGGAGAAGTTTTTCCAGACGGACCTGAACCTGGTCGATTGGCTGAGGCAGTATTCGGTGGAGAAAGATGAGAGCTTTATTCGGGGCTTCCTGGGTCGCATGCTTTTCTCGGGAGAAGAGTCACTCAAGAAAGCAACCGTCTTGAGCGGGGGCGAAAAAGTACGTTGTATGCTATCGAAAATGATGCTTTCCGGGGCTAATTTGCTGATGCTCGACGAGCCAACCAACCACCTTGATCTCGAATCGATCGAATCCCTGAACAATGGTCTGATCGATTTCAAAGGGCCTATTCTCTTTACGTCACATGACCACCAGTTTGTACAAACGGTCGCTAACCGTATAATTGAAATTACGCCGGCTGGCATCCTGGATAAACTGATGACCTACGATGAATACCTTACGGATGAGCGCGTGAAAGCGCAACGTGAGGAGCTATACGAGGCTGTGGCCTAATTTGGGGGTAATCGTTTTAGTGAAAAGTGGCTGATTCCTGGGAATCAGCCACTTTTTTTTAGCCGGTATTCCTCATTTCGTGTTATAGTCCTAACGCTTCACCATTCATTGTATGCAGGTTTTCGATTTAATTGTCATTGGTACCGGATCGGCTGGTGCAACGGTTGCGCAGAAGGCCAGGGAGGCTGGTAAAACGGTAGCCATTATCGACAAATTACCCTTTGGCGGTACATGCTCGCAACGGGGTTGTGATCCTAAAAAGGTGCTGGTTGGAGCCGCTGAAATCATTGCCCGGTCCGGACAAATGATTGGGAAGGGAATTTCGAAGCAACCAACTATCAACTGGCCTGAGCTGATGACGTTCAAGAAAACGTTTACAGATCCCATCCCTAAAAATACCGACGAGAAATTTGCTGAACTAGGTATCCAGTCCTTTCACGGCGTTGCGTCGTTTTCGTCGGCCAATACAGTACGGGTTGGCGAAACTGAGTTACAGGCAGCCCACATCGTTCTGGCGTCGGGCCTGGAGCCTAAACCGCTCAACATTCCCGGTGAGGCACTGCTGATTGACAGCGCGGGCTTTCTGGATCTGCCAAAACTACCCGAAAAGCTTGTGATGGTTGGTGGAGGCTACATCGCCTTTGAATTCGCGCACATTGCGGCCCGTGCCGGGGCAAACGTTACTATTCTGCATCAGGGTAAACGACCGCTGGAGGGCTTCGACGCCGATCTGGTGGCCGTGCTGGTCAAAGCAATGGAAGCCATCGGCATACGCATCCTGTTGAATGCTACCGTGACGGCTGTTTCGGGAAAAAAAGATGAATTAACGGTGCGGTACAGGCAGCAGGAAGAGAGCCACACGATATCGACGAATCTGGTCGTTCATGCTGCCGGACGCGTGGTCAACTCAGTAGAACTGGCCCTGGAAAAAGCGGGTGTTAATGTTGGCAAAAAGGGTGTACTAGTCAATGAATACCTGCAAAGCGTTTCCAATCCTATCGTCTACGCCTGTGGCGATGTAGCCGATAAAGGGCTTCCTCTCACACCATTAGCCTCCTATGAAGGCAACATTGTCATCGACAATATACTGAATGGCCATCGGCAAACGTATCAGGACACTCCAGCTCCATCCGCCGTTTATACCGTGCCAACCCTGGCATCCGTTGGCTTAACGGAGGAGCAGGCCAATGAACAGGGCAAAAAGGTGACGGTGACGTTTCAGGAAACCAGTGACTGGTATACTAGCCGACGAATTAACGAGCCGTTTTCTGCCTTTAAAACACTGGTCGACAAGGAAACGGACGAGATCGTAGGCGCTCATTTGCTTGGTGCTGGCTGCGACGAAGTGATCAATCTATTTACGGTAGCCATAAAGCACCATATTTCGGCCAAAGACTTGGGAAATACATTGCTCGCCTATCCAACGCACGGGTCGGATCTGAGTTCGATGCTCCCTGAATAGAAACCAGTTTTTTGTCTGTCAGGATTGGGCTTGTGTCAACCAACAAAGCCAACCCTGACGTGCGAACCGTCGCAGTAAGGCTTGTTACTGCTGGCCCCGCATCGGCAAAAAGCCGTGACCTTATTCTTCTGCGTTTCCTGACCGTCGGGACTTTTTACCTTTAAATTTCCATACACCAGAAGTGGTCCATTAGGGATCGGCTCAACAATACTTTCAGCCTGTACGTCTTCGGGCCGAATGTTCTCCTGATTCCAGAAATAGCTCAACGCCTTCGATGGGCAACGGTCTACCTGGTCGGTAATGCGTTGAGTGGTTGCCCCGTCTATATTGACCCAGGGGCGGGCTTTTGGATTAAAAACCTCGGGCAGCTGCGTCCAGCAAAGCTTAGAGTGGATGCAGACGTTCGGCTTCCAGACAACGGTAACCTCACCATTGGTGTATGTTTTGGTAATATCTGGCGTTGGCGTTGGTTGGGTAGGGTTCATGGCTGTTGCTTACTAAACAAATGGTTTAATCCGCTGCTTCCGTAGTATGGGCTAGTTTTTTTGTAGACCGCATATCGTCAACCAGAATCGTGTTGAAATCGATAGGATTCTGGAGTGTACGGTGGATAGGGCATCGATCTGCCATCTCCAATAACCTTGTCCGTTGTTCTTCGTTGAGGCTGCCGTTCAGAATCAATCGTAGCGTAAACAGTGAGCGTTTGGTTTCCGGATCATTGGTGTAATCGACATGAGCAACCGCCGATTCGAGTGGCCAGCCTTTCCGATCCGCATACATTCTCAGGGTCATAACCGTACAGGCGGCCAGCGATCCCGCCAGTAACTCGCCTGGTCGCATGCCTTTGTCCTGCCCACCAATGTCAACCGGTTCGTCGGCAACAATAACCTGTGAATCCGTCGATAAATGCGTTTCATAAGGCGTTCGCTGAATACTCGCAGTAATCGTAGCCATGACGTTTCGTGTAGTTAATACGGTGGAATATAAACAAACTTCAATGTCGGAGCAATGCGCAGCGATTGTCTACAGAGCTACTGCCCCCACTGCGCCGGGTTTTGCCGCCAGGAGGCTAACGATTCCATGGCATCTGCCGATATGTAATCGAGTGCCTGTGCTTCGATCAGCAGGGCATCGTAATTGCTGAGGCACACCAATGGCACGTTTGTACTGGCAAAATTCTGTTCGGCAATCGGAAATCCATAGGTAAAAATAGCGGCCATCCCGATCACTTCGGCACCAGCCGCCCGAAGCGCATTGACTACTTTTAGTGAACTGCCGCCTGTGGAAATCAGATCTTCAATAACCACAACCCGCTGGCCGCTCGACAGATGACCCTCGATTTGCTTGCCCATGCCGTGTGCCTTGGGCTCGGGGCGTACATAACAATAGGGGAGGCCCAGCACATCGGCAACCAGTGCCCCCTGAGGAATGCCCGCCGTAGCGACACCCGCAATAACCTCAACCGATGGGAATCGCTCCCGAATGGCATCTGCCAAGGCATTTTTGATATACGTACGTACTTCCGGATAGGCCAGCGTTACTCGGTTGTCGCAGTAGATAGGTGATTTCCAGCCTGAACTCCACGTAAATGGCTCATTAGGTTTGAGCCGTACGGCCTGTACCGTGAGTAAATGGCGCGCTACAGTTTTTTGAATAGATGATTTATTCACGATGTAAGAGAATGGTAACGAAAGCAAAAAAGTTATTCCTTTCCCAAATGGACTTTTACCGTATCGATTCGCGTACCGTCCATGGAGATAATGGTAAATGTAAAAGGCGAAAACTCGATTACCTCGCCAACGCGAGGAACATCTTCGTGCGTTTCTAAAATCAGGCCGCCCAGTGTGTCATAATCCCCGTCGGGAATCGTCCAGCCATAGGTTTTATTGAGGTCGTCAATTTCATGACGGGCACTTAACAGCCAGTTCGACTCATCGAGTTGTTGCTCTACCCAGTCTTCGTTTGTATCGTACTCGTCCTGAATCTCGCCAAAGATCTTTTCGACCATGTCTTCAACGCTCACAATCCCGGCCGTACCGCCAAATTCGTCGACGACGAGGGCCAGACTTTTTCGTTCCGACAGAAAGCGTAAAAGCAAGTCCTGCGCGGGCATGGTTTCTGGTACAATGATAATGGGGGTAATGATTTCTTCGACCGTTGCTGGTTTCTTGAACAGCGCCAGGGCATGGCAGTAGCCAATTACATCGTCGATCGTATCGCGGTAAACCACAATTTTAGAGTGACCACTGTCCTGAAAAGCCAACCGGAGATCTTCGACAGTATCCTCTACGTCAATGGCGTTGATTTCTGTTCGGGGCACTAAACAATCGCGCACCCGTACATCCCGAAACTCAATGGCGTTGTTGAAGATCTTGGTATCGACTTCTACATCCTTTTCGGTATCCGCTTTCTGATTGAGTTGCTGGAGGTAGTGGTTCAGGTCGGTCAGGCCGAAGACTGGCCGGATTTCCGGATTACGTTTGCCCAGTACGTACCGAATAAAAAATCTCGCCGTGCCGACCAATACCCGAACGATGGGAGCAATGGCTTTGTAAATCACCCAAAGCGGTACGGCCAGTGCTTCCAGAAAACGGTCGGGGTGAATAAGGGCCAGGCTTTTGGGTATATAGTCGGCCAGGGGCAGAAAAATAACCGTTAGAATCAGGGTTTCGATGGAGATGAATACCGATTCGTGCACGGCCCAGTTCTCGGGTAAGATGGCCATCAAAAACGGGTTGAGGACCGTAACACCCAAGACGGTATAAAGAACCAGAAAAAGCGTGTTACCTGTCAGCGTGGTTCCAACAAATAAAATGGGGTTTTTTAAGAAATTCGATACCAGCTTTTCGCTCAAGGGTCCCTGTTTGCTGTGCAATTCAAAATATAACCGGTTGACAGATACATAGGCCATCTCGACTGCCGAAAAAAAACCAGCCAGCACGAGAGCAAGTAAGGCACCGATTAAAAGAGCGTAAGGTTCCAAATCTTAATGAAAAATGGTGAGCGATGCGTGATGAGTTATTTATGACTCATCACTTCTTTTTCTTCTTTCGGTCTTCGATAATCTGTTTAATCGTTGGGGAGACGGCTTTCTCCCGTTCGATTCGTTTATTTCGGACGTATTGAAAGGCCAGAATAAACCCTAAAAATAGCATCAATAACCAATAACTATCACCGAAAGTAGTCCGCTGATATTCCGCGATCCAAATAACTAAAAAGCCAATGGAAACGGCCAAAAGAAGCATTTCGGAGAGTTTCATACGTCTTGCTGCAGTTGATGATTGGTGGTTCCTAGCCCAAGCGCACAAAACGTATATCGTTATACTGTACACTTCAGACTACGAACCACAAACTCGTTAAACTGCTTTTCGCTGCATCTTGTTAAACTCCCGGTACCGCCGAACGGTGGCAATCAGGAAGCCGATCGCAACGATCAGGGTACCGATCCAGAGAATATTGATCAACGGTTTTTCGATGGCTTTCATAACGATATAATCCCGCTGGGTCCGGTTAACGGCAAATGTGAATTTGCCCGTGCGCGGATCAATTTCGTTCAGTTGCATCCGTACCCCCAGTTCATCGCTCACCTCGGCCGGGTGAGCCACCATCCGGTCCTTGATCACGAAAGCAGGGCTAATGATGTATTCGCCATTTTTGTCGAGCACCCGAACTTTAGCCCGGACAGCCGCATCATTGGGGCCAATTTCGACACCTTCTACCTCGTTCGTACGGGCGACATCATCCAGAATAGCGACGTAATCATTCAGGAAGAATGTATCCTTGATGGCAACGCTATAGGTTTCAGTCTTTTCCCAGGTATTCTCCGCTTCCGGATCGGGCACCGACGATACGTAGGTATACATGTCCCGGTCCGTCTTATGCCGGATATCGGGTGAGGCCAGCAGGCCCATCCGCTCGTTCACCTGGGCACGAGGATACAGGTTGAAGATTTTGCCGCTGGGCTCCCGGTACTCGACCTGGTAATAGGTGTTTTCCGGGTACAGAGCCAGCGTGTCGCCTTTCTTGTGATAAACTTTCCCGTTCTGTTCAATATCGCGCTGGGCAATACCGTGAAAATCGCCTTCAATGACTACAACGTCCTGACGGGGAATGTAACCCGGTACATCACGGGCTTCAATACGTTTGCCCCGGTAAGTGAGCTGGTATTGACCCATGCGCTCTGGCTGGTTGAGCCACAGAAGCTTGTTTTCTTTGTTCTGCTTGTTGTTATCCTTGGTAAATTCTTCCTGTTTGGAAATGAGCAGGCCACTGTTGTTGAGCGAAACCACTTTTGTGTAACCCGCTGAGTAGAGAATCCCGATAAGCATCAGAGCCATGCCAACGTGCGAAATAGCACCGCCCGACAGCCGGTAATTGCCCCGCATGACATTCAGCAGAATTGTTCCGTTCGTGACTAAAGCAAAAACCGAGGCTACTAACAACGCCATGTACACCGGGTTTTTCATTTCCCCGAAAGCAATCAGTGCCGCACTGATGAGCATCGTCAAAATACCGGGCGTGATGAGCGCATCCCATTTTTTGTTCTCCAGTTTACGCCACCACATGTATTGTCCAACGCCAGTCAGCAACGCAATGACAACGAAGAACCAGATCTGGAATTTACTGTAATGCGCCACCTGATCGGCTGGGAGCGCCAGGTTGGAAACTTTACCGAAGTACTCCAGAACTTTATTGTAAACGGGAATCGACGTTGTAGCAATTACCTGAAAGGCCGCCAGGCAAAGTACCGTAGCCCCGATAAACAACCAGAACTCTTTGGTATAAACCGATGCTTCTTCCTGATCGGCCGGAATGTATTTCCACTTACTAGCCGCCAGAATAACGGCCAGCACGATGAAGGCTACCAGATAAAGCAACAACTGGCCTGACAAGCCCAGATCGGTGAAGGAGTGAACCGATGCGTTCCCCAGAATACCGCTTCTTGATAAAAAGGTAGAATAGAGAATCAGAACAAACGTCGCAATCGTCAGAATAATGGACATCTTCAGGCCCGTCGAGCTGCGTTTGGCAATTAGCATCGTATGCAGAGCCGCCACCAGGACCAGCCAGGGAACATACACTGCATTTTCGACGGGATCCCAGTTCCAGTACCCTTCAAAGTTGAGTGTTTCGTAGGCCCAGTAGCCACCCATCATGACACCAACGCCCAGGACCATGCCGGCAATCAATGTCCAGGGTAAGGCGGGGCGTATCCATTCGAGGGGTTGGTTGCGCCACAAACCGGCAATACAGTAAGCGAAGGGAACCAGCGCCAGGGCAAACCCTAAAAATAAGGTTGGCGGGTGAATGACCATCCAATAATTCTGCAGAAGCGGGTTCAGGCCATTCCCGTCTTTGGGTACGAAAGTTGGGTCAGCCGTAAAAATAGGCGCGTCGGGCATGGCCTCGGTCAGCAACAGGAAGGGCGATGAGCCTACCTTAAACGAATCGCCGAAGATGACGCCCAGAATCATAGAAGCCAAAAACGCCTGTACAAGGGCAAAAACGGCCATCATCGGCGCTTCCCATTGCCGGGACAGCGAGCCTTTCCCGCTCGTACGGATCAGAATGGCACCCAGTACGGCATTCCAGAACAGCCACAGCAGAAAGGATCCTTCCTGACCTTCCCAAAAACACGAGATCATATACTGAACCGGGAGTGCCCGCGACGAGTGGCTCCAGGCGTAATGGTACTCGAAATAATGATTGTAGATGATGTAAAAAAGAGTCGATGCAACGCTAACTACAGCCGCTCCGTGCACGTAGAAGGCCCAGCGTGCCAGCGTGCGCCAGTCGTCTTTATCGGCTGTTTCCCGAAGGCTGGTCTGTTTTGACGGTGTTTTTTGTCTGGCTTTTTTGCTTCCCAGCCCCGACTCACCGGCATAAGCTAGTTGGGGTTCTTCAACCGCTTCGGTTTTGGCAACGGTATTCCCTCGCCCAAGAGCCGACAGAAAATAAGCGACCGTCGCTACGAGTGCCGTAACGAACGATAAAATGACGAAAAAATGGCCGAGTTGCCCGACTGTGGTATGTATCATTCGCTAATAATTAGAAAAGAGCGAAAGAGCGAAGGAGCGGAAGAGCGAATGCCAAACTGGGGATGTTTTGACTTGCTCATTCACTCATTCACTCTTTCATAATTGCGCCGTTTTTGCTTCGTGTTCTGTGGTTTCTAACTTGCCATCCTGGTATTTCGATGGACACTTGAGCAGAATTTTGTTGCACCGAAAATGGTCGCCTTCCATCGAACCGATGATCACGATTTGCTCTGACCGGTCGAAATCCTGTGGTTTAGGGCTATTGAAAATCACTTTTTGCGCCTGGTTATCGTTGTCGACCAGCGTGAACTCGAAGTGGTTTGGATCGATAGCGGGGTTGTACAGCATATCCGTGATACGGCCCTGTGCATCTTTTTGAACCTTACCGACGACGTGAATCAGTTTATCGTCACCATCCTGAGCAAGCTCCGTAGCTTGCTTGAAGGTAACATAAGAACTAGCATCACCCGCTGTGGCGACAATTATACCAATGGCTAAAGCGATGACGACGATACCAAAAATGTGAGAAAGCTTCATGGGGGTTAACTGGTTTAGCGGCTGTAGGTTAATAAACGTAATGAACCACGAACCACGATCTATAAACTAAATTGTTGCTTCTTTTCCTTTACCTCTTTTTCCAGTTTGCCGATCTGCCGGTCAAGCCGAATGAGGTAGACGATAATGCCTGTAAAAACGGCTGCGATTACAGCCACGACCACCCAGATTTTGCCATCGGCACGGAGCCGGTCAGCCATTTCGATGCCATCGGCTACCGGCTGTTGGGCCATTAGGTTTTGGCTGAAGAGAAGTAATGTTGCCAGAAGATAAGTTAGGCGAAAAGGCAGTCGCATTGTCGTACGAAGTAGTTAGAAAAATAACGCAAAGATAAGCCGAATCATTCCCGGAATGGTAGTTCCCCGAACGGTAGTTCCGGGAGCCGTTATGACTTTAATCATCCAGCGCGGCTTTCAGTCGCCGGAACCGAACACGCAGTTCCGTAATCCAGACGCCCAGCAGGGTGAAACCAATAACGGCCGGATAAAACACCATCCGAATCCGGTTGTCCATGTCATACTTTCCAAAAGCCGGATTCCCGCCATTGCCCGGATGCAATGAGTCTGTCAGGCGGGGAACAATGAAAATGAGTGGTACAAATACGGCAAAGGCAAAGATGTTGTAGACCGCCGAGATACGAGCCCGACGCTGCTCATCGTCGAAGGAGCCGCGTAAAATCAGGTAAGCCAGGTACATGAGCATACCTACTGCCACGCTATTTAGCTTAGGATCGTTTGGCCAGGGTTCTCCCCAGGTGAAGTTGGCCCAGATCGAACCCGTCAGGCAGCCCAGTAAGCCAAACAGAATGGCGGAATTGGCAAACTCAACCGCTACCAGATCATCATCGAGTCGGCCGCTGCGCAGGTACCGGATGGAGTAAACAGCCGAAGTCAGCAGCAAAACGATCATGCTGAACCAAAGCGGCACGTGGAAATAGACGTTCCGAATGCTCTCGTTCAGAATTGGCTGGCGCGGCACGACACCCAATAGACCCTGTAAAATCACGTAGGTTAAAATTAAGACCGAGACGGCCTTCCACCAGTTTTTTTTCATTTAAGTAACGCGGACATCCTGTCCACAATGTTATAGGCAAATAAGGGCGGACATCGTGTCCGCGTTACATTAGCTCCGCCATAAAAACGGAAACAATAGCCATGAAAGTGTCACCACGATGGCATCGATGGCTAACACAGTAGCAATTTCACTCCAGCTTACGCTCCGGTCGAGGCCATCGAGGGCATTCTTGGAGACTTTTAACAGCATGAGCAGCAACGGCAGAATAATAGGGAAACTCAGCACGGCCATCAGCGTTGCAGGATTCTCGGCTTTGCTGGCAATCCCCGACACCAACGTTAGTGATGAGGCAAAACCGATGGCGCCAAGCAATAACGTAAGCAGGTAAAGTGGTATGTCGTTTACCGGATTACCCATAACAAAGGCGTAGACACTAAAGCCCAAAAAGGCCAGAATCAGCATGAGTGCCGTATTGTAGAGGATTTTCGACAAAATGATCTGCTGCGGACTGGCCAGCGTATAATAGTAGAGCTGGCGCCCCGCACGCTCCTGAACAAAGCTTTTGGCAATGGCATTGATGGCCGTAAACAACAGAATAATCCAGAACAATGTATTCCAGACAATGGGTGTTAATTGACCGCGTTTGGCGTTGAAGCTAAGATAGCACACGAATACCGCCCCGACAATGTACAGCAGCATGCCGTTGAGTGCATAGCGTTGCCGCCACTCCAGCAGAAATTCCTTCCGCATCAATGCACTCATCTGCCGTACCGATTCTGCCATGCTCGATCTATTAATTCTGCAAATTTACAGCGCAATGCTGATGCGAAAAAGAAATAGTTTCACCTTCTGATACGCAGGCATCGTCGTTGGTTTGCCACAGCCTGTCATTAACTTGAGCCGGGAACAATATTCTTTGGGCGAATTATGAGACCGTTGGCACGCAGAGAAAAGATAGTATCTAGCTTTGCACCTTAGTCAACAAGGAGTACGCTTACTGGATGGATTATTTTACGGTTCTGGTTCTTTGTAGTTTTTCGTTCCTCGCCGGTTTTGTCGATGCGATCATTGGTGGGGGAGGGCTGATTCAAACGCCTGCTATGCTGTTCACCTTGCCACAGTACCCGGTGCCGACGTTGATCGGTACGACCAAAATTCCGTCTATGTTTGGCAGTCTGATGGGTGCTTTTCAATATAGCCGACGGGTAGCCGTCCTGGGCCGGTTTATTGCCCCCATGATGGCCATTGCCTTTGGGGCGTCGTGGCTTGGCTCATGGACGCTCGCTCAAGTACCCAATAGTTTTATGAAGCCGCTTGCCCTCGTTATTCTGGTGTGTGTGTTTATTTACACGCTGACCAAAAAAGACTTCGGGCAGGTCTCCAACCGAACCGTGACGAGCCGGCAGCAGCGGATACGCATGTGGAGTATGGGAGCGGTTATCGGCTTTTACGATGGTTTCTTCGGGCCGGGGACAGGTAGTTTTCTGGTACTGGGATTTATTACCCTGATTGGTTTCGATTTTCTTAAGGCGAGTGCCCATGCTAAACTAGTCAACGCGTCCACAAATCTCGCCAGCACCCTGTATTTTGTGAGTGAAGGGAAGATTTTATACGCTCTTGCTTTTCCGATGGCCCTTGCTAACCTGACGGGCGCTTTTCTCGGCGCACGACTGGCCATCCTGAAAGGCAATCGCTTCATCCGGGTTTTCTTTTTAATGCTTATTGCCGCGACTATCGTGCGGTTTGCGTGGGATTTACTGCAATAGATTTGCATCAATAAACTTTCCGTTGTAATCTTGTGTTAATTAAACTGAATCTAAATAAGATTAGCCTCTAAAAGATCATGAGCAAGCGTAGCGTAGCTGACCTGAAAATTGGAGAACGAGCCATCATCGAATCGTTTAACAATCAGTTGATGTCGCTTAAGTTGCTCGAAATGGGCTGTCTACCCGGTGCTGAAATATGCTTACACAGCAAAGCCCCCCTGGGTGACCCCATATGCCTGAACGTAGCCGGTTATTGTCTGGCGATGCGTAAGTCTGAAGCGGCTACTATTCTGATTCAGGCTAAAGAATAACTGTACTTAACCGTGTGGATGGTCCCGTCTTCATGCATCGTGTAAGGACGGCCTCGTCTGAACCCTTGCCTTGAGATCGTCTTCTATAATTGCCCTTGTTGGCAACCCAAATGCCGGTAAATCGTCTTTATTCAATCAACTGACTGGCCTGCGTCAGAAGACGGGTAACTTTCCGGGCGTCACGATGGACAAGAAATCCGGAACGTGGCCCCTGGATGCACAAACGTCAGCTACTGTTGTCGACCTTCCTGGTGTTTACTCCATCTACCCCAAGTCACTAGACGAACAAATCGTTACCGACATTCTGGCCAACCCCAGTCACCCTGATTATCCCGATGTGGCTGTCGTTGTGATTGATGCTGCCAACTTGCACCGGAACCTGCTCCTTTTTACACAGGTCATCGACCTGGGCGTGCCGACTGTTCTGGCGTTGAACATGCTTGACGTGGCCGAGCAGCAGGCCAAATCCGTTAATGCCGTGCGGTTGGCAATGCGGTTGGGCGTTCCCGTTGTTCGCATCAATGCCCGGACAGGAGAAGGCATTGATTTGCTGAAAAAGGCCGTTTTGGAACAGATGCACGAACCAACTCTGCCGGGCAAACTTTTCTTCGATCCGGCCGCCGATGCTGCGGATCTAATCGCCGAAACCAGACGTCAATACCAGCTCGATAATAATTACCTCGCACTACAATATATCATTCAGCACGATGGGTTTTCATTTCTGAGTCGAACCCAACAAGTTGGCTTAGACGCTATTATTGAAAAGCATCAATTCAACGAGTCGACGTTCCAGGCCAACGAAACCATCACGCGCTACAAACGTATAGCAACAATCGTAACGGAAGTCGTTACCGACAAGCGCCCGATCAATCAACCTACCTGGAGCCAGAAACTGGATCGGATTTTATTACATCCCGTTTGGGGATACGCCATTTTTGGTTTTGTGCTGCTGCTGATCTTTCAGGCTATTTTCGCCTGGGCACAGCCGTTTATGGATGCAATTGATACGGGTGTTGCCTGGCTTAATGGGCAATTGAAAGGAAGCTTGCCTCCCGGTCCCCTCACCGATCTGCTCACCGATGGTGTATTGGCTGGCATTGGCGGCATTCTTGTCTTTATTCCGCAGATCGCTTTTCTGTTTCTGCTGATTGCATTACTGGAGGAGTCGGGCTATATGGCGCGGGTGATGGTGATTATGGACAGGATCATGCGCAAGTTCGGGTTAAATGGCCGAAGCGTCGTTCCGCTTATTTCGGGCGTAGCCTGTGCCGTTCCTGCCATTATGGCAACGCGCAGCATTGGTACCCGACGCGATAGACTGATTACCATTCTGGTAACACCGCTGATGAGCTGCTCGGCCCGGCTACCGATTTATACGATTCTGATTGCGCTCGTAGTGCCGAGCCAGCGCGTTCTGGGTGTTTTTAATCTTCAGGGATTAGCGCTGATGGGGCTGTATTTATTGGGCCTGATCAGTGCTTTACTGGCTGCTTATGTTCTGAAGCTCTTTCTTAAAACAAAGGAGCGTGGGTATTTTATTATGGAGCTGCCTACGTTCAAGCTGCCTCGCTGGAATCATGTTGGTTTAACGGTTTGGGAAAGTGTCCGGTCGTTTGTATGGGAAGCGGGTCGAGTTATTCTGGCTATATCCATCGTACTATGGGTGCTGGCCAGTTATGGCCCCGGCAATTCAATGGAACAGGCTGAGGCTGATGTGCGCCGACAGAATCCGGCAGCTACTGCAGAGGTGTTGCAGAATCGTATTGCATCCGAACGGCTAGAGGCCTCGTATGCCGGTAAGTTTGGCCACTTTATTGAACCAGTCATTCGGCCACTTGGCTACGACTGGAAGATCGGTATTGCGCTGTTAAGCTCGTTTGCCGCTCGCGAGGTGTTTGTCGGTACGATGTCCACCATTTATAGCATTGGCGATGGAGCCGACGATGCGGGCGTTACGATTCGGGAACGGCTTCGGCAGGAACGGAATCCAGAAACAGGAGCGGCTATGTATACACCGGCCCTTGCCTGGTCGTTGCTGGTATTTTACGTATTTGCGATGATGTGTATGAGTACATTAGCCGCCACGCAACGCGAAACCAAAAGCTGGAAATGGCCAGCCGTACAATTAACGTATATGATGGTGTTGGCCTATGTTTCAGCCCTGGCTACTTATCAGTTCTTAAAGTAGCCGGGGTCCAGAACCTACCAAAGTAATCCTTTCGCCATCATTGGGTAAATAAAATAGTAGAGTATATACGCGAACAAAGCCATGGTTAGTCCGCCCAGGGCAGTTGTTTGATCGAAAGAGATTCGATTCCTCCGGGAGGGACGGCTTGTACGCCAATCGCGCTGTACTGTTTGCTTCATCTTGTACCGTAGTCTGTTGTTTACAAATACGGGCACAAATTTGGGACCTTGTTTCAGGCCTGTTCAGCGCAAAAAACCAGAATTCACAGAGTATCTATAACTAACTGTTTCGGATATTTCGTAAACGGTAAGTTTCTCTATGTTACTACTCTATCTAGTTGTGTGGATGTGTGGATTTTATTCCACACTATCTGGTAAATTTATTCCCATCGTAGTGCATCAATAACGTCGGAGGCCGTCATCCCGATTGGCCCACGTTGCTCGGCTACCCGGTCTCCAGCGAGGCCATGTGCAAAAACGCCGAGAACAGCGGCTTCAACGGGGTCATATCCCTGTGCGAGCAGAGCCGTTAGAACGCCTGTCAACACATCACCCGTACCGCCCGTACTTAAGCCTGGGTTACCTGTCGAATTGAAGTGAATATCACCGTCGGGTGTCGTAACAGCTGAGTGAGCGCCTTTTAAAATTACCACTACGTTGTATTTTCTGGCGAAATCACGCAGAATGGTTAACTTCTCGTAGTCATCATTCCACTTTTTTGTAAGTCGTTCGAACTCTTTGGGGTGGGGCGTCAGAATGCTATTTTTGGGGAGCTGGACTAATAATTCACGATTTTCGGCCAATAGATTCAGCGCGTCTGCATCAACAACAATCGGTTTTTTCAAGGTTAGTAGTAACCCTTTCAGCATGGCCAGCGTTTCGGAAGCCTTGCCAATTCCCGGCCCAATACCTATTGTTGAATAGTCGGACGGCTCCGGACTTTCATTACCTGGATGACTAGCCGGGGCAGTTCCCGTAAGCACGTTTTGGTGGCGATCCGGGCTGCACATCGCTTCCGGAACACTGGATTGTAAAATAGCGTAGCCACACTGAGGTACCTGAACCGTCAATAAGCCTACCCCCGACCGCAAACAGGCACGAGCCGCTAAAACGGCTGCGCCAATTTTTCCGTAACTACCCGCCAGCAGTAAGGCACGACCGAAAGTGCCCTTGTTCGAAAATCGGCTCCGTTTGTGAAGCAGCAGGCGGGCTTCGGCGGGTTGAGTGAAATAATAAGGCGTTGGGGCCAGGTCGATGAATCGTTTATGCAGCCGGATGTCCAGTACCTGCCAATTTCCCACGTAAAGACCATTCTGGGGCAGCATAAAGGCCAGTTTAGGCAACTGAAACGAAAGCGTATAATCGGGTTCAATGATGACATCAGTCGGGCTATTCGGTTGATCGGTGTAGAGACCGCTGGCAATATCAACCGAAACAACCGTGGCTGGTGCACGATTGATGGCTTTGATCGTATCCCGCACAATCCCCTCGGTTGGGCGCGATAGACCCGAGCCCAGAATAGCATCGATGACAACGTCAGTATGTCGTATGGCCGGAATATCAGTCGCCGATTCAACGTAGTGAACGCTTTCAGTGACGAGTTTGAGCCGCCGATGGTTGTGCATGAAATCATCCGACTCGCGGGGGGCATACCGCACAACAAAGATGTCGATGGGGTATTCACGCTCCAATAACAAACGAGCGATGGCCAGACCATCGCCCCCGTTATTACCCAGACCACAGAAAATTTTAGTTTTGGTTGTTGACGGGAAGTGATCAACAAACCAGTCGACAAAAGTGAGCGCGGCCCGCTCCATCAAATTAATTGGCGCTATTGGTTCGTGTTGTATTGTCGATTGGTCGAGGGAACGAATTTGATCAACGTTCAGTATTTTCATGGAGTTCGTTATTGGTGCCGCAGGTAATTTTGCAAAAGTATTTTCTCCTACTGAGAAAATTACTATCTTTGCGGCTCATTTCGCAAATAGTTATCTGGCGATTTATATACGGTCATGAGCGAGTTAATCAAATTAGTGGAGGCAGACAACGCGCAGCGTCGCACCGAGTTGCCCACATTCCGGGCGGGAGATACGGTGAACGTACACGTTAAAATCCGCGAAGGAAATAAGGAACGTATTCAGGTGTTTACCGGAACGGTGATTCAGCGCCGTAATCCAAGCACCGGTGGCGAGACTTTCACAGTCCGCAAAGTATCAAATGGCGTTGGCGTTGAACGGATTTTCCCGCTTCTGTCACCCAACATCGATAAGGTCGAAATCGTCCGTCTGGGCAAAGTTCGCCGTGCACGCCTGTTCTACCTTCGTGGTCGTCAAGGTAAAGCTGCTCGTGTGAAAGAGCGCAAAGCAAAAGTAGTTGCAGCAGCTTAATTGTCCCGATTTTGCACAACATCGTTGAAAAGCTGTCTGTAAAGACGGCTTTTTTTGTAGCCAATCGCCCCACATCCTATGGACTTCTTCAAATATCAGGGAACCGGCAACGACTTTATTTTGATCGATGACCGGCAGAAAACGTTTCCAGCCACTAATCAGGCGTTCATTGAACACCTGTGCCACCGCCGATTTGGTATTGGAGCCGATGGGTTGATTCTGCTGCGAAATGATTCGGACTATGACTTTCGGATGGTCTATTTCAACGCTGATGGAGCCGAAGGTAGCATGTGTGGCAACGGCGGGCGGTGCATTGTCCGGTTTGCGCACGATCTAGGTATTTTTGATCGCGAAACGCGGTTTATTGCTGTAGACGGTGAACACACGGCCACAGTTGATGGCGAAAATATTTCGCTGAAAATGAGTGCCGTATCTGGAATCGAAGACCGTAAGGGGCTAACATTTCTGAACACAGGCTCTCCTCACGTTGTCTTATTCGTAGACGATCTGGAGTCGCTCGATGTTGTTGCTGAAGGTCGTGCCATTCGATACAGCGACTTATTTGAGCCCGGCCGGTCCGCCGGTGCGGTGGATTTGCCCGGCGTGGATTCGTCCGGTGGTACGAATGTGAACTATGCTCAGGTGCTCACCGACGACACCGTTTTTGTCCGAACCTACGAACGGGGTGTTGAAGACGAAACCTATTCCTGCGGAACGGGGGTAACGGCCGTTGCGCTGGCTGCTCACCAGCAGTTGGCGCTGGCTAACCCTGTTTCCATCAAAACGATCGGCGGAAACCTACGCGTGTCCTTCGAGCCGATGGCCGATGGTGGGTTTGAGACGATTTATCTGATTGGACCCGCCAAACGTGTTTTTGCCGGAAGCATAACTGTTTGATGATTTAGGCCGTTAATCAAGAAGCCAATCACGACAACAACCGGATGATTATTTATAAGAGTAAAGGATTACTGCCATCCATATGGCATTTTCACACGGGGCCTACTGCCAAACGGTTACTGCGCCAGTTGATTGTTATTGCTGTGTACGTAACACTGGTTACAATTGGTGAAATGACTTTCCTCGACATTCGTCTGAAAGATACGCCCGGTTCTTTTTTGAGCGCCATGGGTATTCTGCTTAGCCTGCTGCTTATTTTCAGAACGAATACCGCTTACGACCGATTCTATGAAGGACGCCAGGCATGGGGCGAACTGGTCAATAATTGCCGGAACCTGGCTATTTTCTTCAATGCGGTTCTGCCCGAGGGCGACGCCAGCAGCCGACACTTCTTTGCCAAAGCGATCTCCAACTTTCCTGTTGCGTTGAAAAATCATTTGCGCGATAGGACCGATGTGAGTGAACTTGACATGGTTGAAGAGGGTGAGCGACGTGATCTTAGTAATTTTGATCACAAACCGGCGGGCGTAGCCAACCAGCTTTGGGTAAAAACCGAGATTCTGTATCGCCAGGGGCACATCTCCGAATCACAGCACATTAACCTGAATCAGCACTTAACGACCCTCATGGATGTCTGTGGGGTCTGTGAACGGATTAAAAGCACACCCATTCCGTTCTCCTACGCACTGTTTATCAAGCTGTTCATCATGCTCTACGTGATGATGCTGCCCTTTACGGTGATTACTGCTTTCGGCTACCTAACGATCCCGGTTGTTTTGCTAACCTCGTACATTCTGGTTGGTCTGGAACTGATCGGAGAAGAAATAGAAGAACCGTTCGGTTTAGAACGTAATGATTTGCCATTGAGCCAGTTAAGTCAACTGATTCGGGTGAACGTACACGATATATTGCAGATCTATTTACCGCATGTTGAAAAACAGGCTGCCAAACCGGGTTTCACGATCGTTACCTAGTCAACGGCTTCGATGATACCGCCGTGCAAATGATAGATCGTCTTGTTCTGAAACTCTGGCTGCCGAAGTAAGTCTTTGGCGGCTACCCGGCTCCGGACACCGTTGGTACAAATGACAATCAGTGTCTGATAGGGGAGGAGTTCCGCTTTCCGGATACGAATATCGGGTAGCGGTAGATTTAGGCCGCCAATATTGAATTCATCAAATTCCCACTCATCCCGCACATCGACAATAGCCGTACGCGGCTGATGACGAAGCTCCTTCAAGTCTGATAAGGTTATGTCGGTATACATGTTTGTAAGCTTATACAGGCATAACAACCGATGCTGATGGGCTGTTCGTGTCCGTTAGCGCTTCGTGATTTCCAGAATATCAATCTCAGGAACCGTAGGACTTACCCAACCGCACTGAATCACGACCTGTTTGCCCGTTTCTCTGTATGAAACTTTGACTGGTATTCTCACCGGATTGAGTTGGCCGGGAGCTATGCTAAGCTGGGCTCGCTTTACCGTGTATAAACTACTGGCGGATGGCTTATACTGAATAGCTTGGGCTGATAAACTGTCCTTATCCTGTTCTATATACAGTTCACAACCATCCGCGTAACGGCTGGTATCATTGATAAACCCAAGTAGTGTACGATCAGGTCCAACGGTACTGTCACGTTTAGAATGACAACCAACCAAAATGACAAGCAATAAATAACCGGTAAGTCTCATAGCTAAGCCGTATAATTTTGTTTAGAGACCCATCTATAGTGGTAAACGTTGCAATACCGTCATAGAGCAGAAAATCTGTCAATCTGTCATAAATCAGCAGGATGGAACAGGATTTGACGTCGCCTAAGCAGATTCATAATCTCATTCTGACTAAATTATGGAAGCAGTACAAAACGAAAAAGGGCAGATTTCGATTCACACCGAGAATATCTTCCCGATCATTAAGAAATTCCTTTATTCCGACCATGAAATTTTTCTGCGGGAGTTGGTCTCCAACGCCGTAGATGCTACCCAGAAACTGCGCCAGCTCGCTTCATTTGGCGAATTTGGGGGTGAGTTAGGCGATTTGAAAGTTACTGTGTCGCTCGATGAGGCCGCAAAAACGATCACCATTAGCGACAATGGTCTCGGCATGACGGCTGATGAGATTAAAAAGTATATTAACCAGATTGCCTTCTCCGGGGCAACCGACTTTCTGGAAAAATATAAAGATAAAACTGACGACAAGGGTCAGATTATCGGTCATTTTGGCCTAGGCTTCTACTCGGCCTTTATGGTGGCTGAAACCGTCGACATTATCACAAAATCGTACCGGGAGGGCTCGGAAGCCGTTCGCTGGACATGTGATGGCTCAACCGAATTTGAATTGGCACCTGCCGAACGTGCCGACCGCGGAACGGATATCGTTCTGCACATCGCTCCGGATTCGGAAGAATTTTTGACTAAAAGCCGGTTGCAGGGAATCCTGGATAAATACGCCCGTTTCTTACCTGTGCCAGTAGAGTTCGACGGGAAAGTGGTGAACAACACGGCCCCGATCTGGACAAAATCACCCTCGGACCTGACCGATGAAGATTACAAAAACTTCTATCGGGAGTTGTATCCCATGAGCGAGGAACCCTTGTTCTGGATTCACCTGAACGTCGATTATCCGTTCAACCTGACCGGAATTTTATACTTCCCGCGCATTAAGAATGAACTGCGTTTTCAGCGCGAGAAAATCCAGCTTTACAGTCGGCAGGTGTTTATTACTGATGAAGTGAAGGATGTTGTCCCTGACTTCCTGATGATGTTGCATGGTGTTATCGACTCGCCGGATATCCCGCTCAACGTGTCGCGGAGCTTCCTGCAATCGGATACGAATGTTAAGAAAATCAACGGCTACATCACCCGCAAAGTAGCTGACAAATTAAACGACCTGTTCAACGCCGACCGGAAATCGTTCGAAGAGAAGTTCGATGACATTGGCCTATTCATCAAGTACGGTATTTTGAGCGACGATAAGTTTTGGGAAAAAGCCAAAAACTTTGTGCTGCTTAAAAATACGGAAGGTGAATTTGCCACGCTGGACGAATACCGCGAGAAAGTGCAGGCGAACCAGACCGACAAAAACGAGACGCTGGTATTGCTCTATACATCGGATCGTAAACAGCAGGATGCTTATATCGAGTCGGCTCGTCGGCGGGGATACGATGTGTTGCTGCTGGATAACGTCATTGACGCCCACTTTATCAATGCCCTTGAGCAAAAGCTTGAAAAAGTCAACTTCCAACGCGTAGACGCAGATACGCTTGATAAGCTGATTGACAAAGGGTTGAATAATGAGAGCGTTTTGTCGGAAGCGGACAAGACGAAACTGAAGGAAGTGTTCGATCAGGTGTTGGACAACAAAATGCTCAATGTAAGCATTGAAGCCCAGCCAACGGACGAATTACCCGTTACGATCACCTTGCCGGAGTTCATGCGTCGGATGAAGGACATGTCGGCGCTGTCGGGTGAGCAGTCGTTCTACGGCAATTTCCCAATGACGCACAACGTGGTCGTTAATGCGAACCACCCATTAATTGGTAAAATCCTGGCCGAAACCGATGTCGACGCGCAGAAGGCGCTGGTAAAGCAAGTTTATGATCTGGCGTTGCTCTCGCAAAACATGCTTACGGGCGCTGACTTGACTGCGTTTGTTAAGCGGACGGTTGCTACGTTGTAAACACGTCAATTGAGACAGAACGGGGATTTTTGTGCTAGCTAGCACAAAAATCCCCGTTCTGGTTTTATACCCGACCGTTATTGCTGCGGGGGATTTGACTAACTGCACCACTTGCCTGTGGTGTAGACGCCTTGGTGAACCAAACTTTCCGGCGGGATACCAGACGGCCAATAATGAAAATCAGGATCAGTCCAATAATAACCACAGCAACGAGTGGTAGAAAAATCGTAAATATGGACAAGCCAAACGAAGCTACATTCTCACCCGTAGCCACGACCGGATTGGCGACCCCACCGGTCGTCGCCGTTGTGCCGAGCCGTAGTAAACTGGTTCCCGCCTGAACAATTCCGGCCGAGCTACCGCCCAGCATTAGGCCAAGCCCCCAGTGAATCACCGGGTTGTCAATGTGTAGGAAAGAGGTACTAAGCAAAGTACCTGCCATGATAGACGCAGGTGTGGCAACAGTATCGAGCAGGTTATCGAGCCAGGGAATGTAATAGGCACCAACCTCAAAGACGGTGGCAACCGTGAGCCCTAACAAGGCAGGCCAGTCTCCCAGCCACTCGAAACCAGTCATCGTGCCAATCAGGCCGAGCTTTGTCGCTGCACTGGCAATCAGCAGCGGTACAAACACCCGAAACCCGCAGCAGGCGGCCAGGCCAACGCCAATGCAGGCACTCATAATCCATTCGAGGGACATAGTATAAAGTGGTTTATCGTTGTTGGTAAATGGCTTCTGGTATATCGTGGTCTGTCACCACCGCAATCGGCGGTTGGGTCCGCTGACCAGATTAACTGTACTTAGTCAGTCATAAACCAAAAACTATAAACGGTACACTATGTTTTTACCCGAAAAACTGCGGATTGAAATTCATCAGGAAGGCTTCGTCCGTTGCGCGGGTTAGAGCGGTGTAAAGCCACCGTACAAATTCATCGTTCACCTGCCCTTCGGGTAAAAATCCCTGATCGACAAAAACCGCGCTCCATTGACCGCCCTGGGCTTTATGACACGTGAGCGCATAGGCAAACTTAACCTGCAGGGCGTTCAGGTAGGGGTCGCGCCGGATCGCTTCAGAGCGTTCCTTTTTGCTCTTGATATAAAAATAGTCTTTTGCTACACTTTCATACAAGGCTTTGTATTGATCGGCTGTCAGCGAGGGAACGGGTGTATGCAGCGTATCGAGCATAATCTTGGCGTCGAAATCAGGCTGCTCTTCGTAATCGACCAGGTGCAGCGTGACGGTAGCAAACCGAAAGCCATGCATTTCTTCTTTGTTCCGAATTTTCTGTACCTCCGCAAATTCACCATTCGCCAGAAATCCCGCCGGAGAGTCGTCGTCCAGAACGGTATAGTTATTTCGGGCAATCATCAGCATGTCACCCGCATCGAGCTCTTCCTCACACTGGTCAATCATCCGTCGAACAAACTGGTTGTATTGCACCGCTGTTTTGTTAGATCGGCAAATGATGGCCGTATTCTCGCGCCCATATTTATCGTAGGCATACCGAATGCCATCTTCCAGCTTCATCAGCGGCATTTTGTAAATGTCATTAAATGATCGGACGTTGAGCTGAATCGGCGGCATTTCAGTCGGCGAACTGACCACGTTGTCGGTGAGCAGGGCATCGAAGCCAACGGCTTTGGGCGTAGCCGAAACGCCATCGAGCAACATCCGCAGGCTGGTTGCATTGTGCAAAATGCCCGATTCTTCGTCCTGCCGCATGACTTCCGTTAACTCCTGCTCATAAACCGTCATGTCGAAGGCACTGGCCAGAAAGCCCCGGTCCAGGGCGGGGCTTAGCTCGCGGCCAACGGGCGGCAGCTGAGCGGTATCGCCCACGAGCATAAGCTTGTTGCCGGGGTTTTCAAAGACATAGTCGATCAGGTCCGTGAGGAGTCCTTTGCCACCAAAGTCCGCTTCGTCCGAGATCATTGATGCTTCGTCGACGATAAACAGGGTATCTTCGTGGTAATTCTTCTGCCGCTGAAAGGCCAGGCTATCCGAACCCGGATCGGCCACCTGCCGATAAATTTTCCGGTGAATGGTTTGAGCGGCTTTCTTGGCGTAATTCGTCATCACCTTAGCTGCCCGCCCGGTCGGAGCCAGCAGCACTGATTTGTAGCCAAAGCGGGGGAGTACTTTTATGAGTGTGCCGACGAGGGTCGTTTTTCCGGTACCGGCATAACCACGCAGTAAAAAACAGTCGCGATAGTGTTCAACTTCCTGGGGGGTAATGAACTGGCCAATCTGTTCGAAGAACTGTTCCTGGCCAGGAGTAGGCTTAAAGGGGAAACGTTTGGCTAGCAAATTGGCCGCCGTTTGGGTTTCGTTCATGCGACTAATTTACGAAAAAAGGAGGAAACAGGAAAGGGCAAAAGGACGGTCGTTTTTTTATTTTTACCCCTTTTTTCAGTCCGTCTTTCGGCCTTACTCCCTTTTTCTTATATTCACCCACCACTAAACCTTTACCCCAATGAACATCCGTCAAATACTTCAGGGAAAGTCTGTTAACGCCCTCTACAGCGTCTCGTCTGGCCAAACCGTCCTGGATGGACTTAAGGTTATGGCCGACAAAAATATCGGTGCGCTACTCGTCGTTGATGATGGCGAATTGACCGGTATTTTCTCCGAGCGCGACTATGCCCGCAAAGTGATCCTGAAAGATCGCCACTCCGACGATACCCGCATTGCCGACGTAATGACGGCTAATGTCATTACCATTGAGCCCGAGCAGTCACTGGAAGACTGTATGATTATCATGTCCGATCGGCACATCCGCCATTTGCCGGTTATGGAAAAAGGAAACCTGATCGGTATCATCTCCATCAACGACGTAGTGACGGCCATTATCCGTGATCAGAAAACCCGAATCGACTCCCTCGAAAGCTATATATCCGGAAGCCCATATTAATTGGATGCGGGGTATAAGATGTATGATGCAGTCCGGTAAATACACCCCATACCATGCATCATACATCCTAATTTCCTTACCTTTGCGTCCCCAAATACCCATTATACCGTGACGCAAGTAGTTGACAATCCTCGGGAAGAGGTCCTTAAATTGTATGGAAACCGGCTTCGGCTGCGTGTCTGTGGCCTGTATCGGGAAGGTGACCAGTTATTGATGGTTCGCCACCGGGGTATCGGCCCAACCGATACATTCTGGTGCCCTCCGGGAGGGGGGGCTCAATTTAGCGAAACGGCACCCGCGGCCCTTGTTCGGGAGTTCATTGAAGAAACCGGGCTGGAGATTGAAATCGGCGATATGTTGTTTGTGAATGAGTTCATGCAACCGCCCCTTCACGCTATGGAATTGTTTTTCGACGTGAAGGTTACCGGTGGTGTGCTCCGGCAGGGAGTCGATCCGGAAATGAGTCTCGATGGGCAGATTATTGAAGAGGTTCGATTAATGAGCTTCGACGAGATAAAGAGTTATCCGCCGGAAGAAGTACATGCCTTGTTCCGCTACTGCAACTCGATTGATGATGTTTTTAAACTAAGCGGATATTTACAGGGAAAACATTGAGAATTACTTGTCCGTTTTAACTATGTTTATCAATTCATCTACTCGTAAACTTTAGTTTTTCGATATTGTGCAAATCGCTGTGACCCTGACGCCTACTATTTCCATTGGTTCCGACTCGTTCGATCCACGACTGACCGAACATTCGGTATTAAGTCTGGAGGTCGGTCGAGACCGATTCCGGTTACTGGTGCAGGATAAAGGGGGGCGCGGTATTTACCTCAATGATTACACATTTTCGTCACTACTGAGCGATCGGTCCATAACGGGCGTTTTGCCGGAGATATTTCGTGACCATCCGGTGCTATCGGCCGGGCCCTGGCAGGAAATTCGTATCGGTGTCAATTCGCCTTCATTTACGCTGATACCCGCTCCGCTTTTTCGAAAAGAGTATGCCGGTAGCTATTTGGCGCTGATGCGGGGAAGTGCGCTGCCTGCTCATGAATTTGCCCAGTCCTTCGCGCACAAATCCGAAGGGTTCTTATCGGTATTCAATCTTGAACACCCACTGGCGGATTTCTTTTCGGAGATGTATCCACTCCAGCCTTTGACGTTTGTTCATCAGGTGGGTGCGCTGATTCAGGCCACGGCCGACCTCGACCGCCTGGCGCTGACGCCCGATAATGTGTATTTGTTTTTCGAAGACGAGTTCGTGACGGTTATCTACCGCCATGCCCATCAGGTTCGTTACTGCAATCGATTTGGGTATAAAAATGTGCAGGATTTAACTTATTACATCCTGTATGTGCTCGATGAGCAAAAACTAGATTCTACGCAGGCCCGGGTTTCTTTGTATGGCGAGATTACGCCTTTCGCTGAATCGTATGCGGAGTTAAGCCGGTTTCTGCCCAACCTGTCTTTTGGGCAAACGCCACCTGGTTTACCAACAGCTGCCGACTTTAATGACCTGCCCGATCATCGGTATCTTAGTTTATACGGGCTAGGTTTAATGGGTGACTAACCAGCCACTCGTCCATTCATTATGAAGCGTATCGCCCTTTTTCCTGGTTCGTTCGACCCATTCACCCGGGGTCATGAAGACATTGTCCTGCGGGGTTTGCAATTATTTGACGAAGTTGTAATTGGCATTGGGCGAAATGCCCATAAGGTACGCTATTTTCCGCTTGAGCAAATTACGGAGCTGATCGAAGGGGCGTTCCGCCATCAGCCCGCCGTTCGGGTGATGAGCTACGATGGCCTGACGGCCAATGTAGCCCGTACGATCGGAGCAAAGTTCCTGCTACGGGGGTTGCGTAATACAACCGATTTTGAATACGAAAATGGTATCTCGCAGGTGAATCGGTATATATATGAAGACGTAGAAACTGTCTTTCTGATTACGTCACCGCATCTGGCACCCATCAGTTCAAGCATTATCCGTGACCTGCATCGATATGGTCAGGATGTCAACGAATTTTTGCCGTATCAGTTACAGGTGTCGAATAAAGCGAAGTAAACAGGAAGGTCTTCCCGTTAAATCCTTATACGGCTAACTGGTCGAAGACATACCGAATCGAGCTGAACGAATTGGTGAGCGCCAGCTTCGTTTCTCGTTTATCAAACCAGGCAAGCTTCTCGATATCCTCTTCGGTCTGAGGAGCCATCCGGCTGTCGTTGACAACGGTCATCCGATACCACTTGGTGCGTTTCAGGATTCGATTGCCATTCAGGGTATAGGTATGCCAGGTGGTACAAATCCGTTCGCTAACTGATACCTGAACGCCTGTTTCTTCCTGTACCTCACGAGAAGCGCCCTGTCGCGACGATTCGCCATTGTCTAACTTGCCTTTGGGAAGATCCCAGACGCCCCGCCGGAACATTAGCAGCATTTTGTCGCCTTTGAAAACCACGCCCCCCGCGGCTTTGATAATCCTGAACGGTTTTTTAATGGCCTCTTCGCAATCGTCTTTATTCAGGCAACCCAGGGTAATGGACAATAACTGGCCCGCGTCGGATTTTTGAAGCAGCGTGAGCAACTTATTGACGGTGGCAGGCGTAGCGTTGATGATGAGCAAATGACCGTGCAGGGCGTCGGGCTTGAGGGCTTCCAGCCGTGCATCGACAATCTGGTCATAGTCAACAAATTCCGGGTGGTCTGCCAGGGCAGGATTGGTCAATTGAGCAGCGGCTTTGGGGCCAACGAGCCGAATAGGCCGGTCATTAATAAAGACAATCATCAGAAGAAAAGCGGTTCGAAGCGTAAAAGTAGCAAAACAGATGGTCTGTCGCACTGTTGAATCTGTTGCAAACCAGTTCCATTTCTATATTTTTGCAATAGGCCAATCATCCTATTTGTGGAACTCCTCATTATTTTCCTTCTGACATTGCTGAACGGCGTGTTTTCGATGTCAGAAATCGCTCTAGTCTCCTCCCGTAAGTCCAAGTTAGAAACAGCCGCCAAAAACGGCGATCGCCAGGCGCAGGTAGCACTCGACCTGTCAAATTCCCCCAACCGGTTTCTGTCGACCGTTCAAATCGGTATCACGCTGATCGGTATTTTACTCGGTATTTTCTCGGGCGATAAGTTGACCACCGACGTGCAGGAGTATGTGGCCCAAATCGAGTTCATCCGGCCGTATGCGCACTCTGTAGCGGTTGTCCTGGTACTCTTGCTGCTCACCTACCTCTCGCTGGTTTTTGGCGAATTGGTGCCAAAGCGAATTGGTCTGTCCAATCCGGAAGGTATTGCCAAAACCATGGCCGCGCCCATGATTTTTCTCTCGCGGCTAACATCGCCGTTTATCGCCCTGCTGACTATTTCGAGTGATTTATTGCTTAAGCTATTGAATATCCGGCCGAATGAAAGTGCCGTGACCGAAGAAGAAATCAAAAGCCTGATTCAGGAAGGAACCTCGGGGGGGGCCATCGAAGAAATTGAGCAGGAAATCGTGCAAAACGTTTTTCAACTGGGCGATCGTAAGATTACTTCCCTCATGACAAACCGGCAAGAAATTGTTTTTCTTGATCTGGAGGACGATTTGATGGAGAATAAAGCCAGGATTCTGGAGCATAAGCACTCCGTTTATCCGCTCTGCAATGGAGGAGTCGATGAAGTGGTTGGCTTAATCTATACCAAGGATTTTCTGGGAAGAGATCTCGACTCGGAACTGATGCATCTGGGAGATATGAAACGGGACGTACTGTTTATCCCTGAGAACAACCGGGCTTACCAGGTTCTGGAGCGGTTTCGGGAGCGCAGGCAGTACGTGGGCGTCATTGTCGATGAATATGGGGGAGTGTTGGGTATTATCACACTCAATGATATTCTGGACGTACTAGTTGGCGATATTAACGACGATGTCCATTCCGACTATGAAATTCGGGAACGTGAAGATGGTAGCTACCTGATTGATGCGCAATTGCCGTTTGAGGATTTTCTGTCGGCGTTGTCGATCAATATCAATGCGCAGATGCGTCGTGACTTAACCGGATTCGATACCCTGGGTGGATTTGCGTTATACATCCTGAAAGACATTCCGCAGGCGGGTGAATCGTTTGTCTGGCATGGCTACCGGTTCGAGATCGTCGATATGGACAAGAGCCGAATCGATAAGATAATGGTCAAGAAACTGGCCGAAGAATAAACAGCGACCCTGTTTTGCGGGTTATAGGGGAAATCAAACTCAGCAACACCCATGCGACACTTCAGCCCCGATCCCAGCGAGTTGACAGGCGGTACGTCCAGCCGTGTTCCATCTGGTATGGACAATGATCCCAATGCCGATGAAGAAGTGATTGACCAGCAGGCTGGTGAAGAATATCCAAAACCCGTCGAACAACCAGCGAAGATTGTTCCCGACGATCTGGCAGCCTCAATAGCGTATGCGCTCGACGGCAGCGGCCCCGGCCCAACGAATGATAAACCGAACGTGTCGGGTCACAACGTAATTTCCGAAGGCATAACGGGTGCCGGACCTGACGACGAAGAGGAAGCTTTACGGGCTTAATCTCAATACGCATCGATTGCTACACATTCTCCTACGTAAGAGGATGTATGGGAACAGAAAGCCTGATAGTACCTCCGATTTTATACTACTTCTTTATACTGCATTCGGTACAAATTGGCGTAGAAGCCTTCCTGTTGTAGTAATTCTTCGTGATTGCCCTGTTCAACAATGCGGCCCTTATCCACAACAATAATGTTGTTTGCCTTCTGAATCGTTGACAGCCGGTGCGCGATAACGATAGCCGTTCGTCCTTTCATCAGCTTGCCAATCGCATTCTGAATCATCTCTTCGGTTTCGGTATCGACAGATGAGGTGGCTTCGTCGAGGACAATTATCTTAGGATCCTGTACCATCGCCCGCACAAACGAGATCAACTGACGCTGCCCAACGGAAAGGGTTGAGCCGCGTTCCATAACATTGTACTCGTATCCGCCGGGTAACCGTTCAATAAAGTCGTGAACGCCGACCAGTTTGGCCGCTTCTATTATTTTCTCCCGGCTTATTCGTTTGTCGCCCAGCGTGATGTTGTTTTCAATGGTGTCGGAAAACAGGAAAACATCCTGTAACACAACCCCTATATTCCGGCGGAGATGACCCAGCTCATATTCGTGAATATCTGTACCGTCAACCCGTATCTCTCCCTTATTGATGTCATAAAAACGGCTTAACAGATTGATAATGGATGACTTACCTGCGCCTGTTGCGCCTACGAAAGCCACCGTATGGCCCGCATTAACCTTAAACGAGATGTCGCGGAGTACCCAATCTTCGTTGTTGTAGGCAAACCAGACATCCTTAAACTCAACGGCACCCCGAATGGTGGTGGGAGCGTAAGTGCCCTCATTAACCGTGAACTCATCACTGTCCAACAGTTTCAGAATACGATCGGTACTAACGATACCCATCTGGAGCGTATTGAACCGATCGGCCAGCATCCTGATTGGGCGAAAGAACAGGTTGATGAACATGACAAAAGCCGTAACCGTCCCGAACGTAACGTCCGAACTGATGATCTGTTGGGCACCGTACCAAACGACCAAGCCAACGGCCACCGCCGAAATAATATCGGCAACGGGATAATAGACGGAGTAATACCAGATGGAACGGATGTTGGCAGCCCGGTGCTCGTTGTTGATCACTCGAAACTTTTCGGCTTCAATTTTTTCACTGCCGAAAATCTGGACGATGTTCATGCCCGTAATGTGCTCCTGAACGAACGAGTTCAGGTTAGCGACGGCCGTTCGCACTTCATTGAACGACTTTTTAATTTTTTCCTTGAACACATACGTACTGAACAGCATGAGCGGAATGGTCGACAGGCTGATTGCCGCCAGCCGCCAGTCGGTGTAAAACATGACGCCGATGATGAGAATCAGTTGCAGGATGTCGCCCGCAATGGCTGCCATGCCCTCGCTGAATACATCGGCTAGTGTTTCAACGTCAGAAATCGAGCGCGTAACTAACCGACCGATGGGCGTGTTGTCGAAGAATTTTAGTCTTAGATGCAGTATTTTACGGTACAGCTGTACCCGAATATCGCGGATCACGTACTGCCCCAGCCAACCGGAAAGATAGGTGTTCAGAAACTGGATAACGGCCTGTGCAACGAGTACGCCAATCATAATGACCAGCATGACTGTCAAGCGCTGGTAATCACCCATGGCAATCACATTATCGATGGTGTAACGGATAAGCAGGGGCGTTAGCGGAGCCAGGCAGGCTGCCAGCATAATGATGCCGATCAGGAGGTAAAAGCGCGCCTGGTATGGTTTTACAAACGCGTACAATCGCCGGAGGATAGCAAGGTCAAATATCCGGCCAGCGGTTTTCTGTTCTTCGTTCACAGGGTAACTAAGGGGCAAGTTCAGATGGGTAACAGTGTTTTCAAACCGAACGTTTCACCGAATCAGGCATTTCCCGACTAATGGTTGCAATCCTGGAGCCTTCCGTTGAGATGCCGTAAAAACGGGTACGACTTAGCTTTTTTGGGAGAAATGCCGATGGGAGAAAATGGTAAAGCAGCGACTATTTACGCGCTTTGTTAAGGTAAAAAAGCCGGAAAGCTAATGCTTCCGGCTTTTTTACGCTACGAAAAATAACGAGTTAAGAGACTGTTCCTCCGTTCCAGACGGCGTCGCCGGGGGCAATGAGGGCTAATTTGCCGTCACGATCTTCGGCCATCAGGATCATGCCCTGCGATTCGAAACCCATCATTTTGCGAGGAGCCAGGTTGGCCAGAAACGTTACCTGTTTGCCAATAATATCTTCCGGCGCAAAATGCTTGGCAATACCGCTCAGAATCTGGCGTCCGCCCAGGCCGTCATCCACCTTCAGTTTCAGAAGCTTGTCGCTCTTGGGTACTCGCTCGGCTTCGGTGATCGTGCCGATACGGATGTCCATTTTGGCAAAATCATCGTATGTAATTTCGTCCCGAAGGACCGGAACGGTCTTGGTTTCTAACTCATTCATGTGTTTGGCCGTCAGTAATTTCTGAATCTGTTTGTTGATTTCGTCGTCCTCGATTTTAGCAAAGAGGAGCTCACCTTTGCCCAGCAGATGGCCTTCGGTCAGCAAATCGACCCGACCAGCATTGGTCCAGTTGAAGTGCTCGGTGATGTTAAGCTGGCTGCGTAATTTCTCGCTCGTAAATGGTAGGAACGGTTCGCAGACGATGCTCAGGTTTGCCGAAATCTGAAGGGCAATGTTCAGGATGGTGTTTGCCCGCAGCGGATCGGTCTTGACAACTTTCCAGGGTTCGGTTTCGGCCAGGTACTTGTTGCCCAGACGCGCCAGATCCATAAGGTGCCCGAGAGCTTCCCGGAATTTATATTGGCTGATGGCCTGCCCAATACGGTCCGGGAAAAGCGCGAGTTCGTTAAAGACGGTTTTGTCATACTCGGTCAATTCACCCCGGATAGGTACACGGTTGTCGCAGAATTTCTGCGTCAGCACAACCGCCCGGTTTACGAAATTCCCGAAAACGGCAACCAGCTCGTTGTTGTTCCGCGCCTGAAAATCTTTCCAGGTAAACTCACTGTCTTTGGTTTCGGGAGCGTTGGCCGCCAGCACATAGCGTAGCACATCCTGCTTACCCGGCAACTCGTCGAGGTATTCGTGCAGCCACACGGCCCAGTTGCGTGACGTACTGATCTTGTCGCCTTCGAGATTCATGAACTCGTTCGCCGGTACGTTATCCGCCAGAATATAGCTTCCTTCGGCCATCAGCATGGCCGGAAAAATAATGCAGTGGAAAACGATGTTGTCCTTGCCGATAAAATGGACGAGCTTGGTATGCTCGTCGCGCCAGTACAATTCCCAGTCGCGGCCCTGCTCCTCCGCCCATTCCTTGGTCATGGAAATATAACCGATGGGGGCATCGAACCAGACGTACAGCACTTTACCCTCCGCATCGGGAAGCGGTACTTTAATGCCCCATTCCAGGTCGCGGGTCATAGCGCGGGGGCGTAACCCTTCCTTCAGCCACGACTGGCATTGGCCAAATACGTTCGTTTTCCATTCCGTATGGCTGTTAACGTATTCCTCAATCTTAGGCTGCATCCGGTCCAGTGGCAGAAACCAGTTTTTGGTAGAGCGCAGGCTGGGTTTGGAGCCCGACAGCATGGAATGTGGTTCAATGAGCTCGGTGGGGCTGAGAGCGGTGCCGCATCGTTCGCACTGGTCACCATAAGCATTGGGGTTGCCGCAAACCGGGCAGGTGCCAACAATGTACCGGTCAGCCAGAAACTGCCCGGCTACGTCGTCGTAATATTGCTCGGTTACTTCCTCATCGAAGTCACCTTTTTCGTAGAGTTTCGTGAAAAATTCCTGCGAGGTTTCGTGGTGGATCGGGTTTGACGTTCGTGAGTAAATATCGAACGAGATACCAAACTCGCTGAACGCCTGCTTGATCTGGCCATAGTATTTATCGACAACCTCCTGTGGCGTGATGCCTTCTTTTTTAGCTTTTATGGTGATGGGCACGCCATGTTCATCGGTGCCGCTGATGAAGGCAACATCTTTACCCGTCGAGCGGAGGTAGCGAACGTAAATGTCGGCGGGTAGGTAGCAACCGGCAAGGTGCCCAATGTGAATGGGACCGTTTGCGTAGATCAGAGCTGCCGTGACGGTATAGCGCTGTGGATTTTCTAGAGACATAGATTGGTTTCGGTTTTCGGTTTCTGGTCTTCAGTTTACCCGTGGCTTGAACGAACCACCGCAAACCGGGAACGGAAAACCTTATTTGCCCGCAAAATTAGCAATTCAGGGCCGAACGTTGTTATGTTTACACAAAGAGAACTGCCGGGCTGCTATGGAGAACACCACGCCGAATACGAATAATTTCCTCAACTGGGTCGAAATCAAAAACTTCAAGTCGATCAAAGACCTGCGGCTGAACTGCAAGCGTGTAAACGTATTTATCGGCAAGCCCAATGTAGGAAAGTCGAATATTCTGGAAGGGTTGGGGTTGTTGGGAGCAAGTTATAATGATGAAAAGTATTTAAGTGGTGCTGTTAGATACAATGAAATTAGAGAGCTATTTAGAGATAATAATCCTGAAAAACCTATCATAATTGCAACTAATCAAATTACTGCGGTGCTTGAGCAAATTAATTTTGGTGAAATTGTTTCTGAGGCACATTTTAATTTAAAAAGAGAAAGTGGACCATCTACATATAGGAGTTTCTCCTTGGATGAAAGAGGTAAATTAGGAGCATTTGGTGCTGGCGTCTTTAATGAACGTAGTAAGAAAGATCATTTTGATACTTATCGTACTAGTCCAATCAAGAAGTATGATTTTAAACAATTAGATAACTTCAAAAACACGTTTAGCCAGTATTTACTTCCACCCCATGGAGGTAATTTATATGCGGTAATAGATCGAACCCCTAAGCTGTGGCAAGAATTTGCGAAGCTCTTTCAAGACCAAAATTTAGAGTTCGTATTATCTGACCATGAGCAGAGTTTTGTCCTCCAAAAGAAGGATGGCTCACGAGTAAAGCAATACCCATTCTTCTCAATCGCCGACACCTTCCGGCGATTCATGTTTTACATAACAGCTATTGAGTCCAATGAAAACTCTGTAATTGTTTTGGAAGAACCGGAAGTGCATTCATTTCCACCCTATGTGAAAACACTAGCTCACAGGATTTTATCTAGCGAGACAAACCAGTTTTTTGTTTCAACGCATAGCCCATACCTGTTGCAAACGCTAATTCGTGAACTTGATGCGGCAGATTTGTCAGTGTTTATAACCTATTATAAAGATTATCAAACGTGTGTTAGAGCATTGACACCCGATGAGTTAGAGGAGGCTGAGGATTTGAGTATTGATTTGTTTTATAACCTTAACCGTTACGAGCCGAATGCCTGATCGTAACATCCAGTTTTTGCCTGAATGTCACGCAGATACAGCGCTCCTTCGGCACTTTATACCCGACCATCGACGTAGTATACACAGTTTAGGCTGCCCAGAAGTAGCCAGATCGATGCTTTCACCAAAAGCTGATGAGTACCGATTAATTGGCATGGTCGATAACGATCCCGATTTAGACACGCGTTGTAAAGGCTTCTTTAAAACATTTGAGCTTGTAACGCAGGAGCACAAGGTGATATTTCGACGGAATCTGGTTCGTCAGCAATACCTGATAGTTATTGATAAAGCTATAGAAAGTTTTTTACTGTGGAATGCCGAACAAATTGGTTTACAGATGAATGACTATGGGTTTGGGGCAACCATAAAACAGTTGAAGGATCAAACCAAATCGCCAACTATCGAAACCGATCCCAATTACCTCCGCCTTCTCTCGGACCTACATACTCGACAAGCCCCCGGCTTCCTCACGCTTGAACGCATTTTGAATGAATTCATCCTTACGTAAATCGGTCTTCATTACCGGGGCCACTGGCTTTATCGGTTCGCATATTGCCCGGCGTTATCTGGCCGATGGCTATGCGGTTACGGCGCTGTTCCGCCCGACGAGTGGATACGGACTTCTGGCCGATGTGGCCGACCAGCTTACCTGGCATGAGGGTGATGTATTGGATATTCCCTCACTGGAAGCGGGTATTCAGGCGGGACGGTCGGATAGCCGCACCTCCGACGGTTCGGTGGATGTTATTCATGCCGCTGCCATTGTCTCGTTCGTTCCCAAAGACCGGGATCGGATGGAGCGGATCAACGTGGAGGGAACGGCCAACGTCGTGAATGTTTGTCTGAAAGCGGGTGTCCGAAAACTAGGCTATGTTAGCTCCGTAGCCGCCATCGGCCGACCAACGGCAAAAGGCGGAAATACTGGCCAGCCCATGTTGATCGATGAGGAACTGAAATGGGAAGAATCGCCGAACAATTCTACCTATGCCAAAACGAAATACTGGGCAGAACTGGAGGTGTGGCGGGGTGTTGCCGAAGGGCTTAACGCCGTCATGGTCAATCCGTCCATTGTGCTCGGCGTGGGCGACTGGAATCGCAGTAGCCTTCAACTGATCAAATACGTATACGATGAAAGGCCGTTTTACCCGTCTGGGTTAGTCAATTACGTCGACGTCCTCGACGTGACCGATGCGCTTGTTGGCCTGATGCAGTCGGACGTGCGCTCCCGGCGGTTCATTTTAAATGGGGGCACCATTCCGTATCGTTCGTTGTTAGAACAACTAGCCACCGTGCTGGGTAAGCGGCCACCGACACTGTCGATTCCGCCCGCCATGAGCCGTCTACTTTGGCCTCTGGAGGCTGTGCGGGCCTGGTTGATGGACAAAACCCCGCTTATCACGAAAGAAACGGCCCGGTCGGCAAGTTCGTTATACCAGTACGACGGGCGAAGTATTGAGAAGGTGCTTGATTTTCAGTATCGAGCACTGAGCGAGACCCTGAAGCGTGTGGCAGACGCCTTTGGGCAGCTTCGAAACGGTCCGTAATTTTTCGGTTCGGGGGTTGGAGTTTCGCTTTTTTGAGTTTATATTGAAGTGCCAAAGGATAAATCGCACCATTGGTGCGGCCCCTATCCGCCCACATTTTGAAGGCAATAGCATGGAGCAAGAGTTCGAAGAACGAGAAGGCGATATAAAAGAATCAATCCGGCGTTTTGAGCAGATGCTGGATCAGCAACAAAGTCAGTTTTTCGACCTGGATGTCTATGAACAAATGATTGAGCATTATCTCAATCAAGGTGATTTAGACAAGGCGTTTAAAGCCGCCGAGGCCGGGCTGGAAAACTTTCCTTACGCGCTGGAACTGATGCTCGATAAAGCCCAGATTCTGGCTAATTTTCAGCGGTTTGACGAATCGCTGGATTTGCTGGAAAGGGCTTCTTTGTTTAATCCCGGTGATCTGGATGTTCCTTTTATGCAGGGATCGGTACTGAATATGGCTGGTCGTTATGAAGAGTCCATTCAGGTGCTCGAAGAGCTGCTGGACCGCGCTGAAGATAAGGATGACATTCTGTTTCAGCTGGGGCAGAGCTACCAGAACTGGGGTAAATACGACGAAGCCATTACGCAATACAAAAAATCTATTGCGCTCAACATCAATAATGAAAATGCACTTTACGAGCTGGCATTTTGCCTGGATGTAACGGGTGAACTGGAGAACAGTTTGTCCTATTACCAGCAACTGATCGACACGGACCCGTATTCCTACAATGCCTGGTATAACATCGGCATTGCGTATAGCAAACTGGCCCGTTATGCCGAAGCGGCTGAAGCGTACGATTATGCAGTTATTATCAAAGGAGACTTTGCCTCGGCGCATTTCAACCTGGGCAATACCTACATGAACTTGGGGCTGTTCGAGAAAGCCGAAGCCTGTTATCGGGAAACGCTGAAGTATGAAGAAGCGACGGCCGATACCTTCTGCCATCTCGGCGCCAGCCTGGAAAAGCAGGATCGCATTCCCGAAGCCATCAAGGAATACCGCGAAGCCATCAAGTTAGATGCGATGTGGGATGAAGCCTGGTTTGGGATCGGTGTCTGCCTGAGCGAATCGGGTAAGTGGTACGAAGCCCTGCCGTTTTTGCAAAAAGCAGTTAAACTGAGCGACCAGAACGGTGAATATTACCTTGCCATTGCCGAAACGGAATACAAAATCGGGAATGTCCTGTCGAGTGTTGAAGCGTTTGAAAAAGCAGCCGAAGTCGACGCGGAAAACCCCGATGTGTACCTGACGTGGTCGCTGGTGCCGTTCGATCAGGGCGACTTTCTACGGGCCAACGATATTATCCAGTCGGGTATCAACGACATGC
Organism: Spirosoma humi; assembly: GCF_054776575.1. Lineage (NCBI taxonomy): Bacteria > Pseudomonadati > Bacteroidota > Cytophagia > Cytophagales > Cytophagaceae > Spirosoma > Spirosoma humi. The sequence goes on from NZ_BAAHBR010000005.1 coordinate 277,290, forward strand.
CTGCTGAAGCTGACCTGTATTACCGCTCGGCCGTTTATTTGATTCATGCCGGTCATTACCGCGAATCGCTCATCCAACTGGAAGCCGCGCTCGCGCTGGATTATGACGCGCATGTTCAGCTATTCGAGTTCTTTCCCGAACTGGAAAAACAGAAAGCTTTGTACAAGATCATTCAACAGTACAAGAAAGAGTAAACACAGTTTTAACAGTTATGAAAAGTCGCTTCCCTTTCACGAGAAGCGACTTTTTGTTGTTATCAATATTGAAAAAGTATTTTTCATTTTTATTGAGAAGGAGGGGAGCCAGATAGGTTTTACGCCTTCTCAATTACACGTAAATCGCCTGTAACTTCCTGGTCAGGGGGAACGGATTGGTACACGATTCAGTTAAACGACCAATTGATTATGCATGATAAAAAATTACGTTTATAGCCTGCAAAAAGCGGAATGCGTTTTGCAAAGCAGATGCCTTGTTTTACGTCTACTCTTCATTAGCTTTTTGGCAGTTGCCTCATCGTCAGTTAGTAGCATTGCTCAGGTTGATTCTACTCAACAGGTAAAGCACCCGCAAGGTGCTGTTTCCTCCGGCGATTCGCTGGCGGATGTATGGGATGTGTATTATCGATACATCGACCGGAAAGGGCATAGACGTGCGGAGAAAGATAAGCCGGGTTTACACACGACCGTCTTTCCGGAGTTAGCCTATGCCCTTCAAACGGGCGTGGCGATCGGGTTAAACGCAAACCTATCGTTTACCAGCGCAAACCCCGAGCAGAACGTTTCGACCATTATTTCCACCCCGCAGTATACACAGTACCGACAGGTTATCATTCCGGTTGTCGTCAATTTCTGGACAAAAGGAAATCGGTATAATATTGTTACGGATTGGCGTTACTACGACTATTCTGCCGATAACTTTGGTTTAGGCGATAACTCGCCCGGCAATGCGGATGACCGCCTGATGTATTCCTATCTGCGTTTTCACCAGGCTGTACTGCGTCAGGTTGCTCCAAATCTGTCGATTGGCATTGGGTATGCGCTCGACTATCACTGGCATATCCAGGATGTGAACAAGACTCCTCAGATAAATGATGATTTTGGCCACTATACGTCGACTGATCATACGGTCTCATCCGGGCCTACGTTCAGCGTGCAGTATACCAACCGACGCAACCCGAATAACCCCCAAAGTGGCTTCTTCGGGAGCGTAGTTGTACGGCCAAATTTACAATGGCTGGGCAGTGATCAAAACTGGCAATCGGTTGTGGCTGATTTTAGAAAATACATTCCGCTATCGGCAACGGGTCGGCACATTCTGGCGTTCTGGAACATGAACTGGTTGAGCGTAGGTGGGCAGGCACCGTATCTGGACTTGCCCAGTAGTGGCTGGGACACCTACTCGAATATGGGTCGGGGTTATGTGCAGGGCCGGTACCGAGGTCGTAATCTGGTTTATCTGGAAGCCGAATACCGTACCCAGTTGCTGAACAACGGGCTGTTGGGTGCGGTGGCCTTTACTAATATGCAGACCTACAGCGATTATCCCGACACGAGCCATTTTGGTCGGGTGTTGCCGGGTGGGGGCGTTGGGCTACGGGTGAAAATGAACAAACAGTCCAATCTTAACCTGGCAATCGACTACGGCATTGGCATTGGCGGGGCGAGGGGTTTCTTCTTCAACTTTGGCGAGGTATTTTAGGCACCGTTTGATCTGGTACTTAGTGAAGTTAAGTTCTTAAACCTGACTTCACCGGCGTTTACCACTGAGTAAGCCGAACGATTTAGGGAAAGGATCAGGCAAACCGATCCGGACTAAAAGCCTTGATTTCCAGGCTATCGGCTGCGCCATTGACAAGTTCGCTTACCAGCTTGCCCGTCGCGGGGCCTAAACTCAGTCCCATCATACCGTGCCCGGTAGCCAGGATTACATTATCGAATCGTTCTGTCCGGCCAATGTAGGGTAAACCATCGGGTGAACACGGACGTAAACCCCGCCACACCATTTCCACATCGGGCATGGCAACCGGCATGTCGGGGTAATATTGATTGATGGACTGAACGATGCCCCGCACCCGGTTCATGTTGACGGTCATATCCGTACCGGCTACTTCGAGCGTACCCGCAAAACGCAGATCGTTTCCCATCGGGGTCGCCGTAGCGCGTGCTTCGAGCATGATAGCGGGAATACGAATCGTATTTTTAACGTTGCGAAGCGCGAAACTATAGCCTTTTCCGCCCTGCATCGACAAGTTCAGATTCAGCAACTGGGCTAACGACGGCGACCAGGCTCCCCCCGCTACGACCAGTTCGTCGATGGGGAAATCACCCTGCTCGGTGTGTACCGACGTAATGCGCGCCTGATTTTTGCCGAAACCCGTGACGGTGTGGTTTTCCAGAATGGTAACGCCCTGCTTCCGTAAATACGCCACCAGCGAACGGATCAATTCACCCGGATTGAGATGCGCATCGCCCGGATATAACACGCCCCCGCGCACATCGACCCGCGTGTGGGGCTCCAGATCCTGCACCTGCTGTCCGTTCAGCACCTGCGCGTCAATACCCGCCCGATTCGCTACACTGGCTTCTTCGGCCATTTCGTGCTCGGCCGATGCCGTTTTATACAGCATCAAGAGACCCCGTTCCTGCCATTCAAAATCCAGATCGCCATTGGCGGCCAAATCCTGATATAAGGTTTTACTTAACAGACTAATGTCGCGCAAAACCGGAATGGAGTTCGCAACATGTTTGGCTGTCGAGTGCTGGTAAAATAACCAACCCCAACGAGCCAGTTCCATGTTCAGGCGGGGCTTTACGTAAAATGGGCTGGTGGAATCAAGCATCCACCGCATGCCTTTGGCGATCATGCCCGGCTGTGCCAGCGGAATGATATGGCTGGGTACAATCATCCCGGCATTACCAAACGAGCAACCGTCGGCAATGGCCGTCTGGTCGAATAGGGTAACGTGGTGCCCCGCCTTGTGTAAATAATAAGCGGAACTAAGCCCAATGATACCTCCGCCAACAATGCCAACTCTAGTCGAGGACCGATGTGTCATATTACCTGAAACCCATAAGCATAAGGGTCGTCTTCATCCAGAATAAGGTGGTTGTAGCCATGAATCCGGGCCCAGCCTTCAATGCTTGGTACAATGGCTGGCCTGGTGGCCAGCTCCGTTTCGGCCTCGATGCGTCCGTTGAAAATGGATCCGATAATGCTTTCATGGACAAACGTTTCGCCCGGTTTCAGGCGGCCCTGCGCGTACCACTGCGCCATTCGGGCCGATGTGCCCGTGCCGCAGGGTGAACGATCAATGGCTTTGTCGCCGTAAAAAACAGCATTGCGGGCGGTTGAGGTTTCCTGCAGCGGTTTACCCGTCCACAAAACATGACTGAGCCCGTTGATGGTCGGGTTTTCCGGGTGAACAAAGGTGTATTGCTCGTTCAGGCGCGTTCGCATCTCGCGCGCCCAGCCAATAAGCTGTTCGGCTTTGTAGTGCTCCAGTCCCGGAAAATTCGGTTGAGGATCGACGATGGCGTAGAAGTTGCCTCCATACGCGACATCGACCGTCAGCAGACCCAGTTCCGGGCAGTCGACAGTTAGTTTTTCAGCTGCGAGGTACGACTTGATATTCGTAATCTTCACCGATGTTACTTTCCGGCCTTCCTGCTGGTATTCGGCCCGAACGAGTCCGGCGGGTACTTCCAGATTCAGAACACCGGGCGTTTTGGGGCGAATCAGGTTTTGTTCAATCGCTACCGTCACGGTGCCAATCGTGCCGTGTCCACACATGGGCAAACAACCCGAAGTTTCGATAAACAGGACGCCTGCGTCATTGGCTGGATTGGTGGGTGGGTACAGAATACTGCCCGACATCATGTCGTGGCCGCGTGGCTCAAACATCAACCCTTTCCGAATCCAGTCATATTCACGCAAAAAATGCTGCCGTTTCTCGCTCATGGTTTCCCCCTGCAGAAACGGAATGCTGCCGCCCGTCACTACCCGGACCGGATTGCCGCAGGTATGAGCGTCGATGCAGAAAAAGTGATACTCGGCCATGTGTTTAGTGAAGAGTAAAAAACGAATTGGCTACATTCGGCCTGTATGTAGGCTACGCGCCTACGCTACATTTAAAACGGGGCGTTTCGCCAAGGCCGTTTGAATAATCTGCTCCACCTGGGCTCGTTCGGCACCGATGAGCGGTAGGCGGGGAGCCCGAACATATTCTGAACCGATGCCGGTAGCCTGAGCGGCCAGTTTAATGTATTGTACCAGTTTCGGGTGAATGTCCAGTTCGAGGAGGGGCATAAACCAGCGGTAAATTTCCAGTGCTTCAGCAAGTTGACCAGCTTTTGCCAGGTCGTAGATCGCGATTGTTTCCTGCGGAAACGCATCGACCAGACCACCCACCCAGCCATCGCAGCCGAGCAACAGGGCTTCCAGGGCCAGCGTATCGACACCACCCATCAGTTTGAACCGGTTGCCGAAGGCATTTCGCATGCGGGTAATGTTGGTCAGGTCACGGGTCGATTCTTTGACTGCCTGAATGTTGGGTAGCTCTGCCAGTTCGTCGAACATGGCCACCGTCGTCATGATTTTGTAATCGTACGGATTATTGTAAATCATAATGGGCAGGGCCGTCTCCTCCGCAACCGATCTGAAGAACGTAACCGTTTCGCGGGCATCGGCCGGGTAGCGCATCGGCGGGAGGAGCATCAGCCCATCGGCTCCATTCGCTTCGGCCTCGCGGGCGCGGGCAATGGCCTGTTTGGTTCCTTGCTCGGCTATGTTGATCAGAACAGGAACTTTATCCTGACAAACGCCCAGTGCTGATTGTAACAGCGTGATTTTCTCCTCATTCAGCAACGTACTGGCTTCGCCTAATGAGCCGCCAATGATAAATCCGTGTACACCCGCGTCGAGCTGGGCCTGCAGGTTTTTCTCGAAGAGTGGAATATCTAGTTCATCATCAGCTGTAAATGGCGTTAAGAGCGCGGGATAGACACCTTCCCACAGGACAGATACATTCATTGGCGTATTGGAAATGTTAAGTGCTTTCGTTGAACGGCTTGATCGTTTGCCATCACCAAAGTTCATTATTTATGAAAAAGTCTCGTTGCCAATTATTCGTGGATACTGATACTTATTTCACAATATTCGCGACATTGCTGCGAAAATCAGCTAAATAGGTATTAATGAAACCGCTTCTCTTTCGGGTACCCGCCGTCGATGACCGCTCGTTTCGAATTGAGCAGGATAGTGCTCCTCACTTCTATGGACACCTGCACTTTCATCCCGAAATACAACTGACCCTCATTCAGCAGGGGGAAGGTACGCTGATCGTCGGCGATAAAATAGACCGCTTCGGTCAGTACGATATACTGTTGCTCGGCGCTAACCTGCCCCATGTTTTGTTGAACGATCCCCGCTATTATCTGCCCGCTTCAACGCAGTTAGTGGCCTCGGTTACTGTACTTTTTAAACCGGAGCATCTGGAAGCAACCATGCTGAGTCTGCCGGAAACGAAGCATTTAAGCGTTCTGCTACAAGAAGCCCAGCACGGCGTCCGGCTGCGCTGCGGAATAAGTAACGCACTCACGGCACAGTTGGAAACTATGCCAAAACAGCGGCCATTCGAGCAGTTATTAAGCTTACTATCTTTACTGGATAACCTGGCAACACATCCCGATCGGGAGGTGTTGTCGGCTACGGCTTACACGAGACCCCAGCGACCAGACGATCAGCGTCGGCTGGAGCAGGTTTTTTCGTATATTCTGCAACAGTACGCCCAGCCCATTTCTTTGGAGGACGTAGCGAATGTGGCAAACCTGACGCCCGGCGCTTTCTGTCGATTTTTTCGGCAACATACGCGCAAAACATTTTCGCAACTGCTCAATGAAGTTCGTATCGAACACGCGTGTCGGCACTTGCGCGAATCGCGGGAAAATATCAGTCAGATTGCTTTCAGTTGCGGTTACACGAACCTGTCAAATTTCAATCGTCAGTTTAAGGAAATTGTGGGCATGCCCCCCGGCGAATACATTCGGAGCTATCGTATATAGCGCAGAGTATCAGTTCTTTGGGCGAAGCGACGACGCCCGTATAATAAGCTGGGTGTCCATAATTCGGGTTTCTTTAACGGCCCCCGTATCGCTGGCTTCTATTTGGTTGAGCAACAGGCGAACCGTTTCCGTGCCCATCTCCTGAATGGGCTGACTGACACTGCTCAGCGGGGGAGAGAAGAAGGCAGATACGGGTTCGTTATTAAAACTGACAACCGCCACATCGTCGGGTACCCGAAGTCCTTTTTGTTTCATGGCATAAATGGCCGGATAAGCCACCCGATCACTGATCGTAACAACGCCATCGGGCGGTTGTGGTAGACTCATCAACGCTAACGTTTGCATAACCGTGTTTTCCTGGGTGTAGTCGCAGTGAAACACATAGTGGTCGTCGGGCGGTAGGTTGTGTTTCGCCAGCGCAGCCTGATACCCTTTTATGCGTTGGTTGCTCAAGAGTAATCGGGCCGGACCAGCCAGAAAGCCGATTCGCTGACAGCCGTTCTCAATTAAATGTTCCGTGGCCTTGAAAGCGGCAGCCTCATTGTCGACGATGACTTTTGAAACATCGATGCTTTCGGCATACCGATCGAACAGGACAAGGGGAATATTTTTGCGGGCCAGCCGTTCGACATGCTCATAATTATCGGTATCGCGCGATAGCGAAATGATGAATCCCTCTACCTGGCTTCGTAGTAAATTCTGAATGTTCGTGATTTCGCGGAGGTATGATTCATTGGTTTGGCAGACCAGCACGCTGTATCCCGCCTGAAGGGCAGCCTCTTCGATACTGTTGAGCATCGCAGAGAAAAAATGATAGCTCAAATTGGGCACAATCACACCAATGGTTTTGGTGCGGCTTTTGGCTAAGTTTTTAGCCAGCTGGTTCGGTTGATAATCAAGCTCTTCGGCTAGCTTAACTACGGCATCCCGTGTCGCCGGATGAATCTCAGGTAGTCCCCGTAACGCCCGCGACACAGTCGAAATGGAGATGTTGAGCGAGCGGGCAATATCTTTAATGGTTACGGGTGTATTCTTCATAACATGAGCAGGCCTCTTCGCAACATACGTACCAGCCCTAATTTTCTCTGGAATGTGTAAAGGATTCGGAGAGTCATTGGAACCGTTGTCAATACTAACGAAAAAAGTTTAAAGATTTTACCCTTCGTCCAATTAGGAGCGGCCTGTCCGTCTTGCTGGTCAGCGATCGTGCATACCCTTCGGGGTCGGCAAGATCAGGATGCAGAAATTTACGGCAACGTTCAATTCCGAAAACCAAAAAAAGGAAAGGATCGTAACTTCGCGGCAGCCCTGAGCCTTCGCTCATCAGCCCGTTTGCGAAGTGGTAAAGGTTCACTCAGGCGCAATAGCAACCGTTTTCGAATGAATATACTCCTGCTCAAAATAACACTAATGCCTTCCGTCATTGCGCTGGTTACGCTGGCCATTCGAAAGTGGGGCAGTAAAGCAGGTGGCCTGATTGGCAGCATGCCCTGGGTGGCGGGTCCGATTCTTCTATTTTTTATCCTGGAACAGGGCAAGGCGTTTGGTATCTATTCTATCCAGGGGTCGATGATCGGCATACTGGCGTTGATCAGTTTTTGTGTCAGCTACTCTGCGTTTTCCCGAAAACTAAGCTGGTTGCCCACGCTCCTGATCTCGTACGCGCTATACACGATTACAGCGTTGGTATTCAAGTATTTACAATTGAACGTATACGTTAGTTATGCCCTTGTTATGCTCAGTATCGTGGTGAGTCTACAGGTTTATCCGTCGCCTACCGGACCGCCAGCAAGCACCCGGCGATTGCCCTTCGATATTCCGATTCGGATGGCTGTTGCTACGGTGTTCGTTCTGGCTATCACGGCATTAGCCAGCATACTGGGCCCAAACTGGAGTGGTATTCTCACGCCCTTCCCAATCATGACGACTATCCTGGCCATCTTTACCCATACGCTCCAGGGAAGCAGCGCTACCATTACAACACTTCGTGGCCTAGTTATTGGCCTCCTGGGGTTCACTACGTTTCTTTTCTTGCAGGCCTTTCTGCTCAACGAATTTTCGATTGCACAGTCCTTCGGGATTGCCTTTGTAATCAACGTGCTGATCAATTTGGCCGCGAGCCGGGTGTGGTAATACTGTTGGGAAGCGGGTCGTGGAGCTACCGGGCATTGAGCCACTGTTTGATCAACTTGCTTAAAAAGCAATAAACAATGAGCTCATGTTGCCGCTGGTTGTCGATAAACAGGCGATTGAGGAATAGATGCGTGATCGACGATATCAATCGCTCGGGCGATTGCGCATCGGCCAGCCGGAGCTTTTCATAAAACGTCGTGGCCTGTACCTGATAAGCGGTCAATAGCGCGGCCAGCGGTTGTTCGTCAGGGCCGGGTTTCACAAGTAAATTCTTGTAGTCACGAAATAAGGTGTTTACGTCTGTCAGGAATGATTTATCGACCCGAAATTCGCGAAGAAAGCTCGCGCACCAGGTTTCTACCAGGTTGCACTGGCTTACCGGATCGTATTGCCAGGCCGTAAGTAGCTGATGAACAACCAAACAGCCAACGCGCAGCCGCTGCCAATCGGCCTGTCCATTGAGTTGAGCTAAAAGGGTTAACACAGTCTGGCTATCATAGCTAAACCAGGTTTCACACGCGTCGATAGTCGCCAGCCCAAACCGCTCTATTTCCCGCTGGTAAGTATCGAACTGCACCAAACGAATGCGGCTGTCAGTAGTCATGCGTTGATTGGCCCAGGAACTCACGGCACTGAGCAAGGTCTGCTCCTGCCCCTGGCTGGCCAGAAAACGAATACGCAGGTGATTCTCCGGATCGACATAACGGATAAAAAACCAGGAGGCTACCAGATCTCGATGTGCCGGATCTGCCAGAAAAACGGGCAGGTTTTCCCGCAGTAACTCATCCAGGCAGGCCGAACCCGCGTAGAGTTTTACATAGATCCAACGGGTTCCCGGCGCGAAGCTGCGGGTAAGCACAGAAGTCTCTGACGGTTGGGAAACGGGTGGTTGACACTGGGTGAACGATGGTTGTTCACGGCGCAACGGAATGAGCAGCTCGTGGTTCCACCGCTTTTGGTCATCCGACCGGACTACGGATTCCGTGGTGGCATCGAGCCATTCCACCAGCGTTGCCTGGCCATCTCGTTTGAGCGTTTGCCGCAGCAGCGTGCGGCCAGTCTGTGTGTCAACATCCAGTACCAACTCGTTGTCCCCTTCGACCAGCAACACAAAGCGGGGCAGCCCATAAGCCAGTCGCCAGGATGACCAGTCTGCGCCAAAATCGTGCCCAGCATCTTCTGACCGAACATGCCAGCGGGCCCGGCTTAGCAGGACGGACCGAAACTGCACCCGGGGGAGAAAAGGCATCGTTGACAGGGCTCCCCAGTCCCAGCCCAGCCGCAGACTGGCATCCTGGTGTTGAAGGTCATACAGAAATCGGTAATGCATCAGCCCGCCTGACAGAACGTTGTGCGCCGTTGACAGGCGGGGGATAACGCGTTGGTTGAGCTTTTTCGAGTATAGAACAACCTGCTGACCAGTGGGCATGCTAATCGAGAGGTCGTGAAGGGGTAATTGCCGAGTCTCCGGCACCGCCGACTGGGTAAGAATGGGTATTTCGTACGCCCGGAGAATAGGCCGGCGCAGCACATTACCCGTTCGGGCGGTTGGTAAATGGACCAGTTCGGCCAGCCGTATGTCGGGGTAGGTTGCCTGCTCGTCTTCCAGGCATTGCTGCAAACGGGTTTCGAGTTCAGGGGAAAGGTGGGCAAAACGACCTACTAAATTAGCCGCCGACGGGCCGCCCATTCCTTTCAACAAAAATAGAGGATCGGGCTGGTCGGTAACGCGAATCAATTGGCCCAGCGCATACCCACTGGCGGGTAGCACCCTGTTCGCCTGCACCGGCAAAACACGATCCAGATCATTTAGAGACAGTGTAATTGTAAACTGTCGCTTTCGGATGGCTTCGCTGTATAGCCGCAACAGATGCTCAGAAACGGGAGCTGGCGTTTGGGTGGCCAGCGCGGACGCTGTCCAGGGCAGGCTGTCTAGCCAGGGGGTAGGAACACCCGGCTGACTATCATACCCAACCCCCATATCGGGGTCTAAGGCCGTCAGCAGGGCAACCGACTGGTGTTCGTAGCGGGCAAAAAAACGTTGCCTGAAGGCGTCGAGCCTGGGTTGAACCAGGGGAGGGCTTCGGTTCGCCAGATTCGATAACGAGCTTGCCAGCAACGTTTTCACCGAGGTACTCAATACGTTCGTGTCGGCAGATAAAAAGGCATCGCATTGCACAAATGAGGTACTGGTAGTCGGTACCAAGGGCTCCAGCAGGCTTTTAAGCTGCCGATGAGCCGCTGCATCAGGCTGATCGAGTACGTGTTGCACCTGGTTGAGCCGGTCGACCAGCGAAACGGTTTCCGATAACTCGGAAAGGCGCGAAATCAGTACGGCCAGTGGGTCGGGGCCTGTCAGGGTTGCGCTCAGTTCGGAGCACAAAATCTGATTGTCGATGAGCGCGTTGAGGTAGGCCGACGCGTCATGGGCATCAGCCCCCGATGCGTGCAGCAGCTTCGCAAGTTGCCCGAACGATACGCCCGGCCGGGCCGCGTCGAGCAGTTGCTGCAGGTTTACATCGGTATCGACGGCCTGCTGGTAGTAGGTACGCTGGCCATCCTGCTCGGTATAGCCTATATACCGTAGCGTATCTCCGGCCACCCACAGGCTTTCGTTGGGTTTGTAAAGCAATTGCTGGCGAACAGCCGGAAGGGCGTTGATCGCCCCAATCAACTGACTGACCAAACCCATATCCAGGCGAACGTTGCGCCGAACGGCCGGTCTGGCATGCAGGTCAGAAACGGCTCCCCATGTTCCTGAACTGATTCCCGCAAACAGGCCAAAGGGCGTGCTGCGGGTGGTCATCCGGATGTAATATTTGTAAAGTGTGAGCAGAAAACTATCGGTCGGCTGCAACCGGCCGTCCTGCCAGTCGACCAGCAGGGCGTGAACCGCGGGCGACGCGTAAGAAAGAGCTTCCTGACACAGCGGATCCGTATAAACGGCCTGAAGAACGTCGGCCAATGGTATGCCGTTCTTGAGCCGTTGCTGAATGGCCAGGTAATCGTCGATGGCAAATAGCGGCCGACGCAGCACAAAGAAATCGGCTGGCAGCAGTTGGGTCATACGAAAAGGAGTTACTTATTCTGAAGAATCGATTTCTGCAGCAGGGTAAGCAGGTCGTCTTTATAGCGTCCGGATGTCGGAATGCGGGGAGCGTCTTTCATAAACAGTTCGTTGCCGTCGATGGCGTTGATCATGCGGATGGCCACAATGTAGGAGCGGTGTACCCGCGCAAACTGCCGCGCTGGCAGCCGCTCTTCCAGTTCACCAATGCCGCTATACGTTACGATCTGCTCCTGCTTACTGGTAAAAATGGATACGTAATTTTTGAGCCCTTCAATGTAAACGATCTCGTCGAAATTGACCTTGCGTAATTTTCCCTTATGTTCCGTTTTAACCAGGATAAAATCGTCGGCGATAGGGGCCGTTATAGGGGCCGTAAGTTGCTGCCGGTTGAAATAGTTGAGGGCTTTTTCGGTGGCCTTCAGAAACCGGTCGAACGGGATTGGTTTCAGCAGATAATCGAGAGCGTTTCGGTCAAACCCGTTCAGCGCAAACTCACTGTAAGCCGTTGTGAAAATGATCTGCATGTTCCCGCCGTACAGATCAACGAATTGCAGACCCGTCAGCAGGGGCATCTGGATATCGAGAAACAGTAAATCGACAGGGTTTTGTCTGAGCTGTTCGATGGCCTGCGGAGCCGAGGTGGTACTGCCGGTAAGGTGAAGGTAGGGGGTATCCGAAATGTATTTCGTCAGCACATTGATGGCCGCCTGTTCATCATCCAGGGCAAAACAGTTTATCATAATAAAATAACGGGTTAGGTATTCTTTACGGATGTGCCATGTCGATGAATAAAGCTGCAGAAAATATATTATTTATTTCGTTCTTTTCAAAGCTGTACTTGTTTCCGAATATTAAATTTAACTGTTTGTCGATATTAGTAAGTCCAAGTCCTCCCTGCGTATAATTAGGAACATCCTTTTTACGATTCGATGAGGTAAATCGAATGCTATCTTCCGTCAGATCAATGCTGATAGCCGCGGGCGACGTTGGGTCGAACATGTCGCCGTATTTAAACATGTTCTCGACGAGTGAAATCAGAATCAGGGGCGGAATCGTCAGTTGGCGCTCATGGTCTTCGCCGGTAATGCGCAACTGCACATGCAACTGATCACCGAAGCGGTATTGCTGAATTTTCAGATAACACCGGATGTAATTCAACTCCTGACCAACGCTTACCATCGACTGGTAGCCAACTTCCGATACGCTGCGCATCATCTGCGACAGGGCCATAATGGAGTCGGCCAGTCGTGGCGACACCATGAGCGCATCGGCAAAGAAAAAATTGAGCGTATTGTAGAGAAAATGCGGGTTTAGCTGTGCCTGTAAGAACGCCAGTTCCGATTGCGTTTTTTCGGCCTGGAGGGCCGCAATTCGCTTTTCGTGGAAACGCTTCTGACGCTCTAACCCAATCGAATACAGAGCGAACCAATAGCCATAACTAAACATAATGTACTGCATGGCCAGCCAGAGTGAATCAGGAATGAAGCGGTCGTAAACAATGAACGATTGGGTGTAAATTGTTGTGATCCCCAGGGCTGGCATTAGGGTATAAAACATCCAGAACCGGATGCCTACGTACCCACCGATCAGGAGCAGCGTGTACAATACCAAACGAACGTATTGTTTTCGCTGAATGCAGGGGTTGATGATGGCGTAGACGTTCGTGTAGAATAAAATGGCTACCAACCCATACGTAAAGGGCATCTGTACAATGAAGGCACGCTGAAGACTCCAGGAAAACAAAAGCAAGTTGTTGACCAGCAGGTATATGGCCCAGACCGCCATGTGAATAAGGATAGTCTTTCGGTTGACTTTCAGCCAGGTTGTCAGGCGGTGCATAAGCAGCTAAGTAGGGTTTTGTACTGAGAAAGACTGGTTTCGTATAATATTTTAGGGGAAGCGTACCAGGTGATGCAACTTTCGGACATCAACGCAAAGAAATCCAAACCTCAACCAAAATAAGCGATGAAAACCTCTACTGCAACTACCGTTCAACTGAACCTCACTGTAAAGAAAGTAGCGAACCTGTCGGCTAAACCTGGCTTGGGCAACGGGCCGGGAGTGACAACCCTGCCGACTACGCTGTTTTGACCAACGCCTTTATCGGGCAACGGCCTGTTCGTATAACGCAACGGCCGATTCGTACAATAAACTGGCCTGGACCGAATCACCCCACTTACTTTGTTTCACGGCTTGCCTAACGCACTCGAATAAGCATGAACGCTCTGATTTTACCGGACAACGCAGCGACTATCCAGGCTATAGAGCGGCAGCTGAACCGGTTGGTGCGCACTGCTTTTGAGGAACAACTGATGACCAGCGCCGACCAGTGGCTTTTTTCTGTCTGGAATGGCTCCGCCAACTGGCCGCTGTTGGAACATCTGCTGGCCGATAAGACACAACCCGCCGGTAGCATTCCAGTCCTGATCGGGTGTTTACAGGCGTACCGACAGCACCCTACTAAGCGGCAGGCGGCTCTGCTGGAACAGCTGGACAAACTGGCTTACGAACAGGCCATGAGCCGATTAAGCCAGGGGCAGGTTGGTGTCCTGCGGGGAGGAATGGCCTCTCTTCATTACCTTCTGCTGGCTGGGATGTATGCCGAAAAACCACATCAGTATTGTGAACAGCTTGTTCGACTGGTGGCCCATAAGCGAAGGAACGACGCTGATGCGGTGGTGGATTTGTCGATGGGGAATGGCCAGACAGGACTGATGCTGACGCTGATCGAGATGGCCCTACGGATAAAATCAGGTCAGCGTATAGGGGTTAGCGTTATTGAGCTTGAGACGATCGTCGACGGTTATATACGGTACTTGATGGAGCACCAGATTCCTGTTGATACGCGAGCCGATACCTGGTTTCTTTTTCCAACGTCGGTACACGGGGATGAATGGAACATAACGGAGCGACTGACGTGGGAGGCCGGTGACGTAGGTCAGTTCTTGCTGCTTTACCGGGCGCATCAGCTACTGGGAAAACCCAATCTAGTGCGCTGGGCCGACCGGCTCTCAGGATTCGTTCTGCAACGACGCGCCATGAACCACGTCAGACTCGATCCTCCGGGACTGATCGACGGGAAAGCCGGCCTGAGTCTGCTTTACCGACGGCTGCACCTGATCACGGGCGAGGCCGATTTCAGGCAAGAAGGGGAGTACTGGCTCGGGCAACTCCTGACAGACTTACAAACAAAGCCTCAATCGACCGACTGGTCGTTGCTGACGGGTACGCTGGGAGTCAGCGGGGCTATTCGCCAGTGGTTAGGCAACGATCTGAGTCTTGATCTGCTGTTTTTGTAACCAGAGACGTTGCGTTCATCCGGACGAAAACACCTAAAACCGAATTACTTATAATCGACTAAAACCATGAAAAATTTACTCGTTGCGGCTATCCTGATGGCTGCTCCAGCCAGCCTGCCTACGGCTCAGGCTCAGAACGTACCCGTCCAGTTTGCCGCCCTGCGAACCCCTACGCTAACGGCTCAGGCTGTCCTGGAAAAACACATAGAGGCTCTCGGCGGAATCGAAAAACTCAATGCCCTCAAAACGGTGATTGTCAGGCAAACGACGTCTGCCCAGAATCAGGAAATACCGCAAACGTTGTATATCCTGCCCGGCAAGGGCATACGGAGCGAGATGAATGCAATGGGAACGCAGATTATCGTAGTTGCGCGTGCCGACAGTGGCTGGCAGGTAAATCCACCCCTTTACGGCAATGGGCAGGCCGTTGCCCTGTCGGCCAGGCAGGCCAAATCGGCTTCTGCGCAGGCCGATCTGTTTGGGCCGTTGGTCAGTGCACAGGCAAAGGGCCACACGGTTACCTACGACGGGGATGAAAAAATTGAAGGCGACCTCTGTCATAAACTGACCGTGGTTACCCTGACGGGCGGACAATACACGGCCTATATCGCGCAGAAGAACTACATGCTGGTAAAACTAATTACCAAGAGTTCTGAGATCTATTATGCCGATTATCGATCGGTCGATGGCTACTGGTTTCCGTATACTGTCGAGGTGATCAGCGGGGGCAACAAGGCCAGTTTGATCGATCGCAGCTTTGACGTGAACAAGCCGGCCGATGAAGCGCTGTTCAGGATGCCGACGGGCAAGTAGCCGATAAATTTCTGTTTCGGAGTTATTGTTCACGTTTATCCTCAGTCTCTATGAGAGCGTATTTGGTCATTTGGTTACTGATCGGTGCCCTGCCCGGTTTTGGCCATCCCGTCGCGCGAGGGCATAGCCTATCCGATACGTTTGCCGTCGCTCGGCCGGAAGGGAAATGGATAATCCGCGGAACGGTTGCCGACTCAGCCTCAAACCAGCCCGTACCCTATGCCAGCCTACGGCTGGTCGAGGCAGAATCGAAGCGCGCCGTGATTGGCCTCACTACCGACGTAAACGGGCAATTTCTGGTTGAGGTGAGGCCTGGCATAACCTGCCGCCTGGAGGTGTCGAGCGTGGGATTTGCTTCCAAAAGCCTACCTGTTCCACCGCCCCAGGCCGACCGGCGAACGGTGCTGACCATCGTGATGCGGGCAACGGCGATGGCTATCCAGGAAGTGTCGGTGCGGGGAAGCAAGCCCGTCGTGGAAGAGCAACTCGACCGATTGGTGTACCATGCCGACCGCGATCTGACGGCTCAGGGTGGTTTAGCCACCGACCTTCTGCGGAAGGTGCCCCTAGTAACGGTATTGCCCGACGGCGGGGTGTCGGTTCGGGGGGCTGCCAATGTCAAGATTCTCGTGAACGGCCGAAGCTCGGTATTATCGAACAATCCGGCCGAACTGCTGCGGCAACTACCGGCCGAATCCATCAAAACGATCGAGGTGATTACGTCTCCATCGGCCAAATACGAAGCCGAGGGGTCAACGCTCATCAACATTGTTACGAAGAGAAACCTGGCTCAGGGCCTCAACGCAACCCTGAACGGGGGCATCGGTAGTACGGGTAGCAATGCCGCCAGCAGCTTGTCCATGAATTACAAGAAGCTGAGTCTCACGTCGGGCCTCACGGGAAACTGGTTCTACAACCCCTTTGCGGCCGATGCCGATGTGTATCAGCTACGTGGAGCCGACCGACAGCGGGTCATCAGTCAGCAAGCTAGTGGCACCATCGGTATACAGGTAATGAATGCCAATGCAGGTATAGAGTATCGCTTATCGGATAAAACGTGCCTGCTCATCGGGCTGAACCACCGGGTTCGGCAGGTTCGGACTGACCGCGACGCCCAGTTTAGCACCGATGCCGGTGAACCAACGCTGCCCGCAGGTCATTATAACTCGCTGATCGACTCGAAAACCAACGACTGGAATGCCGAGTATAGCCACACGTTCGGCAAGGCCCAGCAGGAACTAACGGTTAGCTGGACAGGCGGGGTCACCCGCAATCAAACCGTTGCGACGCCTGCTCCACCCACGCAGGCCGACATTCGGTCGCAGAACAACGAGCACGTATTTCAGGCTGATTACCAGCATCCGATTCGCCGAAACTGGCTGTTGGAAACGGGCCTTCGCTTCACGACACGCCACATCAGCAATAGCCTGACTGATTCGTTAACCGACCATCGACTGACAACGCTACGTTATCACCAGCAACTAGCAGCTGCGTATGTATCCAGTCAGTGGGATCTGAAAAAGAAGTGGAGTTTGCGAACGGGACTTCGTCTGGAATCGACTACGAACGACATTCAGCAACAGATGGATCAGCGGAATCAGCGATACACGAATCTGTTTCCGACTGTGCTGGTGCAGAAACGGCTGAAGAACGCCCGTAGCGTGAAAATGGCCTATGGCCTGCGCATGCAACGGCCACCCGCTCAGTTGCTGAACTCCGCCGTAGCGACCACCGACCCAATAAGTCGCTATGCCGGGAACCCGCTTTTACTACCCGAACAGATTCATACGGCCGAGCTTAGTTACAGCACCTACATGAAAGCGAACTCGATCATTATGAGTGCCTTTGTCCGGCATACACATCAGCCCATCAGCCCGTATAATGCGCTCGTCGGCACTGCTCTGGTTACCCAGTACGTGAATCTGGCCGGTCAGACAGACATCGGTATCAATCTGTATACCTCCGTCAAAACCGGTCCGCGCTGGCAAACTATAGCAACGGCCAACCTGTACTACGCAGCCCTTCGGGGCGGGCCCGGACTGGGAAATCTGAGCAACGAGGGCGCAAATTACACGCTCGGTACCCTGTCGACCTACGACGTATCGAAAACATGGGCCGTTCAGCTCTACGGCGGGTATAATTCAGCCCGGATACGGTTGCAGGGGCGCGATGCGAGCTTCAGTTATTACCAGTTGAGCGTCCGCAAAAGTTTACCCCAGCAACGGGGCAGTATTGCCCTGGGAATTGACAATCCTTTGCTCCGACGGGCTACCTGGATCAGCTATAACGAAGCGGCCACATTCGCTTTTCGCAGCGTAGCCTACCAGTATAACCGGGGTGTCCGGCTGACGGTGATCTACCGGATCGGTAAATCAGGACCTCGTCAGGAGTCCGCCAAAAGCCGCGAACGGCGCCAGAGTGATCTTAAAGAAGACCAGTGAGTTTACACAAATGCGTATTCCTAAACCCTTAAACCTCCTTGATGTATGATCTCGTTTATCCGTAAATCGTTATTGAATGCCTACACGGCACTGCCCATGCTGGTTTGCTTGCTGGTGGCAACCTGGACCAGCCAGGCCAAACCCCTCACGATCAGTCGTTCCTACTCGGGAGAGGACATGTTTCGGGGGCTGTTTTTCCTGGAAGGCAGCTATGCCGAACACCTTCCGGAATTGAAAAGCCTTAGTCTGAATTACTCGTATAAACTAGCCAAAGCGGCCGACAAGGCGATGGTCAACAAGACCCGTGATCAGCTCATTGCCACCATTCGGACCACCCACCCCGCCTATTTCGACAAACTTCGGGCTGCGCTGGAAAGTGGGAATCACCTGAAAGTCGAACTGGCTTTGCGCACCGGTCATCAGGTACTGACCAACGCGGCCGAAAAACTCTACAAGCTGAATGCCGGACAACTGGTGACCCTACAGAAGCAGGCCGCCAAACTATCGGCCGAAGGCAAACTGAATCAGCAGGTTGTGGAGCGTATGGCTACCGATCTTCAGAAGAATCAGTTTCATATTCAGCGCGATAGCGGCACGTGTGTGCTGCTGCCAACGGGGGTAGTTTGTGTACTACTTGTTTGTATGTACTGCCCCATTGTGGTCTATGTCGTTGCGGTCGAGGAGATGGCTCATGCCGACTCAAAGCTGATGACCGAGCAGTTGGTGGCGTCTATCTGCCAGCTAGCGGCCAATCCCTCCTGATAGTATCCCGAACGGCCGTCGCCAGTACCGCTGACCGCCTACTTTTCTACCTGTATCTTCTTTCCTGTAAGATAGTCGTTGACAGTGACTTACCGGTATAAGTCGTTGCCCCGACAGCGTGTGTTTCATTTTTCACAAGTATCTCTCATCAATTTTCAAACCCTAAACCTGTTTATCACTCATGGTTACTTTTATTCGTAAATCACTCCTGAACGCTTACACCGCCCTGCCCCTGCTGATCTGCTTCGTGCTGGCCTCCTTCAACAGCTTTGCCAACACCAACAAAGCCACCCGCACCACCTTTTTGAGCGGCCAGGAGCTCTTCGAGGGCGTCTTCTTCCTGGAAGGAGCCTACGCCCAGATGCTGCCCGAGACCCAGTC
>NZ_BAAHBR010000006.1:0-909 GCF_054776575.1 Spirosoma humi
GAAGTTGTCTAAAGTTATGGGCTGATCGAATGCAAAACGGACCACAGAAGTTGATTGGGTGTCGAATCCATCTTACTTACCGTAGTCCGTGCAATTGCTCAGCGAAGATAGCATCCGCGTGTGGATTGTCCCACATCTATCTACTAACCAACGGGGGCCAAAGCCTAAACAACCCCTGGAACATATGATGCAAGCCATTTTTTACAAACTTAAAACCGGTTGCCAATGGCGCTATCTACCCCTTAAAGCGTTTTTCGACGGCCCACCCCCCTGTTGGCAGACGGTTTACCATCACTTTAATAAATGGGCTAACGATGGAAGTTTACAGCAGGCTTGGACTCAATTGCTGACCGTCAACAAACACCGACTTGACTTATCCAGTATCCAACTGGATGGCTCTCATACACTCGCTAAGAACGGAGGCCAGGCCGTTAGCTACCAACGTCGTAAACGGGCCAAAACCACCAACCTCTTATTCCTGGCTGACAACCAAGGGCTTCCCCTGGCCTGTAGTACACCCCAGGCCGGTGAGCACAACGATGTATTCAACATCCAGGTCCTATTTGATGAGTTGTGTAGCGGTTTAGTTCAGGCGGGTATCCGCTTAGAGGGCCTGTTTCTGAATGCCGACGCAGGTTTTGATGCCGCTAGTTTACGGACTTGTTGTGAGACGGCTCACATGCAAGCCAACATTCGGGCTAATGCCCGTAATCAGCCGATGACAGATAGTTATCTATATTTTGATGAACTACTTTACCAGAGACGTGTGGTAATTGAGCGAACCAATGCCTGGCTAGATGGCTTCAAGAATCTATTGGTTCGTTTTGAAACCAAGGCCAGTAACTGGTTGGCCTTCCACTGGCTGGCATTTTGTACGCTGTTATTGCGCCATCTCAAACTTTAGACAAC
>NZ_BAAHBR010000007.1:0-61446 GCF_054776575.1 Spirosoma humi
CCTCTCGAGGGCCGCCCTGGAGAGGGCCGCCCTGGAGAGGGCCGCCGTGAAGACAATCGGAATAGCGCTGCCAGAAATGAAGGCCAACCCCGCCCGGAAAGAGCCGCTGGTTCACCCGAAAAACCCGTCAATGAGTCGCCGGACGGAAAAGCCCAACTGCCGAATGCAGCAGGTCAACCCTCGGATAAACCCAAGCGCCGGAAAAAACGTCGGCGCGGGCCGAAGGAGGAAGGCCGGCCAACGGCTGACAATACTGGTCAGCCGAAACAAAAAGCGGCTTCTGTATCCGTCAGCGAGGACAAGTAAAGCCTAATTGAGGGCATAGCAGGGAGATCTTCTTCCTGCTTTTTTTTGTCATCTTTTGTTAGGCTAATGCCAAAAACCACTTACCTGCCAACAGCGTAAACGCAGATAGACGCGTTTGGGCGGACCGCTCAATCAAAAACTAAGCCCGAAGCATCGGGCGAAAAAAGGATGGAAAGGCATAAAACGGATAGGCGCCATCCTCCGAACGGCCTGAACGGGACGAAAAA
Organism: Spirosoma humi; assembly: GCF_054776575.1. Lineage (NCBI taxonomy): Bacteria > Pseudomonadati > Bacteroidota > Cytophagia > Cytophagales > Cytophagaceae > Spirosoma > Spirosoma humi. The sequence goes on from NZ_BAAHBR010000007.1 coordinate 534, forward strand.
TGCCACTCAATGAGGGCAATTACGGTGCTTATGCTCAAATCGGCCTTTCGCTCACGCTGTACTGCTCGCTGATAGAGTATATCCACGAGTTAGTATGTAAACGTGACATGAAGAACATATTGGTAGGAAGATAGTTAGTAGTTTGAAAACCATCTAATTGAACCTTTTAACTTGTTAAAATCATGGGCAATCTTCTGTATACCATTGCGGTCGTTTTGATTATCATCTGGCTACTTGGCTTTTTAGGCTTCGGTAGTTTTGGTATGGGTGGCCTTATCCACGTTCTGCTGGTAATCGCGGTCATAATGATCATACTGCGGTTGATTCAGGGTAGAAGCGTGTAAAGCATCTTAGCCAATAACTTATAGAAAAAGCCAGCTCGTCATGAGCTGGCTTTTTATCATTTCAGGCTTTTCAACTGGAGCCGTAATCCAGTTATAGTTAGGACGGCTACCTGGCTAAATGCCTTAATAATTCGGGTTTTTTGTGGCAACCCCTGTCTTAGGCGCGTTCAGGACCGATTCATCGGCGGGCACATCCCAGTAATCCATAAAGTTGTAGTTGATGGTAACATTCTTGTTGACGGCACCAGCCGTAGTGACGACCGTATTTCCATAACTTCCACCACCATTGGCGATGTCGTAGGTCCATCCCCAGCGACGGTTGTCGTAGAACGCCAAACCTCTGCTAAACAACGCGACTCTCCTTTCTTTCGTGAGTTCGGTAAGGGCTTTCGACAGGGTTAGACCCGTACCCGCAACGGCGGCAACGCCAGCCCCCTGATAGGTACGTACCGCATCAACGAACCCAAGTCCGGCCTCGATATTACCCAGGCGCATGTTTGCTTCGGCCAGCATCAGAGCGTTTTCTTCGTAGCTACCCGCTACAAATACCTCATGCGCCCCTACGTCTTTAGACCCGTACACATACACGCCAGCTATACCATTCCCATTGGGTACCATACTGTAGCGTGTCGTAAACGTGTAGTTGTTTTTGTAGGTCGTAGCTGTATTGAAGTTGTTCGCTACCCGCTTATCGCCCGCATTGAAGGACTGCATGAAGCGCTCACTGATCTTGAAGGTTGAACTGGTATTGACATTGGATGTCAGGGCTGCTACCGTACCACCTGTGGGCGAGAAGGGCGAGTTAGACGATGAACTGCGTTCCGTAAAGACAGCATCGCCTTTTTTAATCCCGTTCGTAACCAGTGTCAGTACCGCGTTCCAGTCGGCCGTCGTCATGGCCGTCGTCGATGACTTGGTGATTTTGGCATCGGGATTTCCGTTCACAAAAGGAGCCAGTTTATTGACCACAATGTTACGAGCTAGCATGGTGTTGATGTTCCGTTTCCACATGTCGATGGTTGGCACCGTACCATTACCTACCTGAAAAAACGAAGGAATCAACTGAGTCATAACGGATTGATAGTCCGTTGTGCTGGTTATGGCGCCCAGCGTAGTTGCGGCCAGATTGAAATAGTCGTTCGACTTGCTGATGATGGCATCGTGCAACACATAGTTGCCATCCGTCGTACCTGACTTATCGGCAATGAGCCCTGAATAGTACATGGAGCCGATTGATGCATATGCGTATCCTTTCCACCAATAAGCCCAGGCTTTCATTGTGTTGGCTCGGCTGGTAGCGTCGCCTGAAAACTTAATCGTAGCCGTTAGGTCCAGTATCTGATTACAGACATTATTCAACGCATACATATTCAACCACTGGTAATAGATCGCATTGTTACCGGCACCGGTTGCAGCCCGGCTGTTGTAGGATCGAATGATACCTACTTGCGGAGCCGGATTCGATACTTTCGTGCCATCATCCAGGATAATATAATCCGGTACGCCAATCGTCGTAACCTGGTTGTTGGAAGCATCGGCCCCTACGTTATCGGCCATCAGCTCGCTGTAGCCCCAGGGTAATGAAAAATAACTGTTTCCCAGCCAGCCATCGCCGTTCAGGAAGCCATTGACATAAACGCCCCCTTGCGCATACGCAATAAGACCCGTTTCATTATTAACGTTGGCCGCAATGGTTGGCGCGTTGGGGTTACCCACATCGAGTTGTTCTTTACAGGAAACTGCACCAAGCAGCATGACCGTTAAACAAGCCGTAGACAGAAATTTATGTTTAGTCAGGAGTTTCATAGATAAAGTTTTTAAAGAATTAGAACCCAATATTCAGACCGACCTGGTACGACTTGGTGTTAGGCAGCGTACTGTGGTCTACCCCTCTGTCGAATGAGGAGTTAGACGAGCCGGAACTGATTTCGGGATCATAGCCTGAGTACTTTGTGAATGTCAGAAGATTCCGGCCGGTAAAGACAATCTGGGCTCTGTTGAGATACGGTAACTTAACAACCTTGGCAAGGTCGAAAGCGAGCGAAATATTCCGTAACCGAACGAACGAAGCATCTTCTACGAAGAAATCTTTCGTGGCGTTGTTACCGGCCCCCCGTGTGCTACCCCACAGGTTATAATACGCACTGGACCAGTAAGCGGGGAAGGCACCTGTTTTTCCGTCAATCGTGACCTGTTTGCTGAAATCTCCGCTGATGCCATCCCGATACATCCATTCTTTCGTCTGGTTATACAGGTGACTGCCATTTACCCAGTCGAACTGGAAGTTCAGGGTCAGGAAGTTTTTGAAACTAACCCCGTTGATAAACGACATGTTAAATTTGGGGTTCGGGTTCATCAATGGATAGGTTTCGTCTGTAAACTGGATTTGGTAATCCGATTTTTTTACGACGCGGCCATCCACGATGGTGTAGTTATTCCGATCCGCTTCCTGAATATACTTCGTACCATCCTGACGGGTGAAATCCAGGCTGGTTAATGCTTTGTAGCCGTACACCTGGCCAATTGGCTGACCTGCCGTTAAGACGAGCGCCGTAGACCCAGCATTCGATGTCAGGATAATATCAGCGCCACCCGAGATCGCATCAATTTTAGTGAGTTGATGGCCAAAGTTGGTGGTGAAATCCCATTTCAGACCGGGCGATTTGAAAACCGGTATCGTCAGCGAGAACTGAACCCCATTCGACGACATATTGATGGCGTTGGTCAACTGGCCAGTTGAGCCTAGGGAAGGGGGTACGCTAACGGTATAGATTACGTTTTCACTCGACCGTTTCCAGTAGGTAAACGACCCCGAAATGGAGTTTAGCCACGCCCGGTTCGAATTGCCGCCTACGGTGAAGTCAGTACCAATTTCGAGTTCTTTCGATACTTCTACCTGTAGATTTGGATTTTGCGTTGTCGTTGGAATCGTGTACACTAAACCCGTACCCAGGTTCTGCTGACTCAGTACGGGGTAGCGGTCAAACGCACCGGGTTGAATACCCGCTTCGCCATAGGCAGCCCGCAATTTGAAGTAGGGTAGGGTATTGGCAAGGCCACTGTTTTTAAAGAACGATAACGGAGCAATATGGCCGTCGAAGTGAGGGAATGTAAACGGAGTAGACCCCGAACCGAACGCAGAAGACCAGTCTGTCCGGAAACCGGCCGTTATGCCCGCATAATCACCGAATTCAACTTTCTGATTGACCAAATAGCCATAGGTAATGAATGGAATGACATTGTCTCCATTACGTTTGCCTGTAGCATCGTATGGGGTAACGGCTTGCGACGAAGTAGAGTTTATGTTAAAGGGTGGGGCTAAGCCTAAGCCTACACCATAGGTGTCGTACTCTGTTGATTTGTTTTTCCGGTAATCGAACGAAATCTGCGTGCTCGTCTGAATCGGTACATTTATGTGGAAATCGTTCTGGAAGTCAGTCCGAATAAAGGCTGTACCCAGAAAGTTCTGGAAGGTATTATTGTACTGATAATTGTCAATTTCCCCCTTGTTGTCCGGCGCATAGTTGCTGGCATAGGAGTTATAAAAAACGGAACTCGTGTTCAGCGATTGGTTGTAATAGGTCTGCCTGGCAGTTTCGTTCCGATAGTTGATGCCATATTTAGCATCCAGTTCGACAAACTTGTTGAATTTGTAATTCGCATTGAAATTTTGAATGACATCTATTTTATTGTCGATGGCATCCGTATTGGCTGCCCGATAAAATGGGTTGCCCGCGTTTACGCTCAAAAAGTCTGCGGTTGGATAGACCGGATAGGTTCCATCGGCCAGTTTTCGAGTCAAATCAAAGAAAGGAGACGTATTTAAAAAGCCATACACTTGCCCCACATCACCCGATCCACCGTTTAATGTACCGTAAGTCGATCCCAAGCCAGGCTTCAGTGTGTTCTTGGTGTAGACCAATTGGGTGGTAGACCGTAGCGTGAATCCTTTGAATAACTCCGTGCCCACGTTAACCGACAAGTTACTTCTATCGATATAGCCGTTTTGCTTGGTCAGAATGGGTGATGTTGTGTGGTTATTAGCGGCTGCTATATTAAAGTCGCTTTTCTCCGAAGCCCCCGAGATATTGACGGTATTGTTGGTCGTGCTTCCTGTGTTGAATACCTGCTTGAAGTGATCGTAATACTTCAGGTTGGCGTTATAGGGTTTGTTGGCGTCGTTCCGAATATCCTGAATAGCATAGCGCGTTGCTCCGCCATACTGATACGATATACCGCTGATGGCTCCATACTGCGTATAATCCAGTATTTTTCCCTGCGCATCAACAATGTTATTATTCGCATCGGTCAAATAAGGATGCAATTCGGCTTTGTGAACATTTCCCGTATTCAGAAACTCATTCGCTGAGTAGCTGGTCGAAAAATTGATGGCTGTCCGGCCTTTTTTACCCTTTTTGGTGAACACCTGAATAACACCGTTGGCACCCTGCGCACCATAAATAGACGCGGAAGCGGCTCCCTGCACCACCTCAACGCGGTCTATATTGCTTAAATCCAGGGAGTTAATGTCGGTTGAGGCAATCTGTACCCCATCCACCATAATCAGCGGCTTGGTACCGCCCTGTACGCTGTTGATCCCCCGGAGCAGAATGTTAACCGGATCGCCGGGGTTACCGCTGGTAGACGAAATTTGCGCACCGGGAATCTTACCAATTAAAGCCTGGTCAATCGAAGCCGTTGGCGTTTGTGGCAGATCCTTCGCCGATACGCTTTCAACCGCAATCCCGAGTTTGGCTTTGCTGGTTGCTACCCCGCTACCCGTAACGACGACTTCGGTCAATAAACGCGAATCGGAGGCCAGGCTCACGTTAACTTCCGACTGATTGCCAATGGGCACTTCCTGGGTTGTGACACCCACAAAACTGAATACTAAAACAGTTCCTTTGGTTGACGGAACTGTCATGTCAAAAATACCACCTGCATCGGTACTGGTGCCTTTGTTTGTTCCTTTTATAACAACCGATACACCCGGCAGGGGAGATCCATCTTCGGCCGATGTGACCTTCCCGATAATCCGTCGATCCTGCGCGAAGGCAGTCATGCTGAGTGCGCATAATACTAGCATGCTCAAGCATATAAATTTTCTCATAAGTATGTTTTTGTTAGGTTAGAAAAAATGCGAATTGTATAAAACTACGCAATGATAAAACAATAAAAAATAATTTGGATATGGCTATTTTGTCAAATGCTTATTCTGAGAATGGGTATAATACCAGGATAATATTCTGAAATAGAAAAATGATATTTATTTTTTTAATTTATAATTAATCGATTTTTAATTGAGAATAAGGAGTGATTGACAGTTGAGTATTTTTCTTGGATTTGTTTAATATTGTAAGTATATATTATTAAGTAGTATTAACGCGAAAAATTTACAAGTGTATATTTATTTATTTTTATTTACTTATGCCTTTAGGCAGTAATTTTTTTTATATTTTTCTAAAGATTCGAAATTTATAGAGTAGAAAAAAGAGAATAAGCCTACAAATATGATGTATGCGCCATATTATACGCTTTGGTAAACCAGACGGGCTGTTAGCTCCGGCGGTCGGCTAATAACCGTAAAACCGGGAGTGAAAAAGGGGATAGTCCAGGCCAGATGCTGGCCTAAAAAACTTCGCCAAGGTTGAAGAACAATCCCTTGGATCCGTCGAAGCCGACCCCGTAATCAATGGATAAGTTGGTCCGGGATACTTTGTTCATTTTGATGCGCAGCCCAGTACCGATGGCCGGTACCACTTTTTCAAACCGACCACTCGTCTGTTCGGTAACGGTCTGGGCATTGGCAAACACAACTCCGCCCAGCAGCCGATCGGCCGTGAGGTGAAAGCGGTATTCAGTTTCGGCATACAGCAGGTTTTTTCCCCGAAAGCGTCCCTGAATAAATCCGCGCCCCACATTGCCGGTATTATCCCAGCCCGTACTGGGTAGGTCTAAAAAGGGTGGATTTCCACTCAACGTAAGGGCGTTGTATGACCAGAAGGCCAGAATATTATCGGATTTGCCCGGCAGGTGACTATACGTGCGCGCTTCGATCAACGCTGACTGGTACGTATTATCACTACCCAATGCGCTCATATTCGCCCGGAGAGCAGCATTTATATACAACCCCCCGGCCGGATTGATCGCGTTTTTTCGGTTGTCGTACACGAGTTGCACAATTGGACCGGATGAAACGGAGCGACCCTCAATGCCATTCGCGTACCTCGAAATGCGGGTTACTTCCCGTCGGCTGTTGTAACTATCGATGTTCCAGTGGAGGTCCAGGTGGTAGCCGAGGCCACCGTATAGATTAGGCGCTAACCGACGGAGTAAACTTTGATAAAATCGGAAATAAGCATAATCCATGTTGATGACCCGGTCAGTGGAGGTATACATGCCAAGCCCATACGTTGCCTGCGGGTAATGCATGAGCCGCCAGTCATTTATCCATAAATAGCGATTATTCTGACTCCAGATCGACGAGGTAGTCGTCAGTATAATCTGGTGATTCTGGGTGTAGGAGAGCTGACCGGTGATCGACGACATATTGGCATTGGCCATCCGAAAAGGAGTGTTGACCAACACCGCAGCCAGCCCACGGGTTTGCAGGGTATAGCCAATCTGAGGAATCACCAAAACAAATCGTTTTCCCTCCCGCAGAGACGCGGAGTCATGCGGAGTAATGGGCAGTCTTGGAAACCAGCGTGCGGCAAGGTCGGCAATGTCCTGTTGGTGAGGAGTTCGCCTGCCAACAGGCTTCTGGGGTAGAACCGCTATTGTATCTGCCAACTGCATTGGGGCCGCCAGGACATCAATCGCCAAGACACTTCCCAGCAGGAAACCCGCCAATGAGCGGGGAAAGAAGTTCATACGTGAAGCAGTAAGTAGCGCATAAAATGGCGTGTAAACAGGCCGTCGATCTGGCGGAGGCTTGCGTTTACTCAGTAAAGAAACGTAAAAATAATTCGCCCTTGTCAATGCAAACCGGTAGTCAGCACGCTTGTTCACTTATAATTTGTTGTAATAAGCAAATACGGCCAACACGCCAGCTCTGGATTTGAGGTCTGGTTTTTCGATCTTCAGGAAGGACTCTATTTGCTCTTTTTTGTCGGCCATTAGGTCAATGATGGTCTTTTTGCCTGGCGAGAACTTGGTAGCCTGTTTGGCACGGGCAACGTACCAATCCTGCTTTTTCATCAGTTCATCGTCTTTTGTGCCCGTGTTGAGGGCAACATTGTAATTGGCCCGGCGGATGTAGACGGATGGATACAGCAGCAGATCAAGTTTACCCGTTGCCAACTGCTCAAAAAAGCCAGTAAGTGCCGGGGTGTCTCCCTGGTATTCGTGGACATTTATATAACGGCTCACCGTCCCGAACGAGTTGTTCATGTCGACATACCGAACGGCTGTTGCTTTAACGGCTTTGATGTTTTTTTCCCCCGCACGAATCTCCACTTCGTTGGCGGATAAATCCAGACGCACCGGAACACCCGCCAGCGAGTCGACAGCTAACGAGACCCCCAGACGATTATAGAATTTTACGTTGCCTGCCTGCCAGGTCGTATCGAGGTATGGGCTGCCAAGTAATTGTCCGGCTGGCCCTTTGATGGAAAATAAGGTAGGGTTGTTCGTAATGTTGAGATTCGTGAAGTTGATGCGGTCCCGCGTGGTTTGGGTCATGTATTCCGTTTGCGCCTGTGCGAAGGCAAAACACGGTATGATGCTTGTACAGAGGAGAAAGACGTAGAAACGCATGAAGGGATCGTATACTGTTACGTTATCGGAATCAGCTAATTTTTTGGCTAAAATACCCTATTTAATTGATTCAGTAATGCAAAATCTTCTTTGGGTAAAGGGCCGAATGGCGCATTAGTTTCCGTATTTTTGAGGCTTAATCCCAATCATCAACCAATCAATCAAGTTCATGACAAAACATTTTCTGACAGCGCTATTGGCGGCTGGTCTGGCTTATTCCTCTGTGGCTCAGACGACCTTTCCGCGAAATGGTGTGTATGATGAGCGCCCAGGGCTGTATGCCTTCACCAATGCCACCATCGTTGTCGACCCACAAACGACACTTCAAAACGCAACATTGCTCATTCGGGATGGGCGCATTGAATCCGTTGGGACATCCGTCAACCTACCCGCCGGAACCGTCGTAACCGACTTAAAAGGGAAACGTATTTACCCCGGCCTGGTCGATATTGATTCAGATTATGGCATGCCCGAACTGACACGCGGGACCGGTGGTGGCCGGGGCGGGGTGCCTCAGTATGAGTCGAACAAAAAAGGGGCTTACTACTGGAATCAGGCCATACAGCCCGAAAACGATGCCAGCGTCCTGTTCAAAGCGGATACCAAAAAGGCCGATGAGCTACGGAAGCTGGGCTTCGGGGCGGTGTTGACCCACCCACACGATGGCATTGCGCGGGGCACTGGAGCACTCGTGATCCTGGCCGATGATCGGGAAAATACGCTGGTGCTCAAACCGAATGCCACGGCTCATTATTCATTCAGCAAAGGCAGTTCGAGCCAGCAGTACCCGAACTCCATGATGGGCATTGTGGCGTTGCTGCGCCAGGCCATGTACGATGCTGACTGGTACAAGCGGGCCGGTCATAAAGAGCAGGCCAACATGTCGCTCGATGCACTAAGCCGCAATCAGAGTTTACCTGCCATTTTTGAGGCCAATGACAAACTGGGTATTCTGCGGGCTGACAAAATCGGGGATGAGTTTGGCGTTCAGTATATTATTCGTAGTTCGGGGGATGAATACCAGCGACTCGATGACGTGAAAGCGACGGGGGCTTCGCTGATTGTTCCGTTGAATTACCCACAACCGTACGATGTTGAAGATGCCTGGGATGCTGATAACGTAGCACTGGCCGAACTGAAACATTGGGAGATGGCCCCCACGAATGCGGGCCGGGTAGCCGGAGCCAATATCCCGTTCGCCCTGACTACGGCGGGCCTTAAAAACAAAGCTGATTTCTGGGCCAATGTGCGCAAAGCCATTGAAAACGGACTTACCGAACAAAAAGCACTCGAAGCGCTGACGACGGTTCCGGCCCGGCTGATTCGCGCCGACGATCAGATTGGCAGTCTCAAAAAAGGCCATATTGCCAACTTCATCATTACCTCGGGTAACCTGTTCAGTGCCGATAATGTCATCTACGAAAACTGGATGCGGGGCAAACAGTACATCGTCACGAATAAAGATGCGGCTGACCTGCGCGGCATCTGGAACATAACGGTTATGACACCGGAGGGCGGCTCACCATCCGGTGCGGCACCATCCAATCTGAAGCTGAACATTACGGGAAAAGCGGACAAGCCCGACTTTCAGATCACCGCCGATACGCTGAAACTAAATCCCAAAGTAACCGTATCGGGCGACCTGATCTCGATTCAGGTCCAACAGGATAAGAAAAAGCCGGGTACAACCCGATTAACGGGCTACCGTACATCACCCACTACACTAAAGGGCGATGGGCAAACACCGGACGGTAAAACCATCACCTGGTCGGCGGTTCGTACGGGCACGGCGCCTGGGTCCACGTCGGCCGTATCCACGTCAGCGACCTCTGCAACCAATACGGCAGTTGCTTCGGCCACGGCGGTTGGTACACTAATTTATCCATTCGTCGGCATGGGCAACGCGCAGAAGCCGAAAGCCGAAACCATGCTCATTCGCAACGCAACCGTGTGGACCAATGAGAAAGATGGCGTTTTGGCAAATACCGATGTATTGGTGACGGGCGGTAAAATCAGTAAAATTGGAAAGAACCTGCCTGTTCCAGCGGATATCAAGGTGATCGACGGTACGGGTAAACACCTCACCAACGGTATCATCGATGAACATTCGCACATTGCCTTGCTGTCGATCAACGAAGGGGGGCAGTCGAGTTCAGCGGAGGTTCGGATGGCGGACGTCATCAATCCGGACGATATCAACATTTATCGCCAACTGGCGGGGGGCGTTACCTCCTCGCAGTTGTTGCACGGATCGGCCAATGCCATCGGTGGACAGTCGGCCATTGTTAAATTGAAATGGGGCGAATCAGCCGATGGGATGCTCATCAAGGGCGCCGATGGATTCATCAAGTTCGCGCTGGGCGAAAACGTAAAACAATCCAATTACCCGAATCCGAACGTACTGACCCGTTTCCCGCAGTCCCGGATGGGGGTTGAGCAGGTGTATGTCGATCACTTCACCCGGGCCAAAGAATACGCCAAAGGCTGGGCATCCTATAATAAGCTGAGTGCAAAGGAAAAAGCTGCGGCTACTGCGCCACGCCGGGATATCGAACTCGATGCCCTGGCCGAAATTCTGGCCAATAAGCGCTTCATTACCTGTCACTCCTACGTACAGTCGGAAATCAACATGTTGCTGAAAGTAGCCGACTCGCTTGGTTTCAAGGTCAACACCTTCACGCACATTCTGGAAGGGTATAAACTGGCCGACAAAATGGCAAAACACGGCGCGGGTGGATCTTCATTTGCCGACTGGTGGGCCTATAAAATGGAAGTACACGATGCTATCCCCTACAATGCAGCCCTGATGCACCGGCAGGGTGTAACGGTGTCTATCAACTCCGATGACGCCGAAATGGCTCGGCGCCTGAACCAGGAAGCGGCCAAAACGATCGAGTATGGCGGCATGACCGAAGAGGACGCCTGGAAAATGGTGACCCTGAATCCGGCCAAGCTGCTTCACCTGGATAATAAGCTGGGAAGCGTTCGGGCCGGAAAAGATGCTGACCTGGTCTTGTGGAATGCGAACCCGCTGGCGATTTACGCTCGCCCAGAATACACGATCATCGACGGGGCGATTTACTTCAGCCTGAAAGACGAAGACCACAAGCGCGACCTTATGCAGGCCGAACGCGCCCGCCTGATTCAAAAGATGCTAACGGCTAAGGCGAGTGGAGCGTCAACAACGCGCCCACAACCCCGCCGGGCCCGTATGTGGCATTGCGAAGACATTGAAGGGGTTATGGCCGAAGGAGAAGAAGGGAAATAGCGTTTGTGGTTTACGGTGGCTGACGCCCGTGTATTGTTTTTGTCGGCCCTGCAAACCACCAACCACAAACTGACGAAACATGAAAAAACTACTAATATCCATATTTACGCTGGCCTCGCTCATGAGCTATGGTCAGAATCCCGCACCGGCTAAGCCACAAACGAAGACCATCGCGCTGATGGGCGGTACGGTACACGTGGGCAATGGGCAAGTCATTCCGAATGGCATAGTCCTGTTTACCAACGGCGTTATCACGAATGTTGTTGACGGAACGCTGGTGAAGTTAAACCTGACCGATGTGGAAGTCATCGATGTGTCGGGGAAGCACGTTTATCCGGGTCTCATATCGCCCGCAGCAACGGTGGGCCTGCAGGAAACAGGGGCCGTTCGCGCTACCGTCGACAAGCAGGAAATTGGCATTCTGAATCCAAACATCCGGTCGTTGATTGCCTATAACACCGACTCCGAGATCATTCCCACGATTCGCAACAACGGTGTTTTGCTCACCCAGGCGATGCCCCAGGGCGGCACCATATCGGGCAGCTCGAGTGTGATGATGGCCGACGGCTGGAACTGGGAAGATGCTGCCCTGAAAAAGGATGACGGTATCTGGCTCAACTGGCCTACCTATTTCTCGAATGAGTTCAATTTCGAAGATTTCACCACCATTGTTAAGAAAAACGAAAAGCGTGGTCCGGCTATCGATGCCCTGCAGGCGACGTTTGCCGATGCCAAAGCGTATGCGGCCGCGCCGACACCCGCAACGATGAACCTGAAGTTAGAGGCCATGCGTGGGCTGTTTTCGGGCAAGCAAAACCTTTACATCCGCGCCGATTACGGAAAAGACATCATCGAAGCCGTTACGTTCGCGAAGGCGATGGGTGTGCCGAAAGTCGTGATCGTAGGGGGCGAAGAATCGAACCGGGTGCTTACGTTCCTGAAAGAAAACAACGTACCGGTGATATTGAGCGCCTTGCACCGCCTGCCCAATCGGGAGGATGAAGAGGTTGACCTACCGTATCGAATGCCGGGGATTTTGCAGAAAGCGGGAATTTTAGTAAGCCTGAGTTATGCCGATGAGTGGTGGCGTACCCGTAACCTGCCTTTTCTGGCCGGAACAGCCGTGGGTTTTGGCGTTACCGATCGCGAAGAGGCACTGAAGATGGTTACCTCGAACACCGCAAAAATACTGGGGATCGATGCCCTCGTGGGCACCCTTGAAAAAGGCAAACAGGCTACGCTGTTCGTATCAGCAGGCGATGCCCTGGATATGCGTACCAATGTAATCGAGCAGGTATTTATGCAGGGCCGAAAAGTAAATCTGGATGACCGCCATAAGCGCCTGTACAAAACGTACAAGGATAAGTACGAGCAGAAATAAGGCAAGCTCCTTCACCTGATTTTGGTGAAAGACCTGATCGCGTTTACATGATAGAGGCCCGCTCATGAGCGGGCCTCTCTTGGTATCAGGTAGCCGATAGTGTGGTAAGAAGCAGCTTTTTCCTTGCCTGCTGATTCAACTGATTCAAGTTCGCCGTCTGCAGGAGTAGCCTGGTATGATTCGTTTTGTAATCCGTCTGACTGACGGTGCTTAGCTGCTCAAGTTCCTGAAGCAGCGTATCTAAAGCAGTCTGCATAACGGTGACCAGCGTCACTATATTTTCTCTGGGACATTGGCCTATATAATCGTTGCGGAACGGTTCCGATTCCAGCGCGATCTCATTTTCCTTCAGGCAGTTTCTTATTTTTTTGAAATTTATAAATAAATCGAACGCGGCTTCTGTCCAGGCTGCCAAATCATCTGTATACGTATTTCTATCAGCGGGATGGCGTTGGCCTTCAGAGAATGAATCATTCATGGGTGTTGATAGATAGGACTTTACGGCAAAAGTAATTATAATTTTATTAAATAGGTTACTTCCTGAATAGGCGCATCAAAATTGTTTTGGGGTCAACAGAAAGTTGTCGTACATGGAGAAAGATAGGAGAACCTACTTTGTAACGCCGGTTAGCTGCTCCAGTTCGGTTAAGGCCAGCCGATACGCCATTTGCGCCGAGTACAAATCAACTTCTGCCTTCGTCAACGCTGCCTGCGTTTCCAGTACATCCCGCTTCAGGACCAGGCCCGCTGCCAGCCGGTCGTTTTTAAGTTTCAGCTCATCCCGTCGGTACTGGGCCGCCTGACCCGCAATGGGTACGAGCGATTGGGCCTGCCGGGCTTTCCGGTAGGCTTTATCCACGTCGACCCGTACGTGTTCGCCGGTGTATTGCCGATTCTCATCGGCTTGCTTTTGTTGCGAAAGCCGCTGGTTGAGCGTCGACCGGCGCCGGCCAAAATCGACGATGTTATAACTGAGTTGCAACCCCAGAAAGTAATTGCTTTGCGGTAAGTCAGAAATAACATTCTGAAACAGATACCCGCCTAAAGCGCCCACATTCGGAAGGTAATCTTTGCGGGCCGCCTGAACGCCGAGGGCTGCTTTCTGACTGGTCTGGTCGGCCTGGCGTACATCGTAATTGCCGGATTTGGCCCCCTCCAGGTAAGTGTCCAGCGGACGAAGGGCCGGTAACGAATCATGGATCGGACTGATCGTCAGGGCCGTGCCGGAAGCTAGGCCAAGCAATTCGTTCAGATCAGCGGTGTAGTCTTCGATCTGATTGCTTACCTGAAGTAGCTGCTGCTGTTGATTAGCCAGGTCAGCCTGTAACCCAACTTTAGTGACGGGATCCGTTTTGCCGGCCAGCAAAGCGCTTTGTACATCATATAATCTGGCTTGCGTGAGATCGATCATCGTCTGCATCTGTTGCTGCTGCTTCTGGGCAATCAGCAAACCGTAGTATAGCTTTTCGACGCCCTGCCGAACCATCAACTCGGCCTGGCTCACCTGCGTGCGGGCCAGTTCAACATCGGTTTGCGCTACTTTAACCCCATCCTTAATCTTGCTCAACTGACTGATCGGCTGATAGGCAAGCACATTGCCCAGAAAGAGGTTGTGTTTGGCCCTGAACAGCGTCAGGTCCTGTTGCGGAAGGGGAATGGGCGTTGTGCCCGGTAACACACCGATCGACCCGCGTGGCAGGGTCAAATCCCGCGTGACGCCATTGTAGGCATACATACCGTTGGCCACAATCAACGGGTAGAGCCGGCTGCGGGCTTCGGTGATTTTAGCACTGGACTCGTCTACTTTGTAGCGCGCTATCTTGAGCCGTCGGTTCTGTTCGATGGCCTGTTGCTGCGCCTGGGCCAGGGTTAGCGGCTGGCTGGTTTGGGCCGACAGAGATTGACTGACCAGGCCCAGCAGGAGGGTCATTGTTAAATAGTTGTGCATCGTTGAACTGGCTAGGAAGCCTGGTAGGCTATGGCTTCTTGGTTGGGTTTGACGGAGAGAACAAACAGCACCGGAATGACCAGCAGGGCCATCAGCATGGAAAAAATAACTCCCACTGCCAGGACGCTCGCCAGCGGACTCCACATGGGGGAGCCGGACAGAATCATGGGTACTACGCCAATGGCAGCGGCCATGGTCGTCAGGAAAATAGGGCGCAGTCGGCGTTTGCCCGCTTCAATGGCCGCTGTCCGAATGTCCATGCCCTTTCGTATCAACTCGTTGGCGTAGTCGACAAGAATGATGGCGTTGCGCACCACAATCCCCGATAAACTGATCAGGCCCATAAAGGCGGTGAACCCGAACGGATTACCTGTAAGAATCAGCCCGAGCAAAGCCCCGAATAAACTGAGCGGAATGGAGGCCATCACCACCAGGGATTCTTTCAGATTGCGAAACTGAAACAGTAAAATCAGGAAGATCAGGACCAGGCTGATGCCCAGGGCACCCACCATCTGACTAAAGGTAGCTTTGCGGTTTTCGTCTTCCCCGCCGTATTGAATGCTGTAGCCCACAGGCAGCTGAAGGCGGGCAATCTGGGGCTGAATGGCTTTCAGCACTTCGGAAGGCAGCGTGTTTCGATCCGTTTCACTCTGTACGGTTAGCGTACGAACGCCGTTCCGGTGCATAATCCGACCGGTTTGCCATTCGGGCCGCAACGTGGCAATTTGCCGGAGCGGCACACTGTTTCCCGTAACCGGGGAATTGATATAAGTATTCTCCAGATCGGTGAAATTTCGGCGGCTCTCTTCATCCAGTTGCAGGACCAGGTTGACGGGTTGGTCGCCTTCGTAAAGTACCGAAATGGGCGCTCCCGAAAATCCGGTGTAAATGCTGGTTGCTACGCCGGAGGTGGTAAAGCCCAGCCGGTTTGCTTCATCTTTCAGGTCGATACCTACGCCGTAATAATCTTCCTTGAAGTCAGTGCGGACGAGTGTACTGCCGGGGGCCTTTCGAACGATGGCCTGAATCTGACTGCCAATGCGTTTGAGTTCACGAAGGTCATTGCCGATGATCCGCACTTCAACCGGCGCAATCGTCAACGCGCCCTGTTGCATCAGCCGAACGCGCGGTGTACCCTCAGGAATCAGAGCCGCGACTTTATTGGTTAGCTCTTCGGCCAGGGTTTCGGTCTGCTCATCGGTCTTCGTATTAATGAGCAACTGACCGTAGTTGGTAACGGGCGGTTCGGGCGAGAAGTTGTAATAGAAACGAGGGGCGCTGGTGCCAATGAACGAGGCATAATTTTCGACCCGATTATCCTGTTTAATCAGGTTTTCCAACTTGGCAACAGCTTCTTTCGTCCTGTCCAGTTTGGTGCCGGTGGGCATCCAGATCTCTACCACGAACTGGTTTCGCTCGGCTGCCGGAAAGAACTTCTGGCGAATACCTTTGAACAGTAAACCCGATGCGGCAATGGATACCACGGCCAGAATGAGGGTGGCCGTTCGGTGGTCGATGCACCAGCCGATGGCCCGGTCGTAGCCATCCTGCATGTAATCGAGGAGTGATTTTTTCTTTGGTTTCGTCCGTTCTTTTCCCGCATCGATACCCTGATGCAGCCCTTTTTTGATGAACGTGAAGCACAAAAACGGGGTCAGTAACATGGCTACGATAAACGAGGACGCCAGGGCAATAGAGACCGTAATGGGCAACGAGAAAATAAACTCTCCAACGGAACCCGTCAGAATGATCATCGGCAGAAAAGACGCAATAATCGTGGCGGTGGCGGTTAGAACCGGCACCACTAAATCAGAGGCACTTCGCCAGGCGGCTGTCCAGCGTTCGACGCCCTCGTCCAGCAGTTCAACGTAGTTGTCGGCAATGACAATAGCATCATCGACGACCATACCCAGCACCACGATTAGCGCGGCCAGTGATACCTGGTGCAACTCGATACCGAAGGTGTGCAGCAGGGCAAACGTAACCGCTACCGTTACCGGAATGGCCATGGCCGCCACCGCTGCAATGCGGAAGGGCAGTAGGATAATGGTCACGATAACGACCGAAACAATCGCCAGAAAAAACTCCCGGATGAAGTCACTGACGCTGCGCTGAACGACCTGCGGTTGATTGACAACGGTGGTCAGCTTAATGGAGCTGGGCAGATTGCGCTGGATTTCGGCTAGCTTAACGGCCACCTGATCGCCAAACTGAACAATGTTGTTCCCTTCCTGCATCTCCACCGAAAGCATCAACGCCCGTTGCCCATTCACGCTGATGGTCGAGGTTGGTTCGGCGTATTGGCGCTTGATAGCCGCTACATCACCCAACCGAATGACCGACCCGGTCGGTGTCGTTCCAATCACCTGATTGGCTACTTCTTGTTCGGTATTGTAATACCCCTGCGCATACAGGGGTACCTGCGATTGCTCGGTTTTGACATTGCCCGTCGCCTTGATGGCGTTCTGGGCCTGCAACACCTGTACGACCTGCGTCCATTTGATCCCGTACTGCGCTAGTTGCTGAGAGCTCGCCGTAATGGTAATCTGTTCCTTCTGCTCGCCATAGCGCCGTATTTTGGAAACCGCTTTGTTGGTACGTAAACCGTCTTCAATCCGTTTGAGGTAATCGCTCAGTTCAGTATATGAAAGCTGGCTGGATTCGATACCGATCAGAAGCGCCACGGTATCGCCAAAATCGGTGTTGAGAATAGGCCCCTGCACGCCCTGCGGTAAATCCAGGGCTTTGGCCTGGTTAAGCTCATGCCGGAGCTTCGACCAGAAGATATCCGGATTTTTTACGTTCTCCTCCAGTTCAACGTTGATCACAACGGCTCCGTCGCGGGTTGTCGAATACGTTTTTTCCTTGCGAACTTCGGCGTAGCCAAACAGGTATTGTTCAAGTTTGCGGGTTACCTGATCTTCGACCTGGGCTGAATTGGCACCGGGAAAGAAGGCCACGACCAGCCCTGTCCGGATCGTGATCTTGGGGTCTTCCCGGCGGGGCATGGTCAGCAGAGAGTAGATACCCACCGCCACCGCCAGGAACACCACGCTGAGGGTAACCTGCGGGTAGCTTAACGAGCTTTTGATGGGATTCATTGGGCGGGTTGATTAAATTGAATTGACGAACCATCCTGTACGTTTTGCTGACCACCGGTAATGACCAGGTCAGTCGCAGTGAGACCGGACGTAATCTCGACATCGCTGGCGAACACCTGACCAACGGTTATTTTTCGTTTGAAGGCCTGTTTCTTCTGGCCGTCGGCTACATACACATACGTTGAGCCATCGTCATCCCGCAGCACCACATTGCCCGGTAGAACCAGCGCTTTTTTCGTTTGCGAAGCCACCAGGCGGGCGTCTGCAATCATGCCGGGCCGAATCTGCAGATTAGGATTGGGTAAATCGATCTTGACCGAGTAAGCTCTGGATGCGGGGTCGGCAACGGCCCCGATAAGCGAGATTTTACCCGTATAGGATCGGCTGAGCGCGGGGATAGTTACCTGAGCGGGTTGCCCCAGTCGTAGCTGACCCACTTCCGATTCCGGAACAGAAACCCGGACTTTGATGGGTTGAATATCGGCAATCTGAAACAGGGGCTGGCCCTGTGGAATAATCTCGCCGGGGTTGGCTCCTTTGCGGGCTACGATGCCGGAAATGGGTGAATACAACTTTGTTTCCCGTAAGTTTTTGGCGGCCAGCTGCTGGCGGGCTTTTACTTCCTCAAGACCAGTAACCACTTTTTCGTAATCGCTGGGTGTAAGGCTCCCCCGATCCTTAAGGATGGTAAGCCGGTTGTACTCATCCTGAACGCGAGCTACATTGGCGTTGGCAATGGTCACGCCCAATTGATAATCGGTCGGTTCGATCGAAGCGATCAACTGTCCGGCCCGGATCGTTTGCCCCTCCTGAATCGTGACCCGATTCAATTTTCCCGCCACCATAAAACCCAGATTGACCGTCGTTTCAGCTTCGGTGGAGCCGCTTAACACAAGCTGACCACCTTCCTGTGCGTTTTGAACCCGACTGACCACAACGGGAATAGCGGAAGGGGCTTCGACCGGACCAGCGTCAGGGTTCCGGGTTTTTTCGGAGGCTGTCTGGCAGGCTACCAAACTGGTAACCAGCGCACCAGCGATAAGCAAATGAGGATAAGTAGCGTTCATAGGACTAACTGGTCGGTAAGTGAGTTTTCTACTGAAATTCGGATTCTAGGGTAATTTGTTCTGTTCGGGTTGGGTTTTTAGGCTTCGGTTAGGAAATTTTTGCAAAGATTACACTTTTTTGGTATCTTCGGTTTCCTTTTTGGAAAATTATGGATACGATTAAGGGTAAAACGCGCAAACGAATCTTAGAGGCCGCCCTGGCTCTATTTATGCGGTACGGGTATAGTCGCGTGGTCGTTGACGACATCGTTCGGGAGTTAGCCATCAGCAAAAAAACGATTTACAACCACTTTAGTGGGAAGTCGGCTATTTTAATGGCCTGCATCGAGCAGTTTGCCGAAACCTATCAGGCAAAAGCCGCAGCCATTTTACAGAATCCCGATTTGCCCATCAGGGAGAAGCTGACCGCCTATCTGGAATTTATCGGACTGAGTTTCTCCAGCTTCAGTCAGGACTTCTGGATTGACATAAAGCGTGCTGAACCCGACGCCTGGGCATACATAAATACCTTTAAACGGGAAATTTCACTGAAGGACTTCGGGCAACTGATGGACGAGGGCGTGAAGGCGGGTTATCTGCCCAATGATTCATCCCGGCATATGGGTATCCTTATGCTGATTGCCACGATGCAGCAACTAACGGACCCGGATTACCTCAGCCAGTTTCCGGCGGAGATCACGGCGGCTGTTCCGCTGGATACCAGCAAACGGGTTGAACAGATCGTACTTATTTTACTGAGGGGATTGCTGACCGTGGCGGATGCATAAATACTATAGATGGGTCTCGTTACCGTCGTTTTAACGAAACATTAATCGGGGATTGACACCTCACGAGGGCTCTTTTTTGTTGTTTGTATAGTCGATAATTAAGGTTTGGTAGTGTCCTGAAGCTGGCTCTTTTCAACGCTATCGCCCCCCATTGTTGATGACTTATTTCGTATCAATACGAACACTAATTAGCTCGGTTAACGAGAGTCCATTATGAAAACGTTCATCCACAGTATCCCGGCCAAAGCCCTGTTGCTTTCCCTTGGCCTGTTGGTCGCAGGATGGCAACCCACTAGTGCCCAAAGCACCAATTTCGGTTTGCAGCCCGCACAGAAAACCGACCAATCTCTGGCTTCTAGCATAGCGCCCTACCGCGATGATGTTCGGCAGTCGGTTTTACTTGCCAGCGGCCAGCCGCAGGTGTTAAGCAGTCTGGCGCAACAGCGGGCATCCAGTCAGCAGGCGTTCAGCCAGTTGATCCAGTCCTACGGACAAACCAAGCAAGGCTGGTTTTACGACCTGTCGCGCTATCCCGACGTGTTGCACACACTGGCTACCTTGTCTGCTGGTTCCAGCGAAGCGCAGGTGAAAGAACTGGCGAAAAGCCTGCCTGCCGATACGCAGGAGTCAGCCTGGAAACTTTACCGTCACCATCACGACGATTTAGTGCAGGTCGATAACCTGAACGAGCAGGCGCAGCAGGCATTCGAAAAAATAATCAGTCCGTTGGATGGCCCCACGCAACAGGCGTTCCGTCAGTTAATCGACATGCCCGACGTGTTGACCCAACTGACCGATCAACCCGATAAAACGGCTGAGCTGGCCAAGGCGTATCGGGCAAATCCTGATGAAGTAACGCAGAATCTGACGGCCATGCACGACAGTCTGACGGCTCAGAATCAACGAGAAGTGGCTGACTATCAGAATCAATTAAATCAGGATCCCCAGGCGCGGCAGGAGCTGCAACAGGCTGGTCAGGCCTACGCACAGGCAAATGGGTATAAAACGGGTATCAATCCGAACCCCGCCTGGCCGAACAATACCAATTATTACATGAATCCGTATCCCTACTGGTTCGGGTATCCCTACTGGTACACAACGGCTATGTGGTATCCATCGGCCTGGTGGATGGGCACCGGATTCTACTATGGGCTGGGCGGAAATATGATGGTCTTTGGGTTACCATCGTTCGGCTTTTCCAATTGGTTTTTTGGGGGCGGCTATTATGCGTATCCGCATCTATACGGCCGTTTCAATCGGTATTACACCAATTATGCCGGTTTCAATCATCGGTTTACCCCGGCCAGCGCGGGCTTTATGACGGCTGCTCACCGCGCATTCGGCCCAAGAGCCGGATTCTCGTCACCCCGCGGCAACTGGGTCACCACTGCCCGTCCATTTTCGAACGGCGGTGCGCGGGTGGCGGCCCCATCAGCTTTCTTTGGCGGTTTCCGCGGACAAAGCTGGGGTGGGGGCGGTATGCGCTCGTTCGGTGGCGGTGGTTTTAGCGGTGGCGGATTCCACGGTGGTGGTGGATTCCACGGTGGAGGCCGCCGGTAAAAAGGTTCGTATTGTTGCCGTGGTTGCGGTGATGTCAGTTTATTAAAACTGACATGGGGAGGTTTCTCAAAACCTACTAGTTAGGATAATTGATTTGTTAACGTGGTTTTAAGAAACTTCGCTCGTCAGCTTTAAAGAAGCTGACACCACAGCCACGCCAAAGCTATTCATCAAAAAAGGCTGCCAAATTACATTGGCAGCCTTTTCTTATCGTTCCAGTTTAAAACCCTGATCGACTCGGACCCGATCGGGGCGATTGGCGACATCCCAGCCGGTCAGGTAAATCCACTTCGCAATGCGGGTTACTTTTTCCGTGTTGATGCGGTCTGGCTCATCTTTCGGTGTGTGGTAATCGGGGTGTAGTAAGGTCGTAAACGCAATGGCTGGCACATTGGCCCGGGCGTAGGGGAGGTGGTCCGAACGGAAATACCAGCCTTCCGGGTGTTCGGGTTTATCCCAAAGCGTATCGAGTTTGAAATGCGCTTCGGATTGGTTGACGGCCAGGGCGGCATTTACCAGATCCGTCGAGTTTTTGTGTGGAGACTGCTGCCCCAGAATAGCCGCGCTATCGGGCGCATTACGGCCAATCATCTCGGCGTTCAGAACTGCGACAATAGACCCTTTGGGTACAGTTGGATGGTCAACATAATAGCGAGAACCCAGCAGACCGCGCTCTTCCGCGCCGTGAAAAACAATGAGCGCCGACCGTTTGCCGGGCTTCTGGGCAAAGGCCCGCCCAATAGCCATCGTTGCCACGCAGCCACTGGCATTGTCATCGGCCCCGTTCCAGATTGAGTCACCCGCTACGGCCCGCCGAACCCCATCGTGATCCTGGTGAGTACTGAACAGGACGTATTCGTTTTTTAGGTTTGGATCCGTTCCCGGCACCTTCGCCACGATATTCACCGATGGGTAGTTAAAGCTTTCCACGTTTACAACATTTGTGAACTGCTGGCCCGGCTGTTTGATCCACTCCAGCGCACTGGCGGGTAACCAGACCGTTGGCGCCTGCGAAAAAACGCGGGTATTGGCTCCGCCGGGCAGATCATAGCGACCGCGCTCCAGCCCCGTTGTCCAGCGTTCGAAATAAGACTGAGCAGGCGTGTCGGACACCCAAACAACGGCCAGCGCGCCGGCTTTCACCAGTTCGGCCGCCCGGCGAGTCATTGTTCCGAACAGGAAACGCCGGTAGCTCAGTTCGGGTGGCCCCGTTCCCGAAAATTCAAGGGCGACTGCTTTGCCTTTTATGTCTACTTTAGCCATTTCCTCGGGCGTACCTTTGCCCACAAAAACGAGGGGAGCGTCGACCGAAGCAATGGCGGGTGCCAGAATGAACGCATCCTGACCGTGGACGAGCTGATGACTGCCGATGTTCAGGCGGCTGGTTTCGGTGATGCGGGTGCGCTGAATGTGGAAAAACTGGAAGAATGTTCCGTCATCGCCAGCGGGTTGCAGGCCCATGGCCCGGAGCTGGTCCGCAATCCAGACAGATGCTTTGAGTTCGTCGAGCGAGCCGCCTTCACGGCCGCGGAAATGGTCACCCGCCAGCGCAAATAGATCCCGTTTGATATCACTTTCCTTGATCGCCGATACCGCATTGGGCGTTTTGGCAGCGCTGGCCTTCGACTGAGCCAGACTGGTCGTCGTGCCCCAAAAAAAAGTTAATGCCGTAATCAGGAACCGAATGTTTCTGAAGTTTAAATAGATCATTGTTTCGTTATAAACTGGTAGTTGGGTCTTAACAAATCTACGGACAGTTGCTCTAAATTGCGTCTCCTGACGGAATGCTTTTTGTAAATTGCTGACACATTATTGGTCTTCTCTACAAAATAAACCTTCACTATGAAACAGCAATACCTTATTTTGTTTTTACTCTTTGTCGGTTTCGCCAAACAACCTGTTTTGGCTCAGTCTAAAAAAAGTACGACAGACCCTGTTGCTCAATACGATGCGTATGTACAACAGGCCGTGCGTGACTGGAAGGTGCCGGGTCTGACGGTTACGGTCGTTAAAGACGGTAAAGTCTTGCTGAAAAAAGGGTACGGCGTTCGGGAGTTGCCAGGATCGGGTTCGGGTAAATCCGCAGCGGTTGATACGCAGACGCTCTTTGCCATGGCCTCAACAACCAAAGCCATGACGGCGGCCTGCCTCGGCATGATGGTGGATGAAGGAAAGCTTCGCTGGGATGATCCGGTCATCAACTACCTGCCCGATTTTCAGTTATACGACCCTGCCGTGACCCGCGAGTTGCGCGTTCGGGATTTGCTGATCCACAATACCGGTGTGGGAAATGCCGATGTACTCTGGGCAGCTATGACCATTCCCTCCGACGAAATTCTGCACCGGATGCGCCTGGTGAAACCATCGTACTCGTTCCGGTCGGGCTTTATCTACCAGAATATCATGTACCTGGCCGCGGGCAAAGTGCTGGAAAAAGTAAGTGGCCTGCCGTGGGCGGTATTTATGCGCACGCGTCTGTTCGAACCGCTGGGAATGAGTCGGACAAAGGCGTTGTTTGGCGACGTAACCGATGCAAACCGCGCTAAGCCGCACATGGCCATAAACGATACGGTTCGGGCCATAAATAGTATTAAAGAAGAAGCCCTGGTGGATGCCGTCGGACCGGCCGGTTCCGTCTGGACGTGTCCCGATGACGTTACCGCCTGGATGCAGTGCATGCTCGACAGTGGCCGGTACCGCAACGGCGGACCGCAGGTGAAGAGGCTTCTGAAACCCGCCACCTGGGCCGAATTATTTAAACCCCAAACGCTGGTAACGGACGCCGAATTTTACCCGACTCAGGTCCTGACGAAACCCGTATGGAAGACCTACGGACTAGGCTGGTTTCAGCAGGATTACCGTGGGCATCGCATCAATTTTCATACGGGTAGCCTGACCGGAATGGTGGCCATTCATGGGCAGCTACCGGATCAAAAACTAGCGGTATACGTGCAGGGAAACCTCGATCATGCCGAACTACGCCATGCGCTGATGCTTCGGGCGTTCGATGCGTTTGCCTTGGGTTTGTCGGCTGACTGGAGTGCGGATTTGCAGAAATTATACGGTGGAATCAGGCAAAAGGCCAAGCTGGCAGAACGAAAAGCGGATAGCACGCGAGTGATGAACACCAAACCATCGCTTCCACTGACGGCTTACGTGGGGGCCTATACCGATCCATTGTATGGTAAAGCGGATGTGACCCTACGCGACGGTAAGCTCTATTTTTCTCTTAACAACGTCATGACCGGCTACCTGGATCATTGGCACTACGACACCTTTCGCCTTACGTATGATCAGTTCTGGAATGGAAAGGATCCCGTAAGTTTTATCCTGGACGCAAAGGGAAAAGTCGCCAAATTAACTAACTCAGGACTGGAACTCAGTAAAGTGCCCGATAGTCCAGGTAAGGGGTTAGAAGGCGGTAAATGACCAGAAGTTTATGTTTATGATACAGTATAATAGATTACTAATCAAGCTGTTTATGTTTGTAAAAACCTTTTCCTTTGTTTCGATCATCAGTATACTTTCGGCCAGTGCCCAAACGACCCAGCAACGTATTCGGCACTATCGGCAAACGCAGGAAACAGCGTTGATGGATGAATATCGGGCGTTTTTGTCCATCCCCAACGTGTCGGCCGATTCTGTCAATATCCGCAAAAACGCGGATTTCATCCTGCAAATGATGAAAAAGCGGGGTATTGCCGGCCAGCTTCTCGACGGGCCGACTTCGGGAACGACCCCCGCCGTATTTGGTGAAGTTCGGGTGCCGGGTGCCCGGAAAACTATTGTGTTCTATGCCCATTACGATGGCCAGCCGGTTAACCCCAAGCAGTGGGCCGACGGATTGCAGCCCTTTGTTCCCGTGTTCATCACCGCTCCCATTGAGCAGGGCGGTAAGGTGGTTACAACCTATAAATCAGGCGATCCCATCGACCCCGCCTGGCGGCTGGCGGGCCGGGGGAGCGCCGATGATAAGGCGGGTGTCATGACCATTCTGAATGCTTATGATGCTCTGGTTAAAAATAATATCCCACTCACGGCTAACCTGAAGTTTTTCTTTGAAGGCGAAGAGGAAATTGGTTCTACGCACCTGGGTGAAATTTTAGACAAACACCGCGACAAACTGGCCAGCGATCTGTGGATCATTGCCGATGGTCCACGTCATGTATCCGGAAAGCGCGTCGTTCAATTCGGGGTACGGGGCGATGTCAACATAAATCTGACGGTTTACGGACCCAAACGCCCGTTACACAGCGGTAATTACGGAAACTGGGCACCCAATCCGGCCATGCGGCTGGTGAAATTGCTGGCCAGTATGAAAGACGACAGGGATCAGGTCGTTATCAAGGGATTTTATGACGATGTGGTACCGCTAACGGCCAGCGAAAAAAAGGCCATGGCCAGCGTTCCCAATATGGAAGCGGCTTTGAAAAAAGAACTGGGTATTGCCCAACCCGATGGCAACGGGACTTCGTTCGTTGAGTTGCTCATGCGCCCCACGCTGAACATAAACGGCCTGCAGAGTGCCAACGTGGGGGCTATGGCTGGAAATATTATTCCGACCAAAGCCGAGGCTGTCCTGGACTTACGACTCGTGCGGGGCAACGAGGTGACGCGGCAGGTTGGACGCGTAATTGACCACATTCGGGCGCAGGGGTTTCAGGTTCTTGACCATGAACCCACCGATGCCGAACGGCAGCAATATCCAAAATTGATTAAAATTACGCAGGGGACAGGCTACAACGCCCAGCGTACACCCATGGATCTGCCTATTGCGCAGGAGGTTGTAAAAGCCGTGCAGACCACCAGTGCCGAGCCGATTGTTCTGTCGCCATCGGCGGGAGGGAGTTTACCCCTCTACCTTTTCGAAAAAGTCTTAAAAGCCAATGTGGTGTCCGTACCGGTTGTTAATTACGATAATAACCAGCACGCTGAGAACGAAAATGTAACCGTTCAATATTTGTGGGATGGTATTGAAATTATGGCGGCCCTGATGCAGATCAGGTAAATGACAAAACAGGGCTCCCTTATAAAGTTGTTGCTGTGTCGGCAGATGTAAGCATCTGCCGGGTGAGGTTTCTCAAAACCGAATGGTTCATAATGTTCGGTTTTGAGAAACCTCATTCATCGGTTATAAGTAACCAACCGCACCGGCAAACCGGTTGATCTTTTCAACTAACAAAAATTTTTCAGCAAATCTGAACCATTTCAAGGGTATTAAATGTATATACATCAAATACGATTACACGAAATTAACCAATCAAACACATGCAAGCACAACCCGCAACCGCAACAACCTGGATCATCGATCCCATGCACTCTGAAGTTCAGTTCAAAGTGAAACACCTTGTTATCTCGACCGTAACCGGTTCGTTTGGTCAATATGAAGGTCAGGTCGAATCAGTAGGCGATGATTTCTCGGACGCTAAAGTTTCGTTCTCCGCTGATATTTCCAGCATCAACACGGGCCAGGAGCAACGCGATGGCCACCTGAAGTCAGCTGAGTTCTTCGATGCTGAACAGTTTCCTAAACTGACGTTCGTGTCAACGGCCATGACAAAAACGGGTGACGATACCTACAACCTGACGGGTGATTTAACGATTCATGGTGTTACAAAACCCGTAACCCTGAAAGTAGAGCACGGTGGTCAGATGCAGGATTTTTACGGTCAGACCAAAGCGGGTTTCGAAGCAACAGGCACGATCAAACGGAAAGAGTTTGGCCTTACCTGGGATGGCGTTACCGAAGCGGGTGGAGTTGTTGTGAGCGACGACGTTAAGCTAGTCTTGAACATTCAGTTGACCAAGCAAGCTTAATTTATAGATTTTAGACCGCATTTTTAGGGTACGTTTCCGGCCTGGACTGAGTAAATCAGTCCAGGCCGGAATTTTTTGTTCTACATCGTCGCTACCGTACCAGGACCAGCCTACCCCGTATGACAGGCTTTTCGGGGACCGTATGCAGGGTATAGGCGTACACGCCCATGGGTAGTGAGGTTCCGTTCAGTGTACCGTCGAATGGATTGGTATAGCCTTTGCCCGACGAGTAAATAATGTCGCCCCATCGGTTGAAAATTGTCAGGACAGCGTCGGGAAAGGCTTCGACGCCGGGTAATTCCAGTACGTCATTAACCCCATCACCGTTGGGAGAAAAGGCATCCGGTACCCATACGGCGGCAAACACGGTGATACGGATGGTATCTTTGGCTTCACAGCCGGTACTATTTTTTATGTCGAGCGTATAGGTGATGTCATCGGCAATGCTGGTGATGGTTGGATTTGCAGTACTTGGATTGTCCAGATAAGTCGGTGACACCCACGAGAACTGGTTCGGATTGCCCGTGTATACCGGATTGAGCGAAAACGTATTTCCTTTATAGGTCGTCAGGGAGTCAGCCAGTTGGATAGTAGGGATTGGTGCCACAACGGCAACGCGACTGGCGACGGTGCCCACGCATTCGGGAGCGGCCTTAATGGTGTACGTGACCAGGTGATCGCCGACACCGGCCAGCCTGGGACTAAACACGTTACCCGTTATTCCGGCTCCCGAAAACTCGCCCCCCGCCGGGCTACCCGTTAGCATATGCATGGGCACATCCGTTCCGCAAACGCCCGGAATCGAATCGAGGGTCACCGTGATGGTGGCAATCTGGGAAATGACAACCGGATCGGATGTGCCTTCACAACCGTACAAATCGGT
This sequence comes from Spirosoma humi, assembly GCF_054776575.1. Classification (NCBI taxonomy): domain Bacteria; kingdom Pseudomonadati; phylum Bacteroidota; class Cytophagia; order Cytophagales; family Cytophagaceae; genus Spirosoma; species Spirosoma humi. The sequence goes on from NZ_BAAHBR010000007.1 coordinate 28,428, forward strand.
GGCTTTCACGGTATACGTACCTGCTGATTTAGCCACCAGCTTCGACTCACTGCTGCCAACGGTTACCCCATCTTTCTGCCAGGTATACAGCAGCCCACCGCTGCTGAGCAGTGGGAGGGAGTCTTGCGGACAAATTCGGTTGAAGCCCGAGCTTGATTTAATCTCGGCCAGTACTACAGGCGACCGATCAAGAACGGCCGTATCGGTGCGGGCCTGACAGCCCAGGGTGGGGTAGGCCAGCACCGCCCAGTATTTGCCGGGTTGTGTCGCCTGAAGAGAATCGGTTGTTTTGCCCGTCAGTGTCTGGTTGTCCTTATACCATTGGTACGTCACGTTGGGGAGCTGGGTTGCCTTTAGCTTGATCGTGCCCGTTGTGGCGCACAAATGCCCACTTGCCGAAACGGTTGCCGTACTGCCAATCACATCGACCAGCAGGGTTTCCGAATTCCCTACCTTGCTGCACGATGTTTTCAGAGAGACAACAACGGCGTATTGACCAGACGTTTTAACCGATAACGACGGGCTGGTGGCGCCGGCAATGTTAACGTCGTTTCGGCGCCACTGGTAGTTCCAGTTGGCATTCACGCTGGCCATCAGGACCGCGGAGTCACCTTCGCAAATAATGGTTATGGGTTGTTTGGACCGATTTTTAATCTGGACGGCCGGATCAGGCGTTGTCGTAGGGGGACAGTCGACAACGAGTAGCTGAAAATCACGCCTTACTTCACCAATCTTTACTCCGTTGCGGTATTCTTCTACCTTTACGGCGAATACATACAGGCCCAGTTTTGTTGCCGTGACGGATAGTTCACCCGTGCGGGCGTCGACTTTCAATGTAGGGTTACCCGGTATCGCATTCGTGGCATCGAAGCCCGAGAGCCAGCTTACATCCGGGTAGGGTCCTGATGAAACCCCATTCTGTGTATTGCTTTGTCCCGAAATGGCTTTTTGGTTGAGGGGTGTTACCATTGAATACCTTAGCTCATCCCCATCCGGGTCAATACCTCCGAATGGAAAGGTGAATGGATCGCCAAGGCAAACGTACTCGCCGTTTATAGCCCCAAAATGGGGCGATGAGTTGGTAAACAGCTGGTTATTTTGCAACAGAGCCGGAAACTCGAGGTAGAACGTATAGCCCGTTTGAATTGGATTGACAATGTTGTTGATCCCCCCGTTTCGATTCCGGGTCTGGTAGGACATGTAGTAGCCCTGACTGTCATTGTACGTGTCGGGTGCAAGTTGAATATCGGCCTCGAAGGTGGCGACAATGAATTTGAGGTTTCGTTGTTCTGCGCAATAGCCATTGGCATAAATAACCGGCTGCCGTTGTCCGGTTTCGCGGGTGCTGAATCGCCACATCAGCACATCGTCGCGCTTACGGAAAATGCCCAGCGTGCCCCCTCCCTGCCGGTCGGCCTGTGGACCGCTCTCCAGATACTGGGTGACAACGACCCGAAAATGCCCCGGCACGTCCCCAATAGCCCGCATCTCCAACTGCCCGCCAACCTGATGGGTTGCTTCGGCGGTGAACGGTAACCCCAGAATGAGTAGCCAGGCTAAAAGCCGAAAGGTAAACGTGCGCATAAACAAGCTGTATTGACTCTTCCGTTCATTCTTGTGGTTGCGACTATATTGATGGATTATCTATACTACTCGGGCTCTAAATGTTGCTGAATCCTCACGAAAGGTTGACTCGATTCAGTTAATTCGTCTTACTATAAAGAAGAGTTAATCTTAAATATACGCATGCTTATATCGATGTGCAGAAAATCTATGAAATAAAAAATGTACTTGTTTACATGCGAACCCGATCTTCACGAAAGGAAATAAACTTACCAATACGGAACAGACCACCTTACTTCAGTCTGGCTAGCTAAAAATCAATACGTTACGTATTGCCAAAACGTTGCAGCTATCGACTATTCTGGTACTTTTTTTGCTTGCGAACTAGTACTTACAGCATTTTTATGAAAGACGGAACCTGAGCGATATGGAGTATAAGGATACGTTAAATTACGTCCTTATTTTCGATGTTTTACCGATGCATTACCCGGTTCAATTAGTGTGGTGTTTACGGTTTATGGGAATCGCTTACCAAAAAGTAAATAATGTTGTCAAGTCAATAACAAAGGTTAATTATTGTAGTGTCCTCTTACTTACTCTTATGATTTTATTTATTACGACGATAGACGGTAAAAACCAACTTAGGAATTTCTCCTGCTGGTTGACCAAACTGGAAATTGCTTTTGATTTTTTAAGCCTTATTTCTGCTGGGGAGCGATTAGTCAGTGTTGAACTTATTGATGACGATAAACGCATTCAACTGCCAGCTCATGTTTTCAAAGGTGCCCCGTTTTCGACGGCCATCCTCCAATTGGAACGGGATTGGCAGCTTATCCTGAGTGAGCCGGTCAATTGAGGCCAATCTACACGGTTGGTTCAGCGCCTATGAAACAGCTGGCTTACTGATCTTGTGGCTGACCAGATAGCCAGGTAAGCAACGTAGGGTCATACCCAGTCGATACCTTTTTTGAGGAGGCTCAGCGTTTGCTCTTCCGGGCTGCCCGCTTCCGCCCTAAAATCATAGATCCAGTTGGCTTGCGGAGGCATACTCATTAGAATAGATTCCGTACGGCCGTTGGTTTCAAGGCCAAATTTAGTGCCTCTATCCCAAACCAGATTAAATTCGACGTACCGGCCCCGGCGCAGCAATTGCCAGTTCTTTTCGCGCTCTCCAAACGGAAGATGCCTGTTCTGATGCATAAAATGCGTATAAATAGGCGCGAAGGCATTGCCTACGGCCTGAACAAAGGCAAACAGCCGGGCCTGATGCGCAGCATCTGAAGGCTTCAGATAGTCAAAGAAAATTCCCCCTATACCGCGCGTTTCCTGCCGATGAGGTATGTAAAAATAGTCATCGGCCCAGGGCTTGAACTTGGCGTAGTAGCCTGGGTCGTGCTGGTCGCAAACCTGCTTCAGGTATTGATGAAACCAGCGTGCATCGTCCTGATTCACGTAGTGTGGCGTCAGATCAATGCCTCCACCAAACCAATTATGTCCGGTACTCATTTCAAAGTAGCGTACATTCATGTGGATGATCGGTACCCCCGGATTGCGCGGGTGTAGGACGATGGAGACGCCGGTAGCGTAAAACTCGGCGGGTTCTGTCAGGTTCAGGGTGCGTAAAGTGGACTCTGTTGCCTCACCATGCACGGCAGAAAAACCAACGCCCCCTTTTTCGATAACGCTTCCGTTCGTTAATAAGCGCGACCGTCCACCGCCCCCACCGGGCCGATGCCATTCATCTTCCCGAAAAGTGGCTCCGCCATCGGCGGCCTCCAGAGATTGGCAGATACGATCCTGAAGGTCTCTGAAAAATGTGGTGATTGTCTCTTTTGTAACCGTCTGTTCCTGCATCATCATGTCCGCAAAGATACAACACGGATCACTCTGCTAGTTTAAGGGCGTAGCGAACAGGGCGAGGTTTATCGATCAAAATCAGCAAACCTCGTTCGGCGAGCTGCCGGAGTAATTTGCTCGCCCGGTAGTCAGATATATTGATGAGTTTGGCAAACTTATCCGCCGTAATGTGGTCGTTCTTGCGGAGATACTGGATCAGGGTTCGTGCCATGGGCGATTTAAGTAATTCACGATCGGCCATTTCTGGCGTAATGATGAGTTTACTGGTCGGCATGGATTTGTCTTTTGCCCGAACGTAGATGGTTCGTTTTTCCGATTCATCGACCACATAGTGAGGTTTTTCGTTGCTTTCGACGATGGTCACGATCAGGACCAGGCGGCCATCCGGTGCTATCGTTTCGTAACTGATAGAAAGCGGGGGCTCAACCAGGCGGTCGGCGGCTTCTTCCAGTTTATCCATCTCCCGAAATTCAGATGAAACGCCCACAATTTTACCCAGGTCGGTAACCCCAATGAGCAGCGTTCCTCCCGATGTATTCGCAAAGGCAGCCAGGGTACGGGCTATCCGGTAAGCTGACGAAAGTGAACGTTTAAATTCGAGCCGGGTGTGTTCGCCCTGGCTAATTAAATCATCAAGTTGATTTCGGGTCATAAAGAAAAAAACGACAAGCCAAGATCTTTGTTCTGTTTTAGAAAGATCATCGCTCGACAGGAATATTCGTTTTTGACATGGCTGATTTGAGATACATCCGGGTGTTCTGATGAGGTAAGATAGCCTTTTTAAATTAAATTAGCTATGGTGAGATCGATCAAACTGATTGTCGATACAGAATTTGCTCATCAATCCGTAACCGAACGAAAATAAGCCTGAGCCAGGAATCTAGGTATAAAATGTGTACCAAATTTTGGTGACCGTAATTAAATAGCTGGAGAAATAGATAATGGATAAAAAGCTTTACTCTGTTTTACAAAAAGAGGTAACAGATCAAAATCCGTTACCTCTTTTTGTAAAACGAATGGTTTTACTAACGATATAAACGTCAGTAACCTGTTGGTTACACCATTATTACGCTTCAGGATTCTGTTTTTTCCGCCCGCGGGGTTTACCCGTGTACTCAGGCTTTGGGCTTTCATTCGTTAATTTTAATTCAAAGCCAGTTATGTCTTCTTCGTAATCGAAGGGTTTAACCGTGAAGGTATATTTAGTTTCTGCAAAATCAATACCCCCTTTCTGAAGAATAAAGGGTAGGGAGATGCCGTAACTTTTAGCGCCCTGCGTGAGTTCGAAGGTTTGGCCCTGTTCTTCGTCGCTTGGAATTAGATATAAAGATTTAATCTTCCGTTTTCCTTCCTGGGTGCCTACTTTGAACCGACTGTTTGTTGGGTCAAATCCTAATTGAGCAATCGTCTTCGAAGGGAAAACCAACCTACCCGTAGACGAAATGTATCCTGTTACTGGGGCAGCTTTCGCAACACTTTTTTCGCTTTTTTTCGTTGATTCGCTGTTCTCGTTGGGAGAAAAGAACCGTATTTGTTTAGCTTTCATTGACAGTATATGAATTATTTTCTGATACAGACGGGCAAATATAGTAAGTCTTACAACTAAAAAAGAAAAACTGTTTAATAACCATTAACAAAAAAAAACTTGTTAGGTTATAAAATTAGTACAGGGTACGACTATTAGTCCATTTTCTGAATTGTTTCCCTGACAAATAGAAAGCTAGACGGTGCCTGATGACTGCTCGATAGTAAATAATAGTAGACAAAAACCTTTTTTAATTGAAGCCTTTGTTGGACAATACCTTGTATAGTATCTTAGTCGGAAGGCAGGAAAGAGACGCTCTTTAATAAATGTATGATGGCAACTTCACTCGATTAAAAAGCTGATTATAAATGCACTACTATAACAGTAAGTAAGGTTCACCGGCTCTAATAATTACTAGTATTTGCATTGACTTTTTAACAGAATCTAAGGAAGAATAATGTGTTTAGTTGCCTTTAACCATGATTTAGTATTGAGCTAGACGCAACCCTGCCGGAAAAAATTTACCTTGATGAAAGAGTCCGGCGGAAAAAAAGCGTATGTTACAGTACGCCCCCTATTTTCCGTACCTATCGGTATTATTTCTCGGCTTGTGCTTACGCGGATAGCTGGTTTAGCCGACTTAGTATAAGCTGGTGCGAAACCTGGGCTTTGACCAGCCACACCTGATTTTGATTAATCAGTGATTCATATTGGCTGATAACGCGGGATTTTATTGGACCTGGGGAAAAGTTTTTTTGTGCACGGCTAAGGAGTTGTTCAAGGCGGTAAATCAGCTTCTGATAACTCGCAATCTTTGCTTCAATCTGGCGGGCCCGTTGCTGGATCAATGGGATGAGTAGCGTTGCCAGTATGGAGGCTGGCAACGCAGGCTCACTCAAGAGTGTCTGCCATTCTTTTTCTAATTCCTGCATGGTTTCTATGAAAGGTTCGCCATTAAAAATAGCGAGTGGCAGCTCCGTTCGATCACCTTCATCCATAACGTAGGCCTGCAATAAAGTGCTACCCTTTGCGACAATATCACTCAAGAATTCGAAGGCAACCTCCAACTTGTTGAGTTGGCAGGAAAATTTTCTGATTTGGGCATTCTGGTCTCTAGCGGTCAGAAAAAGTACCATAAAAAAGCGTGATTGATCTCAGGCCTATAATTTTGATAGAAGTCGAACAAATCTGGAGCCTGCGTGGATAGAAACGGTATGCAAATGTAATACAGTGGTGCTTCAACCGGCATAAAACAGTAGAACACCAGCCGGGAAGATACCCGGACGGACCCGTCTGATCGAATGGCTAACGCCGGACAAAAGGACATCGGGGTAGCGCATATCCGAGACGGGCCTAGTTTAACGAATCCGGTTCATCGTCGTCAGCCACAACCTCTGATCGGTTGCGCCAGACCCAGTAGAAAGGAAGACCTGTGGCAATTAAACACAAGCCCGTCAGTGCTTCGCGCGGTTGGTTGATCAGGGTCATGATCACCAGCAGGACACAACAGGCGAGGAAAAATAAAGGCACAACTGGATAAGCGAGTACGCGGTAGGGGCGTACCCGATCGGGTTGTTTATGCCGAAGCAGCATGACACCGAAGGCCGTTGCTCCGTAAAAAATGAAGGAAGCAAACACGAGCATATCTGTGAGTTGGTCAAAGCTCCCGGACCAAACCAGCACCATAGCCCAGCCTCCCTGTAGCAAGATGGCTATGGAAGGCGTTTTGTAACGGGGGTGAATGACGGCAGCCGCTTTAAAAAACAAGCCATCACGGGCCATTGCGTAAAAGACCCGGGCGGGCATCAGAATCGACGCGTTGGTTGAGTTAGAGGTCGTAACCAGAATCAATAAAGAAATAAACAGAGCGCCTGCCCAGCCAGCCGCCTGTCGTACCACTTCCACAGCCGCAATTTTATCGGGTGTGCTGGCCAGTTGCGCCAGTGCCTCCACGGGAAGCACATACAGATACACCGCATTTAGTAAGACGTAGATAGAAATGACAATGCTGGTTCCTACCCCAAGGGCGATGGGCAGGTTACGCTGTGGATCTTTTATCTCTTCGCCCACGTAACCGATTTGATTCCAGCCATCGTACCCCCAGAACGCCCCCAGTGAGGCCGCCACCAGCGAGCCAAGCAGGCTTCCATGCGCATCGGATGCATGTGCCTGAATCGACTCCGTTAAATGGCTTAAGCTACCCATCGTGGCCCGAAAGCCAAGAACGGCAATAACCAAAACCGCTATAAATGTCAGGTAAATAAGGAATCGGCTAAGGCCTTCGGCAAACGACACGCCCCGGTAATTGACTAAACTCAGAAAGAGAATCAGTGACGTGGCAATGCCCTTGACGACTAATTCGGCCGAGGCCCACTGCGAACCCGTTAGCGTGATCAATGACTGACCAAAAATGTGCGCCAGAGCCGCAATGGTCGCTGTCCGCATGACTGTAAAGGCACCCCAGCCGTATAAAAAGGCAAACAGGCGGCCGTAAGTTTTCTTGAAATAAAGGTATTCTCCTCCCGATTGAGGAAACATACCTGCCATTTCGGCGTAGGTCAGGGCACCGGCCAAACTAACGACGCCTGCCATGATCCAGCAGGCTAAAACCAGCAGGGGCGACCCTAACTCTGCCGCCATGGGGGCTACCTTCTTAAAAACGCCGGAGCCGACAATGCCACTAACAACCAATAAAATAGCAGAACGTAAACCAAGAGAGCGGGCGAGTTTGGCCATATGGGGCAATAGAACTAGTCAGGTGAAGATAAGGTACAGGTATCCAGATAGGCCAGCAGAGCGGGCATAAAGGCCGTCATGTTCTTGTAATGAAGCAGGCTGTCTGGCGTGGTGCGGAAGACACTGGCCAGGCGGCTTGCCCCGTCATGTCGTTCCGCTACTTCACGGGCCAACAGGTTTTGGTAAGTGTGAATGCCGAATAAGATGCCGCCTGACCTGGGTAAACGGGTCAACGTTTGGCGTTCAATACGAATGTACAGGTGTTCGCCGATGGTTTCGGGAGTAAACTCTGGAATCCGGTCCGTAAGAAGCCGTTTGAGCGTGGCTGTATGGCGGCTGGTCATGTCCAACTGGTTCGTTGGTTTAATGCTCCAGTTCGCTCGCCAAACCGGACGGCCCGCGGGCAGTCGTTCCATGAATGTACGGGCGGCCAGCATCATCGGTCCTACTATGGGCACAAGGGGCGCGTGAATCTGCCAGAAGGGGAGCCCGATCTTATCGTCCAGGCACCAGTCATTGGCAAAGCATAACTGCCCGGCTACCAGCGTAGCCTCAGGGCCCGACAGTATGGTCAAATCTTCCTGCACTTGCCGACCTACCCAATCGAGGGGGGGCAGCGGGAGTGTCGATGAATCCCCAACGACGAAGGAGACGGCCTCATTCAGCAACTGGTTCTGCCAATGCCACTGGTTGCCTTTTTTCAGCAGTGAGAACTGGTCGGGCGCCCCCCGAACCAGATCCGACAATACAGTTTCCAAAACTTCCCACTGGGCAGATTCATACCCCGGTAACGCCTGGAAATAATAAGCTGGCAGCTCGGTTAGTAGCTTTCGTTTCAGGGCAACTTCGGTTCGGTAGTGTTCATCTACTTCCATAAGCCCCTGGTTTTCGGCCAGGGGCAACGTTCCCATCTTTTCGTTAAACTGCTGGTTGAAAGGGAAGTAAGGGAGCATGCTGTTTACGTGTAACGGGTTTGGAACATCCTCAGCCTTAAATTAAATCTTACAACGTCAGTTTGTTTCTGTTAAGCCCTAGTCCCGCCTGGCCGGTTGGGCGCATGAGGCCATCTTCCAAAATAAATCCACCCGAGACGACGTCTTCCGCCAAGTCCAGGCTACCATCCAGGTCCAGGTAACGCGTGTTTGGGCAGGCAAAAGCAGCGTGCAGGGCGGCTGCGATGCTGACCCGACTTTCGTCATTACAGCCCCAAAATAAGGATATACTGGCTGATCGGGCTATGGTGGCTATATCAAGGGCGGAACGGATACCCCCACATTTCATTAATTTTATGTTATAAATACCAAAAGGTTGTGGCTGATGAGCCAGTGTCAGCGCCATCACTGCGTCTTTCAGCGATTCGTCGGCGGCCAACCGACGGCGGGTTTTGTTGGCTAAGACCACCAGATCGAACTCACGGCCAACGGGCAGGGGCTGCTCGATAAGCTCTACTTCCGCCGAGCGGGTAGCTACCAGAAAGCGTTCCAGATCCGCGAGGGTGTATCCCTGATTGGCATCGACGCGAAGGGTCATTGCGCTGCCATACCTTTCCCGTAAGGTTAAAATGCGCTCGACATCTTCGTCGACATTGAGGCCTGTTTTTACCTTAAGAACCCGGAACCCCTGTTTGGCATACTCAGCGGCTTCGACCAATGTGTCGGCCACGTTCATAATGCCGATGGTTACGGAGGTGGGCAATGAGCGGAGTTTCTGACCATAAAACTGAACGACCGGAACCCCTAGGTAGAGGGCAAAGGCATCGTGCAAAGCGATGTCTAGCGCGGCCAGCGTGCCGGGAGCGTCGGAGAACTGGTACCCGGCTTCGTCAATCAGCGAGTTGAACAGCCGGATATCGCGACCGATCAGGTCCGATATCCACTCACTTTGCAGATTGTTCAACGTTTGTTCCGGCGATTCACCGACGACTTCCGGGTCGGGGTTGGCCGCACCGATACCCACCAGACCGTTTTCCAGCTCGATCTCCAGGAATACATTTTCAACGTCCGACGTTGTCTGGTACGCAATGGTATACGGCTTGGTCAGAGCCAGGTTCCGGCGATAAGCGCGGATGGCGTTAATACGCATGAGTCGTAGTCGTAAGAGCCTGAATAATAGGTAAAATGGGCATTACACCTTCTTCCAGCGGTAGTAAAACCGGAATGCCAAGCTGGTCGGTATATTGTTTCTGAAAAGCAATCGCTTCGTCCCGGCTGCATCCTTCCGTGTTGAGCGCCAGCGCAATGACGGAGGAACCATAACAGCGGATCAACTCGATCTCGGATTTGACGGATGGGATGCGGCCCCAGGCAGGAATATGGTCATAATACGTTCGTTTGGGGGCATGGACCAGCACAACGTGCCGGGCATTGCCCGACACCAGAAACTCAGAACCGCAGGGGCCACTGGGGTTTCGGAGGGCAGCCTGCCCTTCAATGAGCAGCACATCGGCCCCGGTTTCCCGCCAGCACGAGACCAGGGCATGTTCCAGTTCCCCGGAAACGAAATCATTCAGGGTCGAATCAAAGATGAAGCCATGTTTGACGCCCTGCAACCAGCCGGTTTGTCCGGTGTAGATCATCTGCACATTGAGGTCGTGGCGACTGCACGCTTCCTGAATCAACCGGGCGGTGGTCCGTTTGCCGAGTGAACAGTCGGTACCCATTATGGCGATGATCGGCGATGTGATCTCATTAATCTCACCCGTCCAGAAATGCAGATCTTGGCGCTGTTTCGGGCGTCGAACGTCGATTAACTGGCCGCCATATTGATGCGCCAGGGCAACCAGATCAGGCTTGTCGTTTAAGAATTCGTGCAACCCGTTCACCACTGACAGCCCTCCCTCCAGGCATTGTTTGATGTCATCGAGCATATTGGGGGGAAGAATCCCGCCACTGGTTGCTACGGCCACAATGGCGGACGAAACCTGGCCCAGCGTTGCCAGGGCTTCCTGTACGGAGGAAAAAATAGGAATGCCTCTATATTTTCCGTCAAGCACCGTACCGGCGTCTTGCCCGGCCGTCGGTGCATCAACCACACCGATAATGGTATACCGGGTGGTGCCCCGAATCAGACCATGAGCGGTTTTGGCATCGTTGGTCGCTAGTAAGCCATCAGTAAGTAAAATAGCCTGTTCACTCATTGGATAATTATGCTTATATTCGTACCAAAACTATATTTTTATTCTTATAATAGGATATAAATTGAAAGAAATGCCGTTAATATTAATTATATTGGAATAATATTCTTTTTGCTGTTTTTGTCCCTAATTGGAAAAGAAAAATATTCGCCAAGGCCATGCTGGATGATACGGATCTTCGCTTACTGACGTTGTTGCAGCGCGATGCAAAGCGGACGATAAAAGACCTGGCCGAAGAGCTCGGCATGACGACGACACCCATCTTTGAGCGGATAAAACGAATGGAGCGCGAGGGGGTGATCAAGGCTTATGTGGCTCTGGTCAATCAGGAAAAAATCGGTCGCCCGTTAGTCGTTTTCTGCAACGTATCCATGCCGGACTATACGCCGGACAACATTGCTGGATTCGAAAACCATGTTCGCCAGATGCCCGATGTGCTGGAAGCGTACCATCTGGCCGGTACGATCGACTACCAGTTGAAAGTGGTCGTGAGCGACATCAAGGAGTACGCCAACTTCCTGCAGCAGTTGGCCCGCTTGCCCATGATCCGGGTATACAGCAGCTCCATTGCGTTGTATGCGGTCAAACAGTCTACTGAACTCCCTACATCTACCAAAAACACGGTTTTATGAGGACTGCCTTTCGTTACCTTTCCTTTATTCTTTGGGTAGGCCAGTTGATGGCGCAACCAGTGAGTCCGCCAATGGCCGCCCGCCTGAAAACGCTGGATTCGGTTTTGACACGGCTCCATGAGCAGGCAATGTTCAACGGGGTTGTTCTGGTCGCCGAGAAGGGGACAGTTCGGTATAAAAAAGCGTTTGGCACGGCAAACAGTGCAACAAACGAACCCCTGACAACCAGTTCGTCGTTCAACTTGGCCTCCATCTCGAAGCAGTTTATTGCCCTGATGGTCATGCAGTTGAAGGAGCAGGGTAAGCTTCGCTACGATGAACGGGTACGGGTCTATTTACCCGATTTTCCCTACGATACCATCACCGTCCGGCATCTATTGACGCATACATCGGGCCTGCCCGAGTACATGGATCTGGCCCAGCAGTATACGGGGCCACTGGATACGCTTTCGAACGCTGGCATGCTGCACTTGTTCAGGGAGCATAAGCCACCGCTCGCGTTTCGGCCCGGCGCACGCTGGCACTATTCCAACACGGGTTATGTCGTGCTGGGCTCGCTCATCAGCACCTTATCGGGTATGCCGGTAGAGCAGTTTTTTGACCAGCAGATCGCGAAGCCGCTCAGGCTGAAAAACACGTACGTATATTACCTCAATAGCCGCACCACACCCCGTAACCGCGTGTATGGCTTTCAACGGCAAAATGGCAAAAACCAGCGCAACGACCTGATTCGGATAGACGGCGTGATTGGCGATGGTAATATTTATTCGTCCGTTGACGACTTACTGGTTTGGGAGCAAGCCCTGCAAACCGGGAAATTACTGAAAGTCAGTGCTTATCAGGAGGCCATGACACCCGTTAAACTAAACGATCAACGTACTTATCCGTATGGGTTTGGCTGGTTCATTGAAAATGATGGCCGTGTGCTGGCGCATACCGGAAGCTGGGTGGGCTTTCTGAACGTGATTGTTCGCTACACAGATACCCAGCAAACACTGATTGTTCTTAGCAACGGTAGTGATGATGCCGCCCGTCGGATCGCTCGTGAGGTACTGGAAGGAAAACCATTTAGTGTGCCTCGAACGAGTCTGATTACCAATAGCCGACTTATCGATGGCACCGGGGTGGCGGCTCGTCGAGCGGCTGTGCGGCTTCGGGAGAATCGTATTTGGGAAATCGGGGAGCTGACTCCTTTTCCCGCCGAGCCAGTGACAGACGCCCACGGATTGACCCTGGCACCCGGGTTTATCGATAGCCACAGCCATCATGTAGCCGGATTACGTGCAAATTCGGACGCGTTGGCGCTTGTCAGTCAGGGTGTTACTACGATTGTGTCCGGGCAGGACGGCGGGAGCTATTCAATGGATACGCTGGCGGCTCAGTTGAAACAGCAGCCAGTGGCGGTTAATGTGGCGACCTATACCGGACAGGCAACGCTGCGGCAGCAGGTGATGGGCGCGAACGGCCTGTACAGAACAGCGAAACCCAATGAACTCGCCCGCATGAAAGACCTGCTTCGGATCGAGTTGGGGAAAGGTTCGCTGGGGTTATCGACAGGGCTGGAGTATGAAAGTGCCTTTTTCTCCAGCCGCGATGAAGTTATCCAGCTAGCGCAGGTTGCGGCCGATTCGGGTGGGCGTTACATGAGTCATATCCGGAGTGAAGACATCGCGCTGGAGGATGCCGTGGATGAGATTATCCAGATTGGACGTATCACGAAGATGCCCGTTCAGATCTCACACCTTAAAATTGCCCTCCGCGATAAATGGGGGCAGTCGACTCGCCTGCTGGCTCAATTAGCGCAGGCGCGTTCGGAGGGCGTGAACATTACGGCTGACTGCTACCCGTATGACTACTGGATGTCGACGCTGCGGGTGCTGTTTCCCAAGCGGGATTACACGAACGCGGCCAGTGCCGAATTTGCCGTCAACCAACTCTTTGATCCTGGTCAGTCGGTGCTGGTGCGCTTTGCGGCCAATCCGACTTACGCGGGCAAAACCGTTAGCGAGGTGGCCTCGCTTCGCCGGGAAAAACCCGCGCAAACGCTGATGGGTTTGGTGGCCGAAGCCGCTGAATTTTCTAAGAAAAACCCCGATGCCGACGGGGTTGAGGGCATCATGGGCAAGTCGATGGACGAGCCCGACGTGGTTAATTTTCTGGCGTGGCCACACACCAACATCTGTTCTGACGGTGCTACCGATGGCCATCCGCGCGGGTATGGTGCCTTTACACGGGTATTAGGCCGCTATGTGCGCGACCAGAAGGTGATGCCGCTGGAAACAGCCATTCAGAAAATGACCAGCCTGACCGCCGAGCACCTTGGGCTTACAGACAGGGGATTGGTCGCTCCCGGCTACTATGCGGATTTAGTGTTATTCAACCCGGAAACGGTGCAGGATAAGGCGCGCATTGGCGACAATAAAGCCCTGTCAACGGGAATCGAAGCGGTTTGGGTCGCGGGTCAACTGGTTTACAAGGATCAAAAAGCAACGGGCGCGTATCCGGGCGTGTTGATTCGGCGAAAGTGATCAGCTAAAACTCAATTACAACTAGCTTAAAGTATACTGAATTGGCTTTTTTGTCGTGCTGACGAAGGAAGCATCTTAGTGCTTGACGTTTATGATGCTTCCTTCGTCAGCATGACAAAAAACGGTCTAACGTATTTTCTCTGGTCTACTTGGTTAATTTTGTAGAGAAATAAGTTTTTGGTCTGGCAGTCGCTACCCACAAACCATTAACCAAAACCAGTTTTGATTCCTGCCGTAGACGCCTTGCTTAAGGACATCCGTAATAAACGGATTGCGCCTGTTTACCTCATTCATGGCGATGAGCCGTATTACCTCGACCGGATTGCCGAGGAACTGGAAAAAGTGGCCGTGCCGGTTGCCGAACGGGGCTTCAATCAATTCGTTCTCTTCGGAAAAGATACAGACGCCGGAGCGGTCCTCAACTACGCCCGGCGTTATCCCTTCATGGCCGAACGCCAGCTGGTCCTGGTGAAAGAAGCCCAGCAGATGAACGGCATCAACGACAAATCGACGCAGACTTTATTTGAGGATTATGCCCTGAATCCGCTCCCCAGTACCATACTCATGCTGTGTTATACCCGAGAAGATGGTAAACCGGCGCTCGATGAGCGAAAAGCGTGGGTGAAAGCGTTCGGCGCCAAAGGGAAATTGTTGGGGGTCAAAAAGTTATACGACAATAAGATTCCGGATTGGGTAGGGGAGTATTGCCGCGAGCAGGGCGCAAAAGTGAGTCCGAAAGCCTGCCAACTGCTGGCCGACCACATTGGTAACGACCTGAAACGACTGGCCAGCGAGATCGACAAAATCCTGATCAACCTCCATGTCGGTGAGGAAATTTCGGCGGCAACGGTTGAGCGACTGGTGGGTATCAGTAAAGAATACAACGTATTTGAACTTCAGAAAGCCCTCGTTCAGCGCGATGTTGTCAAGGCGAATCAAATCGTCGATTATTTTGGGCGCAACCCGAAAGACAACCCACTCGTTGTTATTCTGGCGCAGTTATTCGGTTATTTTAGCAAGGTCATTCTGGTTCAGGCCTCCAAGGACCAGACCGATAAGGGACTGGCTCCGTTATTGGGGGTGAACCCGTTTTTCGTGAAAGACTACCTTACGGCTGCCCGTACGTTTCCACTGCCTAAAGTCGCCAGTATTATCAACGCCATCCGCCGGGCCGACGCCCGAAGCAAAGGCATCGATAGCCCAACCATGAACGAGAGTGATATTCTGCGGGAATTAGTGTTCGATATCCTGCACTAAGCGAGGGAAGATTATTCGTTCTTGAAAAGCTGCTCCGGAAAACTGGAGTGGCTTTTTTGTTTAGCGCTTAGGTATTATCTGCTCTTTTTTCTAATATTGCAACGTTGTTGCATAAATAGGGTTGTGCTTTCGGGTCTACGCTGAAAGGAGTCGGACAAATGAGTAACGTAACGAAAATAAGTTTCCTGATCGGGCTGTTGGTGTCAATGGCTTCGTGGAGTCTGGCTCAGTCAGACGCCTGCGTGGCAACGCTGCAAGGTCAGATTCTGGGGCAGGACACAAAACAACCCCTGATTGGCGCAACCGTTTATGTTCGAGAATTGAAGACCGGGGCCGTTGCCGATTCGGCTGGTAACTTCCAGCTCAAACGTATTTGTTCGGGAAATTATACCCTTGACATCCAGTTCGTTGGCTATAAAACCAGCACGGTGGCCATTCGGGTTGGGAGCGAACCCGTTGTGACGGTCAATCCGGTTCAATTAGTGTCGGATAACCAGACGTTGCAGGAAGTTGTCGTAACCGAACACCAGTCTGAAGCGCAGCAGCTACTCCAAACCCAGGTAAGTTTATCCGGCGCGGCCCTCGATCAGACGCGGGGTCAGTCGCTGGGCGAAAGTTTGAAAGCATTAGCCGGATTGTATTCCATCCAGACAGGTCCCAGCATTTCTAAACCGGTTATTCACGGCTTATACAGCAACCGAATCATTATATTGAACAATGGCATCCGCCAGGAAGATCAGCAGTGGGGGACCGAGCACGCGCCCCAGGTCGATCAGTTTCTGGCCTCCCGTCTAACCGTTATTAAAGGAGCGGCCAGCATCCGTTATGGCTCCGATGCTATTGGGGGCGTTATTCTGGTGGAGCCGAAAGCGATGCCAACGCAACCCGGCATCGGTGGTGAACTAAATCTGGTAGGGGCCACCAATGGCGGTATGGGCGTCGTATCCGGCATGATGGAAGGAGCTGCGCCGGCGTACCGGTTCGACAAAAAACTGACGGGACTGAGCTGGCGTTTGCAGGGAACGTTCAAACGATCGGGCTACGTCAAAACGCCCCATTATTACCTGGAGAACACCAGCTATCACGAAAACAACTTTTCGGGCGATCTGCATTACGATCACAAGAATATGGGGATAGAGCTGTTTTACAGTCAGTTCGATACAAAAATAGGCCTGTTTACGGGCGCTCAAGTGGGAAGTCTTACGGATTTATATGCCGCCATCAGCCGTCCCGAACCGTTAGCGCAACCCGGCTTTTCGTATGCCCTCAACCGGCCCTATCAGGCTGTGAAGCATGACTTATTGAAAGCGCGCGGCCACCTCCACCTTGGCGGAGGTGGCACGCTGACGGCCACCTTTGCCCGGCAGCAAAATACGCGTCGGGAGTACGATTTCATTTCGTTCAGCGGCATAACCACCCCCGAGCTATACCTCAAACTAGTTACCCATACCGCCGATCTCGTTTGGGAGCACGCACCCGTAAAAACTCAGGCCAGTGGCCATCGGGCTGCCGGTCAGTGGTCGGGCAGTGTGGGGTTCAATGGTATTACGCAGGGCAACGTTCGGGAGTACCTGTTCTTGATTCCAAACTTCCGCAACTACGGGGCTGGCCTGTTTGCCATCGAACGGTATGCCGTTGGCAGGCTGACACTGGAGGCTGGCCTTCGGTACGATTACCGCTGGCTCCGGGCCTATTTTCTGAATGAAGTTACGAAGCAAACTTATTTTGAAACGCACAACTGGCAAAATGCCAATGGATCGCTGGGGGCGGCTTATCAGCTACGTCCGGACCTGACCCTCACGGCTAACCTCAGCACTGCCTGGCGTGCGCCTAACGTAGCCGATTTGTATTCCAATGGTCTGCACCAGAGCGCGGTAGCGTACGAGCGGGGTAACCCCAATTTGCAGCCCGAACAGGCGTATAACAGCAACCTCGTGCTGGCCTACGCTGGCAAACGATTGAGCGGGGAAATTGGTGTTTACAATAACCTGATCGATAACTACATCTACCTGAAACCCGATTCGGTGCCCGTTGTCCGGCAGCGGGGGGCTTTTCCATCGTACACCTATGCGCAGGTACGGGCAACATTTCGTGGTATCGACGCGACGCTGACCTACAAACTGACCGATCAACTCACGGCCACGAGCAAAAATTCGCTGCTGTTTGCCTACAACCAGACAGATCATGATTACCTCGTATTCATTCCGGCCAATCGGTCTGATAATACCATCCGGTACGATTGGGCGAGGTGGGGGAAACTGGCGAACCTATACGTTTCGGTGAGTGGGCTTTACGTCTCCCGGCAAAATCGGGCACCCGCCGTGACCAGTCGGCAGGAAAACGGGATCGTCATTTTTACGGGCGATTTTGCGGCTCCACCGCCAGCTTACGTTCTGCTGGGAGCCGAAGCCGGTTTTCAGTCGAAACTGGGAAAACAGCCCATCAGTGTCATCCTGAGTGGTACGAACCTGGCCAATACGGCTTATCGCGATTACCTGAACCGCTTTCGCTATTTCGCCGATGAACCTGGCCGTAACCTGATACTAAAGATCAAACTGCCACTTTTTGCCAGGAATATGCCTCAGTGATCGAGCGCGTAAAACCTAGTGGTGTAACACGATAATAAACGCAATAATAACAACCTGTACACAATAAACTCACTAAGCATGAACTACCCCGCAAAATCGATTTTAGCCTTCGGATTAATTGTCCTCCTGGCCGGAGCCTGCAAAAACGATGAACAGAATGTTGCTCCGACAGACGACAATGAAGCCATCACCACGGCCACATTAACGCTCACGAATAAGGCAATACCCACGGACGTTATAACGGCTACCATCGAAAATTTGAATACAACCGCTGATTTTAGCAAAGCAACGCTGAACCTGAAAGCGAATACAACCTATACGGGGGCTATTTCGCTGCTGGACAAAACAAAAACGCCCGCACTCGATGCGACGGAGGAGATCAGAGAAAAACTAAACGAACACCTGTTCGTATATACACCCAGTAGCGGACTGGCACTCACTATCACGCTGACGGATAAAGACACAAATCCAGCCCCAGGTCCTTACCCGGTCGGTTTGACCACCGAAATGAAAACGGGTGCTGCCGGATCGGGCAAACTAAAGGTCGTTTTGCGCCATCAGCCAAACGTAAAGAATGGAACCCCAACGCCGGGCTCATCTGATCTGGATACGGATTTCAATGTGGTGATCCAATAACGCCTAATTAACTGTAACGGGTGCCAACGCCCTGACTTTCCTAAAGTCAGGGCGTTACTATTGAAAAACGGTAAGATCGACTTTAACAACTTTCCATTCTGCTGATTCAATGGATGTTGGTACGGACACGAAAAAGAAAGCGCCTAACCGATTGACTAGCAATTGATTAGGCGCTTTCGAGGTAGCGGGGAGCAGGATCGAACTGCCGACCTTAGGGTTATGAATCCTACGCTCTAACCATCTGAGCTACCCCGCCGTTTCGTTCCACAAAAGTAGGAAAAATTAGACGCGAAGCAAAAAAAGTCGTTGACTTTCGCAAAAAAAATCGTTTACCTTTGCCTAGCCCCCCCCTTGATCAGGCGAAATTGTTATGGAGAAAATAAAGTTTATTGCCGAATACGAACTGCGGGCCTCTCCCAAAATGCTGTTCCCTTATATTAGTACAGCCTCCGGTTTGTCGCAGTGGTTTGCCAGCAAGGTAAACACGATGCCTGAGCAGCGGTTTGATTTTCAATGGGACAACGAAAGTCACATTGCCAGGCAGGTATCCATGCGGCAGAATAAGGGGGTGCGTTTTGAATTTCTGGAAACAGCAGAAAACGGCACCGACAATAACTATGTTGATTTTCGAGTCGATCAGAGTGAGTTGACGCAATCAACATTTCTACGAATCACCGATTACTCGGCAACAACAGACGAGGAAGAACTGCAGGACCTCTGGGATGGCTTGATGTATAAACTCAAGGAGATCGTAGGAAGTTAAAATTAGTTAAGTGAGGGGCGTAAATGAACTATGAAAGACCCAAAATACGTACTACGTTTAGCGTATCGTATATAAACCAGAGCGAATCAGAACCCCTGTTCTGTGTCTGTACATTCGGGTCCACGTCCACCTGCGTGGCATAGTAGAATGAAAAAAATAGATAAGTTAGTACTCGGCTCATTTTGGGGGCCGTTTTTTTTGACACTCGGCGTCGTCATCTTCATCTTTCTGATGAGACTGCTGATGTTTTATATCGACGAGTTCGTCTCCAAAGATCTCGACCTGGCCACGTTCGGCCGTCTGCTTTTTTACTTTGCCTTGTTGACCATTCCAACCGCGTTGCCGTTGGCGGTGCTCTTGTCATCCTTAATGACGTTCGGAAATCTGGGCGAATTTTTCGAATTAACAGCCCTCAAAAGTGCGGGAATCTCACTCACACGGGCAATGCGGCCATTGCTTGTCGTCGCTACGTTTATCAGCGCGTTTTCATTCTGGTTCAATAATTCGGTAGCGCCCTGGGCCAATCTGAAAGGATATAGCCTTCTTTATGATATAAAAACCGCCAAAGCCACCCTAAACTTAAAGGAAGGCATCTTCTACAACGATTTGCCAGGTTACAGCATCAAGGTTGATCATAAGGTAAAAGCAGGTAAAAACAGCACCACCGGCGACCTGCTCAAAGGATTGGTTATTTATAAGCACCCGACAAGCGGTGTGGAATCGGGTAATCGCGAAATTATCCTGGCCGATTCGGGGCGTATGTATACCGATAAAGATCGGACGTACCTGGTGTTTCAGCTCTTCAACGGCAACGATTACCAGGAGTATTCCGATAACAGCATCAGTTATGCCAGCAATGGATCGGCGGCCCAGGGGGCTCAGTTCATGCGGAATGGGTTTAAAGACTATCGGCTGGTAATCAGCCTGGAGTCATTTGGTATCAAGCGCACGGACGAAAATCAGTTTGAGTACCACGAGTACATGAAAGATCTCAAGCAGTTGTCGGCTCTGACCGATTCCCTGCGAAAAGACTACAACAACACAAGCCTTAATGTCGCGGGTACTTCCCGCCAGTATTATACCTATCAGTTTAAAGCCGATGCCGTACTGAAACAAAGAGTGGTAGCTGATGGGAAATGGGTGGATTCCGTGCTCAGAAAGCAAACGACCGTAACGCCTGATCTGGCTCAGATGGCGCTGAATCAGGCTCAGAATATTTTGTCGTATTCGACCTCGAACGTAACCTATCTGACAGAAAAGGAAAAGAACGTGTGGCGGTATGAATTGGAAAGTCACCACAAGTTCACGCAGGCGGTTTCGGTCTTTGTCATGTTTCTGATTGGCGCGTCGATGGGAGCGATCATTAAAAAGGGCGGATTCGGTTTGCCCGTGTTGATTGCGATCGTGTTTTTTATCTTTCTGTACATACTGACTATTGCAGGCGATAAGTATGCAAAAGATGGTTTAGTCTGGGTGCCAATTGGAGCCTGGATGGCTAATATCGTGTTGTTCCCCCTGGGGCTGTTGCTGATGCAGCGCGCCCGGCATGACTCACGTCTATTTGATAAAGACGTATACCTGATTGCCTGGGAGAAGCTGAAAAATCATAAGTGGGTGAATACGATGTTGATGAAGCGGAAAGCCGTCAGTTAAGGCGTGGTAATCGGTTGGTTCAGGAGCACGGCTTTTGCGTCAACTATTTACCAATTATCCACGTGTAGGTAGTAACTTGCCACTTTTTTCTTATCTTTGCACCCGAATTCATTATTTCAACTAAATTAGCTGTCTGAAGATGTATCTAACGACCGAAAAAAAACAGGAGATCTTCTCCACCTCGGGTTATGCCAAAAGCGCCACTGACACCGGGTCGGCCGAATCCCAGATCGCGCTTTTTACCTATCGGATCAGTCATTTAACGGCTCACCTGAAAGTTCACAAGCACGATTACGGCACTCAACTGGGTTTGTTAAAGTTGGTTGGTAAGCGTCGGCGTCTGCTGAACTATCTCCTCAAAAAGGACATTACGCGGTACCGGGCTATCCTGGTTGCACTGGGCCTCCGGAAGTAATTTGGGACAACCCACAAAAAGGGAATCTGCTAAACAGTAGATTCCCTCATTTTTGTTGTTTCTATTGGCAGAGATTACCCCTGGGTAAATACAAGTAAGGTAAGAGTAAAAAGGTAGCTGGGTAGGCTGCCGAGCGGTTTAAAGCTGTAAGAGGACGTATTCAAAATCTGTTGTATGTTTGAAATCACCACGCAATCCGTTGCGCTGCCCGACGGGCGGGAAATTACCATCGAAACCGGAAAACTGGCCCGTCAGGCCGACGGAGCGGTGGTTGTACGGTTAGGCGACACGATGCTGTTAGCCACTGTCGTATCTAGTAAAGAAGCCAAAGAAGGTGTTGACTTTCTGCCCTTATCCGTTGATTATCAGGAAAAATTTGCGTCGGCTGGCCGGATTCCGGGAAGCTTCCAACGGCGTGAAGGTCGCCTGGGTGATCACGAAATTTTGATTAGTCGTTTAGTTGACCGCGCGCTGCGGCCAATATTTCCTGATAATTACCACGCAGATACCCAGGTGATGATCACGCTGATTTCGGCAGACCCCGAAGTTCAGCCTGATGCATTGGCTGCACTGGCTGCGTCATCGGCACTGGCCGTATCCAACATCCCATTTAATGGGCCGATCTCTGAAGTACGCGTAGCGAAAATCGACGGTCAGTACAAGATCAATCCGAAAACCTCTGAACTGGAACGCGCTACCATCGATCTGATCGTAGCGGCTACAGCCAAAGATATTTGTATGGTAGAAGGCGAAATGGACGAATGTTCAGAAGCCGAAGTCGTGGAAGCCTTGAAAGTGGCGCACGAAGCTATCAAAGTACAGTGCCAGGCTCAGAAAGAGCTGGAAGCGAAGGTCGGTAAAACCGAAAAGCGTGAATACAATCACGAAACACACGACGAAGAACTTCGTGCCGCTGTTCGTGCGGCTACCTACGACAAAATTTATGAAGTTGCCCAACGGCAGAACCCAAGTAAAAAAGGTCGTTCGGATGGTTTCAGAGCTGTTCGTGATGAATATTTGGCTTCGTTCCCCGAAGGTGCAGACGTAAACGTAGGGTTAATAAAAACGTATTTCCATGATTTGGAATGGGAAGCTTCGCGTCGCTTAGTGCTTGACGAACGCACCCGTTTGGATGGCCGGAAACTGGATCAGATTCGTCAGATATCGGCCGAGACCGGCTATTTGCCCGGTCCCCACGGTTCGGCTCTCTTCACCCGTGGCGAAACGCAGTCCCTGACGACCGTGACACTCGGAACGAAAACGGACGAGCAGATTGTCGATCAAACCATGTACCAGGGGTACAGTAAATTCCTGCTGCACTACAACTTCCCCGGTTTTTCAACGGGTGAAGTGAAACCAAACCGGGGTGCTGGCCGTCGTGAAATTGGTCATGGTAACCTGGCTCACCGGTCGTTGAAGAAAGTATTGCCGCCTGCCGAAGAAAATCCATATACAATCCGTATTGTGTCCGACATTCTGGAGTCGAACGGTTCGTCATCGATGGCTACCGTCTGTGCCGGAACAATGGCCCTGATGGATGCCGGCATTAAAATCAAAGCACCCGTAGCGGGTATCGCGATGGGGCTGATTTCGGACGGCGACAAGTATGCTGTCTTATCTGATATCCTTGGAGACGAAGATCACCTCGGGGATATGGACTTTAAAGTTACGGGTACCGAAAAGGGAATTGTAGCTTGTCAAATGGACCTGAAAGTTGATGGGTTGTCGTACGAAGTGCTAGCGCAGGCGCTGGAACAGGCTCGTGTGGGCCGGTTGCATATTCTGGGTGAAATGAAGAAGGGCATTGCCGATGTTCGCTCGGATTTGAAACCACATGCTCCCCGCGCAATGGTCATCAAAATCGATACTAACCAGATTGGTGCCGTTATCGGACCCGGCGGTAAAGTTGTTCAGGATATCCAGAAAGATTCAGGTGCTGTCGTTAACATCGACGAACACGATAATGCGGGTTGGGTCAGCATCTTCGCGACCAGCAAAGAGAGCATGGACAAAGCCGTATCGCGTGTGAAAGGTATCGTGGCTGTACCGGAAGTTGGTGAGACATACGTTGGTAAAGTGAAAACGATTCAGCCCTTCGGCGCGTTCGTTGAATTCATGCCAGGCAAAGATGGTCTTTTGCACATTTCCGAGATCAAGTGGGAGCGTCTGGAGACCATGGACGGGGTCTTGCAGGTGGGTGAGGAAGTAACAGTAAAGTTGATTGACGTTGATAAAAAGACCGGAAAGTATCGTTTATCGCGTAAAGTTTTGCTGCCAAAGCCAGAGAACAAAAATGCGTAAGTCATTGTTACTTTTTCGTGTAATGTAACGTCAAACGATAGCGTTATATAGTCACTCCACCGGGGACAACGGATTATGAGACAGCTAAAGATTTCAAAACAGATAACCAACCGCGAGAGCCAGTCGTTAGACAAGTACTTGCAGGAGATTGGTAAGGTGGACTTGCTTACCCCGGATGAAGAGGTAACGCTGGCCCAGAAAATACGGGAAGGTGACCAATTGTCGCTGGAGCGATTGACAAAAGCAAACCTGCGCTTTGTGGTGTCGGTGGCCAAGCAATATCAAAACCAGGGCCTTTCTTTAGGTGACCTGATCAATGAAGGAAACCTGGGGCTGATCAAAGCGGCCCAACGGTTTGATGAAACCCGTGGATTTAAATTTATTTCGTACGCCGTTTGGTGGATTCGTCAGTCTATTCTTCAGGCGTTGGCCGAACAGTCCCGGATCGTGCGGCTACCCCTTAACCGGGTTGGCTCGCTGAACAAAATCTCGAAGACGTTCTCTGACCTTGAGCAGAAGTTTGAACGGGAACCATCGCCGGAAGAACTGGCGGCTGTCCTCGAAATTTCAGCGGCTGAAGTTGTCGATACATTGAAGATCTCGGGTCGTCACGTGTCGATGGACGCTCCCTTCGTGCAGGGTGAAGAAAACAGCCTGCTTGATGTATTGGAAAACGATGGCGAAGACAAACCAGACTCCGGTTTGATCAATGATTCGCTGCGCAAAGAAGTGCAGCGGGCGCTGTCAACCCTGACGCAACGGGAAGCGGATGTCATCACGCTATACTTTGGGTTGAATGGCGAACACGCCATGACGCTTGAAGAGATCGGCGAGAAATTTAACCTGACCCGTGAACGGGTTCGCCAGATAAAAGAAAAAGCCATTCGTCGGCTGCGCCACACCTCACGGTCGAAAGCGCTGAAGACGTACTTAGGCTAAAGTTCCTGTTTGTATGTGTGCAGAACGGTTCCTTTGAAAGAGGGAGCCGTTTTTGTTTCTAACCCCTTCGGGACTTACCCATACGCACGGGTGAATAGCAATCCATAGTAGTCGACTGGTATAACAGTAAAACTTGTAGCTATAAACTAAACGGGACAGCCTTGGTAGGCTGTCCCGTTTAGACTATTCACAATAAAAGATCTTAATTTTTGTAGAGCCAGGCAGCTGACCCCGCCAGCTCACTGACGGTAGCCATGCTGGCAACGGCTTCTTCACGGTCTGATGAACCCGCAGCCGCAACTTTGTACCTCGATACTTTCTGATTGCGATCAGGCATAATAACAAATGCATCCGTATAGCCTGCTTTCCGCAATTGCCGCTTTAGGCGAAGCGCATTCCGTTTACTTTGAAAAACACCGGCAATGACTGTATAATAAGGCGTTGTACGAACAGCTTTTATGCTGGTCGTAGTGGACTTAGCCGTCAGCTCTGATGCTGGCGATGTTGAAACGGCTGCTGCTGGCGTGGGTTCAAGTTTTACTTTAACTGCTTCCGGAGATGGGGCTATTGGTTCAGGTGATACAGAAACAGATGATGCTTGCGTTTCAACAGGAGCAGCGATAACCGTAGCAGGTTTAGGAGATTCGGTAGCAGCTTCGGAGCGTTCGAACCAAGAGGCTGGAACCCGGAACAGGTTAGCCGGGTCGAGGCTACTTTGCAAAGGCTGACCCGGATTGATAACCGAGAAATAGCTGACCAGACCAAGCGAACCGATCAACAATGCTGCCGCTGCCACCCGCCAGTATGGGCGCGTCGGACGATAGGGTGTCAACGTGACATCTTCGTCCCGCACCAACACAGGGCCAAGTGCCGTAACGGGTACGGCCTTCAGCACCGGCTCTGGCTGATGCCCAACCAATTGCGTTGACAAAGCACTCATACCATAGGCTTCACCGAAGAAATTATGCCGAAGGCTGGGATCGAACTGTAACCGGCCCTCTTCATTGTGCGTAAACGTTCCAAGACCATCGATCTCGAACCGGCCATCTACATTGACTTGCTGACGTAGCTCATTGACAAACTGGCTAATGTATTTTTGAGCCCCTTCGCGAGTGACCGGCTCATGAAGCATAATATAGTTAGCCAGAATACCATCGTCGAAACGAAGCGCTTCGTTGAACGCAACGCGTTTACGAGGAGGTAGATATAAACCACTGGTTTCCGTAAAGGCTGCTGGCTGGTAGTGTGTGAGGAAAGCCCCTAATTCGGGAATAACCACACAATCGTACTGATAGAGCAGCTTTTTGAGGTAGTCTTTTACGGCAGCCATAGTGTGCGTCGGTGGAGAGTTTAAAACGAATAACTGATTCCTCCGAGAAAGTTAAGCCCTTGTGTCTGATAATACAAATAGCGCTGGTAATTCTGACCGAAGATATTATTTAACGAGACAAAAGCGGAGATCTGTTTACCTAGGAAATAGTCAATTTTCACGTTGGCATCGTATATCGGTTTCAGAGTGTACACGACACCAGAGGTTAAGTTCTTATTCTTGATGCCCTGATAAACATACAAGTCGGCGGTGATAAACAATTTTTTATCCAACGAATACGAGTTGCTCCAGGTAGCCGCTACTTGCGGACGGCCCCAGGCTTGCTCCAGCCGGTCAAGACTGTAGTTGAAATAATCCGCTTTTAGCGACGAGCGGAACTTGTCTTTCCGGGCGTAGGCTAACTGGCCTGAGATTGTTAATACGTTCGACACACCGCCATCATAAAAAACAAAGAATTTTGTCGTGTCGGCGGTGCTGTTGTTAAAGGTCGAGAAGTTCCGATAACGCGCGTACGATGCTTTGCCTTCGTAAGAGAACCCACCGCCAATCGTTCCTTTCGAACCACCGTAGATATCCCATGACTTAACAGTGTTAACCAACAGAACTTGTGGGCCAAGCCACTTATTCTCACCTAGTAACGAGCGAAGCGTGTTTCGGTTAATATCGCCATCGACGCCCGCGAAAATGTGGATATTGGCGACGGGAGCCACGTCGATGTCGACCACCGGGAAGGCCCGGGTGTCGTTGATACCTTGTCGCTGATCCGTTTGGTTGACGGCATTGATCCCCGCCGTGATGGTAAACAGGGGCGAAGTATATTTAAACGTGGGTTTTACCCGAAACAGGTTCCGGTTATCGACAATAGTTCCGTCAGACCGTTGCGTTACATAGGCATCCGCGGCTACCAATGCAAATACGTTGTCCGTAATCCCGATAGAGGCATTCAGGTTGGTCCCCCAATCCGTTTCAGATGCGTTGAACCGGTCGCTCAATGAAGTAATGCCCGTGCGGAGTGAATAGTCGATCGCATTTTCCGACTTGGCATTTTCAATGCCGAGCTTGAAGTTTATCGTATTTAGACGTTGCTTGATCAAGTCCGCATCGAAGGAGGGTTGAGCCGCATATTCTCGGCTGTAGCCGTAAAAATTGTAGGTGTTTCGATCAAAGCCGAGGTCTGCCTGCAACTTGAAGGCATCGGCCAGATATTTACCTGTAACCCGTACACGGGTATCGCTCTGGGCCGAGTTCTTCCCATCGACGGGCCCAATGGCCGACGAAAGATGCCGTATGGACCCTTCCAGCGCCAGATTAGAAAGGTTGTTGATTCCAAAGAATCCTTCGCCCAGAAATGAGCTATAGTTGCCGGCTCCGAGCTTTACGTAATTATTATAGGCCGGGGTTTCGTCGGGCTGGGTGGTAGAAGGGGCCAGAACGCCGGGCGTAATTTTGGGGTCGCCAATGGTTAGCTTTCGGTCCTCGAATTCGTACGTCAGTTTTCGCTGTTCTGCCGATTGCTTGACGGATGGTACTTTATTGAAAATTCGGTTGGCGGGGGGCAATTCGATCTTGCGACTTTTTTCAACCGTTATTTCCTGATTGTCCACTTCGCCTTCTTTTACAGGGCGCGTTGGCTTTGTCTGCTGGGCAACCAGCACCGTAGACCAGGAAAGGAGGGTAAGGGTAAGTAAGGGGCGTACGATCATAGTGACGAGTGAAACGTAGTGAAGAACGAAGCCTGAAGAATAAATAACCCATCCGGAAAGAGGCTACTGATTAGTCATGGTTCATTCTTCACGCTTCATTAATTTTTAGATTCCAGCGTTGCCAGCTTTTCTTTGGCTTCGGCAACGATGGTTTGGTCGGATGAGTTTTCGATGATTGAGTTTAGAACCGCTTTGGCCTGGGCAGGTTCATCCAGAGCGACGTTGTTGTCGGAGACCAGCATGAACGCCTTGCCTTTCCAGTACTCAAAGTCGCTGAACTGCTCGTTGAATTTTAACAGCGTAGCGACCGACTCTTTGTATTTCTTCTGCCGGTACAGGATCTCACCCAGATAATACTGCGCTTCGGCACCACTGACATCTTTGGCCAGGGCAATCGTTTTCTCAAAGTCTGCCTGTGCGGTTTTGTAGTCGTTCTTGGCCAGCGCTACTTTGCCTAGCATCAATTGAGCCCGATTCTGCGCACCTGCCACGACGTTTCCTCCGGCCACAACCTCACGGGCGATGGCTGCTGCAGAGTCTAGTTTTGGATAAACGAAGTACGTATCCATCAGGCCCAGCTGCGCCGTAACCTGCTCGGCCTTGCTGGTGGCCCGGCTTTGGATAATCTGGTAATTGCGAATGGCCCGGGGATAGTTTTTCTGTTTCGCTTCCAGATCAGCAGCCCGGGTAGCGGCCCGAATCAAGAAATCCGACTTGTTGTCGGTAATCACTAAGTTATAATAGCGGAGGGCATTCGCGATGTCATCGGTTTGGCGGTACGATTCGGCCAGATAATACCGGGCTTCGTTGGTACCGGGACTGGCCGGGTATTCCTGCATAAACGCCAGAAAGGACTGGATAGCCTGCTGGTATTTACCGGTCGAATAAATGTTCTTGGCGTTGTCAAACTGAACCCGCTCCACATCCGTGCTACCCGGATTGCCTTTCTTGTACTGGCCCAACACCTGCGAAAACTCTTCGGGCCGACCAGCATCATTCAATGTATTCTGAATACCCAGCAGGGCACTCTGCGCCTGATCGGAGTCGCCGTAATCAGCCAGAATGCGTTTGTAATCCGCTACCGCCGGGTCGTACTGTTGCAGGTTACCGTAAGCAATGGCCCGCTTCAGCAGGGCGGCCGGCACGAGTGAACTGTTGGGTTTATCCTGAATCAGCTTCGTAAATCCCTGAATGGCAACCTGATAGGATCCCTTCTCAAAATCAACGTTCGCTTTCTGAAACAACGACTCATCGACAAAGCGCGAATTCGGGTACTGCCGCTGCACCTGATCGAACTGAGCCTTTGCTTCCGCGTCGCGGCCAACATAGCTCAGAATGACGGCTTTCTGGTAGGAGGCATAATCTTTATCCGAGGCATTCTGCGCAATGGCCTGGTCGTACGAGCGTAAGGCGTTTTCGTATTGTTTGGTAGCAAAGTAACTGTCGGCCAGGCGAATGGTGGCGTCCTGGACCTGCGCAGCACCATCGGCAGTAGTGCCTTTACTCACAAAATCGCGGAAGTAGGGCAGTGCCCGGGCGTAATCTTTCTTGTTGTAATACGCGTAACCAAGGCCGTACAGGCTTTTTGTCGCGTAATCGCCAGCGCCGGATTTGATGCTGGTGTAAAGAGGAATCGCCGTATCATACTGCTTTCCGGCCGAGTAGGCTTCCGCTTTCCAGAACTGAGCGGCCTG
Organism: Spirosoma humi; assembly: GCF_054776575.1. NCBI lineage: Bacteria > Pseudomonadati > Bacteroidota > Cytophagia > Cytophagales > Cytophagaceae > Spirosoma > Spirosoma humi. Next base: position 57,681 of record NZ_BAAHBR010000007.1, read on the forward strand.
CTGTAACTCGGTATTGACAGGAAACTTCAACGACTTGTCCAGATTGGCAACGGCCTGTTGGTACCGTTCGGCATTAAAGTCATTGACACCCTGATTAAAGGTCAAGCGCTGGTAGGTCGCGTTGATTTTAGACGTCCGTCGCTTTAATCCTTCAATATACGCAATGGCTGCCGGGTAATTGTTGGATGCGTAGTATGCCTCGCCAACCAATTCGTTGGCTTCATTTTCAAATTTACTGTCGGGGTACTGCTTCAGAAAAGCGGTCAGCTCCTTGACCGCATCGGCACCGTTATTCTGGTCGAGTTGCAGTTTTGCGTGGTTGAACCGGGCTTCCTCCTGAATTTCCCGATTGAAGGATAGCCGCCCCGCCTGATCGAAGGCGTTCAGGGCATAGGTTGGGTTCTGGGTTTGCAGGTAACTAACGCCAAGTGTATAGGCCGCATACTGAGCCGTGGTGTCTTTGCCACCCGCCAGTGTTTTGAGTTGGGTGATGGCGTCATTATAGGCCCCCGTACGGAACAGGGACTGGCCGTACCGGAATTTGACCGCACCCGGTGCTTTGGCACCCATTGCGTTGATGTACTGCTTGTAATACGGAATTGCCCGAGCGAACTGATTCTGCTGATAAAAGACTTCGGCCGTAAACAGAGCAACTTCGTTCATGCCCGCCCCGTTGTTTCGTTTGAGTAGTGGTTCCGTATACGTCAGGAGATCATCGAACCGGCGTTGCCGGTAAAGCGCCTGGGCAATCCAGTTGGGCACTTGGTTCTGATAAATAGGATCGTTCTCAACCCGCCGGAAATCGGCCACCGCTTCGTTATAATTGCGGTTGCGGAAATTGATAACCCCGGCATAATAGGAAGCCGCTGGCGCATTAGCCGAACCTGGATCGAGTTTGACTTCGTTGAGCAGGGGCAAGGCCTTCTTCAAATCCTGCGTATTGTAATAGGAGAGGGCCAGTTGGTATTTGTAGTTGGTTTGCTGCGTTGCGCTGCCACCCTGGGCCACGGCTTTCTCCAGAAAATCAATGGCCTTCGTGTAATCCTGCCGCGTATAATAATAGGTTCCTAAATCCCCGTAAAGCTGACCCGCTTTTGGGTGCTGGCTGTGGTTTTTAACGAAGCGATCCACGAGCAATTCGGCACCCGGCTCGTCGATGTACAGGCTGGTGAGGGCGATGTAATACTCAGCCTCGACCAGATTCTGATCGCCGGTGTTGAGTAGCGATTGGGAGCCATCGCCCCGGCGCGGTTCGATATATTGCCGAAATTCATACCGGGCCGCGGCATAGTTGGCTTTCTCAAAAAGTTCAAGTCCATTTCGGTAGTGGTAATCCGGTTCAGCGTAACTCTGGGTTCGCTGGGCCAACGCTGACAGGCTGAAAAACAACCCAAAGGTTAAACCGACGAGCAGTCGGCTACGGTTGATGCGGAGCGAATGATATTGACCCGATTGGGCGGTTGAATAGGGCATAGAAAAAAAGTATGTTCAGAGTGTCTGATGTCAGGTTCTTCCGGTTCGGCGAAGCGGTGTTAAGTTTGCTGAACCGTTAAATTGCGACGGCAACCCGGCCGAAACTTTGAACCTGAGACTACCATTTAAGACGATTGCGTCGTAGTTTCGCCTATAATTGACAAATATCACGTCTATTCTGGACAAAAAACGAAGGTATTCCTGTTTCCGTATGAAAAAAAACGCCCGGCTTCTGTATTTACTTACTGTCTGGACATTTTTTATTCCATTTTCATCAACTGCTAGTCCTAAACTCAACGACGAGGAAAATCCACCGGCGGTCTCGCCTAGTGTCACGTATGTGCTCTCGATGAGAGAGCCACAGACGCACTATTTTGAGGTGGAAATGCAATTGAAAAATGTGGCTGCCGCCACCAATGCGAAGAAAAATGGCTATCTGGATATCAAAATGCCGGTCTGGACGCCGGGCTCCTATCTGATTCGCGAATATGCCAAAAATGTGGAAGCCTTCACGGCGTCAGCCGGTGGTAAGTCCGTTGCCAGCGAAAAGGTTCGCAAAAATGCCTGGCGTGTCTATACGGCCGAAGACAACCTGACCATTCGCTACCGGGTGTACGCCAATGAACTCACCGTTCGGACGAGTTTTGTGGATGCCGATCACGGCTACGTGACGCCTGCCGGTATGTTCATGTACCACGACGCCTTAAAAAAAATACCCCTTCGGGTGGTCGTACAGCCGTATAAAGCCTGGAAAAACGTAGCTACCGGCCTCGAACCCGTCAATGGTCAGAACTACACCTACGAAGCGGCTGATTTTGATCTGCTGGTCGATTCGCCCATCGAGATCGGTAACCACCACACGTTCAACTTTACCGCTTCCAACATTCCGCATACCGTAGCTATGTATGGTGATGTGGATTACAATGAGCAACGCTTAGCCGCTGATTACAAGCGTGTCTGCGAAGCGGCTGCTACGGTGGTGGGGGAGCACCCCTGCACGCATTATACGTTTATCGTGCACCACATTCCACCGGGCGGGGGGGGGCTTGAACACCTGAACTCGACAACCCTCGAAACGACCCGGAACGCCTATGCTACCGAAGCCAACTACAAACGGTTTCTGTCGCTGGTGGCTCACGAATATTTTCACCTCTGGAACGTGAAGCGTATTCGGCCCGTGGCGCTGGGACCGTTCGATTATGAGAATGAGAACTATACGCACATGCTCTGGTTGTCAGAGGGCTGTACATCGTTTTATCAGGAATATATTCTACGCCGGGCGGGTTTCCATACGCCCGAGGCTTACCTGAACCTGGTGGCCAGCAGCATTACCGATATTGAGAACCAACCTGGCACACGGGTTCAGTCAGCCGCCGAATCGAGTTGGGATGCCTGGATCAAAGGGTACCGGCCCAACGAAAACTCGGCTAACGCGACCATATCCTATTACAGCAAAGGAAGCGTATTGGGAACGCTGTTAAACCTGGCAATTCTGGCGAGCAGCAACGGCGAGCGGAACATGGACGATTTGTTACGGCTCCTATACGCGGAATACTACAAAAAACAGAAACGCGGTTTCACCGACGATGAGTTTCGGAAAGCGGCAGAGCAGGTAGCGGGCCGCAAACTGGATGATTTCTTCAACATTGGCGTAAACACCGCCGACCCTATAAATTACAACGCTTATTTTGAGCCGGTGGGCGTGAAACTGGTCAATGTAGCGGCCAAACAGCAGGATGGTTTTTTGGGGGCTGCCACAACAGCCGCCAATGGAAAATCAACGATTTCCGGGGTTCGGCGTGGCTCGGCAGCGTATAAGGATGGTCTTAATGTAGGCGACGAAATTATTTCAATTGACAGCGTACGGGTTGGCGACGACCTGCTGCGTCAGGTTAGTGGTCGGCGCGTAGGGGACAAAATCAATATACTGGTGAACCGGGCGGGGCTTCTTCGCGAAATACCGGTCACCCTGACGCAAAATCCGCTGGTGAGCTACCGGCTGGAACCTGTAGACAACCAGACGGCTGCGCAAAAGGCGTTGTATGCTAAATGGCTTTATATTAAGTAAGTAAAAACGAAACAGGTCCGGTAGATGATCGGGCCTGTTTCGTTTTTGACTTATAGCCTCTTCACGTCACCGGATTAAAACCGCGTAAAGTGAATGGGCTGAACTGTCCTGAAAACGATCTCTCCAGAATCGAAAACTAAAATCTCGCCATGACTCAGCCACAACCGGTACCCATGCCATCGGCACGACCCCTTACAATGATCAATCGGGTAGACTCCATTGATA
>NZ_BAAHBR010000007.1:61533-72524 GCF_054776575.1 Spirosoma humi
GATTTTCGTCAATGATCTCTGGTCGTTAACGAATATTCCGGCCTGGCTTGAGCACGTATCCCGCGGGGTCGATGGAATTGGTCTGGCTGACGTGGTATTTCCGGCCTTTCTGTTCATTGTGGGCATGTCGCTCCCGTTCGCCGTCAACGCCCGACGGCAGAAAGGCGATTCCGACGGCGTTCTGGTTGGGCATGTGCTCATGCGGACGGTGGCCCTGCTGGTTATGGGCGTTTTTCTGGTCAACGGCGAATCCATCGATGAATCAGCCACGGGGTTACCCCGGCTCGTCTGGAATGTACTAGCTTGTGGCTGTTTCATTTTACTCTGGAATGCGTATCCCCGAACGGCAAACAAGTGGATTGTCTTAGCCGCCAAACTTATCGCCCTATCCCTATTGGTTACACTGGCGATAGTCTATCGGGGGGAGAACAATAGCCGGTTTGCCCCGCACTGGTGGGGCATTCTCGGTCTGATCGGCTGGTCCTATCTGGGCGCTGCGCTGGTCACCGTTTTTGCCCATAATCGGTTGGTGATTTTAGTAGCCGCCTGGGTTGGTTTCGCCCTGTTAAGCATGCTGGATGCTGCCCATGTTTTGCCCGAGGCCATCTCGATCATTCCCAGCGCCATCAGTGGAGGAACGCTCGTGGGGCTGACCATGGGGGGCGTTGTGATCTCAACCCTGTTTCAACAGTATCGGCGGCAGGGAGACAATAAGCGGATGACGCTCCTGTTTATCGGAATTTCCCTTGGGCTAATCGCGCTTTCCGTTTACACGCGGACGTTCTGGGGACTCAGCAAACTGGGCGCTACTCCCGCCTGGTTATTTCTGTGCAGCGCGTTTACTATTCTGGCATTCACCGGCATTTACTGGCTGGTCGATGTGAATGAGAAGGCGAATTGGTTTAATGGGATCAAACCAGCGGGCACTGACACCCTTTTATGTTACCTGATTCCGTATTTCGCTTACGCCTTCACTACCTTATTGAATTTACAGTTGCCCGATGCCTTGCTAACGGGTGGTGTGGGTCTGCTGAAATCGGTATTGTTTGCCCTTTTATGCGTTTGGATAACCGGCCGGTTGAATAAGATCGGCGTTCGGCTCAAATTGTAACACTGGCGCTCCATCAGACATAGACAAGTAGCCATCCGGCAGGATAACCTTTAGGTCATGAACAGCCGGGTGGCTGAATCATATTGATGCTTCGGTATTCCTGACGCCTGATCCTTATGGCTGCCATTGATCGAAAAACGTTTCTCCAGGAAATGGCTCTGCTGACGGGAGCCGCCTTTTTGTCGGGTCCAACCTTTGCGGCCAGATTAGCTACTGAAAAATCAGCCATCAAGCTGGGTTTCGTTACGTATCTATGGGGGAAGGACTGGGATTTGCCGACGCTGCTGAAGAATTGTGCTGAAACAACTATCGGCGGTGTCGAACTACGCGTCGAACACGCTCACCATGTGATGCCCGACTTGACGGCGGCTCAGCGATTGGCTGTTAAGAAGCGATTCGCCGATAGTCCTGTCCAACTGGTTGGGCTTGGCACAAACCAGCAGTACGATTATCTGGACCAAAACCAGCTCAGAGCATCCATCGAGCGAACAAAGGAATTCATTCGCCTGAGCGCCGATGTAGGTGGAACGGGGGTGAAAGTGAAGCCCAACGCGCTACACAAGGAAGTTTCTGCCGAAAAAACACTGACCCAGATCGGCGAATCGCTCAATGAGCTGGCGAAATATGGGGCTGAACTGGGCCAGCAGATCCGGCTGGAAGTACACGGAGAAGCCACGCAGGAATTGCCCGCCATAAAGCAGATTATGGATGTGGCCACTCACCCCAACGCAACCATCTGCTGGAACTGCAACCCACAGGATCTCAACGGGGAAGGTTTCCAGGCTAATTTTAACCGGGTCAAATCCCGCTTCGGGGCTACCTGCCACGTCCGCGAACTCGACCGCACGGACTACCCGTATCAGGCACTTCTGACTAATCTGGTGAACATGAACTACCAGGGCTGGGTATTGCTGGAATGCCACACCAATCCGGCCGATAAAATTGCGTCGATGAAGGCGCAGCGAGCCGTTTTTAATCAAATGATGGCCAAAGCGTAAGGGTTCTACTGAATCAACGTCATGTTGGAGAGGGTTCTTCACTGGAACTAACAACTCGTGAGAGGGGCGAAGTGACTCTGTCTGGTATATCCTTTGTCGTATAGACCAACAAAGTGCGGCTGACCGGGTTTATAGGTGGAATACACCATGCGAAAGAGTAGTTATGGCAGTCATTGGAGAATTGATTAAAAAGGCAATTGATGTGTACGGCTTTGTGACAGCAGAGCCTGATCCGGCAAAGATGCAACGAGCGGTATTACAAAACCTGCTGACAAAAGCCAGGTTGACCGCCTTCGGCAAAAAATACAACTTTACCGAATTGCTCAACAGTACAGATATAATTGCGGCCTTTCAGCAGGAAGTGCCCATTCATGACTACGATAAATTATATACCGACTGGTGGCACTACCTGCTGGAGGGGCATCAGAATGTGACCTGGCCGGGCGGACAGCGTTATTTTGCCCTCAGCAGCGGAACCACGAGTACGAGCAAGTCCATTCCGGTAACGGACGATATGATCGACTCGATTCGTAAATCGGGAATTCAGCAGGTGATGAGTTTGAAAAACTTTGACCTGCCTTCCGACTTTTTCGAGAAGCAGATCATGATGCTGGGCAGCAGCGTAAACCTTATTGAAAAGGACGATCATCAGGAAGGCGAAATAAGTGGTATCAGTGCCGCTAACATTCCGGCCTGGTTTAGAGGCTATTATAAGCCGGGAATTGAGATTGCGTCGATAACCGACTGGGATCAGAAAGTGCATCAGATTGCAAAGGAAGCCCCCAACTGGGATATTGGCAGCCTGAGTGGAATTCCGTCCTGGATTGAAATGATGCTGAAAGAAGTTATTTCCTACAACAAACTTCAGACCATTCACGACATCTGGCCGAATCTGCAGGTGTATACGTCAGGTGGCGTTGCGTTTGAGCCTTATCGGAAAAGCCTCGAAGCGTTGATGGCCCGACCCCTGACATACATTGATACCTACCTGACATCAGAAGGGTACCTGGCTACCCAGAAGCGACCCGATACGTCGTCGATGGCGTTGATGCTCGACAACGGCATCTTCTTTGAATTTGTCCCCTTTCTGGATGAGAACATGGACGAGGAAGGGCGGGTGAAACAGGACGCTACGGTTCACTCGCTGGAGCAGGCGGAGGAAAATGTCGATTATGTGCTGCTGATTTCGACCGTGTCGGGCACCTGGCGATACATGATTGGCGACACCGTGATGATTACCGATAAAAAACGGGCCGAGATAAAAATCACTGGCCGAACCAAGCACTTTCTCAATGTGGTGGGCGAGCAACTGTCTGTCCACCAGATGAATAAGGCCATGCAGTCGATGCAGAAACGCTTCGATGTGGAAATTAAAGAATTCGTGGTGGCGGCAATTCGTAAAAACGGGGAGTACATCAACAAATGGTTTATCGGGGCCAATAAACAGGTCGATAATCAGGAAATGGCGGCTTCGCTGGATACTGCCCTGCGCGAAACGAACAAGAATTACAACGTCGCCCGGACGAAGTCGTTGAAAGGTGTCGAAGCGGAAGTTGTGCCCGTCGACCATTTTTACCGATGGAGTGAAGAACACAAAAAGCTGGGCGGCCAGACCAAGATTCCACGAGTCATGAAGGAGGAGGATTTCCTGGCGTTTGAAGAGTATATCGGGGGATTGGCCTCGTCAAACTAAGCAACTTCACCGAGATACATTGACAAAGCCGGGAACGGTAGCCACTTGATTAACAAGTTCCCGGTTTTGTCAGCGTATCTCACTTACGCCTTTTCTATTTCCTTCTTTTGTGCTTCCAGCTTTTGTTCTTCCAGCTTTCTGACCTGATCGGTAATCTCTTCGGGCGACACGTAAAGCCGGGCGATCTTGTCTTTGTAGGCCTGCGGAAGTTCGGCATGATCGAGGATAAACCGCTTCGTTTCAATCAAGTAACTGCCTAGCCCGTGCTGCACGGCATACGTGTCGGCGATGCGTTCAACTTTTTTTACGTACGCTGCCGAGAAAAGGTAACCCAGGCCGAACCCAACCATGTCCAGATTTGTCCGGCTTTCATAGTCCATGATATGCCCCAACTCATGACCGATCCAGCCAATCATAATGGCATCGGGGAGTTGGTGAATCGGAATGGCCGTATGCGTCAGCTTGAATAGCGCACTGATGTTGATGCGGTAGGCGCGCTGTTTCCGACTAGCGAGCAGGCTACTGAAAACGGGCTGAGCCTGCATGACCGACGATTTAATGGATTGCTTAAAGACAAAATGGATGGTGGTGTCGGCGAGTTCCGGGTAAAACGACAAAGCCGTTAGCACATTTCTCTCGAGAATCGCCGGTATCGTTTTATTCGTTCGAAACCGGGAGAGTTCGGGCGTGATGTCACTCGTTTGCGAATGGATTACGGATGTCAGCATAAGCAGAGAAAGAAACTAGTGCATAACCTGTCTAGTTTCTTAACGCGCCAGGCTGCCATTGGTTTTGCCTGTTTGGCACGAATGTCATGTTCGCTCACTTCTCGGAAGGTGACTTGATGCGAGAGCCGGCAGAGTCACCTTCGGAGAAGTGAGGAGAAAAAGGTTGAGTACGTTCCCCTGGAGCTAGGGCTCCGGTTGCTCGCGAGCTATTTTGCTGCCCCGGATACGGGAACAAACTGGGCCGAGAGGTTAGGCTGTTTCATGTCGGTGTCGAACGGAAACATCGGCCGTTTAATGCGCTTGTAGGGCAGTCGCGCCAGGTCCTGGTTAACCCCACCGGGCGTCAGGGCCATGATCCAGTCGGCCTGCATGGCGTACAGTTCAGGTTCCAGATAGCCAATCTTCACGACGACGATGTCCGCTTGCCGAGGGGCAAGGCTTAGCCGGGTAAAATCGATTTCCTTGTGATACGGCTTGCGCTTTTGGGTTACAATAACATGGACATTCCCAACCTTCACAACCACTTCTACCTCAGCATCTTTGTCGCCTTTAACAATCGACTCGACCATGCCTTTTAACTTAACCGGTGGGGCAAAACGCGCATCGACGCGAGCACCCGCCACGCCCTCGACCACGCCACCAACGCCAGCCGCCATTGCCTTTTTGACTAATTCGGGGTCAGGAATAGACGCATAGATCAGAGAAGGTCCATCTGCCCGCTGAAACTCCGGCCGTGCCAGAATCTGCGTAAGCGTCCAGGTCACGTCGCCCGCGCCACCAGCGGTTGGGTTATCGCCCGTATCACTGATAAAAAAGGGATGTTTTTTACTCGCCAGTGCATTCGCCAGGCATTTTTCCAGCGTGCCGGTAGGGGCCACAAAACCAAACTGATTTCTGACGTTCCAGAAATCGAGAGCCAGTTTCTCGGCCGCCTGGCCCACCTTGGCTTTATCATCGCCCGTTACCATGACAACGGCATGATTACGGGGCTCGTCCGCCCAGGCGTAGCCAATCCAGATGGCCGCGTCGATAATACCATTGCCATGATCGGCGATGGGTTCTACTTTACTGTAAAGGCTCTTGCCCGGTTCGATGCGCGTACTGGTTTTCTCGCCCGGCAATAGAATTGGTACCGGAATCCAGGCTTTATAGGCCGGTTTGCCTTTTCCGTTTTTAAGGCGTTCCAGCAGGTTTACGACCGCGCGTTCCTTGGTTTGCATGGCATCTTCGTGAGGAGCCATGCGGTAACAGGTAATCAGATCCGAGTTCTGAGCCAGCCGCCACGACACGTTGCCGTGTAGATCCATGGAGGTGGAAATGAGTGTCTTATAGCCTACTACTTGCCTGATCCGAGTAATGAAATCACCTTCCGGATCGTCCAGACCGACCACGCTCATGGCGCCATGTATGTCGAAATACAGGCCATCGTAAGGCCCGTATTTTTTGAGCGAATCCAGCGTTTTACGAACCAGCGACTCGTAGGCTTCTCGGGTGACAGCCCCACCCGGCAGTGATTTACCCACGATGGCCGGGAGCCAGACGGCCTGCTTCCGCAGGGGAGCAATGGGCATCAGGAACGGATAGGCATTAAAAACTTCGGGGCCATATCGGGCATGAAACGCGTCTTCGTGCGTTACGGCCGGAGAAAACGTACTGGATTCAATCCCAAGTCCTGCGATGGCGATTCGAGGTAAATCGGTTGCTTTCGTCGTTGTGGTTGCCGTTGATTGCGCCAATCCAACGCCGACACTAAGCAGGTAGGCCGCCAGCCCCCAAAAAATATGTTTCATGCCTCCAAGTTAAATCATTCGATAGAGTCGGCAAGCATTCTTGCCCAAAAAGCCCATCTATTGGATTAATTCTATAAATTCGAATGAAGAAATGGAGTACCATGAGAATACTGATTATTGAAGATGAAGTCAAAACGGTTCAAAGTATTAAACAAGGGCTGGAGGAACACCAGTGGGAGGTTGATGTAGCCTATGACGGAACGATGGGGTTTCAACTGGCTACGCGGTCACCTTACGCTCTGATCATAACCGACATAATTCTGCCCGGTATGAATGGCCTTGAGCTTTGCCAAAAACTGCGGGAAGCCAATGTATCGACGCCGATACTAATGCTCACGGCCTTGGGTACGACCGAAGATAAAGTGGTCGGATTGGACGCGGGAGCGGACGATTACCTGATCAAACCGTTCGAATTTCGGGAGCTGATGGCGCGTGTCAGAGCCTTAACCCGGCGGAGCAACAGCGTAGGCCACACGGCTAATCTGTTGAAAATAGCCGACTTAGAATTAAATCCGGACACGAAGCAGGTCGTACGGGCTGGGAAAGAAATCACCCTGACGGCCAAAGAGTTTCAACTACTCGAATACTTCCTGCGCCATCAGGGCCGGGTAATCTCCAAAGTTGAACTGGCCGAAAAACTGTGGGATCTGACCTTCGATACGGGCACCAACGTAATTGAGGTATATATAAATTTCCTGCGGAAGAAGATTGACAAAGACTTCGATCCCAAACTGCTTCATACGCAGATTGGCATGGGCTATGTCGTAAAGGTATTGTCGTAATGATCAACATCCGGACCCGGCTCACCTACCAATTTGTCTTCCTTGTCACCCTGGTTTTGCTGTTTTTCTCGCTCGGCGTTTATTTATTCAGCAAACTTTACCTCGAAAAACGCTTCAACAAACGGCTTCAGGACCGGGCTATTACTACCACTACGCTGCTGTTCGATCTACGACAGACCGATAGCACTGTGTTACGACTGATTGATGCGGCCGATAAAGAACCGCTGCTCAACGAGAATATATCGGTCTATAATGAAAAAACGAAACAGGTTCTGTTCTCCACCAATCCAGCCAGTACCCAGTTTCACGAACAGTTTATCCCGCAGTTGGATTCGACGGTCCAGACTTGGTATCAGCGTAAAAATGAATACCAGATTGTCGCCCTACACCTGGCCGGAGGGGGCGGTGGCAACTGGGTGATCGTGAGTGGTATTGACCAGGCGGGGCGGGAAGCACTGGATGATCTGAAAAAGATTCTGATCGTTATGATTCTGGTTGCCATCCTGTTGCTGGGTATTTCGGGCTGGCTTTTTGCCGACCGGGCCCTGGCCCCCATGTCGGGCATTATTCAGCAGGTGAACGCCATTTTTCCGGCCAATGTAGAGAAACGGGTAGCGCATCCCAATCGGTCAGACGAAATCGGGCGGCTGGTTACTACGTTCAATCAACTGCTCGATCGCATTGAACAGGCGCTGAACACGCAGAAAATGTTTATCGCCAACGTATCCCATGAATTGAAAAACCCACTCACCAAGATCAATTCGCAGATTGATGTGGCCCTCATTCAGAAACGCAGTGCGGAGGTGTACGAACGAACGCTCCAATCCCTTCAGGAAGATACGCGTACACTCTCGCACCTGACCAATGCGCTGCTGGAACTGGCCAATACATCCGTTCAGGCAAGCACCCTCTTGATGGAACCGGTGCGGATGGATGAGCTGCTGTGGGAAACGAAAGCACAGTTGCAGAAATGGCAGGAAGCCTACCAGATTCACCTCAATTTTGCCGATTTTCCCGACGATGAGGAGGACTTGATTACCAAGGGGAACCGGCCTGCCCTTCAGGTGTTACTCATGAATCTGATGGATAATGCCTGCAAATTTTCACCGACAAAAACGGCTATCGTGACCTTCCGATCCAAACGAGGCAAACTAACCATAGCTGTTTTTAATGAAGGTACACCCATTCGGCAGGCCGATTTGCCCTACATCTTTCAACCTTTCTTTCGGAGTGACTCAACCGCTCAATCGAGCAAAGGGCATGGCGTTGGGCTGGCCGTGGTGGCCCAGGTAACTCAGCTCCACAAAGGCGACATTACGGTGCGTTCGACGCCCGAAGGCACCACCTTTACGCTGACATTGTCCAGCATCGCTCCATTTTAAGGTAAATTTAAGGTCAGCTTAAGGCGTGCTTAAGTTGGGTGTTGTTGCTTTGTACCATATCGACTAACTGGAATATGGAAGCAGAAGCAGACGTAGCAACCGAGAAGCAGGGTGTGCTGAATATAACCATTGGCGCGCTTCTGGGCGTTTTGGCGTTGCTGGCCTATTTGTTCCTTGGCTCTCGAAATGAGACGCTGGAAGTGCAGAAACTACTAACAGCCAAAGTCGAACAGTTTGCCTCCACGCAAATCAAGCTTGACTCCATTTCGAACGTACTGGATGCCAAAATTATCGAGGTTCGGCGACTTGGCGGCAGCGTTACCGAGTTGGAGCGGATTAAGCGTCAGTTAACGACCGACAAAAAGCGGCTTAAGTACGACCTGACCTTTTCGATGCAGCAGTACAGCCTGAAAATCAGGGATTATAAGAATTTTCTGGCGCGAAATGAAGCGAATGTTCAGTTGCTTAAGGCTGAAAACGGTTCACTGCTTAGCCAGACACGGGCACTCGAAGAGGAAAAGGAAAGTATCCTGAGTGAAAACACGGGCTTGAAATACGAACGGGCTGCCTTAGCCAAAGCGGTGGTCGATTATTCGCTCAGAAATGCCGATCTGACAAACAAAGTGACCCTCGCATCGGCCATGAAAGCCATCAACGTAGAGGTTATGGCGGTTGCCGAAAATGGGAAAGAGCGCCGGGGTGGCACCTACAAAGCGTCGCGCATTGACCGGCTAAAAATAGATTTTGTCCTGCTGGCCAATCCACTAGCATCGGCCACGAACAAGGATGTCTACGTACGCATTCTGGATACGAACGGCGCGGTTGTCAGCGAAAGCGGCATTGGTGGGGTCATGCTTCATGACGGACATGAACTTGGCTACAGCACGCGTCAAACGGTGCCGTTTAATGGCGAAGACCAACGGGCAGCTATTCTTTTTCGCCGGGATAGCGCCTACAAACCAGGCACATACACGGTAGAGTTGTATGCGGAAGGCTTCCAGATCGGCGATAGCCGTTTTGTAGTGAAGTAGTTTACCTTAACCATTCAGGCAATGCCAACTTATAAAAAAATCCAGACTCATCTATTACTGGCCCTACAGCCTTTGCTGGCCACGCTGAACGGTGAAAGAAGGGTGTTGGTTGCTCGATATCGTCGCTTTCCGATCGCCTATACGACGCTCAGCTATTTTTTTGTATCCGTGGCTTTCTGCTACTACCCGGTCGTAAATCACTGGCTGTCTGGATTTATTATGATGAGTTTGCCGCTAGCCATTCCCTGCGGGTTAGCGGCCTGTATCTACCTGTTCTGCAAGCAGCAGAAGATGATTGCTACCGCGGGTATAATCTGGGTTTTGTTCTCGTTTGTCGTGGTGAAAAGACTGGTGGGTATCCGGGAGGGGTATACCGATATGAGCCAGGCACAAACGCTGAATGTCTTGAGTTTCAACAGTGAAACGTTTCCGGCAACGGGTAAAAACGAACTGGATGCCTCGCTGTTGCAGGCGGACATCGCCTGTTTTCAGGAGTATTCGCCAAATTCTCAGATTGAGCGCCACTACACGGCCAAGCTTCAGAAACTGACCTGCTTTGACAAAGATCGGGAGATAGGGCTGGCCTTGTTGTCTAAATACCCGATCGTGAACCAGTACAGCCGAATCTGGAATCGGGCCAAGGCCCCAAATATCAATGGGTTTTTATGCGCCGATATTGCGTACGGCGCTGATACCATTCGGGTCGTCAACGTGCATTTGTGGTCGATGGGCGTGCGAACCGACCAGGCCCTGAATGCCCTGAAAGCGGGACATTTAGGCCGTTTTTCGCTTGAATTGATCGATATATTTCAGCGGATGAAAGAAGGCTTTGCTAACCGAAATGAACAGCTTCAGGAGGTGGAGTCTTACGTGGCAGGCAGTCGATATCCGGTTATTATTTGTGGTGATTTTAACGAAACGCCCATCAGTTACTCGTACGGAAAACTCAGCCAGAATTTCAGAAATGCTTTTGAGGAGGCTGGCCAGGGGCTGGGTTTCACCCTTAACCGGCATCCGTATTGTGTGCGCATAGACCAGCAGTTTTTCAGCGCCGACTGGCATATAAAAACCTGTCGAACTTTATCCGGTATTTCCTTCTCCGACCACTTTCCGGTGTTGGCGCAATATGTACTCAAAAAATCGCTGCCAATGCCCACTGCTGTGCTGGCACAGCACCAGCCAAATCACCGTTCAGCCAATTAATCAGGCAATTCTTCTATCGGTTTAAGAAAGTCAGGCGCCGACTGGCATAGCGTATTTACTACCCCTGACATCCAATCACACCTTGTCTGCTTCGGCTAACAGGTTATCGGCCAGTTGAGTAAGGCCGATGGTAGCAGGTTCGACGATAAAGGTAACGTTGTCTTTCTTGTGCATGTCGGGAATGGTAGGGTCCACCACATAGACGGGAACCCCGTCCCGAACCACATAGACAAGCCCGGCGGCAGGGTAAACGTTTAATGAGGTGCCCACGAC